>JADCDI010000124.1 GCA_020251025.1 Rhodobacter sp. | reverse complement strand
GACCGGAAGGTCCTGGAGACACAGAGGCCAGCGCCCGACCCGGCGGGAGCGAAGCGCCCGCCGGTGGAGGGGCGGGCGCTGGCCGGGGGCTTTTGGCCCCCGGCCCGGCAAGGGGCAGCGCGGCGCTGTGGCAGGGGCGATGGCCCCTGCCATTGAGGCGGTGAAGGTGCTGTCGCCCGTCCGGGCGGGACCGGGAAACGCGACCCGCGTTTCCCCCGCCCGCGCGGGACGGTGCCCCGCAGACCGGCAGGCCCGGGATTTGGCCCCGCCTGCCGCAAGAAAAGCCGGGGTGCGCCCGGGCCCGGAACCGCAGACCCCGCACAAGGCGGCGCAGAAAAGGGCCGGGGCGCATTTTTCCCCCGGCGATCACCGGCCCCCGACCCGTGCTGCACTGACAAGCGGGCCGCTTCATGGTTAAGAAGGTTCCGTTCTTCCTGTCGAACATACCCCACGGGGGTGCGGGGGTGTGAAACCCCCGCGTCTGCCCCCTGCAACCGGAAAGCGGTATCATCATGACGGCCCAACTTTACTGCTTCGGCGAAAGCGGCAATGCCTACAAGGCGGCGCTGGCCATGACATTTGCGGATATGGCCTGGGAGCCGGTCTTCGTCGATTTCTTCAACGGCGAAACCCGGACCCCGGCCTTTCGCGCGCTGAATGAAATGGGAGAGGTGCCTGTGCTGGTCGATGGCGACACCACGCTGAGCCAGTCGGCGGTGATCCTCGATTATGTGTCGTCCAAGACCGGCAAACTGGGCGGCCGCTCGGCGGCGGAACGGCGCGAGGTGCTGCGTTGGATGTTCTGGGACAATCACAAGCTTTCGGGGCTGGCCGGGACCGCGCGCTTCCTGTCGAACTTCCTGCCCGAAGACAAACGCCCCGCAGGCGTGATCCCCTTCCTTCAGGGGCGGCTCAAGACCGCTTATACCCTGCTGAACGATCACCTTGCAACCCGCGCCTGGGTAGCAGGCGCGCAGATGACCATCGCCGATCTGTCCTGCTGCGGATATCTCTATTACCCCGAACCCTTCGGTTTCAGCCGTGCCGACTGGCCGCATGTCGACGCCTGGCTTGGCCGCATTTCGGCGCAGCCCGGCTGGAAACATCCCTATGACATGATGCCCGGCAATCCGTCCGACCGGGCCTGAGGCGTGTGTGATGACAGAAGCCTGCATCTATGACGCCGTCCGTTCGCCCCGGGGCCGGGGCCGCCCCGACGGCAGCCTGCACGAGCTGACGGCCGTGGCGCTGTCGGCGCGCATGCTGAGCGCGCTGAAGGCGCGCAACGGGCTGAAGGGCCATGCGGTTGAAGATGTGATCTGGGGCAATGCCACCCAGGTGGGCGAACAGGGCGGCTGCCTTGCGCGCTCTGCCGTGCTTATGTCGGACCTTGACCCGTCGATCCCCGGCCTGTCGATCAACCGCTTCTGCGCCAGCGGGATGGAGGCAGTGAACCTTGCCGCCAGTCAGGTGCGCGCCGGGGCAGGCAGCGCCTATATCGCGGGCGGGGTCGAGATGATGGGCCGCGTCGCCATGGGCAGCGACGGGGCCGCAATTGCCGTTGACCCCAGCCTGGCGATGACGACCTGTTTCGTGCCGCAGGGGATAAGTGCCGACATCATCGCCACCCTGTACGGCTTTACCCGGGAGCAGGCCGACAGCCTGGCCGTGCAAAGCCAGCGCCGCGCCGCGCGCGCCTGGTCCGAAGGGCGCTTTGCCGGATCGGTGCTGACCATCACCGATCAGAACGGCCTGCCGATCCTGAGCCATGACGAACACATGCGCCCCGGCACGGACATGCAAAGCCTTGCCGCGCTGCCAGCCAGCTTCAGGGATATGGGCGAGGTCACGCCCGGCTTTGACCGGATCGCCCTGATGAAATACCCGCAGCTGGAGCGGATCGAGCATATCCACCACGCGGGCAATTCCAGCGGCATTGTCGATGGGGCCGCCGCGATCCTGATCGGCAGCCGGGCGTTTGGCGAACGCCACGGCCTGCGCCCGCGCGCGCGCATCCGCGCGACGGCCAAGATCGGCACCGACCCCACGATCATGCTGACCGGCCCCGTGCCGGTCACCGAAAAGATTCTGGCCGAGGCCGGCATGGCGATATCCGACATTGACCTGTTCGAGGTGAACGAGGCTTTCGCTGCGGTCGTGCTGCGCTTCATGCAGGCTTTCGGTGTGGACGCAGACCGCGTCAACGTCAACGGCGGGGCCATTGCGATGGGCCACCCGCTGGGCGCAACCGGGGCCATCATCATCGGCACGCTGCTGGACGAGCTGGAGCGCAGCGGCAAGGGCACCGGCCTTGCCACGCTTTGCGTCGCCTCCGGCATGGGGGCCGCCACGATTATCGAGAGGTTGTGATGCCAAAAATCGATCTTGCCACGGTGCCGGTCAGGACCGGCTCGATCTACCCCGAACCCTATGCGTCGCAGATGCAGGGCCGGTCCTCGCTGCGGCTGGGTCAGGCGGGCGGGCTGACGCAATTCGGCGTCAACCTGGTGATCCTGGCCCCCGGCGCGCGGTCTTCACTGCGCCACTGGCACCGGCACGAGGATGAGTTTGTCATGGTGACGCAGGGCGAATGCGTGCTGGTCCAGGACGCGGGCGAAACCGTGATGCGCGCAGGCGATTGCGCGGCCTTTCCCGCAGGCGATCCGGACGGGCATTGCCTTGTCAACCGCAGCGCAGCCGAGGCGCGCTTTCTGGTCGTGGGCACAAGGGCCCCGTCCGAAGTGGCAACCTACAGCGACGTTGACATGATGGTCGTGATGGAAGGCGGCGATGCCCGCTTCACCTACAAGGACGGAACCCCATGGGCAGGACCGCGCGGATGACGCCCGTTGCACGCGCACCCATGATCGGCAAGGGGGGCATCTGATGCCAAAGCTTGCCCGCCTGCCCTTTGTCGAAGAACCCGAAACGCGTCATCCCGTTCTGGGCGTTCCGATGCACGCCTATGCCCACTGCATTCTGGGCGACCCGGGCGGTCTGACGCAGTTTGGCGTTCATATCGAACGTCTGCCGCCCGGCTCCACCTCCAGCCTGCGCCACTGGCACGAGACGGAAGACGAGTTCATCCTGATGCTGTCGGGCGAGGTCATCCTGCGCGAAGAGGGAGGCGAGACCCGGCTTGTTACGGGCGATGCCGCTGCCTGGCCTGCCGGGGTGCCGAACGGCCATTGTCTGGAAAACCGGTCGGGGGCCGATGCCACCTGCCTGACGGTTGGCACGCGCAACCGCGCGGATGTCATCCATTACCCCGATCACGACCGTATCTGCCACAAGGATGGGTCCGCGCGCCGCTGGACGCGCGGCGATGGCACGGCGGTAGCCCCTTGATACCCCCTCTGCTCCATGATGCCGCCCCTGTCCGCCCCCAAGGCGCAGTGAAAGGACATGTGTGATGCCTGATTTTACCCTGACGACTGATGCCGATGGCGTGGCCACCCTGACCTGGGACGTGGCGGGCAAGTCGATGAATGTCATGTCGGCCGAAGGTTTTGCCCTGCTTGACGCGCTGATCGGTCAGGCGCTGTGCGACCCGGCGGTCAAGGGCATCATCCTGACATCGGGGAAAAAGGATTTCTCCGGCGGGATGGACCTGAACATCATCGCGCGGATGAAGGACGGCGGGGCCCGGGGCATCTTTGACGCGGTCATGCGCATCCACGGCATCCTGCGCCGGATCGAACGCGCCGGGATGGACCCCAGGACGCTGAAGGGCGGCAAGCCCATTGTCGCGGCCCTTCCGGGAAGCGCCCTTGGCATCGGCCTTGAACTGCCGCTGGCCTGCCACCGCATCATCGCGGCGGACAATCCCAAGGCCAGGATCGGCCTGCCCGAGATCACGGTCGGCATCTTTCCCGGCGCGGGCGGCACGACGCGGCTGGTCCGCAGGCTGGGGGCGCTGGCGGCCGCCCCCTTTCTGCTGGAAGGCAGGCTGAGCGACCCCAGGGCGGCACTGGCCGCCGGTCTGATTGATGAGGTGGTCGCCCCAAAGGCGCTGCTGTCGCGGGCCAGGGACTGGGTGCTGGCCGCCACCGATGCCGATCTGGTGAAACCCTGGGATACCGGGGGCTACAGGATGCCGGGCGGCACCCCCTATCATCCGGCGGGCGTCATGACCTTTGTGGGTGCCAGCGCGATGGTGCTGGGCAAGACCATGGGCGTTTACCCGGCGGCGAAGGCACTGCTTTCCGCCGTGTATGAAGGCGCGCTTGTGCCCTTTGACACCGCCCTGCGGATCGAGGCGCGCTGGTTCACCAATGTCCTGCTCAACCCGTCCTCCGGGGCGATGATCCGGTCGCTCTTCATCAACAGGCAGGCGCTGGAAAAGGGGGCTTTGCGCCCGGCGCAGCCCGATCAGGCGGTGCGCCGCCTTGGGGTCATCGGGGCGGGCATGATGGGGGCGGGCATCGCCCATGTCGCGGCCGCCGCCGGGATCACGGTGGTCCTGATCGACACCACGCAAGAGGCGGCGGAGCGGGGCCGCGCCCATTCGCAAAACCTGCCCGACACGGGCATCCGGCGCGGCACGGTGACGCCCGACCACAAGGCCGATGTGCCGGGGCGCATCACCGCCACCACCGATCATGCCGCGCTGTCGGGCTGCGATCTGGTCATCGAGGCGGTGTTCGAAGACCCCGGGGTGAAGGCCGAAGTAACGGCCCGCGTCGGGGCCGCCGTCAGCCCCGACTGCATCCTTGCCACCAATACCTCGACCCTGCCCATCGGCGGGCTGGCACAGGCCAGCCAGCTGCCCGAGCAGTTCATCGGCATCCATTTCTTCTCGCCGGTCGACAGGATGATGCTGGTCGAGATCATCCGGGGCAAGGCCACCGGCGAGCGCGCCGTGGCCAGGGCGCTGGATTTCGTGCGCCAGATCGGCAAGACCCCGATCCTGGTCAACGATGCCCGTTTCTTCTACGCCAACCGCTGTATCATCCCCTACATCAACGAAGGCATCCGCATGGTGACCGGGGGTGTCAGGCCGGCGCTGATCGAAAACGCCGCAAAGCTGGCCGGCATGCCGCTGGGGCCGCTGCAGCTGGTCGATGAAACCTCGATCGATCTGGGCGTGAAGATTGCCAGGGCGACCAGGGCCGCGATGGGGGATGCCTGTGCGGATGGTGCCGTGGATCAGGTGCTGCTTGACATGGCCGACGAGGGCCGTCTGGGCAGAAAGGCGCAGGCCGGGTTCTACGCCTATGACGCGGCGGGCAGGCGCAGGGGGCTGTGGCCCGAACTTGCCACCCGCTACCCCGTGACCGACCCGCAGCCCGACCTGACCGAGGTGCAGCACCGCCTGCTGTTCGCCCAGGTGCTGGAGGCGGTGCGCGCCCTGCAGGACGGTGTGCTGACCGACATCCGCCAAGGCGACGTCGGCGCGATCCTGGGCTGGGGCTTTGCGCCCTGGTCGGGCGGCCCGTTCAGCTGGCTGGACATCATCGGGGCCGCCCGCGCGGTGGAAATCTGCGATGCGCTGGCTGCCCGGCACGGCCCGCGCTTTGCCGCGCCCGACCTGCTGCGCGACCTGGCCGCGACAGGCGACAGTTTCTATCGCCGCTTTGCCCCGGCGGTTGACGCCGCCTGACGCCCTGCGCACAGGTCCCGCACCTGCGGCATCTTCCCGTCCCGGATCCCCCCGCCGCCAGGAAACGCCGGACCCGTCAGACGCGGTTCGGCGGCTCCTGCCCGTCAAGGGCGGCGATCAGGTTGGCGACGGCCAGCATCCCCATCGCCTCGCGCACCTCCAGCGCCGCCGTTCCCAGATGCGGCAGCAAAGTGACGTTTTCCATGGCAATCAGGGCTTGGGGCACCTTCGGTTCGAATTCATAGACATCAAGGCCCGCCCCGGCAATCCGGCCTTCCTGCAGCGCCGCGATCAGGGCCGCCTCGTCCACCACATCCCCGCGCGAGATGTTGACGAAGATGCCGCCGGGACGCATCGCGGCCAGCGCCCCGGCATTGATCATATGCCATGTCGCCGGGCCACCGGGCACCGCCATCACCACGAAATCCGCCGCCATGGCTTCGGCCATGCCGACCTGCCGCGCGGGAACGCCCGGATCGGCCACGGCGGAGCGGTTGTGAAAGACCACCTCCATCCCGAAACCATGATGGCAGCGCTTCGCAATCGCCTTGCCGATCCGGCCCATGCCGATGATGCCGACGCGCTTTCCCGACACCGGCAGCCCCAGCATCTGCGTCGGACCCCAGCCGTGCCAGCCGCCCGCGCGCAGCACCCGCTCGCCTTCGCCCGCCCGCCGCGCGGTGGCCAGCATCAGCAGAAGCGCGATATCCGCCGTGGCATCGGTGACCGCACCGGGTGTGTTGCTGACCATCACGCCCGCCGCCCGGGCCGCAGCAACGTCGATATGGTTGTAGCCCACGCCGAAATTGGCCAGCATCCGGCAGCGGGGATTGGGCACATCGGCGAAGACACCGGCATCGAACCTGTCGCCCAGGGTCGGCAGCACATAGTCATACTCGCGCAGGGCCGCACGAAGCTCTTGCGGGGTCAGCACCCGGTTTTCCTCTTCGCGCAGTGTGACGTCAAAGCGGGCGCGGGCCGCATCCAGCACGCGCGGCGGCAGACGGCGGGTGATCAGCAAACGGGCCATCAGAACAAACGCCCTCCCGGCGAAACATCATGATCCGGCCCGATCAGCACCACCTCTCCGGCGGCGTCGGGCACCCCAAGCACCAGAACCTCGGACAGCACCTTGCCGATCTGGCGGGGCGGGAAATTCACCACGGCCAGAACCTGCCGTCCGACAAGCATATCGGGGGTGTAATGGGCCGTTATCTGCGCCGAAGACCGCTTCTCGCCGATCCCCTCGCCGAAATCGACCCAAAGCCTGATCGCGGGCTTGCGCGCCTCGGGAAAGGGTTCGGCCCGCATGATCCGGCCCACGCGGATATCGACCTTCTGAAAATCGTCATAGGTGATTGTCACTTGCCCAGTTTCCTTCCCCGGTCTGCCGCTGCCTTGACCGCCCGGCGCAACAGGGGCGGAAATCCTGTATCCGGGTCCATCAGCACGGCCAGCGCCGCCGCCGTGGTACCGCCCGGCGAAGTGACATCGACCCGAAGCTGCGCCGCCGACGCCGGCGACCGGTGTGCCAGCTCCGCCGCCCCCGTCACCGTCGCGCGGGCGAGCTGCATCGACAGGCCGGCAGGCAACCCTTCCGCCTCGCCCGCCGCCGCCAGCGCCTCGATCAGGTGAAAGACGTAAGCCGGGCCGGACCCGGACAGGGCGGTGACCGCATCCATCTGATGCTCGTCCTTCAGCCGTACCACCTGCCCCACGGCACCCAGAAAGGCTTCGGCCAGCGCCATGTCCTTTTCGCCGGCAAAGGCATTGCCGACGATGGCCGTGATCCCCCGCCCCACGGCGGCTGGCGTGTTCGGCATGGCCCGGATCACCGGCGTCCCCGCCCCCAGCACCGTCTCATACCGGGCAAGCGGCGTGCCCGCCGCGACCGAGACAAACAGCGTGCCGCCCCCGCCCATATGCGCCAGCTGCGGCAAGGCTTCGGTCATCATCTGCGGCTTTACCGCCACCAGCACGATGGCCGGCTCCGTGGGAAAACCCGCGTTCAGGTGCAGCCCCTTGGCCGCAAGGCCCCTGATCCGCTCCGATGGTTGCGGGTCGGCGACCCAGACCGCGCCCAGCGCCAAGCCCTGCCTGAGCCAGCCTTCCAGCATCGCCGACCCCATCTTGCCGCAGCCCACCAGCACAAGACCGCGCCGGTTCACCTGTGAGAACATCATGTCCCTGCCCCCGATCAGATCAGCGGCACGTTAGGCGCGACCGTAGGCCTCGGCAATGGCAACCTTCATCGCCTCTGCGGGTGTCTGTGCGGACCAGGCGACCAACTGAAACGCCGGATAGAACCGCTCGGCCGCCATCACGGCATTGGCGATCAGCGTGTCAATCTGCCCGGGGCCGACGATATGGCCACCCGACAGCGGCAGGCCGTAACGCCAGACCATCAGCTTCTGTTCGGCCCAGTAGGTGAAGGCCCCGGTCCAGACCATGTCGTTGGTGCGGTTGAGCAGATCGTAAAGCGCGCCAATACGGTGCGCGGGCGGGTCCATCTCAAAGGTGCAGATCAGGCGCAGCGTCTCGTCCTGAGGCGACCAGGCCAGGGTCAGGTAGTAGGTGCGCCACTGCCCCTCCACCGCCATGGCGATCTGGTCATCCGTCACCCGGTCAAATTCCCAGGCCCGGTCTGCGGCAATCGTCTCGACGATGTTGATCGGATGCAGATCATCCGACAGATAGTCTTCGCAAAGCGACATGGCCCGGCCCCTTCATGAAGCTGCCTGCGGGCCGCGGCCCACAAGAAGCTGGGCGTCCAGCAAGGATCAGCATAATCCCCACCTGACTTATACCAGATATGGTGGGTCAGAAGTGAAAGGGTGTAAAGGGAATTCTTTGGCGATTGTGGCTGTGTGTGGCTGTTTGTGGCTGTGTGTGGCCTGACATCAGACCCTGCTCGCTCGTACATCAGACATGGCAACAACTCGTTTTGTGCGGAAGGCTGATCCCAGCCCCCGGAAAGCGAGCGTTACAGGAATGAAAAAGGCCCCACGCAGGGGGCCTTTGAACGTCGGTTGAAGCAACCTTTAAGACGCCTTCGGGCCGGGTCTTGTGCCGAAGGTCGGGTAGGCCATGCCCTGCAAAAGCGCATCCGCGCGCCGGAATCGGTCCTCGATCATTCTGACCAGTTCGGCCACGCCTTCGTTCGCGGAGTCGCTGCTTGATTCGAGCAGATTGCGCAGGCCTGCAAGAGCGGTGAGGCCCCCATCAATCTCATCCTGAACGTTCAGCAAAGGAGTGCTGACCGCCTGCTCGATCTCCTTCAGTTTGGCGATGACGGACATGGTTCAGACCTTCCCGTTCGGCTTGGCGGCGCGCCGCGCCATATACCGGTCCTGCCAAGAGACCTGCCGGTCGAGTTCCCGGCGCAGAGTCCGCTCTGACGGAATCGGAGACCAGCCATTGGCTTCAGCTTCCACCAGCACCTTCCGATAACATACGGTGACCTCTGCGCCGCTCCGGGCAAGTTCAAGAAACCGCTTCAAGGCGTCTGGATGGCATCTCACCCTCGGTCGAGGCGCACTCTCCTTGCGCTTGAGAGCCGATTCCCACTCGTCGGCTTTGATGCCCCTCGTCTTGTTCAGATAGGTGTAAAGGGATCGCCTGCTGATGCCTGTCCGCTCGGCGACTTCCTTCATGGCAGCGAGTGTGCGTGTCCCACCCTTGATCAGTGTCTCGATGTCGGCAATCGCGCTCGCCTTCTTGTCCGCTGCGATGTGGCCCCTGATGCTTTCACTCATTCATTTCTCCTTCGGTTACGCCGGGCCGAAGCGGCTCCGGGTGTTCGTAAGACCGCCGAAGGACAGTCCGCATGCGCCTTTGGGCCGAAGCCTTGGACATTGCACATGCCACCCGGATGAAGATCGACTCTGATGAGCCGCCTTTTCGGGGCGTAACCGCCTTCGGTGTTCCTGTCCGGGGCGCTTACGATGGCGCTTCCAGACGGTTGCCAAGATGCGGCGGGACGCCCGATTTGTCAAACTCCACAATACAGCCGGGCACAGATTCCCTGCCGGTCTGAAGCGGTTTTTACCGTTCGGCGGGCTTTCCGGGAACCAGGGCGCAGAAATTTAGATTGTCACCAGAGTCTGGGCGTGGCCCCCGCCCGCAGGCGGGGGATCGGGGTCAGTTGCGGCATTCGATCACGATGCTGCCGGGGGTGGGGAAGCGTTTGGATCCGAAGGGCCAGGTGACGCGGAACCAGCCCTTGAACCAGCCTTCAACGGCCATGTCGCCGGTCTGCCACAGATAGCGCAGGCAGGGGGTGACGGTGGCGATCTGCACCGTTGCCGGGCGGGTGAACAGCGTCACCCCGGCCTCGGTGGCAAGGGTGAAGGTCACGCTTGCCCCGGTCAGGTCGATGGCCGTGTCATCCAGAAAGAAATCCAGCGCCCAGAGCGTGTCGCCGGGGGCCATGTGGAAAATGTCGCTCATGCCTGCCTCATGCCTCAATCAGGGTTGCCACGGCCCGCCCGGTTGCCACGCCGCGCCGCCCGCCGGTGGCCGCAGGCAGCGTGCGCCCCCCGGCCTGGCTGCGCTGCGCGGGTCTTGCCGCCCAGGCGGGCACGCCGATGACGGCGCCGCTGCTGCCCGCCGCCGTCGCCTGCCCGGCTGCGCCGCCCGCCGCCTGCCTGACAGCGGTGCCGCGCCCGTCCACCGCCGCCTGCCCGGCTGCGCCGCCCGCCGCCTGCCTGACAGCGGTGCCGCTCCCATCCACCGCCGCCCCCCCGGCGGATGATCCGGCTGCGGCGGCGGTGGACCGGCCCTGCGCCGATGCCGTGGCAGCCCCGGCGGCTGATCCCGCCCCGGCGGCGACAGAGCCGGCCACAGACCCCGCCCCGGCAACCGTGGCCACCCCGGCGGATGACCCGGCTGCGGCGGCGGTGGACCGGCCCTGCGCGGATGCCGTGGCAGCCCCGGCGGCTGATCCCGCCCCGGCGGCGACAGAGCCGCCCACAGACCCCGCCCCGGAAGCTGTGGCCACCCCGGCGGATGATCCGGCTGCGGCGGCGGTGGACCGGCCCTGCGCCGAAGCCGTCGCCGCCCCGGCGGCTGATCCCGCCCCGGCGGCGGTGGACCGGCCCTGCGCCGAAGCTGTCGCCACCCCGGCGGACGACCCGGACCCGGTGGCGACAGAGCCGCCCACGGACCCCACCCCGGAAGCTGTGGCCACCCCGGCGGATGATCCCGCCCCGGTGGCGGTGGACCGGCCCTGCGCCGAAGCTGTCGCCACCCCGGCGGATGATCCCGCCCCGGCAACGATGCCGCCGCCCGCCGGGGTCTGGTTGAGCAGAAGCAGCAGAGACATGACGCCCTCCCAAGAGGCGGAGGTTACGGCGCGGTGTATCCGTGCGCGTTCAGGTGAACCGTCCCGGCCGCCGAAAGGTTCGCATTCAGTGCGGTCGCGGCTGTCAGGACGATGCCCGTCGGGAACACTACCGCCACTGGCACATTGACCGGCAAGGGATAGCGGTGCCGCTCGGTCGCGCCGTCCAGGATGATCAGGTCAACCACTGCGGCACCCGTGTTGATCGCCCACAGGCTGGTCATGTGCCGCTTGAGGCCCGCCGCAGCTGCCGCCTGAATCTGCGTTGCGGTCGTCGTCGTCAACGCAAGGGACGCTCCCCATTCCTGCTCAGGGATGCAGTAAGGCTTTTCGATCAGCGCGCCGACGGTCGTCACCAAAGCGTCGGCCACATCGCCGCTTGCGACCGGTGTGTAGTTGGCCGTCATCGCGCGCCCGGCTACCCGCACGGGGTTGCCCGAGATCGCCGCGTCATGGGCGGCAGGACCGGCTGCGGCGACAGCACCCGAGGAAACCGTGACAGCAGGCGTGCCCGAGATTGAGACAGCAGGCGTACCGACAACCGCCACCGGCGCGGCGTTCTGACTGCCCTGTGCCCGCTGGCCCTGCACATAGACCGGGATGTTCGCGTATTTCTCGACGCTGGCGAAGCTGATCGTCCAGGTCGTCGTGCTGGCCGGGGCGGTGCTGCCGTTGTAGGACCAGATGAACAGGTAAAGATCGAGGTTGTCGTCAGGCAGGTTCTCGATCCGGCTGCCCCGGGTCGTGACGTTCGGGGTTACGCTCGTCGCCCGCAGCGTGTCGCTGAAATAGACCGCCCGGCCATCGGACTCGACCTGCATGATCGTACCGGGCGATGCGGTGGAGTTGATCGTGATGGTGCTGTCGCCCGCTGCCCACCCGCGCCGCTGCGTATCCACCGCCGCCGCCGTGGCAGTTGTGCCGGAAAACAGGGTTCGGATGTAGCTGTGCCCGAAGAGTGTCGCCGTGCAGGTGCCAGAGGCTGGCCAGCCGGCAACCGTGAGGTTGAAACTCGTGCCGGGAATCACGGAAGCAATGGCATAGCGTCCCGGCACACCGGCGGCCCCGACGATCCCGCCCACAAGCAGGAATTGCCCGACGCTCTGCGCGGTGAAGGGGTGCTCCGGCCAGTTGACCGTGATCGATGTTGCCGAGTTGATCGTGATCGACGCGCCTTCAAGCAGAAGGTCGGCGAGAAGGAGGGCGAAGTTCTGGTTCGCGATCCTTTGCGAAAGCACCGTCGAAAACCTTGCCCGCAGAGAACCGCGCCAGCTTTGCAGCGAGCGCGCCAGAAACTCGGCATTGGCCGTGGTGCCGGTCGTGATCGCCAGCGCCCCGCCCGCCTGGCTGGCACCTACACCGGTGCCCATGATCTCGGCGGACATTTCCGGTGCGATCAGGCCCGAGCCTACGTCGCTGAAGCTGCAATTCCATATATCCTCCCCGACCTGTCGCACGGGCAGGCCGATAGCGAGGTTGTCGGGAACGCCAGTGTAGCCCATGATCGGCGCGCTCAGGCCATTGCCGCCGCCGTCCAGCTTCACGCGCTGGAAGTGTATTCCCCCCACATCATCGGTGGCAACAACCTCGGCGGTTGCGGGCAGGGTTACATTGTCGGTCATGGTTCAGATTTCCTCCGGGGGTCGTGTCGGATTTCAGGGTCATTCCCGCCGCCGTAAGCGGCGACAAGGCGGGGATAGACATAGGCCGCCAGCGCCGCCGTGGCCCCGGCCAGCCAGACCAGAAAGGCCCCGCTGGCGTCATCCACGCTGATCCAGCGGCCCGAGTCCGTCAGCCGCAGCGTGATCGGGGCCAGCACCGCGCCCATCGACACGAAACTGGCATCCAGCAGCGTATCCGCCCCGACCCACTTCTGCCGCACGAGTTCAACGGCGATGACATAGACCGCGATCACCCCGCACGCGACCGGCCATCCCGGCGGGGCCTTGCCCGTGGCCTGGGACCAGACCGCACCGACCGTCAACACCAGCACCGCCCCCAGCGCCATATGCCCGACCTGGTTGACGAAGGCGTAGTAGGGCTGGGCGGCGAACCTGTCGGGTGTGTTCAACTCCTGCCAGAAGGCGCGCCAGACCGACATGCTCAATCCTCGGTGATTGCGGTGACGGTGGTCAGGCGCGGGGTCACGCCCGCCGCGATGGCGATGGTCGGGGTCAGCGCCCCCTTGTACAGCACCATGCCCGCGCCCGACGCCGCCACCCCGACGGAGAAATGGGTGGCGGTCGCGGACCCGGCGGTGCAGGCCGGAAAGTCGACATTCGCGGCGGGCGACACGCTGTTGCCGGTGATGGTGAACCCCCCGGACGACCGTGCGATGCCCACGCGGGCATAGCCGGTATAGGCCACCTCGCTGGTGGCTTGCGTGCCCGCCTCGCCGGGGTCCGCCGTATGCAGGGCAACAAACAACTGCCCGGCTGCCGCCGCGCCGCGCAGGCCGGTGGCATCGCCGACATTGGCGATGTTGGCGTTCTGAAAGATCAGCGCCAGCAGCGCCGATTCAAAGGCATCCGATTTGGACATGGGTCCGCTCCTGTTTGCGGGGCCGCATCAGGCCGCCCCCTTCTTGCCGTCAAAGCCTGTGATCAGCCCGCTGCCGTCCAGCCGGTGCGTGACCTTCGTGATCTGCCATTCGCCGGCCAGATCCGCCGGGTGCAGGCCGGGTCCGGCCAGCCGGGCGGTGGCCCCGGCCAGCAGCCCCGGCTCGAACCCCGCAAGCCCGGCCGAGATCGACATCGCCGACCGGGCCGCGCCCGAAAGCGTGGCCTGTGCGGCGCGGCGCGCCTCGGCCTCGGTCCGGTGGACATGGCGCAGGGCGCGGCGCGGGGTGCCGCTGCCCACCGTCACCTTGTTGACCGTGCCGGTGCCGGTATCGGACCACAGCGCCTCGACCGCGCCGTAGACCTCGCGCCCGTCGAGGCTCCAGGTCCAGCGCGACAGGCGCGCGGGCGTGATCACCGGCGGGGTCAGCACGTCACCGGCGGCCGTTTTGCCCTCGCCCCGGCGCTGCACGATCAGCGCACCCCCGGCGGGCTTGGCGGTGGCATCCAGCGTGGCGGCAATGCGGGTGAGAAAGTTCAGGTCCGATTCCGCCGTCTGCGCCAGATAGTCCCAGGCGGCACCGGCCACCGACGCGCCCACCACCGGCTTCAGCCCGGCCCCGGCCGCGATGGTGCGCACGATGTCCGACAGGGTCTTGCCTTCCCAGGCACGGGTGCGCGGGCTGCGGATGTCGGACTTGAGGTCGGCGGCCGTGGCGGTGATGCGCATCGATGCCGCCGGGCCTTTGCCGCCCACGCCATCCACCGCGAAGACGCCCATGAAGGCCAGCGCCTGCCCCGTGAAGCCCAGTGACACCTCAAGCTTTGCCTCCCTGTCCGGCATGGCAATGCGGCCGTCGCGGTTGTCCAGATCGATCACCACCTGGTCGGCCACCCCGCCGTCATTGTCGGTGACCGTCAGCGACAAAAGCCGGTCGCCCACCGCGCCGGTGGCATCCTGCCCCGCCACCATGATGCGGAAGGCAGGCGTCATGTCCGCCCCCACAGCCGCACCTGGCCGGTCTCCACCGGGGCGGGCAGCACCGGCAGGGTGATCAGCACGCCCGCCGGGTAGACCGGGCCAAGGGCGGCCAGGCCGGGGTTCGCGGCCAGCACGGCAGGCACATGGGCCTCGGACCCCAGCGCGGCCCGGCAGACCGCATCCAGCACATCGCCGTCTCTGGTGCGCCAGACGGTCATGCGGCGTCCCTTCCATAGGCTTGCAGGCGGATGCCGAAGTCGATCCTGCGCGGCGCGCCATCGGCCAGAAAGACCGTCTTCGTCTCGGACACGCCGGTGATGACCCAGCGCTGCCAGACCCAGCCCAGCCCGTCGACCAGCATCATCGGCATGCCCTGCCGGGCCACGGCGCGCATCAGCTCCATCTGCCGCAGACCGCCCCTGAAATGGGGGTAAATCACCCCTTCAAGGCTGATCTCCTCGGCGTCCGGGCCAAGGTATTGCAGCGCGGGCGCGCGCCCCAGCCGGTCCTGTCTGGCCCAGCGGAAGGCGGCCTCGCGGGTGAAGGTCTGGTAATTGGCGCGGTTGACGCCAAAGCGGAAGGTGCCCAGCGCCATCATCACCGTGGGCAGGTCAATCATGGAAGCCCCTGTCGTCCAGATAGGCCCTGATCGCCGATGCTTCGGACAGCTGGCGGCGCACCTCGCGGGCGACCGCCTCTGGCGACTGGCCGGGGGCGGCGTTGACGGTGATCCCGCCGACGTTCACCTGGGTGGATGGTCCGGTCGCCGTGCTGCGCAGGCGCAGCGGGGCGGCGGGGACAAGGAAGGGCGCGGTTTCGTCCATCGCCCCGGCCATGCCGCCGTAGCCATCACCGCCAATCCCCGCCGTGCCGCCCGCATCGGGCGACCGCAGCCAGTCGGGCAGGTCGGGGATCATGGCGTCGAACTTCTCCCGCACCCAGCCGGTCAGCGCACCGATCTTCGCGGCAATGCCTGCCCACAGGTCGGTGATCCACTTTTCGCCGATGGCCAGGAAGTCGATATCGAAGGCATCGACAATCGCAAAGGTGATGTCCGAAAAGGTCCAGCCGGTGAGATAGGTGAACAGCTCTTCGGCCTTGCGGGCCATGAAACTGAACGGGTCCAACTCGGACAGCACGGCCAGCACCCCGTTCAGAAGCCCTTCGTCAAAGGCCTCGCGGATGCGCTCGATCTTGTCGCTGAAGTAGGTGACGATGCTGTCCCAGTTGGAATAGATCACGTAAGCCAGCGCGGCAAAGGCAACGGCCAGCAGGATCACCGGGTTGGCCACGAGCAGCGCCAGACCGCGCGAGATCATCAGGATGCCGGTATGGATGCCAAAGAGCGTCCTGGAAAACACCAGACCCAGCGCGATCCAGCCCAGAACGTCCCAGCCGCCAAGCAAGATCGAAACACCTTCAAGGAAGGGATAAACCTGATCCCGCCACGTCTCGAAAATCCCGGTGCCAAGCCACTTGATGCCTTTGAGAACCGCGAGAATGTTGTTGCCCAGATCCTTTGCCCATATCTCCAAAGTTCCGTCGGCGGCCATCCTGTTCAGCACCCCCAGCAGCTGCTGCAACTGGCTTTTCATCCAGATGAACAGCCCCGATCCCATGACAAGCCGCTGGAACCGCGTCCACTGGTCCCAAAGGTTGCTGATGATGCCGTCCCAGGTCTGCGATGCCCGCTCGGAAGCGCCGTCATATCTTCCGCCAAGCGCCTCCATCAGCAGGGTGATTTCCTCGCGCCCCAGCCTGCCCTGTTCGGACAGCTTCTGCACTTCCGCCGCACTCTTGCCCATCGCTTCTGCCAGCAGGTCCCACACCGGCACGCCGCGTTCCAGCATCTGCATGGCCTCTTCGCCCTGCAGCTTGCCCTTGGTCCAGGCCTGCCCCAGGGCCAGCGTCAGCCCGTCCAGCTTTTCGG
Organism: Rhodobacter sp.; assembly: GCA_020251025.1. GTDB lineage: Bacteria > Pseudomonadota > Alphaproteobacteria > Rhodobacterales > Rhodobacteraceae > Aliitabrizicola. The sequence goes on along the minus strand of JADCDI010000124.1, from coordinate 1,372 downwards.
CCCCCCCGCCCGTCGCCGCCATGGTATCGACCATCGCCTGCAGCGACCCCGTGGTCGGGTCCAGACCGAACGCCTTCAGCCGGGCATAGGCCTGCACGGTTTCTTCCACGCTCAGCGGCGTGCGGGTGGCAAAGCCCTCGATCCAGGCCATCGCCTGTTCGGCCTTGGCCGATGATCCTTCCAGGGTGGTCAGCTGCACGTTGAACTGTTCGAACTGCGCCGCCGGGCGGACAAAGCTTGCGGCCAGCGCCGTCATGCCCGCGCCATAGGCCGCCACCACCGCGCCGCCGCGCAGCGCGGCATTGCCCACGTCGTTCAGCCCCGCCGTCATCGCCCGGGTGCCGCGCGACACCCGGTCGGCCTGGCGCGCCAGGCTGTCGCCGCCCAGCCGTTCCAGGTTGCGCATCGCCGCCCGCGCCGGTGCGGTGGCCCGGTCCACCAGGCGCAGGATCAGGGCGATGTTCAGGTCAGCCATCGGGTTCCTCGTGACGGGCGCGGGCCTTTTCCCACCAGCGCGCCAGTTCCCCGGGTGTCATCGGGTCCATGTCCCCGGGGGTCCAGTGGAAGACGAGGGCAAGGTCCGCCATCGTCTCCTCGATGTCGTCATGCGGCAGCTCTACGACCGGTCCGGGTCCAGCGCCGCCATCTGGTCCGGCGTCGCGAAAAAACCCACGACCGCGCCGGTCAGTGCCAGAAAGTCGGCCGGGTCCAGCCCCGCCACATCCTCGGCCAGCAGGGCGGGCCGGGTGATGCGCGGCAAGAGCCGCTCCATCGTCTCCACATCCATCTGCAGCACATCGGTCAGCTTCAGCCCGCGCAGCGTGCCGACGGTGGGTTTGACCACCGTCACCTCTGCAACGGGGTCGGACCCCTTGCGCGCAACGGGGGTTTGCAGGGTGATTTTTGTCATGTTCAATCCCCCTTAAAGGCCCATCGCGCGGCGGATGTCGGCCAGCTGGTCGACCCCGCCGATCACGCGCTTGCCGTTGACCAGGTCGATCTCGACGATCTGCGCGCCGTTGATTTCCAGCCGGTAGTAGCGGACATCCATCATCAGCTTCAGCGCCGTGTCGGTGCCCGGTTTCAGATCGCCGGTCTCGGCGGCGGTGATCAGCCCGCCGACGGTGGCGATGATCGTGTCGGCCCCGTCGCCCACCTCGCCCGCCGCTGCCGGGCGCAGCACGAAGCGCTGCTGCGTGCCGGGCTTTTTCAGCAGGGTGGCAGATGGTATTTGACAGTCTGCTGAAGAAGTCAGCGATCTGGATGGTTTTTTCTGCGGCCGTGGGGGCAGCCCCTTGTGTTCGGTTGGCTTGCGCCAAGGGCATGCCCTGTCGGCACCTGTTTCTGGGGTCATTGGGCCAGCAAGCGGGTC
>JADCDI010000123.1 GCA_020251025.1 Rhodobacter sp. | reverse complement strand
TCATCCGCTTCTCGTCGTCAGACCAGACCCAACGCTTCCGCCGCTTCGTCACAAGCCACACCGATAGTGTCCATTATCCGATAGTGGACACTATCCTCTACGAAGTGGCACTGGCAGAGCGGTCAGGCCGGACGGTTACCCCGAAGCCGGGTCTGGCATGGCCTTGACGGGACGCGCGTGTCACCCGCGTGGCGGCAGGCGCCGCCCCCCGGTCACAAACCGGGGTCCGCACCCGCCCCCTTGGCTGCCACCGGGCCGCCCCGCAAATCCGGCAGGGATGGTGCAGCGCCTCTGCCGCCCCGGCACCCGTTCCACATCCGCGCGACCACATAGCCCGAACGGGATTACGCAAGCCCCTGACGGCACAGGCGGTCGGCACCGCCGTGCAATCGGCGCAACCTACCCCGTCAGTTGCGCAATCTCGCGCCGGAACGGCAGCGCGTCGCCGATATCCGGCATGTCCAGCTCTTCGCCATAGCGCCGCCCGGCATAGACGGCCCAGGCGATCGGGGCCGGGGCATCGGCGTCGCCGATCACCGTGACCGAAGCGATGCCGGCCGCCCCCCAGTCCGCCCGCCGCGCGGCAAGGTCCGGCCCCAGGCTGTCGGCAGCCACCCGCGAGGTCACCATCACCACGGCATCGGCCGCAATGTCACGGGTCTGCCCGCTGTAGGTGCAGACGGTCCGCGCGCCCCCGGGGCCGAAGGCCTGCGGTGCCTGTGACAGGTGCAATGTCACGCCAAGCGACATCAGGCGCGACTGGATCAGGCGCTGCTCCAGGGTATTCTCCGTCCATTCCGCAACCTTGGCCGCCGGTGTCACAAATTCCACCCGGCAGGCCCGGGCCACCAGAAGCTCGGCCAGAACCGAGCCCATATAGAAATGGTCATCATCATAAAGAAGAACCGTCCCGCCAAAGGGCCCCTGCCCCGCCATCAGATCGTCGGGGGTGAAGACCGGCAGGCCCGCCTGGTCAATCGGGCCAAGGTGGTGGCGCGCCACCACGTCGCGCCGCCAGACCGCCCCCGTCGCCACGGCGACATGCTGAAAGCCAAGGTCCAGCACCTCGGCCGCCGACAGCCGGCTTTCGTAATGGACAGAGACATCCGGCATCGGGGCGATCTGGCCCGCCCGGTAATCGGCAACCCGGCCCCAGGCGGACAGGCCCGGAAGGGCGCGCTCGCGCGCGACGCGCCCGCCAAGGGTCGTGCCCGCCTCGGCCAGGGCCACCTCATAGCCGCGCCGGCCCAGCACAAGGGCGGCCTCCAGCCCCGCAGGGCCGGCACCAACAATCAGAACCCGGTCGCTTTTTCCGCGCGGGGCGACCCGTTCGGGATGCCAGCCCTTGCGCCATTCCTCCATGAAGGTGGGGTTCTGGGTGCAGCGGCTGATCGCACCCGTCATGTCGCCCGACACGCAGATGTTGCAGCCGATGCATTCGCGGATATCCCCGAACCGGCCCTGTTCGATCTTCTGAGGCAGAAAGGGATCGGCGATCGAGGGGCGGGCGGCCCCGATGAAATCGAGGATGCCCTGCCTGACCTGCCGCACCATCGCATCGGCCGAGGTAAAGCGGCCCACGCCGACGACAGGCTTTGATGTCAGCGCCTTGATGCCGCGCACCAGCGCCTCCTGCGCGCCCTCGTCCTTGAAGCGCGAGGTGCCCGAACAGGCGTCCCAGGTGCCCTGCGCCAGGTCCCACAGGTCGGGCAGGTCTGCCTTCATCTCGATGAACTCGCGCACCTCTGCGTTGGAAAAGCCCAGCGGGCCGTCTTCATGCAGGGACATGCGGATGGAAATGGCCACCTCGCCCTTCGTTTCTTCGCGCGCCTCTTCGATCAACTCGGTGACGAAGCGGGCACGGTTTTCCAGGGAGCCGCCGTATTCGTCGCTGCGCCGGTTGGTGGCGCGGCTCAGGAAATGCTGCAGAATTCCAAAACCATGCGCGCCATAAAGGCAAACGATGTCAAACCCTGCATCCTGCGCGCGGCGGAAGGCATTGCGATACCAGCGGCGCAGATCCCGGATGCCGTCCCGGTCCAGCGGGCGGGCCTGCACCGGGTCGGCGGTAAAGGTCAGGATCGGGCCGGGCGAGACGGCACGCGGCACCTCGCGGCTGTAAAGGTTGGGGCCGTTGATGCCCGAATAGGCCATCTGGATGCCCGCCAGCGCGCCGTGCGATTTCATCGCATCGGCCATGCGGGCCAGGGCGGGAATGTCGCGGTCATCCCACAGCCGCTGTTCGATGAAGGGGGTGATTTCCGAACTGTGGTGAATCTCGGTCTGCTCGGTAAAGATCACGCCCCAGCCGCCTTCGGCTTTGGTGCGCCGCATTTCCACCACCGCCGAGGGGTCGCGGTAGCCGCCGCCGTTGCAATGGGGCACCTGGAAGAACCGGTTCTTGGCCAGTTTCGGGCCAATGCGCACCGGCTCGAACAGAATGTCATAGCGGCTGGGGCGGGTATCCCTGGGCATCGGTCACTCCACCGGGCGGAAATCGGACAGCTGCGTGGACAGAAGGGCGGGGTCGGGGTCGGGCAGACCGGCGATCAGCAGCGCCTCGGCCAGACCGGCGCGGGCCTGGACGGCCCCGTCGGCCCCCACAAGGACAGACCCGCCGCAATAGGTCAGATCGCCTTCGCTGCCGCAGTAATTGGCATAGGCGATGGCAACCGCGTGGTTCACCGCCTGCGCGGGAACGGTCAGGCGCGCCACATGGGCGAAAGGCTGCATATTGGCGGTGGGGCACAGGATGATCTGCACCCCCCGGCCCGCAAGATCGCGGATCAACGGGGCGAATTCGATGTCGTAGCAGATCAGCAGGGCAAAGCGATGCCCTTCAAAGTCGAACAGCGCATGCGACGTGCCGGGCGAGAACACCCTTTTCTCGCGCGGTCCGTAAAGCTGGGTCTTGCGGTAGCGCGACAAAAGCGTGCCATCAGGGCCAAAGGCCAATGCGCTGTTGTAGATAAGCTCACCGTCGCGTTCGGCCAGGCCTATGGTCACGCCGCAGCCTGCGGCGCGGGCCAGCGGGGCGATCACCTCGTCCCAGGCCCCCGTGGTGCGGGCCGCCGATCCGGGATCGGCCACATTGTATCCGGGCAGGAAAACCTCGGGGAATACGGCCATGCGCGCGCCCGCCGCGCCTGCCGCCCGCAGCATCCGGCCAAGGGTTGCCAGGCCATGCTCCGTCGCCCCTGCGGGCGACGGTCCCTGATACAATGCCAGCTTCATGCGGTTTTCCGGGCGAACCCGCCCCCCTACTTTTTCAGGTTCGTCCAGATGGCGTCATAAAGCGTCTGCGTGGCCTCGTCGCAGACCCCCACAAAGGTCGCCTGCGGTGCCGATGCCGGGGGGTTGTTTTCGGGGCTGTTCTTGATCGCGTCATCCAGGAACGGTTCCACCCCGATAACCGCAGAGGTATAGGCGGCATAGTTCGTCAGCGCTGCCGCATTCTCTGGCTGCAGCAGGAAGTTCATGAAATTCAGGGCATTGGCGCGGTTCGGCGCGTCTTTCAGCAAGACGACATTGTCCATCCAGGCGACGAAGCCTTCCCTGGGATAGGCATATTCCACATTGGCCCCTTCGGCGCGCGCCTTGGCGGAAAAGCCGTTGAAGATCATGCCGGCCGCCGCATCGCCCGATACCAGCACGTCCTTGGCTGTGTCAGAGCCGAAGCTGGCCCAATGCTGCTTGGCCTCCAGCAGCATGGCGTTCAGCGCCTTGAGCTGCTCGCGGTCCTGGCTGCACTGCGGAATGCCGAGATAAAGCGAGGCCAGCGCCAGCACGTCGCCCTGGCTGTCGAGCACATTGATCTTGCCCGACAGTTCCGGCGGCGGATCGAAAAGGATGGCCAGCGTGTCGATATCGCCCTTGTAGACATCGCGGTTCACCGAAAAGCTGGTGGTGCCCCACTGATAGGGAACCGAATGCCGCCGGCCCGGATCGAAGGGCACGTCGATCCATTTCGGGTCGATATTGGCAAAGTTCGGAATCTCGTCATGGCTGAAGGTATCCAGCAGACCCTCGCCGGCCATGATCGCCACCATGTAATCGGTCGGCACGGCCACATCATACTGTCCCATCTTGCCGGCCTTCAGCGCGGCCAGCAACGCCTCGTTGCTGTCGAAGGTGTCCATCGTCACTTCGACATCATATTCGGCGGCGAATTTATCCAGCATTTCCCGCGGGATATATTCGAACCAGTTGTAGATCGACAGCTTGCCTTCCGCGTCGGCCATGGCCGCCGTCAGGGCCAGCAGGGCAACGGATGTCAGGATTTTTTGCATGGGACGCTCCTTGTTGGGATCAGGCCCGGCTTCTTTGGCCAAGGCGGTTCACGAAGTAGGACAGGGTCACGAAAAGGATCGACACGGTCAGCATCACCGTCGACAGCGCCAGGATATTGGGCTTGATGCCCTGCTTGACCGAACCGAAAATGGCGGTCGGCAGGGTTTCCATGCCGGCCCCCTTGACGAAGTTGGTGATGATGAAATCATCCAGCGAGATGATGAAGGCCAGCAGAAAGCCGCTGATGACGCCGGGCATCAGCAGCGGCAGCAGGATCAGCCGGAAGGCCTGGGCGCGGGTTGCGTAAAGATCGCGCGCGGCCTGTTCAAAGGTTTCCTCGATCCCTTCAAGGCGCGCGGCGATGGGCAGGTAGGCGAAGGGGATGCAAAAGGTGATATGGGCGATCAGGATGGTCAGATAGCCCGTCATCAGTCCGATGGTGGAAAAGAAGATCAGCGTGGCCACCGCCGTGACAATCTCGGGCACCATCAGCGGCAGGTTGATCAGCGCAAAGGTGGCCCCCTTGCCCCGGAATTGCCCGCCCCGCACCATGGCGACGGCGGCGGCGGTCGCGATGATGGTCGAGGCCGTTGCGGCAAGGCTGGCGATGGTGATTGAATTCCAGGCGGCCGCGCGGAACCGCGGCGCTTCGACCCCTGTGAACAGATCGGCATACCAGCGCAGCGACACCCCGCCCCAGTTGGTCAGCGAGGTGCTGGCGTTGAACGAATAAGCGATCACCACCGCCAGCGGCACATAAAGGATGGTCAGGCACAAGACGGTCATCGCGGCAAAGCCGGGATAGCGGCGGATATCCAGGCGCCCGGCCATCAACGCACCCCGGCCCGGCCCTGGGCGCGGGCGTAGACCAACAGCATGATCAGCACCAGCGTCATCAGGATCACCGAAACGGCGGCCCCGAAGGGCCAGTTGCCCTGGCTGCCCTTGAACTGTTCTTCAATCAGGGACCCGATCATATAGGTCTTGGCCCCGCCCAGCAGGTCGGGGGCCAGAAAGGCACCCAGCGAGGGCACGAAGACCAGGATGCAGCCGGCGATGATGCCGGGGCGGACCACGGGAAGCACGATCTCGCGCAGCGTGGTCCAGCGGCTGGCGTAAAGGTCGGCGGCGGCCTCGGACAGGGCGAAGTTGTAGCGCTCCACAGCGGCATAGATCGGCAGGACCATGAAGGGCAGGTAGCTGTAGAACAGCCCCAGCTGCACCGCGAGGTTGGTGTTGATGATCCGCAGCGGGCTGTCCAGCAGGCCGGTCCCGATCAGCAGATCATTCAGCGGCCCCTGATCGCGCAGCAGAAAGCGCAGCGATACGGTGCGGATCAGCAGGTTGACCCAATAGGGCACGGTGATCATGAACAGCCACAGCGCGCGGCTGCGCAGGGGCCGCGTCGCGATGAACCAGGCGGTGGGAAAGCCCACGATCAGACAGATCAGCGTGGCCAGCCCCGCCTGCCAGACCGACCGCCAGAAGATGGTGATATAGGTCCATTCCAGAACCGGCGGCTCGTCCCCGAACAGGCCCCGGCTCAGCAGGAACCGGTCATAGGCCGCCAGCGAGAAGGTCCAGTCGACCCCGCCCCGGAACTCTCTTGTGAGGAAAGAGTAGACCGTCATCAGCAGAACCGGCAGCAGCAGGAAGATGCCGATCATCGCCCAGGCCGGCAGCAAAAGCGGCCCCGTGAGGCTGCGATAGCCGGTCGCGGCAGCGCCCGATGCCCCCTGCCCCGCCATCAGTCGGCCAGAAGGCGCGCAGCACCTTCCTCGATCATGATGCCGATGGTGCTGCCCGCCGCCGGCGGGGTGGCGCGGGCCGAATTCTGCATCCGCAGATGCAGCGCCGTGCCATCGGCCAGCCGGGCCAGAACCTGCAGGTCGGTGCCAAGATAGATCAGCCGCTCGACACTGGCGTCCAGATCGCCGCTGCCCGGCGCAACCGGGGTCATCCGTTCGGGCCGGATCGAGACGTGGGGGGTGCCCGTCGGTGCGGTTTGCGCCGCCGGACAGGTCAGCTGATGCCCGCCGGGCAGCACCACACGCGCCATCCCGCCCGCAAAAGAGGCGACCCGGACCGGCAGAAGGTTGGTCTCGCCGATGAAGCCGGCGACAAAGCGGTTGACAGGCGCCTCGTAGATCTCGCGCGCCGATCCGATCTGCCGGACCTCGCCCGCGCCCATCACCGCGATGCGGTCGCTCATGGTCAGGGCTTCTTCCTGGTCATGCGTGACGAAGACAAAGGTGATGCCGGTTTCTTCCTGCAGCTGCTTCAACTCGACCCGCATGGCCTGGCGCAGCTTCAGGTCCAGCGCCGACAGCGGCTCGTCCAGCAGCAGCACCTTTGGGGAAGGGGCCAGCGCGCGCGCCAGCGCCACGCGCTGCTGCTGGCCGCCCGACAGCTGTGACGGCAACCGGTCGGCGAAGCCCGACAGGTGCACCAGTTCCAGCATCTCGCCTGCACGCTTCAGGCGCGGGCCGGGGGCCATGCCCTGCATCTTCAGGCCGAAGGCCACATTCTGGGCCACCGTCATATGCGGAAACAGCGCATAATGCTGAAACACCGTGTTGACCGGGCGCAGGTTGGGGGCAAGCCCGGCGATATCCCGCCCTTCCAGCAGGATCGCGCCTTCGGACAGGTCCTCGAACCCGGCGATGCAGCGCAACAGCGTGGTCTTGCCGCAGCCCGAAGGCCCCAGCAGGGTGAAGAACTGATTGTGGCCGATGGTCAGCGACACGCCCGCCAGCGCGGTGAAGGCACCAAAGCGCTTGACCCCCTGGCGCACGGCAATGACCTCGTCCATCCGGCCCGCTTTCTCAAGGCAGGGGGGACACGGCGCTTGCCATACCCCCGGTTCAGGGGGCAAACCCTAGATGCACGACGGTCAGGGGGTATATACCCCCAAAGAGGTATGACGGATGGAGCCACTGCCCAATGCCGCCGAGGGGCGCCTGGCCGAAGCGGTCCGGCGCATGGGACAGGCGGGTTTTGAAACGGCGCTGACCGGTTGGCTGCGCCGGTCTGTCCCTTGCGACAACCTGATCGTGCTGGCCTACCGCGATGCCGGTCCGCCGCTGGTGCTTTATCACCAGGCCGACGATCCGAAGGTCTACGGGCAACTGGACAGCACCTATCTGGCCGGGGCCTATCTGCTGGATCCCTATCACGACCTGCACCAAAGCCGGGTGGCCGCCGGGCTGTACCGGATGCGCGACATCGCCCCCGACCAGTTCCAGCGCAGCCGGTACTTTCTGGACTATTACCGCAACACCGGGCTGATCGACGAGGTGACCTTCGTGGCCTATCCTGCGCCCGGCCTGACGCTGAACATCTGCCTGGGGCGGGACGGAACATCGGGCCAGGTGTTTTCGGCCGCCGAAGTGCACAGCGCCGGGCGCATCGCCCCGATCGTCACCGCCCTTGCGGAACGGCACTGGTCCGGGCTGTCGGGGCCGGCGGCCCCGGGTGCCGGGCGCGGCGATCAGGCGGCAGGGCTGTTGCGCGCGGCCCTGGCACGGTCCCATGGCATCCGCCTGTCACCGCGTCAGGCCGAGGTGGCGCTCTTGATCCTGCGCGGGCATTCCTCGGTCTTGATCGGGCTGCGGCTGGCCGTATCGCCGCAGACGGTAAAGGTGTTCCGCAAGCAGTTATACGCCCGCTGCGCCATCACCACACAGGCGGAACTTTTCGCGCTTCTGCTTCCGCTGCTGAAAAGCGGATGATAGGGTTCAAGGCGTGCAAAGCCGGTGTTATTCTTCCCCAAGCGGGGTCCGGGCCCCTTCCCGGCGTCTCTGCCTGCCGGCTGCGGCCCGAAAGGAGCCCCGATGACCACGCATGACCCCGCCCTGTCCCCGACCGCCGAGTTGCGCGCCAATGTGGCGCTGCCCTTCGGACAGGCCGTGGCCATGCCGAAGTCGGTCTATACCTCGCCGGAGTTCGCCGCGCTGGAACAGCGGCACATCTTTGCCCGCGACTGGCTTTGCGCGGGTCGCGCCGATGCGCTGCGCGCGCCGGGGGATTATCTGACGATGGAAATCTCGGGCGAGCCGATCCTTGTGCTGCGCGACCGGGACGGGCATCTGCGTGCGATGTCCAACGTCTGCCGCCACCGCATGTCCACCCTGCTGGAGGGGCGCGGCACCACCCGCAGCATCGTCTGCCCCTATCATGCCTGGACCTATAACCTTGACGGCACCTTGCGCGCCGCACCGGCGATGACGCGGAACGACGGCTTCTGCAAGGACCGGATCGCCCTGCCGGCGGTGCGCTGCGAGGTCTGGCTGGGCTGGATCATGGTCACGCTGAACCCCGATGCGCCCCCTGTCGCTGACCGCCTTGCGGGCGTTTCGGACCTGATCGGCCCCTTTCAGATGGAAGCTTACGTCGAATCCTTCCGCGAAGAGTTCCGCTGGGCAACCAACTGGAAGGTCCTGGCGGAAAACTTCATGGAAAGCTACCACCTGCCGGTGTGCCATGCCGACACCATCGGCGGGCATGTCGATCTGCTGAAAATGTCCTGCCCCGAAGGCCTGCCTGCCTTCAACTTCCATTCGATCGTGAAGAATGATGCGCTGGACCTGGCGCTGGCACATCCTGCCAACCTGCGGCTGCAGGGCGACCAGCGGCGCACGACATGGCTGGTCTCGGTCTACCCGTCGCTGCTGATCACGCTGTCGCCCGGCTATTTCTGGTACCTCAGCCTGACCCCCGACGGGCCCGGCCATGTCCAGGTGGTCTTCGGCGGCGGTCTGGCACCCGATTATGCGGCAGACCCGGCATCGGCGGGCCATTTCGCCCGCCTCAAGGCCCTGCTGGACAAGGTGAATGCCGAAGACAAGGGCTGCGTCGAACGGGTTTACCGGGGCCTTTGCGCCGGTCTGGCCGAACCCGGCCCGCTCAGCCATCTGGAACGGCCCAATTACGATTTTGCCCGCTACATCGCCGCAATGATCCCCTGACCCGCGATGCCCTGCCCGGTTCCATTTTCTGTTCACAAATATCCCGGGGTCCGGGGCAGAGCCCCGGTCCCCCGCCCCGCCCCGCGCCACCTGAACCTGTTTCTTGCCCGACCCGGAAAGACCGACCATGGCCCATACCCGCATCCGCAAGTTCAATACCCGCGACACCTATCCCGAACAGAAGCTGGACAATGACCTGTGCCAGGCGGTCGTGGCGCGCGGCACGATGATCTTCCTGCGCGGCCAATGCCCGCAGGACCTCGACACGGCACGGAACATCGGCAGCCACGACCCGGTCGAGCAGACCCATAAGGTCATGCAGAACATCCGCCAGTTGATCGAGGAAAGCGGCGGCCGGATGGAACATCTGTGCAAGATCGTGGTCTACCTGACCGATGTGCGCCACCGCGAGGCCGTTTACCGCACGATGGGCGAATACATCAAAGGCGTGCATCCGGTGTCAACAGGCGTGGTGGTGACGGCGCTGGCCCGCCCGGACTGGCTGGTGGAGATCGACGCAACGGCGATGATCCCCGACTGACGGGCGGTTCGCCGCCGGGGCGCTATGCCCGCCCGGCGGGGGTCTGCGCGCCGCCCGCCTGCGCGCGGGACCATGGCTGAAACGTTGCAGAAAGGCTGTTCCCATGACCTTCACCCTCGCCGCGCGCTGTCCCGGGACGGGACAGTTCGGGATCGTCATCTCTTCCTCTTCCCCTGCCGTGGCGGCGCGCTGTGCCCATGCGCGGGCCGGCGCGGGGGCGGTGGCCACACAGAATGTCACCGACCCCGCGCTGGGGCCACGGCTGCTCGACCTGCTGGACCAGGGCCTTGGCGCAGAGGCGGCGCTGGCCCGGGTAACAGCGGCAACGCCCGACATCGGCTGGCGCCAGCTTCTGGTGGTGGACCGCGCCGGGGGCACGGCTGTCTTTACCGGTGACAGGGTACTCGGCGTTCCGGGGCAGGCCCAAGGCGACGGGGTGGTGGCGGGGGGAAACCTTTTGGCCGGCCCGGGCGTGCCGGCGGCCATGATTGCGGCCTACATGGCGGCGACAGGCCCTTTCGGCGACCGGCTGCTGGCCGGACTGACCGGCGGCCTTGCCGCAGGGGGCGAGGCCGGACCCGTGCATTCGGCGGGGATGAAGATCGTTGACCGGCTGAGCTGGCCGCTGGTTGACCTGCGCGTGGACTGGGCAGAAACCGATCCGATCGCGCAGCTTCACAAGGCCTGGCAGGTCTATGGACCCCAGGCCGCCGACTATGTGCGCCGTGCGGAATCGCCGGGGACCGCGCCGGGATATGCTGTGCCGGGGGACCCCCGCCGGGTTGAGACGTAACTTCAGGATAATCCTGCATTACGTTGTTATCCTAATGTTTTCTAGTTTTGTGGACGCGGGTCGATGCTGCCTTGACTCCCGCTGAACCGACCGCTGCGGTTGGCAGGCGCGGCCGCGTGCCGGTGGTTCCCGGCACCAGCCGGACGGGTGGCCATCCGGAAGGCCCGGAGATGCCGCTGACCTTCGTCATCCTCTCGGTCACGGTGGCGCTGGCCGGGTGCCCTGTGCACGCCTTCGGCTATCCTTGCCGCAGCGGGTTGCCCGGGCTGATCTGCCGCCGACAGCGGGCAAAGGCAGTGTTTCGGGGTGCTGAAACAGCAATCCGGCCGCTTGCCTGCCGCGAAACGCCTTCCGTTCCAAGGGAAGGGATTGGCCCTTCGGGCGGGAACAGGAAACGCGACCCGCGTTTCCCCCGCCAGCGCGGGACGGTGCCCCGTAGACCCGCAGGTCCGGGAGACACAGAGGCCAGCGCCCGACCCGGCGGGTGCGAAGCGCCCGCGAGGGGCGGGGCGGGCGCTGGCCGGGGGCTTTGGCCCCCGGCCGGTCCTCGTTCCAGCGAAGCGCTGTGGCAGGGGCGATGGCCCCTGCCATTGAAGCGGTGAAGGTGCTGTCGCCCGTCCGGGCGGGAACAGGAAACGCATCGCGTTTCCCCCGCCCGCGCGGGACGGTGCCCTGCAGATCGGCAGGTCCGGTACAAACAGAGGCCAGCGCCCGACCCGGCGGGAGCGAAGCGCCCGCCGTGGGCGGGGCGGGCGCTGGCCGGGGGCTTTGGCCCCCGGCCCGTCCTGATCCCGGCGTGGTGCCGTGGCAGGGGCGATGGCCCCTGCCAGAGAGACCGGGCATCGCGCAATACACAGGACCGCCCCATC
>JADCDI010000122.1 GCA_020251025.1 Rhodobacter sp. | reverse complement strand
GGGGAAACGCGATGCGTTTCCTGTTCCCGCCCGAACTGACGACAGCACCGCCCCCGCTTAAATGGCAGGGGCTATAGCCCCTGCCACAGTTCAACACCGGGATCAGGACGGGCCGGGGGCCAAAGCCCCCGGCCAGCGCCCGCCCCGCCACCGGCGGGCGCTGACCTCTGTCTGTCCAGGACCTGCCGGTCTACAAGGCACCGTCCCGCGCGGACGGGGGAAACGCGGGTCGCGTTTCCTGTTCCCGCCCACACTGACGACAGCACCATCACCGCTTCGATCACCCCAAGCCCTGATCCATGCCCTGGACAGGCTCTTTCCCGAACCGCACCGCCCCGGCCACCCGCCGGTACCCGGCCCCGGGACCAGTGCCCGCGTCACCGCCCGGGTAGCGCGCGGCGGAAAGAACCACCCGCTTCTCCCGATATCACCTCTCCGCCGCGCGCCTCTGTGCTGCGGCTCGCGCCAAGGCCGTCCGCGCCCGCCGGGCCACCGAAGACAGCCTCCAGCGGGTGCCCGACGCCACCCCCGACGAAGACCGCGCCAGAGGCCGAAAAGACCATGGCCCGGAAAACCCCGCAGCAATCTGAAAACCCGCCCTGAACATCCCCGGAACCGCAGGACCCGGAATCGCCATCCGGCCAACCCGGAAGCCATCCGGATGGTCCAAGCCTTTGCAAGATCAGTCACCGGTCAGATGCGATTGCCCCCGGCTGCCCGGTGCGGCGCTTGACGGTGCCGGACGTCCCGACGGGCCTGTTATGGGCGCCGCCGCGGCGATGACACCGGTTGCGGGGGCCGCGGGCTGTGGGCTGCGGATCGGCGCGGAGTCCGACCTTGCTGCCGGGCAAGCGATCCGCTTCCGGAAACCGGCAAGCCGTGAGAGGATCGTGACGAAGGGGAAGGTCGGCCGGGCCGGCACCTTTCTGGCGCGTGCGGTCATGGACGTGATCGAAGGCAGGCAGCCGGATGCACCGGCCCTGTATCCGCTCGTGCCCGGTGATACAGGCCGGATGCCCCGGCCTGACCGAAAGACAGGAAGGTTGAGACCCATGGATTTGCCGCAGTCCCGCCCCACCGCCTATCCCGCGCCGGATCTGGCGCGGATCGACCGCCTGATGGATGCGGCGGGGCTGGAGGCGCTCGTCGTCACCTCACGGCACAATGTTCAGTATCTGCTGGGCGGATACCGGTTCATCTTCTTCAGCGCGATGGATGCCATCGGGCACAGCCGCTATCTGCCGGTCGTGGTTTACCGGCGCGGCGGGGCCGATACGGCCGCCTATATCTGCAACAGGATGGAAGGTGCCGAACATGCCAATCACCCCCTCTGGACACCCGCCGTCCTGCCGGTCTGCTGGGGCAGCGTGGACGCGGCAGAGGCGGCGGCGGCGCATCTGAAGAAGATCGGCGTGGCGCGGGGGCGGATCGGGATCGAGCCGGGCTTCCTGCCGGTTGATGCCTGGCAGGTGCTGGCGGGGTCGCTTGGCGCGGACCGGCTGGCCGATGCGACGGGCATGCTGGAACAGATGCGGGCGATCAAGACCCCGGCAGAGCTGGACCTGCTGCGGCAGGCGTCCGAGCGGATCACCGATGCGATGGGGGCCACCATGGCGGCCGCAGCCGAGGGCTGGACCAAGCACAGGATCATCGAGGAGTTGCGCCGCCAGGAAACCCAGCGGGGCCTGCATTTCGACTATTGCCTGCTGACGCTGGGGGCCAGCCACAACCGGGCGGGATCGCAACAGGCCTGGCAGCCGGGCGAGGTGATGTCGATGGATTCGGGCGGAAATTATCACGGCTATATCGGTGATCTGTGCCGCATGGCCGTGCTGGGAGAGCCGGATCCGGAACTGGTCGATCTTCTGGCCGGGATCGAGACGGTGCAGCAGGCCGCCTTTGCCAGGGTCGCGCCGGGCGTGCCGGGCGGGGACCTGATTGCCGCCGGAGAGGCGGCGCTGAAGGCACTGCCTTCGGCGGGTTTCACCGATTTCTTTGCGCATGGCATGGGCCTGATCAGCCATGAGGTGCCCTTCCTGATGACGAACCATCCCGTCGCCTATGAGGGGGTCGATGCGGCCCGCAACCTGCAAGAGGGGATGGTCCTGTCGGTTGAAACAACGATGCTGCACCCCACACGGGGGTTCCTGAAGCTGGAGGATACTGTGGCCGTCACCGCGACGGGATATGAGATGTTCGGGGAGCGGGGCCGGGGCTGGACCCGGGGCGGGCAGTGACCTGAGCTGCCCCCCGGAAATCGGACAGGTTTTCGGGGGGCAGCCCGGTTTGCAGATTCTGGCCGGGGCCATCCGCCCGCCGGGGGGCCAGCGGCCCCGGTCAGCGTCGGTCCCGCCCCCGGCGGGCAGTGGCCTTCTGCCGCTGGCGCACCTGCCGGTCTGGGCGGAGCCGTTCCACAGGGGCGGGGCAACGCGCCGCGTTTCAAGGTCCGGCCCGGCCGGGCCGGCCGTCATTGCGACGGATGAGGATGGTTTTCCCGCCCGGCAAGCGGCTGCGATGCCTGTTTCGGCATCGCGCCGTTGCCATGACGCCGTGCTGCCCCAGGCGGCGGCGCCGGATGAAAAAGGATCAGCGCAGGCGCAGGCCGGTGTCGGAAAAGAACAAGGCGTCCTTCGGATCAAACCGGATCCCGGTCATGCCGCCCATCTTCACATCGGGGTCTTTGTGCGATTCCACCACCAGTTTTTCACCGGTCGGTGCCGTCAGATGGATATAGGATACCCCGCCCAGCGCCTCGGTCATTTCCACCCGGTGTGTCTTGCCGGTTGTGTCGAGTTCAAGATGCTGCGGGCGCAGGCCAAGCGAGACCTTCGCCCCGCTGCCGGGCAAAGCGACAGTGGCGGGCACAGAATCCGACGCAAGCCCGGGTGCGCTGACCGCCCCCTTTTGCGTCACCGCCGCCACAAAGTTCATCGACGGCGAGCCGATGAACCCGGCGACGAACCTGTTGTCAGGGTCATGGTACAACTCCAGCGGCCGGCCCACCTGCTCGACCCGGCCCGCGCGCAGCACCACGATCTTGTCGGCCAGCGTCATCGCCTCGACCTGGTCATGGGTGACATAGATCATCGTTGCGCCGATTTCGCGGTGCAGACGCGCAATCTCGACGCGCATTTCCACGCGCAACTCGGCGTCAAGGTTGGACAGGGGTTCATCGAACAGGAACACCTCCGGCCCGCGCACAATGGCACGCCCGATCGCAACGCGCTGGCGCTGGCCCCCCGACAGCGCCTTGGGCTTGCGCGTCAGGTACTCGTCCAGCTTCAGGATGCGGCTTGCTTCCCTGACCTTGCTGGCGATCTGGTCCTTTGGGTGGCCGGTCATCTTCAGGCCGAATCCCATGTTTTCGGCGACCGTCATGTGCGGATAAAGCGCGTACGTCTGAAACACCATCGCAACGCCGCGTTCCGACGGGTCGGCGCGGGTCACGTCGCGCGTGCCGATGCGGATCGTGCCTTCGCTCGTCTCTTCCAGACCGGCGACCATCCGAAGCAGGGTCGATTTTCCGCAGCCGGACGGGCCGACGAAAACGCAGAACTCGCCGTCCCCGACCGTCAGATCAACGCCATGGATCACCTGCGCATCGCCGAAGCGCTTGATCACACCCTGCAAAGTCACTTCCGACATGATCCCCCCTTGCCGGCCCGGTTCAGGCCCTGTTCTGTTCGGGAAAGCTCCAGCTTTCCGCTTCGGCGGCAATCAGTGCCGCCGTTTCGCCAATGCTGGGCGCAAGCGCAGCCAGCGCGTCAAGCGTGCTGCGCGCCGTTGTCGATGTGACCGACAGCGCGCCCATCACCCGCCCGCCCCGGGTCAGGATCGGCGAGGCGACGCAGATGATTCCCGGTTCATGTTCCTCACGGTCAAATGCGAAACCCCGGTCGCGAATCGCCTGCAGGTCCGCCAGCAGTTTCGCCGGCGTGTCGAGCGTGTGATCGGTAAAGCGGTGGAACGACTGGCGGTCCAGGGCGCGCGTCAGCTCGTCTTGCGACAGAAAGGCCAGCATCGCCTTGCCGACACCGGTGCAATAGGCCGGGCCGACCTTGCCGGCCTGGCTGAACATTTCGACCGGTCGCAGGGCATTGCGCTTGTCCACGTACAGAACCTGGCCAAGGTCAAGCTGGGCCAGGTGTATGGTTTCGCCCACCTCGGCAGAAAGCCTGTCGATAAAGGGCCTTGCCAGCGGCGCGATAGAGCTTTGAGCCCAGGCGGCATGGGCCAGACGGACAAGCCGCACACCCAGGCCATAGGTCTGCCGGTCCGCGTCATAGGCCAGCATGCCCTGATGCGTCAGGGTCTGCAGAAAGCGGTAAAGCGTGGCCTTGGGATAGGCACCGTCCGACAGAAGATCGGAAAAGCGCACCGGGCGGCCCGCCTGGGCCACCCTGTCCAGCACGTCAAGCGCCTTGCCCACTGTCCCGTCGCCGCCACCGTCCACGCGCGCCGTCCCGTTCTGCCGTTCCTGTTGACAGCTTAGACGACACGCCGCATAGTTTTCAATATTCAAGACCAAGTTTCAAATAATGGAACCAAAAGGGAGGAAACCATGGTCCATTCAAAGACGGGCACGCTTGCTGTCGTGGCGGCGCTGCTCATCCCTGCCTCTGCGATGGCACAAGACCAGCGCGTGCTGAAATACAACGCCGATTATGACCCGATCCCGCTTGCCGCGATGGAAGCCCTGATCGCCGACTTCGAGGCGGCGAACCCCGATATCGACGTGCAACTGAACAACTTTGACCACGAAGGCTACAAGACCGCGATCCGCAACTTCCTGAGCGCCGATTCGCCCGACCTTGCAAACTGGTACGCGGGCAACCGGATGGCCCCCTTTGTCAAGGCGGGCCAGTTCATGGATGTGTCCGACGTGTGGGAAGCGAACGGTCTGAGCGAAAGCCTTGCTTCTGCCAAAGCCTCGATGACCATTGACGGCAAGCAGTGGGGTGTTCCCTATACCTACTACCAGTGGGGCATCTACTATAACCGCGACGCCTACAAGGCGGCCGGTGTCGAGCTGCCGGGGCCGGAAGGCGTCAACTGGGACCAGTTCATCCAGAACTGCGAAAAGTTCAAGGCGGCCGGAATTGACTGTCTGACCACGGGCAGCAAGGCGCTTTGGCCTGTGGCCGGCATCTTCGACTATCTGTCGCTGCGCACCAACGGCTACGAATGGCACATGGACCTGACCGCAGGCAAGGTGGAATGGACCGACCCCAAGGTCAGGGACGTGTTCGCGCAGTTCGCCAGGCTTCAGCCCTATGTCACCGCGAACCATGCCGCCATCGACTGGCAGGATGCGGCGGCGCTGATGGTGCAGGGCAAGGCCGCCAACTATGTGATGGGCAACTTCGCCGTCGGCGTCTTCCGCGAAGGCGGCATGACGAACGACACGCTGGGCTTCATGGTGTTCCCCGAAATCACGCCCGGCATCCCGCGCGCGGAAGATGCGCCGACGGATACCATCCACATTCCCACCGGTGCGCAGAACGTCGAAGACGCCAAGAAATTCCTGGCCTTCGTCGCCTCGCCCGAAGCGCAGACCAAGTGGAATGCGGCCGTCGGCCAGTTGCCCACCAACAAGAACTCGACCGTCCCGCAGGATGATCCGTTCCTGGTTGCCGGGTTCGAGATGCTGTCAACGGCCCATGCCCTGGCCCAGTTCTTCGACCGGGATGCCCCGGCAGAGATGGCCAAGGCCGGGATGGAAGGGTTCCAGCAGTTCCTGGTCCAGCCCGACCAGCTTGACAACATCCTGGCCCGGCTGGAGCAGGTGCGTCAGCAGGTCTACAAGTAATCGATGGACACACAGGAGAGGCGGCGTGCCGCCTCTCCTGAACCGACATCATGGATCGCCCTGTGCGCGCGGGCTTGGGCACGGCCTTGAAGTGCCCGGCGCCCCGCCAGCCACAAGGCAATCGGAGAATGCAAAGTGACGTCGATGTCCCGCGTTCTGAACAAGCCGGTTGGGCGTGCCCTGTTTTCCCTTTTGTCGATTGGCCTTCTGGTCTGGATTGCCCATTGGTTCCTTGGCCCTGCCGTCGCGCGGTCCGTGGCCACAGGTGGGGTATCCGTGGCCCTTCTTGTTTACGGATTGTCGGGGCTTTCTGCCGCCATGCGCAGAATTGGCAACCAGCCTGGCCACGCCTTGTACCCTGCGGTTTCTGCCATCAACCGCTACTGGAAGGCAAACCAGCGGCGGCTGGCCCCCTGGCTGTTTCTTGCGCCCGGCTGCCTCATGTTCGCGGTCTATGTGATCATCCCGATCTTCCAAAGCATATGGATCAGCTTCTATGACTGGGACGGTCTGGGCGAAGCGCAATGGATCGGCACCGCCAACTATGCGGAAATGGCCAGCGACCCCAA
Source organism: Rhodobacter sp. (assembly GCA_020251025.1). Taxonomy (GTDB): domain Bacteria; phylum Pseudomonadota; class Alphaproteobacteria; order Rhodobacterales; family Rhodobacteraceae; genus Aliitabrizicola. The sequence continues at coordinate 27,034 of JADCDI010000122.1, read as the reverse complement.
TATGGTCACATCCTTTCGCAACAACATCCTGTGGCTTGTGCTTTACATGCTGGCCCTGCCTGCGGGCCTGCTGATCGCCATCTTCCTGAACCAGACGATCCGGGGCATCCGGCTTTACAAATCGCTGTTCTTTTTTCCCTTCGTTATCAGCCAGGTCGTGGTCGGCCTGATCTTTTCCTGGTTCTACGCCCCCGGCTTTGGCCTGCTTTACAAGGTGATCGAAGGGATCACGGGGCAGGGCATCGCGATTCTTGCGGACCCCGACCTTGTCACCTATGGCATCATCGCCGCCGGCCTGTGGCCGCAGATCGCCTATGTCATGATCCTGTACCTGACGGGGTTGAACAACGTCGCCCCCGACCAGGTCGAGGCGGCGCGTCTGGACGGCGCCAAGGGCTGGCGGATGCTGTGGTACGTCATCCTGCCGCAGTTGCGCCCCGCCACCTTCATCGCGGTGGTCGTGACCGTCATCGGCGCGCTGCGCAGTTTCGATCTTGTGTCGATCATGACCTCGGGCGGGCCGTTCGGTTCGTCCCGGGTGCTGTCCTATTACATGTATGAACAGGCGCTGTCCGAATACGGATACCGCATGGGCTATGGCGCGGCCATCGCCGTGGTGCTGTTCGCCATTATGATGGTCTTCATTTCGGGCTTCATCTGGAAGATGTGGCGCGACGAGACGGAGCGATAGGTCATGTTCCCCAGACCGATCCAGCAGGCATCGCCCGGCCTTCAATGGATGTACCGCGCAGCACTGCCCATTGCGCTGCTTGTCTGGCTGTTCCCGCTGCTTGGGGTTGCCGTCACCTCGGTTCGGCCCGCCTCGGATCTGGCGCAGGGCAATTACTTTGGCATCCCGTCCTACCTGGCGTTCGAGAATTATGGCGATGTCTTCCGCAATACGCCCATGGGGCGCTACATCCTCAATTCCTTTGTCGTGACGATCCCCACCGTCATCGGTGCCGTGGCGCTTTCGCTGATGACGGGCTTTGCTTTGGCGATCTATCGCTTCCGGTCGAACCTGTTCCTGTTCTTCCTGTTTGTCGCGGGCAATTTCGTGCCCTTCCAGATCCTGATGGTTCCGGTGCGCGACCTGACGCTGTCGTTCGGAATGTACAACACCTACTGGGGACTGATCCTGTTTCACATCGCCTTTCAGACCGGGTTCTGCACGCTGTTCATGCGCAACTTCATCAAGGCGCTTCCCTTCGAGCTGATCGAGGCCGCGCGGGTCGAAGGGGTCAGCGAAATCCGTATCTTCTGGTACATCGTGCTGCCGCTGATGCGCCCCGCGATCGCCGCCCTGTCGGTCCTGATCTTCACCTTCATCTGGAACGACTTCTTCTGGGCCATGGTCCTGACCACCAGCCCGGAAACACAACCGATCACCGCAGGGCTGTCTTCGCTGAACGGCCAATGGGTGGCGGCCTGGCATCTTGTCTCGGCCGGGTCGATCCTGGCTGCCCTGCCGCCCGTGGCGATGTTCTTCCTGATGCAGAAACACTTCATCGCGGGCCTGACGCTGGGAGCTGTGAAATGACGAAAATCGCCTTCATCGGCGCGGGATCGACCGTGTTCATGAAGAACATCGTGGGCGATGCGCTGCACCGGCCCGCCCTTTGCGGGGCAACCATCGCCCTGATGGACATCGACGCAAAACGGCTGGAGGAAAGCGCGATGGTGGCCCGCAAGATGGTCGCCTCGCTGGGGGTATCGGCACGGGTGGAAACCTGCACCAGTCAGCGCGCGGCGCTGGACGGGGCGGATTTCGTGATCGCCGCCTTCCAGATCGGCGGATACAGGCCCTGTACCGTCACCGATTTCGAGGTGCCAAAGGCCTACGGCCTGCGCCAGACCATTGCCGACACGCTGGGGGCGGGGGGCATCATGCGTGGCCTGCGCACCGTGCCGCATCTGTGGAAGATCGCCGAAGACATGGCAGCGGTCTGCCCCGATGCGCTGCTGCTGCAATACGTCAATCCGATGGCGATCAACACCTGGGCGCTGACGGCGCGCTACCCCGCCCTGAAGCAGGTGGGCCTGTGCCATTCGGTCCAGGGCACCGCCGCCGAACTGGCCCGCGATCTGGACATCCCCGAGGGAGACCTGCGCTACCGCGCCGCCGGTATCAACCACATGGCGTTCTACCTGAATTTCGAGGCGCGCAATCCCGACGGCACCTACCGCGACCTGTATCCGGCCCTGCGCGAGGGCTACCGCGCCGGGCGCATCCCGCTGGAATCGTCGTGGAATCCGCGCTGCCCGAACCTGGTGCGGTATGAGGCGATGATGCATCTGGGCTGTTTCGTCACCGAAAGCTCCGAGCATTTCGCCGAATATGTGCCCTGGTTCATCAAAGAGGGCCGGCCGGACCTGATCGCGCAGTTCCGCATCCCGCTGGACGAATATCCCAGGCGCTGCGAAGAACAGATCGCCCGCTGGGCCGCGCAGGCGGAAGAATACCGCACGGCAGAGCGGATCGAAGTGGCGCAAAGCCATGAATATGCCGCAACGATCATGAATGCGGTCGTCACCGGCGAACCGGCGGTGATCTATGGCAATGTGGCCAACCGGGGCTTCATCCCCCAGCTTCCCGAAGGCGCGGCGGTCGAGGTGCCCTGCCTTGTCGATGCGAACGGCATCCAGCCCACGGTCGTCACCGGCATCCCGCCCCAGCTTGTGGCGCTGATGCGCACGAACCTGAATGTGCAGGAACTGACAGTGGCCGCGCTGATGGAAGAAAACCGCGAGCATGTCTATCACGCCGCCATGCTTGATCCGCACACGGCGGCCGAACTTGACCTGCGCCAGATCCGCGCCCTTATGGACGATCTGATTGCAGCGCATGACCCATGGTTGCCCGATTGGCTGCGCGCCCGCAAAGCCGCGTGACCGTCACATTATCTGTTCAAAGATATCCCCGCCGGAGGCTCCGACGCTTCCGTTATCCCAAAGGCCAGACATGACAGACCAAGCCATCTTTCCCGATCTGAAGGGCAAATCCGTGTTCATCACCGGGGGCGGATCGGGGATTGGCGCGGCGCTGACCGAAGGTTTTCTGCGCCAGGGATCGAATGTGGCCTTTGTGCAGCGCTCTGACGCGCGCCCCTTTTGTGACGCGATGGAACAGCGCACCGGCAAGCGTCCGATGTTTCTTGCCTGCGATGTCACGGATGTCGGGGCAATCCGCGCCGCCGTCGCCGAAGCGGCGGCAGCGCATGGGCCGATCACCGTTCTGGTCAACAACGCCGCCAACGACAAGCGGCACGACACGCTGGCGGTCACGGAAGAGTTCTGGGACTGGTCTATGGCCATCAACCTGAAAAGCTATTTCTTCACCGCGCAGGCCGTTATCCCCGGCATGCAGGCCGCCGGCGGCGGGTCGATCATCAATTTCACCTCGATCAGCTACATGATGGGCAACGGCGGCTATCCCGCCTATACTTCCGCCAATTCCGGCATCAATGGTCTGACCCGCAGCCTGGCCCGCGATTTCGGGCCGGACCGCATCCGTGTGAATGCCATTGCCCCGGGCTGGGTGCTGACGCAAAAGCAAAAAGACCTTTGGGTCACGCCGGAAGGCCTGCAGGCGCATGTCGACCGGCAGTGCCTGAAGGATACCCTGGAACCCGAAGACATTGTCGGCGGTGTGCTGTTTCTTGCCTCCGGCACCTCGCGCATGATGACCGGGCAAGCGCTGGTCATCGACGGCGGCGTGGTGGTGACGGGATGATACCGGCCGACTGGATCGCTGTTGACTGGGGCACCACACATCTGCGCGCCTATGCGATGGGTCCGGGCGGCATCTGCGCCGAAGCGTCGTCGGACGACGGCATGGCAACCCTGACACGCGACAGCTATGAACCGGCACTGCTGCGGCTGGTCGGGGCATGGCTGGCCCCGGGCCGGACCCTGCCGGTCTTTGCCTGCGGCATGGTCGGCAGCAGGCAGGGCTGGCAGGAAGCGCCCTATCGCACCGTTCCCTGTGCGCCCTTGGATGCCGCCCGGCTGATCGCGGTTGCGACGCAGGACAGCCGGATTGCCGTCCGGCTGGTGCCGGGGCTGAAACAGGCGCAGCCCGCCGATGTCATGCGCGGCGAGGAAACCCAGATCGCCGGGGCGCTGGCGCTGATGCCCGGCTTCGACGGAGTGCTCTGTCTGCCCGGCACCCATTCCAAATGGGTGCAGGTCAGCGCGGGCGAGGTGGTCAGCTTTCAGACCTTCATGACGGGAGAGTTGTTTGCGCTGCTTTCGGCCCAGTCGGTTCTGCGGCATGGCATGGCGGGCGAGGGCTGGGATGACGCCGCCTTCGCCGCCGGGCTGTCCGAGACGCTGTCGCGCCCCGAACGTATCGGGGCCGGGCTGTTTGCACTGCGGGCCGAAGGCCTGATCGCGGGGCTGAGTGCGCCTGCGGCCAAAGCGCGCCTGTCAGGACTTCTTATCGGTCTGGAACTGGCCGGATCACGGGCCTATTGGCTGGGCCAGCCGATTGCCATCATCGGGGCAGACTGGCTGTCGGCCCTTTATGCACAGGCCCTGACCGCGCAAGGGGCATCGCCGCGCCTGCTGCCGGCGCGCGATGCCGTTATCGCCGGGCTGACCGCCGTGCGGCGCGGCACCATGGAGAACGCGCGATGAGCCGCAACCTGATCGCCATTCTGCGCGGGATCACCCCCGATGATGCCGAAGCCGTCACGGGCGCGCTGATCGAGGCCGGGATCACCCGCATCGAGGTGCCGCTGAATTCCCCCGACCCCTGCCGAAGCATCGCCCTGATGGCCCGCAGCTTTGGTGCGCAGGCGACCATCGGCGCAGGCACGGTCTTGACCCCCCGCCAGGTGGCCGAGGTGAAGGCGGCAGGCGGGACGCTGATCGTCTCGCCGAACTGCGACCCGCTGGTGATCGCCGCCACCAAGGCGGCGGCGATGCACAGCTATCCCGGCGTCCTGACACCGACGGAATGCTTTGCGGCCCTGGCTGCCGGTGCCGACGGGCTGAAGGTCTTCCCCGCCTTTATGATGGGCTTCGACGGATTGAAGGCGATCCGCGCGGTGCTGCCCGCCGGAACACGGGTCTTTGCCGTGGGCGGGGTGGGTGCTGCCAATTTCGCAGACTGGCGCAAGGCGGGCGCAGACGGCTTTGGCATCGGAACCGCGCTTTATGCGCCCGGGCTGTCGGCAAAGGACGTGTCGCACCGGGCGCGCGATCTTGTCGCGGCCTATGACGGGGCCTTTGAATGACAGGCGTTCCCGATCACCGCTGCCGCAATCCGGCCGGGGGGCTGCCGTGGCTTATGCGCGGCAACTGGCCCTTGCGGCCCGGCACAGCGGGTCGGGGCCTGCCGGTACGCCGGGGCAGTGCGGCGCGGGTCCGGCACGTGGCCGGTGCTGCCGCCGCCCGGCGGGCCGAACCGCAGTGCGGCATCGCCTTTGCCAGTCCCGGCGTCGTTCCGGGCCAGGCTGAACATCGGGGGATCCTGTGACATTCAAACGAACCCTTGGCGTCTGCTACTATCCCGAACACTGGGACGAGGCACAATGGGCCGGTGACGCCGCCCGCATGGCGGCCCTGGGCCTGACCTGGGTGCGCATCGGCGAATTCGCCTGGAGCCGGATGGAACCCGAGCCGGGCCGGCTGGACCTGGGCTGGCTGGACCGGGCCATCGACACGCTGGGCAAGGCCGGGCTGAAGGTGGTCCTGGGCACGCCCACCGCGACGCCGCCGCGCTGGATGCTGGCAAAACACCCCGACATGCTGGCGCTGGACCGCGATGGCAGGCCGCGCGGCTTTGGCTCGCGCAGGCATTACTGTTTCAGCCATCGCGGCTACCGGGCGGACTGTGCACGGATCGTCACGGTGCTGGCCGAACGCTATGGTGCCAATCCCCATGTCGCCGCCTGGCAGACCGACAATGAATACGGCTGTCATGATACTGTTCTCAGCTTTTCCGCCGCCGCCCGCGACGCCTTCCGCGATTGGCTGGCGCAGAAGTATCAAAGCCCGCAGGCGCTGAACCGGGCCTGGGGCAACGTCTTCTGGTCAATGGAATATGCCGCCTTCGACGAAATCGACCTGCCGAACCTGACCGTGACGGAACCGAACCCGGCCCATGTCATGGCCTTCCGCCAGTTCGCCTCTGATCAGGTGGCCGCGTTCAACCGCCTGCAGGCCGAGATCATCCGGCGACACTCGCCCAGTCCCATTGCCCACAACTACATGGGCAACGTGACCGAATTCGATCACTTTGCGGTCGGGGCCGATCTGGATATCGCCAGTTGGGACAGCTATCCGCTGGGGTTCCTGTCAGACCGTCTGGCGGTATCACCCGAAGAAAAGCTGCGCCACCTGCGCCAGGGCGACCCCGACATGCAGGCGTTTCACCACGATCTTTACCGTGCCGTCGGCCGGGGCCGCTGGTGGATCATGGAACAGCAGCCCGGCCCGGTGAACTGGGCCCCCTGGAACGCCGATCCGCTTGCCGGCATGGCCCGGCTCTGGGCCTGGGAGGCCTTTGCCCACGGGGCCGAGGCGGTGTGCTATTTCCGCTGGCGCCAGGCCCCTTTTGCGCAGGAACAGATGCATGCGGGCCTGCTGCGCCCGGATTCCGTCGCAGCCCCCGCCCATGACGAGGCCGCACAGGTGGCCCGCGAACTGGCGGCCCTGCCCGATGCCGCCACCGGGCCGTCCCCGGTTGCCCTGGTCTTCGATTACAAAAGCGCCTGGGCCTGGGATACGCAGCCTCAGGGGCGCGACTTCAGCTATTTCCGTCTGATGCTGGAGATGTACAAGGGCCTGCGCCGCCTTGGCCTGTCCATCGACATCCTTCCCCCGGAAACGGCAGATCTTTCGCCCTATGGGCTGATTCTGGTTCCGGGCATGATGACCCTGCCCGACAGCCTGCTGGCGGCCCTGGCCCGGCACAGGGGCGTGGCGATCATCGGCCCGCGCAGCAACTCGCGCACGCCGGATTTTGCCATTCCGGTGCCCCTGCCCCCCAACCTGCCGGGGCTGGACTGCACCGTTGCGCGGGTGGAAAGCCTGCCGCCCGACGCTTGCGTTCCGCTGCGGGGGGGCGGCGCGTTCCGCCACTGGCGCGAAAAGCTGGAAGGTGCGGCCACGGTGCTGGACCGCGCCGAAGACGGCGTGCCCGCCCTGATGGATGCGGGGGGGCTGCGCTATCTGGGCGGATGGCCCGATGCCGTGGCGCTGGACCGCTACCTGCGCGACGCCTGTGCCCAGGCCGGGATTGCGACCGAACCGATGCCCGGCAGCCTGCGCTGCCGCGACAGCGGAGGGCGGCGGTTCTACTTCAACTACGGGCCAGAGCCGGTGACGCACCGGGGCACAACGCTTGGCCCCGCAGGCGTGCACTGGACGGAACTTTAGCAGGGTGCTGAAATAGCGTCCCGTCCGCCTGCCGGACGGGAACATCGTCCTGATCCCCGGGAAGGGCGGCCTGCCATTGCGGGCGGGCCCTCAGGCGCTGCGCGTTTCTCCACCCGGTCAGGGCCCCAAGGTTGCAAAAGGACCGTAACCGCAGGCGCAACCAGGGCCAGCGCCCGACAGCGGGCGGGGCGGGTGCTGGCCGGGGGCTTTCGCCCCCCCCGGCGGGCGTGCTGCACGCGCCGCGCAGTGCCGGGCCGACGGCCCCGGCCAGACCGCCGGAACCTGTGCAGGCGCTTCCTGTCTTTCAGCCGGCGATCCATGTGCCGGGCGCTTTTTCAGCACCCCTTCAGAGATAGCTTCGCACAAGCGCCCCGGAAATCAGGCTCCAGCCATCTGCCACAACAAAGAAGGCAAGCTTGAACGGCATCGAGACGATTGCCGGCGGCACCATCATCATGCCCATCGACATCAGCACGGCAGCGACGACCAGATCGATGATAAGAAAGGGCAGGAAAATGAGGAACCCGATTTCGAATGCCCGCTGTATCTCACTCAGCAGAAAGGACGGCACCAGGATCGACAGCGGCGCATCCACCATCGCGCCGGGTGCCGGGCCCGGACGCAGCGCCTGAAGTGCGGTGAAGGTATCGGGGTCCAGCCGGGCCGCCATGAAGACCCGGAACGGGGCGACGGTGGCAGGCAGGGCCGCCTGCAGATCCGTCTGGCCGGTTGTGAACGGCTGCAGCCCCTTGACCCAGGCCTCGGTGAACACCGGGTCCATGACGTACCAGGTCAGAAACAGGGCCAAGGTGACGATCAGCATGTTCGGGGGTGACTGCTGCAGCCCGATCGCCTGGCGCAGAATGGACAACACCGTCACGATAAAGGGAAAGCAGGTGACCATGACCGCCAGCCCCGGGACGAGGCTGAGCAGGGTGATCAGCGCGATCAGCTGAATGCTGCGCGTCGCCAGATTGGCATCACCACCGAAATTCACCGCAATATCCTGTGCCGCTGCGGGGCCGGCAAGCGCGGCCACCAGCAGGGCAAGGGTCACTGCGCGCATCAAAGCCCGCCGCGCAGGTTGGCCACTTCGGTCAGGCGGACGGCAAGCTGGCCGGCCTGATCGCCGTCCAGTTCCTGCAGTTCGCCCCGGGCAATCAGACGGTCGCCCACGTAAAGCTCGACCGGATCATCGACGCGGCGATCCAGCGCCAGAACGGCATCCCGTTGCAGGCGCAGCAGATCGCGGATCTGCGGGCGCGCCTTGCCGACCGAGATCATGATCTCGATGGGGACCTGCGCGAAGGGGGTGGGTTCGATAGGGTCATCCATGTTTGCGGTCCTTTTCAGTGAGTTCGAAGAAACCGCGCACGGCGGCGACGATCTGTGCGATGGCCCGGTCAAGGTCCACGCGCGTTTCGGTTTCACCCAGCCGGAGATAGGCCTGACCTTCGCCAAGCGTCGGCTCGTCCAGCAACGTCACCGGCAGACCGGTGGCCTTGCCCAGCAACACCTCGGTGGCCTGGCGCGCCGCAGGGTTGATGACAATGCAGACGGGCGCGTCGGCCAGCTCTTCGGTCAGCGGCATCAGGGCGTCAAGAACCACCGGCGCTATGGCCTCGCGGGCAAGATCGGGCAGAAGGCGGGTGCATATTTCTTCCAGCAGGGGGGCAATCGCGCGGATCAGATGACCGCGCGCCTCGTGATAGGTAAAGGACAGCGCCTGAAGATTGCGGGCCAGTTCTGCCTGCAGATGGCGCTGCTCCTCGGCCTGTGCCGCCGTGCAATCATCCCAGCCGGCACCATAGCCCTGATCATAGGCGGCAAGACGCATCTCTTCCTGTGCGGCTGCCTCGGCCGATTCGGCGGCCCCGCCGGGATGGTCAAGCTTGAACACTTCCAGCTTCAGCGGCGGCATCAGGCCTTCTCCTCGCGCTCGTCCATCCAGCCGCGCAGGATCTCGACGGATTCGGCCTGCCGGGCTTCGATAAGCTGGCGCAGCCGCGCCACGGGGTCCGCCTGCAGGGTGTCGGAGTCTGCGTGCGAGATTACCTGCATCGACGGCAGATCGCCGCCCATGTCGATTTCCCCATCCAGGAAGCGCGGCAGGTCCGGCAGGGGTTCCAGCCCGTTCATATCGGGCAGAGACAGCGGCTGTGCCGCCGGCGGAAGGTCTGCCGCGCCGCGTTTGGCCGTCAGCATCGGGCGCAGAACGAACAACCCGATCACCAGGGCGACCAGCGCAAGCACCGCAAGGCGGATCAGCGACATCAGGTCAAGCCCGTCCAGCATGCCCGCTTCAACAAGTGTGCCGTCCTGGGGCAGCGGCTCGAAGGCAAGCGACCGCAGCGTCAGCGTATCGCCCCGCGCCTCGTCAAGGCCGACGGCAGAGGCAACAAGATCGCGCAAGACATCAAGTTCTTCCTGCGGGCGCGGTTCCGAGGTTGTGGTGCCGTCATCGGCCGTGACGGTCAGGGTGTTGACAAGCACGGCCACGCTCAGCTTGCGCACGGCCCCGGGGCTGCGCAGAACTTCCCTTTGGGTTTCCGAAACCTCGAAGTTCACCCGCTCGCGCGTTTCGGCGGCGCTGCTCTGGCCGTTTGCGCCGTTGCCGACATCGCCTTCGGGCAGGTTGGAGGCAACCGTCACATCGCCGCCCGGCGTTGTGGAGTTTTCCGATTTCTCTTCGGTGTCGGTCGAGATGGCAACGCGGCCTTCCGGATCGATCCGCCGTTCGGTGATCGACTCGCGCTCGGTCACGACATCGACGGCCACTTCCACAACCGCATTGCCCGGCCCGACGCGGGCTTCCAGCAGGCGTTCCACATTGCGCTTCATCTCTGCCGCGCGGTCGTGACCGGCGATGGCAGGATCGTCATCGGACGCGTCATCGATCAGCCCCCCGGCGCTGTCGATGACCGATACGTCGTCGGGGGACATTCCGGCCACGGCGGATGCAACAAGGTGTTTCAGCGCCTTGGCCTGTGCCACCGGAAGGGTGCCGGCCGCAGTGGTGACGGTGACGCTGGCCGTCTGGCGTTCAGGCTGGCGGAAGGGCTGCGCATCACTGCGCGAGATGTGCACGCGCGCCGCCTTGATCTGCGGCAGGGCAAGGATCGTGCGGGCCAGTTCGCCTTCCTTGGCACGCCAGTAGGCGGCATCGAACATCTGCGATGTGGTGCCGAAGCCGGACAGCGAATCAAGCAGCTCGTACCCTGCGGCGCCAGCCGCAGGCAGGCCTTCCGATGCCAGGGTCAGGCGCAGCTCATCGCGCAACCCGCCATCGACATAGATCGCGCCGCCGCGCACCTCATAGGGGGCACCGCGCTGTTCCAGGGCAGCCACAACCTCGCCCGCTGCGGCGGGATCAAGGCCCGAATACAGCAGCGACATCTGCGGTGCCGTTGCCATGCGGGATACGCCGATCACCGCCGCGAACATGGCCACAGTGGCCAGGACGATCACGACACGGCGGCGAAGATCAAGCGTGGACCAGACCGACACGAGGTTCTGCACAGGATTCTCCAACCAGGGGGCTTCTGCCCGGCGCGGCCCCTTTTTGGCGGATCGGGCTTAAGAATCGGTTATGACCTTTTGCCTATATCGGGCCGCACAACGCAGGAGAGCCCGAATGGCCGATGCCAACGCGACGCTGGACGAGGAACCGAAGAAGCGGTCGAAGAAGCCGCTGATCTTCGGGGCCGTTGCCGCCCTTCTTCTGGGGGGGGGTGCGTTTTATGCGACCTATTCCGGTTTGCTGCTGGGCGGCGGCACGAAGCATGACGCAGCCGTGGCCGAAGCGGGGGCCCTGCCCGACATCGCCTTTGTGCCGATCGAACAGATGGTGCTGTCGCTGGGGCCTGCAACCGAAGGGCGGTACCTTCGTTTCACTGCCCAGGTTGAGGTGCCTTCGGCTTACGCCGAGGAAGTGGCCATGCTGAAGCCGCGCATCCTGGATGTGCTGAACGGATATCTGCGTGCTGTCGACCCGGCAGAACTGGAAGACCCCGCAGCGCTGGTGCGTCTGCGCGCGCAAATGCTCCGCCGAATCCAGATCGTGACCGGCGAAGGCCGCGTGCGCGATCTGCTGGTGACAGAATTCGTCATGAACTGAGGGAAGGGGCGAAATGACCTTGATTGCGGATATCCTGCTTGCCGTCGGCGCATTCGGGGCGGCGGCCTACTGCTACATCCTTGCGGGCCGGCTGAAGCGGTTCACCACGCTGGAAAACGGAATGGGCGGGGCGATTGCCGTCCTGTCCGCGCAGGTCGATGACATGACGCGCGCGCTGGAAAAGGCCCGGGGGTCGGCCTCGGCCTCGGCCACCTCTCTGGAAGCGCTGACGGCCCGGGCCGAACAGGCTGCGGCCCGGATGGAACTTCTGATGGCGTCGATGCACGACCTGCCGGATCCGAAACCCCAGCGTGTCGAACGCGACGAGCGGCTTCGCTTCGTCCGCCGGCGCACGGAACGTTCGGTCGAGGCTGCGGAATGAAGCGGACGCGCAGGCAGCCGGGCCGGGGCATTCTGGGGCTTCTGACGCTGACCCTTGTGGCCTCTGGCGCGATCCGTCTTGGGCTTGGCGTGAACGAGGCTGTTGCCAACGCGCCTGCGACATCATCCGAGCCGCTGGTCTGTCCGCAGCCCCCCGTGGCCCTGGCAGAAGCCCTGACCAGGCGCGAGCAGCGCGTGGTCGCGCAGGAAAACGCCCTGAATGACCGGCTTTCCGCCCTTGCCCTGGCCGAGCAGGCCATCGAGGCGCAGCTTGTCGCGCTGACCGAAACCGAAGCAAAGCTGTCCGCGACCCTGACCATGGCCGACGGTGCCGCCGAATCGGATCTGGCCAGACTGACCACCGTCTATGAGGCGATGAAGCCAAAGGATGCGGCCCCCCTGTTCGAGCAGATGGCACCGGAATTTGCGGCCGGTTTCCTTGGCCGGATGAAGCCCGATGCAGCGGCCGCCATCCTGGGCGGGATGACCGCCAGCAAGGCCTATGCCGTGACCATCCTGCTGGCCAGCCGCAACGCCGGTGCCCCGACAGAGTGATTGAGACGGTTTCTTAACCGGGGTCTGGCAGCGTGCCGACACGCAGCAGGAGTGGGGCATGATCGGCGCAATCGGAATCCTGGTGATCTTCATCATGGTCTTCGGCGGCTACATGCTGGCCGGGGGCAAGCTGGGGATCATTCTCAAATCCCTGCCCTTTGAGATGATCATGATCGGCGGTGCCGCCGTTGGGGCCTTTCTTCTGTCCAATGACACGGCCTCGATCAAGGGAACGCTGCGCGACCTGGGCAAGGTCTTCAAGGGGCCGCGCTGGCAGACGTCGGACTATCGCGACCTGCTGTGCCTTCTTTTCGAACTGATCCGGATCGCAAAGTCCAACCCCGTGGCCCTGGAAGAACATATCGAGCAACCCGAAAGCTCTTCGGTCTTCGGACGCTACCCGCGCATCCAGGCCGATCATGACGCCGTCGATCTGATCTGCGATACGCTGCGCGCCGCCTCGATGAACTATGACGATCCGCATCAGGTGGAAGAGGTTCTGGACAAGCGCATGGAAACGCAGATGCATCACGCCCTGCATTCCAGCCATGCGCTGCAGACCGTCGCCGACGGATTGCCCGCCCTTGGCATCGTTGCCGCCGTTCTGGGCGTGATCAAGACCATGGGATCGATCGACCAGCCCCCCGAGATTCTGGGAAAGATGATCGGGGGGGCGCTTGTCGGCACCTTTCTGGGTGTCTTCCTGGCCTATGGGCTGGTCGGGCCCTTTGCGGTGCGGGTGAAAAGCGTGGTCGAGGCGGATGCGCATTTCTATCAGCTGATCCGCGAGGTTCTGGTGGCCAACCTGCACAACCACCCCGCCAATATCTGCATCGAGGTCGGGCGCCAGAACACGCCCCACGATGTCCGCCCCAGTTTCGGCGATCTGGAAGAGGCGCTGCGCGCCCTGAAGAAAGAAGCCGCATGAAGGCCTTGCTTATTCTCGCAGCCCTTGTCGTCCCCGGGTTTGCATCTGCGCAGACGGCGCGCGTGAAGGCAGGGGATCACCCCGGATTTACCCGGCTGGTTGTCGATCTTCCTGACAGGGCCGACTGGCAGCTTGGCCGCACAGCGGGCGGCTACGAGCTTCGGCTGGCGGGGGGTGCGGTGCCCTATGATCTGACACAGGTGTTCCGCGTCATCACCAGGGACCGGCTTGCATCGGTCTGGGCCGATCCTGAGACGGGCAATCTGCAGATCGGCGTCGCCTGTGCCTGTCACGCCGTTCCCTTTGCCTTTCGGCCGGACATCATCGTGATCGACCTGCGCGATGGCCCGCCCGAGGGCGACCCGCCGCATGAGCGGGGTCTGGACGGGCGCCCCCAGCCCATGCTTGCCGACCGGTTCGTTCCGCCCCTGCGCCCGCGCCCGGCACCTGATCGCCCGGACCTGCCGGTCGACGGGGCAGTCCGGCCCGCCACCATCCGCCCCATCCCCGGACAGGCAACGCCGGACAACGGCGCAGCCGCCGGATCAGGCATGGCCCCGGCCCCTTTTCCGCCGGGGATGGTGCCACAGGCGCAGAATTCGGCACCTGCCGTGCCCTTCGGCCTGACCCGGGAAGAGACATCGTCCCCAAGCGTGCAGGGGATGCGCCTTGAGCTTTTGCAGGAACTGGGGCGCGCGGCGACCGCCGGCGTGATCGATGTGGACGATCCGTCGTTTCCTGCAAACCAGCCCCGATCCCCGATGATTGGACCCGACACCGAGGCCACGGCACATATTGCGATCGAAGGCCTTCCGGGAATAGACGCCGTCCCCGTCAACACCGAAGACCCCGCCCTGACACCGGACGGCGGTGCCTGCCTGCCTGATTCCGAACTGGATATAGCAAGCTGGGGCGATGACCGCCCCTTTGTGGTGCAGATGACCGAGGCGCGAAACACCCTTGTCGGAGAATTCGACCGGCCGGACCCTGCGGCGCTGGCGCGTCTTGTCCGGCTGAACCTGTTTTTCGGCTTCGGAGCGGAAGCGCGGAATGTTCTGGCCAGCTTTGGCACCGACTTTCCCGAGTCGCCCCTGTGGACCGCCATGGCACATATCCTGGATGATCAGGCGGCCCCGTCGGGAAGCCCCCTTGAGGGTCAGATTGATTGCAGCGGCTATGTCGCGCTGTGGGCAACACTGGCCGAACCCATCCTGAAACCGGGTCAAAGCCCCGATGCCAAAAGCGTGGCCCTGGCCTTTTCGGCGCTTCCGCTGCACCTGCGCCGGCATCTTGGCGCACCTTTGGCCGAAAAGATGCTCTCTATCGGCGATATCTCCACGGCGCAGATGATTCGCGATGCCATCTGGCGCGCGCCCGGTGCGGCGGGGCCCGCCGCAGAAATCCTGACGACCCGGCTCGACCGCGAACGCGGCAACCTCAAGGATGCGGCAGAGAAACTGGAAACCTTGCACAAGTCCGGCGGCCCGACCGCCCCCCTTGCCCTGCTTGATCTTGTGGATACGCAACTTGCGCTGGGGCAGTCTGTGGACGAGACGACCATCGTGGAACTGGGTGCGCGCCTGCATGAAAACCAGGGCACGGAACTGGAAGCGCCGCTCGTGCGGGCCGAAATGCTGGCCCTGGCCTCGGCCGGAGATTTCGAGACGGCTTTCAGCCGGATTCCCCGCGCCGATGCAGCCGATGTGCAGGAGCTTTGGGCGATTCTGGCCGCAAAGGGGCAGGATGCCGCGCTTCTGACCCATGCGGTTCTGCCCCAGGACAGCCCGGTGCCCCCGCTGGACAATGCCCTGCGCAAAAGCATCGCCGACCGGCTGCTTGGCCTGGGATTCGCCGATGAGGCCCTGCGCTGGCTGCCCGATGCCACCGATGCGCCAATCGCAGAAAGCCTGGCACGGGCCGAACTGCGGCGCGGAGACGCCCGAACGGCGCTGCGCGGAATAGCGGGCCTGGATGGCCCGGAAATCAGTCGGCTGCGGGCAGAAGCGCTGGAAGAACTGGGTGACCAGGCCGCGGCGGCGCGCGCCTTTGCGCAAGCGGGCGATCCCGCGGCAGAGGCGGCGGCCCTGTGGCGTGCGCAGGACTGGGCGGCCAGCGCCACCATGGGCAGCGATGCCGTGCGCGCGGCCCTGACGCAGCTTTCCCCTGACCGGCCGGTCCTGCCGCCCGACGCAAACGCCCCCCTGGCGCAGGGACGCGCCCTGCTGGAAGACAGCGCAAAGACCCGCGACGCCATCCTGTCGCTGCTGGACGCAACACCTGCGCCCGAGCAGCCGCAACCCTGACCGGCTTACCAAATCGAAAGACATTTCCGCCAGTTTGGCCGGGCCGAACGCCTTCAGGGCCGAACAGGGTGAAACCCATGAGTCACGCGCATTTCTGGCACCGTTTGCGGATTGCGGGCGCCCTGGCCGCCGTCTGCGGTCTTTGCGGTGCCATGGCGCAGGGCGCAACCGACCCGGCAGCCCTGTGCGAACGCGCCACGGTGCTGGCCGCCGAACAGACGGGCGTGCCGCTGTCTGTTCTGCAGGCGATCGCCCTGGCGGAAAGTGGCCGCACCTGGGGCGGGCATCAGCGCCCCTGGCCCTGGACGGTGAATTTCGGCGGCGACGGCACCTGGTATGACAGCAGCAGCGAAGCCCAACGCGCCGTGGCCGCGTATCAGGCGCAGGGCGGCACGAATTTCGACATCGGCTGCTTTCAGATCAACCACCGCTGGCACGCCGGGGCCTTTCCCGATTTGACCGCCATGTTCGATCCCAAGGAGAATGCGCTTTACGCCGCACAATTCCTGATGGAACTCTTCGCTGAAACCGGAAACTGGCCGGATGCCGCCGCCGCCTATCATTCGCGCACGCCGGAATATGCCGACCGCTACCGTGCCCGCTTCAACCGGTTGCATGACGGGCTGGATACGGGGGGGGGAATGCCGCTGCTGGCCGGTGCGGTGCGCGAAAACCGCTTTCCGCTGTTGCAGGCCGGTGCCACGGGCAGCCTTGGGTCGCTGGTGCCCCAGGTCGAGGGCGGGTTCGCCCTGATCGGAGCGGCACCGTGATCTTTCCCGCCGTGACCATGCGCGAGGTGTTCCAGCCCACCATTCTGCTGGCGCTGGCGCTGATGGCGGTGATCGCCATGATGGTGCTGCCGGTGCCGGCCTGGATGCTGGACATCGGGCTCGCCCTGTCCTTTGCGCTGGCGATCCTGATGCTGACGGTGGCGCTGTTCATCGAGCGGCCGCTGGATTTTTCCGCTTTTCCGACAATTCTGCTGGCCAGCCTGCTGCTGCGCCTGTCGCTGAACGTGTCTTCGACCAAGCTGATCATCGGGCAGGGCCATACCGGCACCGATGCCGCCGGGCATGTGATCGAAGGCTTTGCGAACTTCATCATGGACGGCAGCCTGCTGCTGGGCGTGGTGATCTTCTGCGTGCTGATGATCGTGAACTTCATCGTGATCACCAAGGGCGCAGGCCGCATGGCCGAGGTGGGCGCGCGCTTTGCCCTGGACGGCATGCCGGGCCGCCAGCTTGCCATCGACAGCGACATGTCCGCAGGCGCGATCAATCATGCCGAAGCCAAGGCGCGGCGCGAACAGGAACTGGCCGAGACGAACTTTTTCGGCTCGCTCGACGGGGCGTCGAAATTCGTCAAGGGCGATGCGGTTGCGGGCCTGCTGATCACCGCGCTCAACATCGTGATGGGCCTGATCATGGGCATCTTCGTGCATGACATGCCGACCGCCACCGCCTTTGAAACCTATGCGATCCTGACCGTGGGCGACGGGCTGGTCAGCCAGATACCGGCTGTCATCATTTCCGTGGCGACAGCCCTTCTGCTGACGCGCGGCGGGGCCAAAGGGGCGGCCGATCTTGCCTTCTTCCGCCAGCTTGGCCGGTATCCGGGGGCGCTGGGCACGGTTGCGGTGCTTATGGCGCTGTTCGCCCTTGTGCCGGGAATGCCGTTCATGCCCTTCATGCTGGGTGCGGCGGCCCTGGCCGCTCTGGCGGCGCTGGCCCATATGCGCGGTGCCGCCCCGCCGCCGGAAGACATGCCGCCAGAAGCCCCGCCGCCGCGCAGGCCCCTGGGTGACGTGCTGGATTTCGACGAGATCCATGTGGAATTCTCGCCCACGCTGGTCGCCATGGTGCTGGATCCGGCAACGGGTCTGGATGCGCGCATCACCAACATGCGCACGCATGTTGCGACCACCTTCGGTCTGATCCTGCCCGAAATCCGGCTGACGGATGATCCGATGCTGCCGCCGGGCTGCTACCGCATCCGCCTGCAGGGCGTCGAACGGGTGCGCGACCTGCTGGTCCCTGACCGCGTGCTGGTGCTTCTGTCCGAAGGCGTGGACGCCCCCGAAGGCCAGGATGTGCGCGAGCCGGTCTATGGCGCGCCGGCGCGATGGATTCCGCCCGACCGGCAGGAAGATGCAGCCCTGTCCGGCCTGACCGTGGTGACCCCGGCCGAGGTTCTGGCAACGCATCTTCTGGAAGTGCTGAAGGCCAACATGGCCCGCCTGCTTTCCCTGCGCGGATTGCGCCGGCTGCTGGATGAATTCGTCAACCTGTCCGACACGGCCCGGGCCGAGGCAAACCGGAGGCTCCTGGACGAATTGGTGCCGGAAAAGGTGCCGGTCGATCTTCTGCTGGCGGTGATGCGGCTTTTGCTGGACGAACGCGTGTCGATCCGCAACCTGCCCCTGATCCTCGAGGCGGTGTCCGAGGCAAGGGCCCTGGCCACGCCGGAAGCCGTCTGCGAACATGTCCGCCACCGGCTTGGCTTTCAGATGGTGGCAGAGCTGAAGCGGGCGGATGGCACCATTCCGCTGATCCAGCTTGCCCCGGAATGGGAACGCACCTTCGGGGAATACCAGATCGAAGGCGAGCGCGGACTGCGCGACGTGGCCCTGCCCCCCGACCAGTTCAACCGGCTGGCCAATGCCATGTCCGAGAAACTGGCCCGCGCCACGGAAATGGGGGTTCAGCCCGCCTTTGTCACATCGACCCTGCGGCGGCGCTTCCTGCGCACCGTGTTGCTGGCCAAGGGGTTGACCGCCCCGGTCCTGTCTTATGAGGAAATCGGGATGGAGGCGCGGCCTGCCATGGTCGGTCTGGTTGCACCATGACAGAGATGATCGCAACGCTTGCCCAGCTTGCGGGCATCGGGGAAACCCTGCTGTGGACGGGCTTTGTCGTGCTGCTGCGCGTCGGGGCCGCCATGGCGCTTTTGCCCGCCTTCGGAGAGCTTGTGGTGCCCCAGCGCGTCCGGCTGGTGCTGGCGCTGGCCTTCACCGCCGTCATCTCTCCGGTCGTCTCTGCCGACATTCCGCCGATGGATCAGGGGGTCTGGGCGGTGTTCGTGACAGAAACGGTCGCGGGGCTGGCGCTTGGCGCGGCCTTGCGCCTTTTTGTCCATGCCCTGCAGATTGCCGGGGCCATCGCGGCCCAGGCCACGTCGCTGGCCCAGCTTCTTGCCGGTGCCGGGGCCGAGCCGCAGCCTGCCATCGGCCATCTGCTGACAATTTCGGGGCTTGCCCTTGCCATGGCGGCGGATCTGCATGTGAGCTGTGCCCAATATTTCATCCTGAGCTATGATATCCTGCCGGTGGGCAGGCTGCCCGACGCCGCCGATATGGCGCAGTGGGGGCTTGCGCAGGTCACCCGCACATTTGCGACAGGCTTTACGCTGGCCGCCCCCTTTGTGATTGCATCCTTCCTGTACAACCTGGCGCTTGGCGTCATCAACCGGGCCATGCCGCAGCTGATGGTGGCCTTTGTCGGGGCACCGGCGCTGACGGCGGGGGGGCTTGTGCTGCTGGCGCTGAGCGCGCCGCTGGCGCTGGCTGTCTGGCTGGCCGCACTGAACGGATTTTTCGCAGCACCTTTCGCGGTGCCCTGATGTCAGAGGACGAGGACAGTGGCGAGAAAATCCACGACCCCACGCCAAAGCGGCTGTTGGACGCGCGTGAGCGGGGCGAGGTGCCGCAGTCACAGGATGTGATCACGGCAGCGACCTACGGGGGCTTCCTGCTTGCCTGTCTTTCTGCCGGGCCTGCCGCGATGAAGGAGGTGGCGCAGATCGGCGCCTCGGTTCTGGACGAGGCTGATCGGCTGAGCACCGCAATGACCCGCAACGGCGCGGCCCCGCTGGCCGCCCTGATCGCCGACACCGCCTGGGCAATGGCACCCTTCGTTCTGCTGCCGGCCGGGGCAGCCGTGCTTGCGGTGCTGGCGCAGAACGCGCTGACGTTTGCCCCCCAGAAACTGGAGCCGAAGCTGTCACGGCTGAACCCGCTGGCGACCCTGGGCCACAAATTCGGGCGCGAGGGGCTGTTCGAATTTGCCAAGAGTGCCGTCAAGCTGACCATCGTGTCGGTGGTGCTTGGCCTGTTCCTGACATCGCGCCTGCCGGAAATTGTGCATGCGGCCGATCTTTCGCCCGCGCTGTCCACCGCGCGCCTGATGGACCTGTCCATTTCCTTCCTTTGCCTCGTGCTGCTGATTTCGGCCGTGATCGGGGTGATCGACCTGCTGTGGCAACGCGCGCAGTTCATTCACCGCAACCGCATGTCACGCCAGGAACTGATCGATGAATTCAAGCAATCCGAAGGCGACCCGCACATGAAGGCGCAGCGGCGCCAGCGCGGCGAAGAGATTGCGACGAACCGCATGCTGCTGGATGTGCCGCGATCGGACGTGATCGTCGTCAACCCGCAACACTATGCCGTTGCCCTGCGCTGGGACCGCGCGGCGGGGACCGCCCCGGTCTGCGTCGCCAAGGGGGTTGATGCGGTTGCCGCCCGCATCAGGGAAAAGGCGGCAGAGGCGGGAATTCCCGTTCACCGGGATCCGCCGACGGCCCGCGCGCTGTTCGCCACTGTGGACATCGGTCAGGAAATCCGGCCCGAGCATTACCGCGCCGTCGCCGCCGCCATCCGCTTTGCCGAGGCCATGCGGAAGAAAGCGAAGGCGCCGCGATGAGCCCCCGAACCCTGCGCCCGCTGGTGGAGATCAGCCGGCTGATGCTGGATCACAGGCTTGCCGCGCTGAGGCGCGCTGCGGCCGCGCGCGAGGAAAGCAAGGCGCATCTGGCAGGGCTGTCGCAGCCTTCGGCGGAAACCGACCTTCCGCTGGCCGTCGCGGCGCAGGCCAGCCTGCTTTATGAACGCTGGGCCGAGGCGCGGCGGGCCGAGATCAACCTGACCCTTGCGCGCCAGACGGCCGAGTGGATCGAGGCGCGTGATGCAGCGCAGCGGGCGTTTGGCCGGGCGGATGCGCTGCGGCGGCTGAATGACCGGGGCTAGTTGTCCTGCCGGACGATTTCGACGATCAGCACATCGGTCACATCCTTGCCGAAGACGCGCAGGGCCGTTTCAAGAAGGGCCTCGCGAAGAAGCACAAGATTGGCCCCGTCGGTGAACGACCCGTTGAAGCCGCCGCTGTTGGCATGGTCGAAGAGAACCTGCAGCATCGCATCGCGCAGCTTCGGCTCCATCTCGTAGACGCGTTCGACCTGACCCGGCGTCACCTCCAGGCTCAGCGACAGGACCACCAGGGACGAAACCCTGCCGTCGGCCATCACCGGCACGACAAACTGGTTGTTCAGCTTCACGTATTCGTGCAGGGGCCCGGCCCCTTGTCCCTCATCCGCCCCTTGTCCGCCATTTTCCGCGTGGTCGTCCGGCGCGTCGGTGGCGGCACCTTCGGCAGGGGGGGCAGAGGGCCGAAGGAAAACACCGGCCGCAGCACCGGCGCCGCACCCGACAAGAACAAGAAGAACCGGAAGAAGCTTGCGCAGCATGATGCCTCAGAACGGAAGGATAATGTCGGTGACCTGCTGGCCGTAGCGCGGCTGCTGCACATCGGTGATCTGGCCGCGCCCGCCATAGGAAATCTGGGCACCTGCCATCTTGTCATAGGTGATCTCGTTCTGCCGCGAAATGTCTGCGGCCCGCACATAGCCTGTGACCAGCAATTCGCGCAGTTCGTTGTTCACGCGGACTTCCTGCTTGCCCTCCAGGCGCAGAACGCCATTGGGCAGCTCTTCCACCACCGTGACGGCAATGCGCAAGGTCAGCTGTTCGTTGCGCCGCACCGATCCATCGCCCTCGAAAGACGAATCGGACGATGTCGTGACGGCATCGGCCATCGACGCCCCCTCCGGCAGGCCGGCATCGATGCTTTGCGGCAGGCCCACGAAATCGGGGATTTTCATCTCCTGGTCGGCGGTCCGGGCCCGCGCCGTCTTGTTCGAGATCTCGGCGCTTTCGTCGATCTCGATGACCACGGTCAGGATATCGCCGCGCTGGCCCGCCCGACGGTCGCCCAGCAGAGATGATCGGGAAGCCGTCCACAGCGAGGAGGCATCCGAAGGCTCGCCCGATTCCCCGACCTCGGGCAGCGGGTTCGAATACATCGCGTGATACTGATAGCTGTCTTCCAGCGGCGAGAAATCCGGCGCCCGGCCGACATCGGCAAGCTTTCCGCAGGCGGCGACCGGCGCAAGCGCCAGCAGGCAGACAAGATGCATCCGGCGTTCTGTCATGGCGTCAGTCCCACAAGCACCTGGCCGTCAGGGGCGATGCGCCCCGAAACGGTGGTGCGCGATTGAAGGTTCATCACACGGATCACATCGCCCACGCCGCCCCGGGCAAGCGCGCGTCCCTCGGCCTTGATCGCCAGCCCGCCGGACAGGAAACTGATCGGCACGATCTGGTTGCGTTCCACCACGGCGGGCAGTCCAAGATCACCCGCCCGAACCGGCCGGCCGGCATAGATGGTCACCCGGGCCTCAAGACCAAGCGCGTCCGACGGGTGGGTCAGCGCGCCGGGAAACGGGGTATCGGCCATGGTCAGATCGTCGGGGCCGATCACGGTTTCGGCGCGGATGGTGCGGGCCGCCACAAGGCTTTCGGCAAGTGCCGCGCCGGGCAGGATCAGCAGGGCAAGGGCAAGGGCAGGGCGCAGCATCAGCGCACCTGGGTTGTGGCGGCAAGCATTTCGTCCGCCGCCGTGATGACCTTGGCATTCAGCTCGTATCCGCGCTGCGCCTTGATCAGTTCGGTAACCTCGCGCACCGGATCGACCGAGCTTTCCTCAAGATAGCCCTGCCGCAGGGTGCCAAGACCGTCTTCGCCCGGCACGGCAACCGCGGCTGCCCCGGACGCCGCCGTTTCAAGGTAGAGGTTGGACCCCATCGCCTCGAGCCCCTTTTCATTGGCAAAGGTGGCAAGGGTGATCTGGCCCAGCTGCTGCGGGGCGACCTGATCGTTGAAATAGGCAAAAACCTCGCCCGCGGCGTTGATCGAAATGCTGCGGGCATCGGTGGGTATGGTGATGCCCGGAGCCACCTCGTATCCGTCCGAGGTCACGATCAGCCCGTCGGCTGACCGTTTCAGCCCGCCGTCCCGCGTATAGGCCGAAATCCCGGACGGCAGGGTCACCTCGATGTACCCCTTGCCTTCCACGGCCAGATCAAGCTCGCCCCCCGTCTGCAGAAGCGATCCCTGCTGCACAATCACCGAGACCGCCGCAGGGCGCACGCCCAGACCGATCTGGACACCGGTCGGAAGCACGGTGCCATCCTGTGCGTTGACCGTCCCGGGCCGGGTGACCTGCTGGTAATGCAGGTCGGCGAATTCGGCACGGCGGGCGTTGTAGCCGCTGGTCGACATATTCGCCAGGTTGTTGGACACCACATCGACGCGCATCTGCTGCGCGCTCATGCCGCTGGCGGCAATCTGCAAGGCTTTCATGACGGTATTCTCCTATCGGCCCAGGGTCCGGATCACGTTGCGGACGCGGTCATCTTCGCGGTCCAGCAGGCCCTGCCCCATTTCATAGGCGCGCTGCACCTCGATCATCCGCGACACCTCGGCAATCGGGTTGACGTTCGATCCCTCGACAAAGCCCTGCAGCAGGGTGCCGCCCCCGGCCGGTTCCAGCCCGCCGGGCGCGGCAAAGAGCGTGCCGCCCTCGTGGGTCAGATCATGCGGGTCCACAGGCTGCCACAGCCCGATCCGTGTCAAAGGCTCGCCGTCGGCGGACAGGGTTCCGTCCTGCGCCAGGCTGATCTGTGCCGCGTCCGGCGGGATGAACACCGCGCCGCCGCCCTCATCCATCACGCGAAAGCCGTCGGGTGTGACCAATTCCCCGTCGGCATTGGGGGTAAAGCTGCCGGCCCGGGTCAGACGCAGCCCGTTCGGGGTTTCGATCTGAAAGAACCCGTCGCCCTGGATGGCAAAGTCAAATGTGCCGCCGGTTTGCGACAGGTCGGCCTGGGTCAGATCGATGTGACGCGCATTGCCATTGGCCATCGACAGCGACGGCCCCTCTTGCAGGCGCTTGACATGTTCGGAAAACACCATGCCTTCGCGCCGGAAGCCGGAAGTCGAGGCGTTGGCGATGTTGTTCGCGACAAGCTGCATCTCGCGCATCAGCCCTGCCTGCCGCGTCAGGGTCGTGTAGCCGCTGGCATCCATGGGTCAGCCCCCCGCAATCATCGGCACCACCGTGTCAACGAAGAAGCTGACCAGTGTCGCCGTCATGAAGCTCATTGAAATCCAGAAGACCGCCAGCATCGCCCCGACCTTGGGGACGAAGGTAATGGTCATTTCCTGCACCGAGGTCAGCGCCTGCAGCAGGCCGATGGCGATCCCGGCGGCAAGGGCAATGGCCAGCATCGGGGCCGATATCTTCACCGACACCCAAAGCGCCTGCCGCAGGACATCATAGATCATCGCTTCGGACATCGGATCAGACCGGCATCCGCAGGATTTCCTGATAGGCTTCCACGACCTTGTCGCGCACGGTGACGGCGGTTTCCACAGCAAGGGAGCTGGCCGCAAGCGCCTCGACCAGGGCATGGGGACTGGCCTGTCCGGTCATCGCGGCGCGGGCGGTCTGGTCGCCCCTGGCCAGGGTATCGGCAAAGTTGCCGGCAAGCTGAACAAAGCTGTTGGAACCGCCCGCCTCGCCCGGCAGCGGCGCGGTGGCCGGGCGGGCTTTTGCATAGGTCTGGGCGGCGAAAGCAGAGCTGATATCCATGCCGGACGTTCCTTATCGGCGCAGAAGTTCAAAAAGGCTTTGCGCCATCTGGCGGGCCTGGTCGAACATCCGCAGGTTTGCTTCATAGCTGCGCTGGGCTTCGCGCGCGTCGGCGATCTCGATCACAAGATCGACGTTCGATCCCTCATAATGGCCGGTCTCGTCGGCCAGGGGGTGGCCCGGATCGTATATGTCCCGCAGTTCACTGCGGTCCAGATGCACCGGCCCGGGGGCAACCAGACCTTCGGCCATTTCGCGAAAGGCGATGGTCTTGCGGTGGTAGCCGGGCGTATCGGCATTGGCGATATTCTCGGACACATGGCGCAGGCGCATGGCCTGGGCCTGCATGCCGGACGCCGAGAGCGAAAGGGTGCGAATGAGATCAGACATCGGCGCGCCCCCTACCGCCGGCCAAGCGAGGCGCGGACGATTTCGGACACGCTGCGATAGATCGACAGCGCCATGTCATGCTGCTGTTTCACATCGACGGCCTTCACCATCTCTGTTTCCAGCGACACGCTGTTGCCATTGGGCGAGGCCGCCCCCGGCACCGGGCGCACCACGGCCTCGGCGGCCACGGCTTCGGCACGGATATGGCCGGGGCGGGTGGCACGAAGCGTATCGGGACGGTTCCCGGCCCGATACGTGTCTTCAAAGGGCGTCAGGTCCCGCGCGCGATAGCCCGGCGTGTCGGCATGCGCGATGTTCTGCGCAATCACCCCCTGCCGGGCTCCGGCATGGGCGGCCAACGCCTGTGCCATTCTGGTCACTTCTAGCTTTCCGAACATCGGGGCTTCTCCCTCGACCTGCTTCACCAAGGCTTAAGAGTGATTCCTTTAGAAACGGTAATCGCCCTCAGGAATGGCCCGGCATGGATGTATTCAGCCCACTTCGCGCAGAAATAAGTTATGTTTCAAAATCTTATCGTGTCGGACAGGTTGTCGGGATCGGCCGTGGAACCCTGTCGGTCAGCGGTTTGTCGGATGTGGCCGCGCTGGGCGACCGGGTGATGATTCTGGCAAAGCCCGGCCCCGTGGGGGGCGAGGTTCTTAATCTGGCGCGCGATCAGGTCACCGTCCTGTCCGATGGCGCGATCGAAGGGCTGGGCATCGGCGACGCGGTCGAACTGCTGGGCCGTACGGACCTGGCACCGGATGACCACTGGATCGGCCGGATCATTGATCCCTTCGGCGCACCGCTGGACGGGCGCCCCTTGCTGCGCGGGTCGCGGCCCCGCGGGCTGCGGGGTTCGGCCCCGCCTGCGGCGTCACGCGGCAGACTGGGCGCGCGGCTGTCCACCGGCGTTGCGGCCTTCGACACGCTTCTTCCGCTGGTGCAGGGCCAGCGCATCGGTCTTTTTGCGGGCTCCGGTGTTGGAAAATCATCGCTTCTTGCGAAATTCGCGCGGGGTGTTGCCGCCGATGTGGTGGTGATTGCCCTGATCGGCGAGCGCGGCCGGGAACTGCGCGATTTCACCGAAGGTGTTCTGGGGGCTGCGGGCATGAAGCGGTCGGTCATCGTGGCGGCAACATCGGATCAGTCGCCGCTGATCCGGCGGCGCTGCGCCTGGGCGGCCATGGCGGTGGCCGAACACTTTCGCGATCAGGGCCAGCATGTGCTGTTCCTGGCGGATTCGGTCACGCGGTTTGCCGAAGCCCATCGCGAAGTGGCCCTTTCCGCCGGCGAAGAGGCAAGTCTGCGCGGCTATCCGCCTTCGGTTGCACATATGATCATGTCGCTTGCCGAACGGGCCGGGCCGGGTCCGCAAGGAAGCGGCGACATCACAGGCGTGTTTTCCGTTCTGGTGCCCGGCTCTGACATGGAAGAACCCGTGGCCGACATCCTGCGCGGCGCGCTGGACGGGCATGTCGTTCTGGACCGCAGGATTGCGGAACGCGGGCGCTATCCGGCGGTTGACCTGCTGCGCTCGGTCTCGCGCAGCCTGCCTGCGGCAGCCACAGAGCCCGAAAACCATCTGATCGCCGAGGCGCGAAAGCTGCTGGGGGCCTATGACCGGGCGGAACTGATGATCCAGGCCGGGCTTTACGTTGCCGGATCGGACCCGCTGATCGACCGGGCGATCAAGGTCTGGCCTGCGCTGGACGCCTTTCTGGCAGAGGATGCCCGGGACGGCATCGAAGCCAGCTTCCGCCGCCTGGCCGTCTGCCTTGGCCTGTGACAGGGCCCCGGAAAAAGGCATCCCCGCCGCCTGGCAAACGGGACCAACATCCTGATGGGTCGGAAAAACGCTTGCCAGTCCGGTCGGACCCCGAAACGCGGCGCGTTTGCCCGCCCGGTCCGAGGACAATGCCGCCGCCCGACCCGGCGGGCGGGAAGCGCCCGCCGGGGGCGGGGCGGGGGCTGGCCGGGGGCTTTGGCTCCCTGCTGGTCCTGATCCCGGCGTATCCCTGTGGCAAAGGCGATGGCCTTTGCCATTGAAGCGGTTAGGGTCCCTTCGCCCATCCGGGCGGGAACAGGAAACGCACCGCGTTTCCCCCGCCCGCGCGCGACGGCGCCCTGTAGACCGGCAGGTCCAGGAGGAACAGAGGCCAGCGCCCGACCCGGCGGGCGAGAAGCGCCCGCCGGGGGCGGGGCGGGC
>JADCDI010000121.1 GCA_020251025.1 Rhodobacter sp. | reverse complement strand
GCCCCCGGCCAGCGCCCGCCCCGCCACCGGCGGGCGCTTTGCACCCGCCGGGTCGGGCGCTGGCCTCTGTGTCTCCCGGACCTGCGGGTCTACAGGGCACCGTCCCGCGCGGGCGGGGAAACGCGGGTCGCGTTTCCGTCTCCCGCCCGAACAGGCGACAGCATCGTCACCGCTTCAATGGCAGGGGCCATCGCCCCTGCCACAGCGCCACGCCGGGATCAGGACCGGCCGGGGGCCAAAGCCCCCGGCCAGCGCCCGCCCCGCCCACGGCGGGCGCTTCCCGCCCGCCGGGTCGGGCGCTGGCCTCTGTCCTTCCCGGACCCGCCGGTCTACACGGCACCGTTCCGCGCGGGCGGGGGAAACGCGGGGCGCGTTTCCTGACCCGGCCCGGCCGGGTGGGGTGGGCAGCGGCGGGTGTGGCGCAGCGGCGGCAGGTCGCCCCCCGACCGCAGCCGTCCGCAGGTGGCGCGGCGATCCGCCGGTCAGGGCGGCCCGGCGGAAAGCCGGTCCACCAATCCCCCGGCAGCGGGGATCTGGCGGGCATAGTAATCAGCCCAGGGAATGTGCCCGCCGCTGCGCAGCGTCGCCTCGGCCAGCGTCAATTGTTCCAGCGCCTGCCGCGCCCGGCCGAGGTCCCCGGTGCGGTCGGCCAGGGTCAGCAGGGCCACGCCTTCATTCCCCAGCGTATTGGCCCAGTCCAGCGGCACCCGGTCCCGCGTGAATTCCGTCAGCGCGGCGCGATAGGCCGCCACCGCCTGTTCCAGCCGCGCCGTCCCGGCCTCGCGTTGCCCGAGGGTCGCAAGGGCATTGCCGAGGTTATTCTGCGTCCTGGCCCAGTTCAGCGGCACCCGGGCTTGCGTTCGTTCCGTCAGCGCGGCGCAATAGGCCGCCACCGCCTGTTCCAGCCGCTCCGTCCCGGCCTCGCGTTGCCCGAGGGTCTGAAGGGCAGTGCCGAGGTTATTCTGTGTTGCGGCCCAGTCCAGCGGCACCCGGTCTTGGCGGTGTTCCGTCAGCGCGGCGCGATAGGCCGCCACGGCCTGTTCCAGCCGCGCCGTCCCGGCCTCGCGTTCCCCGAGGGTCTGAAGGGCAGAGCCGAGGTTCATCTGTGTCATGGCCCAGTCCAGCGGCACCCGGTCTTGCGTGCGTTCCGTCAGCGCGGCGCGATAGGCCGCCACCGCCTCTTCCAGCCGCGCCGTCCCGGCCTCGCGTTGCCCGAGGGTCGTAAGGGCAGTGCCGAGGTTGGTCAGCGCCGCGCCACGCTGGTCTTGCGTGCTAGCCCCGCTTTCCATCTGGCGACACAGTTCGGTGGCAACCGCCAGGTCGAAGTTCAGGCCCTTGTCCTTCCCGCGCTGGAACCATTCGATGAAGATCAGGCGGACATTGGCGTAAACTGTCTGATCCGCTGCGAGTTCCAGCCTTGCTTTCTCCACCAAACGGCGGGCTACCGCGCCTGCATCCCGGCGCAGGATATCCTGCGCAATCCCCGCATCCAGAAGGCGGATGCGGCGGGCGGCGGATTCGGCCTGTTCCTGTTCCAGCGCCGCGTCGATTTCCCGTGCGGCGGTGTCGTATTGGTTCTGTGCGGCAAGGGCGGCGACGCGCCGCAGCACCTCATCCACAAAACCGCCAAGGTTCGATCCCTGCCGCCCTTCGGCCTGTACCCGGATGGCGACCTCGACGGCGTTTTCCAGTTCCCTGAAGGCAGCGGCGGGATCGGCCACATCGGCGGCAATGCGCCGCGCAAGGCCGATCAGCGCGTCATCGGTGATGCCGCTGGCACGGGCGGCGGTGGCCCGTGTCAAATGGGCAACCATCTCGGTCAGGTGGCGAAGCTGTTCTGCGGTTTCCTGCGTGGTGGCATCGATCCGCCCGGTGGTATCCTCGATCCGCCCGATCCCGTCCAGCACCCCGCGCCACAGATCGGGGGCGATGGTGTCGATATAGCCGGGTTCGGCCAGCAGGGCCGCATAGGCGCGGCGGGTGACGTCGCGCAGGAACATCCGGGCATGGTGCGCTTCCACATTGCGCGGGTTCCTGTCGGCATAGACCTGCGGCAGGGCGACTTCGGCCTGCGCCAGCACCAGGTGCGCCACCTTTTCGGCGTCCAGCCGGACCCCCACCACTGCGGCGGCGGGAATGGTGCAGCGCGGGATCACCTCTTCGAAACTCCTGACGACCGAGGCGCGCAGGTTGTCATCCGCGAAAGAGGCGGTCTGCCCCCAGGCCTGCCAGTCCTGCCCTATGGTCTGCGTGAGCTTGCCCAGCACCGCATCGGCATCGCGGCGGCGTTGGCCGGTCAGCCGCAGCCACAGGCCCGCCGCGCCGGTGCCGACCTCGGTCAGGCCCGCAGGCACCCCCGTGCCCGCCGCCGCCGCGCCCGCCACCGACACCCCGATCAGAAGGGTCGCCAGCTTTTCCCGGCAGGCGCCATCCATGCGGCACCCCGGCCCCTTGTTGCCCGTTCAGGATGCACAGGCACCGCGCTTCCGGCAAGGGGCAACGCATGGCAAGCTGCGGGGCGGTGCCGTTCGCCCCCCCTGCCAAACCCTGACCGCGCCCCCGCACCCGGCGCAGCGTGGAACCGCCCCTGTCACACCGTATGCAGGTAAAGATCGAGATCCACATCCGGCACGGTGCGCGCCACACGGGCATATTCCGCCGCCTTGATTGCGGTAAAGGTGCGGTGCATGTCCGCCCCCAGCGCGTCCTTAAGAAAGGCCGAACCCCGCGCGGCCTCGATCGCCGACCGCCAGTCCACCGGGATCGCCGGGGCGTCCGGCGCCCCGGCATATCCGTTTCCGGTCGTTTCCGGCCCCGGATCAATCCGCCCCGCCAGCCCGTGGCGGATGCCCGCCAGCACGGTCGCGGCCACCAGACAGGGGTTGGCATCCACCCCGGCGGGGCGGTGTTCGATCCGCCTTGCCCGGATGTCCCCCGCCGGAATGCGCAGCGCGACCGAGCGGTTGTTGAACCCCCAGGTGGGCGAGACCGGCGCATAGCTCTGGCTGGCAAAACGCCGCCAGGAATTGGCATGGGGCGCAAAGACCAGCATCGATTCCCCCATCGTGGCGCGCAGCCCCCCCAGGGCGTGCAGGATGGTGTCGTTCCACACCCCTTCGCGCGCCTCGACAAACACATTGCGCCCGGAGGCATCCGGCATCGAGACGTGCAAGTGCATGCCCGACCCGGCACAGGATTCCACCGGCTTGGCCATGAAACAGGCGGTCACACCATGCTGGCGGGCCTGCATCCGCACGATGCGCTTCAGCCGCGTCAGGTCATCCGCCGCCTGCATCACATCGGCACGGTGGTGCAGCGTCAGCTCGTACTGGCCGGGGGCATATTCCGAAATCACCGTCTCGGCCCGGATGCCGGCCTTGGCGGCACCGGCGTAGATGTCGGAAAAGAGCGGCATCATGCCATGAAGATGATCGACAGAATAGACTTCCGTCTTGCGGCTGGTCCGGCCATCCAGCACATCCCGCGCCGGGCGCAGCTTGCCGTCCGGGCCAGGATCGTTGTCGAGCAGAAAGAACTCCAGCTCGAAGGCCCCCGCAGGGTAAAGGCCCATGGCCGCCAGCGCATCGACCTGCCGTTGCAGGGCGTGGCGCGGGTCCGACGACATCGGCCTGCCGTCCAGGCCATACATCGACAGAAACACCTCGCCGCGCGGCGGGGCGGTGTTGTGCAGCGGCACCAGCGTGCCGGGAATCGGCCAGGCGCGCAGATCGCCGTCGCCCTGATCCCAGATCAGGCCGGTTTCGTGCACATCCTCGCCGCAGATGTCCAGCCCCAGGATCGAGATCGGCAGATGCCGCCCGGCCCTGTAAAGGCCGGGCAGTTCATGGCGGCGGATGATCTTGCCGCGCCCGATGCCGTTGGCATCGTGCAGCACGATGTCAAAGGCCTCGATTTCGGGGTGGGCGGCAAGAAAGGCCTCCGCTTCCGCGACGGTGGAGCCGGAGGGGCTGGGCAGATCGGTCATGGCAGGGTCAGTCCAGAAGGTCTGTCAGGATTTCATCAAAGGCGGCAATCAGGCGGTCAATCTGCCGTGTCTTGGTGGCCGGGCTGACCAGCATCATGTTGTGGAAGGGCGCAATCAGGCAGCCCCGGTTCAGAAGGGCGGTGTGGATCGCGGCCTCCAGGGCATGCTGGTGCGCCTGTGCGGCGTCAGAGCCGTTGCGCAGCGGGCCGGGGGCGCAGATGAATTCCACCCGCGCGCCGACGCGCACCACATGCCAGGGTGCCGCATGGGCGGCGATGACCGCCGCAAGCCCCGCGGCCAGACGCGCCGCGCCCTGCTCCATACGGGCATAGGCCGCTTCGGTCATCACCTCTTCCAGCGTGGCGCGCAGGCAGGCGAATTGCATCGGATTGGCCGACAGGGTGGTGCCCATGCCGGAATGGCCCGGATCCCGCCCTGCGTTGACGGCAAGGAAGCGGTCCGCAAGGGCATCGGTCATGCCCCAGACAGCCGCAGGCATGCCACCGGCCACGCATTTGCCGACCACGAACATGTCCGGCTCCAGCCCGTGGACGCGCGTGTAGCCGCCAGGGCCGGAGGAGATCGTGTGGGTTTCATCCAGGATCAGAACCGCGCCGTAACGGCGCGACAGATCGCGCAGCGCCCTGTGAAAGCCGGGGTCGGGCAGGACCATGCAGGAATTGGTCATGACCGGTTCGGTCAGGATGGCCGCAATCTCTCCGGTTTTCAGGGCGGCTTCGACGGCGGCGATGTCGTTGAACTCCACCGCCGTCGCCACCAGCGAAAGATCGGCCACCTGGCCCAGCAGGCCGGGGCGGTTCACGGTTTTGCCGTCCCGGATGGTCACAAAGATATCGTCCACCGTGCCATGGTAGCAGCCGTTGAAGACCAGAACCCTGGGGCGCCCGGTGACGGCGCGCGCCACGCGCAGCGCAAAGCGGTTGGCATCGGTGGCGGTGGTGGCGATCTGCCAGCGGAACGCGCCGAAGCGCCGCGTCAGCAGACGGCCCGCTTCCAGCGCGTCTTCGGTGGGCAGCATGAAGGTCAGGCCGCGCCGGGCCTGGCAACGGATCGCCCTGGCAACCGGCGCAGGCGAATGGCCAAACATGCTGCCGGTATCGCCGAGGCAGAAATCGTCAATGCCAAAGCCGTCGATATCGGTCAGCCGCGCGCCCTTTGCCCTGGCCACCAGCATGGGGTGGGGCATCGGCCAGTCTTTCATCCAGTGCATCGGCACGCCATCGAGCCAGGCTGCGGCACCTTCGGCCAGGGCGGCGCGCGTCCTGGGGCGGCTGCGGGCATAGCGCCGGGCTTCGCGGCTGGCCATGGCCTCCAGCCGGTTGCGGCGGACACCGGCGATGAGATCGGGTTTCTTCGGCATGGCGGCACCTGCGTCTGGACGCTGTGCTTATGGCCGGGAATTTGATCAAATGCAAACAGGCGCGGGCGGATCAGAGACTGAACGCGGATTGCGCGCCCGGGTCATGCTCTTTCGCCGCGCGGGCAGACGCACGGCCCGGCCGCCCAAGGCGCATCGCCCGGCCGATGGTGACGATCTGAAGGCGCGGCACGGGGGCAAAGCCCGGCCGCTCATCTTGTCCGGCCCCGGCGGCCTCGGGTATCCTCGGCTTTGTGGGGTCAGCGAGGGTCAGGAACACGCCAAGCGCCGGCACCTTCGCGTTCCGCCACGCCGCGCAGATCGCGGATCATCGAAACACCCAGATTGTCGCCCGCCTTGACCGGGACGATGCCGCGCCCTTCGTGCTTCGTTCCGAAACAGGGGTTGCCAGCAATCCCCCAGCAATCCCCTTGTCGGTCCCCTTTCTGGAAACATTGCCGGGCTGGGCGGCAATCAGTGACAGCGCCCATTTTTCGAACTCGTGATGCTTGCCGAGCACCGCCGGATCGCGCGCGCCGTCAATATCCTGCGGCACGCTGCGGGTGGTGAATTGCGCGCGAGGAAAGGCATCGCGCAGGCGCTTTCCGATGATCCCGATGGCCAGATGGGTGATGTCGATGCCGAAGGCCCAAGGCTGGTCCTGATCCCGGCGCAGCGCTGCGGCAGGGGCGATGGCCCCTGCCAGAGAGACCGGGCATTCGCGAGAACGCCCGTCCGGGCGGGAACAGGAAACGCACCGCGTTTCCCCCGCCCGCGCGCGACAGTGACCTGTAGACCGGCAGGTCCGGGAGAAGCAGAGGCCAGCGCCCGACCCGGCGGGCGAGAAGCGCCCGCCGTGGGCGGGGCGGGCGCTGGCCGGGGGCTTTGGCCCCCGGCCCGTCCTGATCCCGGTGTGGCGCTGTGGCAGGGGCGATGGCCCCTGCCATTGAAGCGGTGAGGGTGCTTTCGCCCGTTCGGGCGGGAACAGGAAACGCATCGCGTTTCCCCCGCCCGCGCGGAACAGTGCCCTGTAGACCGGCAGGTCCGGGAAACACAGAGGCCAGCGCCCGACCCGGCGGGGGCGAAGCGCCCGCCGGTGGCGGGGCGGGCGCTGGCCGGGGGCTTTGGCCCCCGGCTGGTCCTGATCCCGGCGCAGCGCTGTGGCAGGGGCGATGGCCCCTGCCATTGAGGCGGTGAAGGCGCTGTCATCAGTGCGGGCGGGAACTGAAAACGCGACCCGCGTTTTCCCCGCCCGCGCGGGACGGTCCCGCGCAGACCGGCACTTTTTCAACACCCGGTGCACTTTCAGCGCCCCACAGCCACCATCGCCAGACGGGCCATCATGTCATTCTCACCCGGAAAGCTGCGAGGCCCGCAGCATCTCCGAAGCCGCCCTGCCGGATCGCCCGACCTCGCCAAAGGCCTGTCCGGCGCTTTCGTTCCAATGCCGGGTGTCGTCAAACGCCCCCATCTGAGTGGTGCTGCCCGCGCCCGAGGGGAGCTTGAACAGCACGCTGCAGTCAGTGTTGGAACTGAACGGCGGGTCCGGACAGATCACGTCAACCAAGGCATCGCAAGGCTGCCCGCGCCGACCCCCCAGATTGTCGCCGCAGCAGGGATGGCTGCCCATGCCCCACCGCAGATCCTTCTTCGCCGCCAACCCGCTTGTGTCCGGGCTCCGGTCAACAAAACTTTAGCCCTGCCAAGCCCCCGGCACAACAGACCGCAAACGCCCGGGCCAGCCCGGCGGGTGCCGTCCGCCGCGAAATCCGTGGGAGGTGACAGCCGTCAGCCTGCCCTGATCTCGATCAGGTTCGGCCCCTGTGGCCTTGCCGACAGGGCCTGGCAGAGCGCCTCAGGGTCTGCGGGAACCTCGGCAAAGGGCAGATCGCAGGCTTCGGCAAAAGGCCGCAGGTTCAAAGGTGACGGGGTGCAGCCGATCACCTCTGTCCCGGCATCGGCCATGGCATCGGCAATCTCCTGAAAGCCCGCGTTGTTCCAGACGACAAAGGTCACGGGCAGCCTTTCATCCAGGGCCGTGCGCAACTCGCCGGGGCTGAACTGCAATCCGCCGTCGCCGGTCAGGCAGATCACCGGCGTGCCGGGGCTGGCCAGCGCCGCCCCCACGGCGGCACCGGTGCCAAAGCCAAGCGCGCCATAGCCGGTGGCGGCATTGAACCACCCGCCCGGGCGGTCATGGTCATAGAAGAGATTGCCCGCATAAACCGGCTGCGTGCTGTCGCCGACGATGATCGCGCCGGGGATACCGGCGCGCATCGCCTCGATCATCGCCAGCTGATCGCGCATCGCGGGCGAAAGTCCGGCCCTTGCCCCGGCGCGGGCGGCGGCGGCGCGGGCGGCCCCGTCTGCCGTCCTTGCGCCCAGAAGCGGCAGCAGGGCCGATACCGCGTTGCCCGCTTCGGCGTGCAGCGTCAGCGCGGCGGGGTGGCGGGCCAGCTGCGCCGCGCAGAGATCGATGCGGATCATGCCCGACAGGTCCGGCAGGCCGCCGCGCACATACATGTCATAGTCGGTGGGGCCAAGTTCAGTGCCCAGGGCCAAGACCTGATCCGAAGCGGCGATCAGGCTGCGCACCGCGTTCAGGCTGGGCGAGGCCGGCACCGTCAGCGCATGGCCATGCATCAGCCCGCGCGCATTCACGGTCTGCACGACGGGCGCATCCAGCCGTTCGGCCAGGGCCCGCAGGGCGGCATCTGCCCGGCGCATCCCCCCGCCCGCCAGGATGACAGGCCGCTGCGCCCGGGTCAGCCGCAGCGCCGCCGCCGACAGGTCCGGCAGGGCACCCTGCGCCACCGGCGCAGGGGCTTGGGGTTGCGCGCAGGGCAGCGCCATCACATCGGTCGGAACCTCGACATGCACGGGTCCGGGCCGCCCGGCCGTCAGCGCCGCAAAGGCCCGGGTCAGGACGCTGTCCAGGACCTCGGGGCGATCCACCCGGAAGCTGGGGCAAAGCGCGCGCACCATCGCCGCCTGATCGGGCAATTCATGCAGCAGGCCAAGGCCCTTTCCCAGGCTGTCGCGGCGGTTGACGCCGGAAATGACCAGAACCGGCACCGAATCGGCCCGGGCCTGCGCCATGGCCGTCAGCGCATTGGTCAGGCCCGGCCCGGTGATGACAAAGGCAACTCCGGGCTTGCCCGACACGCGGGCATAACCATCGGCCATAAAGGCCGCGCCCTGTTCGTGGCGCGCCGTGACATGGCGGATGCCGCCCCCCGCCAGCCCGCGATACAATTCGATCGTATGCACGCCGGGGATGCCGAAGACCACGTCGACCCCCCGCGTACGCAGCCCCGCGACCAGCGCCTGCCCGACGGTCCTCATGCCTGCACCGCGTTCCGTGCTGTGGCATGGGCCGCAATCCGCGCACAGGCGGCCTCGATCAGCGCGTCGGGCCGGGTCAGGGCAAGGCGCACCCAGCCGCCCAGCGCCGTGCCGAAACTTTCGCCCGGCATCACGGCAACCAGGGCGCGGTCCAGCAGATCCAGCGCAAAGTCCTGCCCCGACAGGCCGGTGGCGCGCACGTCGATCAGTGCGAACATGCCCGCCTCGGGCCGGTGCACGCGCAGCCCCGCCACGCCGTGCAGGCGGGCGTGGATCAGGCCGGCGCGGCGTTCGAACCGCTCGGCCATGCCGGCGGCGACGGGCGACGGCGCGGCTACCGCAGCGGCGGTCATGTCCGCGATAAAGGGCTGATTGCCGAACAGCATGGTTTCCGACAGCGGCAGCAGGCGCGCACAGAATTCTGCCGGGCCCACGCACCAGCCGGACCGGAAGCCGGGTGCCGCATGGGATTTCGAGATCGACGAGGCGACGATGACCCGCTCTGCCAGCGCCGGATCCGACAGGGGCGAGACGAAGGCGGTTCCGGCAAAGATCAGATCCTCGTAAACCTCGTCGCACAGCAGCCAAAGGTCATGGCGGATCGCAAGTTCGCCCAGCGCGCGGATGTCGGCCGGGCGCAGGACCGCGCCGGTGGGGTTGTGCGGCGAATTCAGGAACAGAACGCGGGTCTGCGGCGTGATGCGGGCGGCCACATCTTCGGCCTGCAGCCGGAAGCCCTGTTCGGGCCGCAGCGGGACGCGAACAAGCCTTGCCCCCGTTGCCGCAACAAGACCCTCGTAAGTGGCATAGAGCGGATCGCCCGCGATCACCTCGTCACCCGCCTGCACCAGCCCGTGCAGCACGGCATAAAGCGTG
The DNA here is from genome assembly GCA_020251025.1 of Rhodobacter sp. GTDB lineage: Bacteria > Pseudomonadota > Alphaproteobacteria > Rhodobacterales > Rhodobacteraceae > Aliitabrizicola. The sequence continues at coordinate 15,502 of JADCDI010000121.1, read as the reverse complement.
GTCTGGGTGCCGGGAAAGCACATGATCTGATCGGTGCCGATGGGGCGCCCGCGCCGCGCCGTATAGCGCTCGGCCAGCACGCCCACCAGTCCGGGTTCGCCGCGCCCGTTGGAATAGCCGGTGCGGCCCTGTTGCATGGATTGTGCGGCAGCCTCCATCAGCTGCGGCGGGGTGGGCACATCGGGTTCGCCGATGGTCAGCTCGATGATATCCTTCCCTTCGGCCTTCAGCCGCCGGGCGCGGGCATGCACCTCCCATTTCGCGCCCCCAAGGCCCGAAAGACGGTCGGTTACGCTTGCATATCTCATGTCAGGGTGCCTCGGGCAGGTGGGAAAGAAGATCAAGGTTCGCCATCGCACCGACCGATGTCCGTCGGATGCGGGGAATATCAGCGGCCGCGAAGGGGCCGGGCAGCGCCCCATCCGCCGGGCGGGGAAGGGGGCCGGTCCTCTGCCGCAGAGGGTCGCGGCAGGCCGGACAGGCGGCTTTGCGGGCCAGCCGGATCTGCGGATCGATGCGCAGCTTGCAGATGACGGCGGCCCACAGCGCCGGCGTCCCGGCTTTGGCCACGGGCGTGGGCAGCAAAGCCGCGACAAAGGCGGCCATCCGGGCGGCGGGACCAGCCGGGGATGTGTCAGGCCCCGTCAGGCTTTTGCCCGGCATCCTGCCTGTCATCCTGCCGCAGGCGGCGCGCATCCGGTCCTGCCAGGACTGCAAGGAATGCCGGATCGGACCGGATGTCGCCCCGGCGCGGCGGGCGAGGGCACGCAGGGGCGCAGCCCGGGCGCCCCATTTGGCGATCACCTGCGGTGCGGCATCCCTCAGGGCATCGCGCTGCGCCGCCGCGCTTTCGCGCCTGAACCTGCGACGGTTTCCCGTGACGGCCATCGTCCGGACCTGCGTTGATTATCCCCTTGCGTCATTGCAGGAGGGACGTCTTACTGCAATGGCGAATCTACCGGGGACCGGATGGGACAGGCGGCGGCAGAGACATTTCCGGACCTTCCGCCCGATCAGCCCGAGGCCATCAGGATCGACGATCTGCGGAAATCCTTCGGGATGATCGAGGTGCTGCGGGGCGTGTCGCTGCGGGCCTGCGAAGGCGATGTGGTGGCCATCATCGGCGGGTCCGGTTCGGGCAAGTCGACGCTGCTGCGCTGTATCAATTTTCTGGAAACCCCGACATCGGGCCGCATCGTGATCGGCGGCGAAGAGATTGCCCTGCGCCCCGATGGGACGCCCGCCAGCCGCCGCCAGATCGAACGGGCGCGGCGCAGTCTGGGCATGGTGTTCCAGCAGTTCAATCTGTGGAGCCACCGGACAATCCTTGAAAACCTGATCGAGGTTCCCGTCCATGTGCTGGGCGTGCCGCGCACCGAGGCGGTGGCGCGCGCGATGTCGCTTCTGACACGGGTCGGGCTGGCGGAAAAGGCGGGGGCCTATCCTGCCTTCCTGTCGGGCGGCCAGCAGCAGCGCGCGGCGATTGCCCGCGCGCTGGCCATAGACCCCCGCGCGATGCTGTTCGACGAACCCACCTCGGCGCTTGACCCCGAGCTGGTCGGCGAGGTTCTGAACGTCATCCGCGATCTGGCGGCCGAAGGGCGCACCATGATCCTGGTCACGCATGAAATGAACTTTGCCCGCGAGGTGGCCAGCCACGTCATCTATCTGCACAACGGCGTGATCGAAGAACAGGGACCGCCTGCGTCCCTCTTTGGCGCACCCCGGTCGGACCGGCTGAAAAAGTTCCTTAAATCCGTAAGTTAGGCCCACGTATAACACAACCAACAGGGGAATACAGATGAAAAGACTCCTTGCACTTGCCGCAGCCGCCACCCTTGCGCTTTCGGGTGCGGCCCTGGCCCAGCAGATCAGGGTCGGCATCGCCGCCGAACCCTATCCGCCCTTTGCCAGCCCCGATGCCGCGGGCAACTGGACAGGGTGGGAGATTGACTTCATCAACGCGGTCTGCGCTGCCGGGGCGATGGATTGCGTGATCACGCCGGTGGCCTGGGATGGCATCATCCCCTCGCTGACCTCGGGCCAGATCGATGTCATCATGGCGTCGATGTCGATCACCGAAGAACGCGCGCAGACCATCGACTTCTCGGACAAGTATTACAAGACGCCCGCGCTGGTCGCGGTGGCCAAGGGTTCGGGGATCACGCCCGATGCGGCGGGGCTTTCGGGCAAGATCCTGGGCGTGCAAACCGCCACCACGCATGCCGACTATGCGCAGAAGCACTTTGCGGGCAAGGCCGCCGAGATCAAGATCTACCAGACGCAGGACGAGGCTTTCCAGGATCTGGTTGCCGGCCGGATCGACGCAACGCAGGCCGACAGCATTGCGGTGGATGCCTTTCTGGCCAGCGAGGCCGGGCAGGCCTGCTGCGAAGCGGTGGGGGCCGTGGCGGATGACCCCGAGATCCTGGGCGCGGGCGTCGGGGCCGGGGTGCGCAAGGGCGAAACCGAGCTTCTGGCCAAAATCAACGCGGCCATTGCCAAGGTGATCGCCGACGGCACCTATGACAGGATTTCGGCGCCGTACTTTGCCTCTTCGATCTACGGGGACTGAGGCTTGGAAGGGCTGATCACAGCGTCGGGCCTTGGTCCGGCGCTGGATCTGCTGGCGTTGTCGCCCCCCGGCTGGGGCGGCAATCTTTTGCGCGGTCTGGTGAATTCGATGCAGATCGCGCTGGGGGCCTTCGGGCTTGGCCTGCTGATCGGGCTTCTTGGTGCCTATGGCAAGCTTTATGGCGGGCCGGTGATCCGGGATCTGCTGGCGGTCTATACCACCATCGTGCGGGCCGTGCCGGAGCTGATCCTGATCCTGATCCTGTATTTTGCCGTGACCGACGCCTTGAACCAGTTTCTGGTCGCGCAGGGCTATGGCCGCATCCAGATTTCCGGTGTCGTGGCGGGAATTGCCGTGCTGGGCGTTGTGCAGGGGGCCTATGCGACCGAGGTGCTGCGCGGGGCCATTCTGGCCGTGCCCGCAGGCCAGATCGAGGCGGCGCGCGCCTTTGGCATGCCGCCCCTGATGCTGGCGCGGCGCATCACGCTGCCCGCGATGCTGGCCTTCGCGCTGCCGGGGCTGGCGAACCTGTGGCTGATCGCAACCAAGGATACGGCACTGCTGGCGGTGGTGGGGTTTGGCGAGCTGACGCTGGAAACCCGGCAGGCGGCGGGGTCGACGAAGGCCTATTTCACATTCTTTGTGGCTGCCGGGCTGTTGTATCTGCTGATCTCGCTGATTTCGGGGCGCGTGTTCGGGTGGCTGGAACGCCGGGCGCGGCGCGGAGAGCCGGGGGCAGGCGGGGGCGGGCGATGACGGGCTGGCTGCAACCGCACCGGGTTGTGATGATGGCACTGGCGCTGGTGCTGGTTCTGTGGTCCGCGCTCAGCCTGCGCTGGGACTGGCTGCCGCAATACGCCCCGCTGTTGGTCGAGGGTCTTTGGAACACGGTCTGGATTCTGGTGGTGACCAGCGTGCTGGGCATGGTGCTGGCGATCCCGCTTGGCTTGGCGCAGGCGGCGGGGCCGTGGTATCTGGCGGCACCTGCCCGCGCCTTCTGCACGGTGATCCGGGGCACGCCGCTGCTGCTGCAACTGTGGCTGCTCTATTATGGCCTTGGCTCGCTTTTCCCGCAGTTTCCCTGGATCAGGCAAAGCGACCTTTGGCCGATCCTGCGGCAGGCCTGGCCCTATGCCGTGCTGGCGCTGACGCTTTCCTTCGCAGGCTATGAGGGCGAGGTGATGCGCGGGGCCTTCAAGGGCGTGCCGCGCGGCCAGCTGGAAGCGGCCAAGGCCATGGGCATGCCCCGCCTGACCATCCTGCGCCGCATCTGGCTGCCGCAGGCGGTGCAGCGCGCGCTGCCGACGCTGGGCGGCGAGACGGTGCTGCAGCTGAAGGCAACGCCGCTGGTGGCGACAATCACGGTGATGGACATCTACGCTGTCTCCAGCCGGGTGCGGCAGGATACCTTCATCGTCTACGAGCCGCTGTTGCTGCTGGCCCTGGTTTATATGTGCATCACCGGGCTGATCGTTCTGGGCTTTCGCTGGCTGGAGCGGCGGGTGCCGCAGCGGATCGCCTGATCCCGGGCGATCCGCGCGCTTGAGGCGGAAGGGGCCTGTCCGCCGCCCGCAGCCCCCGGCGATCCTTCTGCGACAGAGACCGGGCAGGGGCAATCCGCGACAGAACGGGCGGCGCGCGCGCTGGCCGGGGGCTTTGGGCTCCCGGCTGGGCAAGGGGCAGCGTGGCGCTGTGGCAGGGGCGATGGCCCCTGCCATTGAAGCGGGATGTTTTGGATTCGACAGTACCGCCCGCCCAATCGGGCGGGAACAAGAAACGCATCGCGTTTCCCCCGCCCGCGCGGAACGGTACCCTGTAGACCGGCAGGTCCGGGAGACACAGAGGCCAGCGCCCGACCCGGCGGGCGAGAAGCGCCCGCCGGGGGCGGGGCGGGCGCTGGCCGGGGGCTTTGGCCCCCGGCCGGTCCTGATCCCGGCGTGGCGCTGTGGCAGGGGCAATGGCCCCTGCCATTGAAGCGGCGAAGGTGCTGTCATCCCTTCGGGCGGGAACAGGAAACGCATCGCGTTTCCCCCGCCCGCGCGGGACGGTGCCCCGTAGACCGGCAGGTCCGGGAGACACAAAGGCCAGCGCCCGCCGAGGGTGGGCGGGCGCTGGCCGGGGCTGTGGCCCCCCCCGGCGGGCCAAGGGCCAGCCTGGCGCTGTGGCAGGGGCGATGGCACCTGCCGGGAGGCGCAAGGCGCGCCGAGGCGGAAGGCTTTCCCGCCTTTCGCTCAGGCAGCCCATGCCGCCAACACTTTCCCGGCACCCTGGTCAGGCCAGGGCCGATCACGGGGCGATGCCCGACAGGTCATGAACACCGGGGAAAGGCCGGGATCATGCCTTGCCGCTGCCATGAGCATTGGCACTGTTGCCTGCTGCGGTCAGGACAGACTGCGCACGCGGTCCCCCAGGGGCAGGGAAACGGGCGATGACCGGCACGGGGATCCGGTTGCGCCCGGACCGCAGCGGGCCGGAGGGACGGCGGGCCTGACCGGCGGTTCGCGGCAGGGGGGTGTCAGGCCCAGCCAGGCGCGCGCAGGGCCGCCCGCCTTGAACCGCAGGCTGTGCCGGGGCCCAGGGCTTACGCCGGATCATGCCGCCCCTGCGGCCCGGCGGGTTCCGGCCTGCGGGCTTGCCCGGTACCGGTCATCGTCCCGCCCCCTGCGGCGTGACACGACCGCCCCGGGCAACAAAGGATTGCAGCCCCAACAGGGCTTGCCTTCTGCAGGGGGACCATCACGCTTCTGTCCGTCACCGGCAAGGGCGGTGTTGGCAAGCCCCCCCTTTTGGTTGCGCGGTCGCCCCGGCTCTGGCAGGGCAGGGGAACCGGATGCTTGCCGACGGTACCCATCCCGCCTTGCATGAACCGGGACAGGGCACCCGGCAGGCAAGGCAGGCCCGCCTCAGACGCTGACCCCGAAAATCCGGCCGACACCGGCCGTGATGGCCATGGCCGCAGCCCCCCAGAACAGGACGCGGGCGGTGGCGGGCAGCAGGGGTGCCCCGCCGGCCCTGGCACCGACGGCACCCAGCCCCGCCAGACAGATGAGCGTGGTGACGACGACGGCGGGAATGATCAGCCCGTCCGGCGCAAGGGCCGCAGCGGCAAGGGGAATGGCGGCGGCACCCGTAAAGGTGACGGCCGAGGCAAAGGCCGCCTGCAAGGGATTGGCCGTGTGGACTTCGGACAGGCCAAGCTCGTCACGGACATGGGCGGCCAGCGCGTCTTTTTCCGTCAGCTCGCGGGCGACAAGGGCGGCTGTTTCCGGCGACAGGCCGCGCGATTCATAGATCGAGGCCAGTTCGGCCTCTTCCGCCTCGGGGGCATCGATCAGGGCCTGCCGTTCACGGGCGATGTCGGCACGCTCGACATCCGATTGCGAGCTGACCGAAACATACTCTCCCGCCGCCATCGACATGGCACCCGCAGCCAGGCCCGCTGCCCCGGCCACCAGGACGGCGGCCGGCCCCGGATCGGCGGCGGCCACGCCCACGATCAGCGACGAGACCGAAACGATGCCGTCATTGGCACCAAGCACGGCCGCCCGCAGCCAGCCGGCACGGTCGACGTAATGCAGCTCCTCATGCGCGGATGTATAGGCAAGCGTCATCTGGTGTGCTCCTGTTTCTGAACGATCACGCCATGCAGGCATGTGCAGGCGGAAAAGCCGGTGTCTTTGCCCGCAAGCGGCGATGTCAGGCACGACAAGGGTCCGATTGTCGGCACTGATCCGGACGAAGGCAAGCCCCGGTCCGACAGCCCCGGTCCGCTGCCCGCGCCGGCATCCCTGACCTGCAGGAAACGACCGGTCGGGGTGGCCGGATCGACCGAACGGGGCGGACAGATGTCGTGACCAGCGCAAGATGTGCCGTCAAGGCCCGGCGTGACCCGAACCGGGCCTGTGTTCGCCGTGGCGCAAGGCCTTGCCGATCCGGTTGTGGCGGAGGATCGCCCCGGCACCGGGGCGGTTCCGGGGAAGTCGGCTGCGGCGCGCGGCGGCAGCCGCCGCGCGCCGCCGGGCCGTGCAAGCTGCGTCAGCTGGTCCGGCAGGCTGTCAGGCACCTCGGCGTGGCTTTCACCGTTTCGCCCGGCGTGCCGTTTTGCGGCTGGCCAAGGCCCGGCGCAGGCACCGGGTCTGCGCCCGCGCAGCGGCCAGCTCAGTCTGCAGCGCCTTGTTCCTGCGATTCGCCGCGATCACTTGGCCGCGATGCCCGGCGCCGGGAAAGCGGGCCACGATCTTCGTCGCCGCCCGCACCCGGCCGCATCCCCGCACGCTTGAGGCCGCCCGCCTGGGCGCCAAGGTCGTGCCAATCAGCCCCGGCTATCTCTTGGTCATGCAATCCCGCGCCCGGGAATACTGCCGCAACACCGGCGCCACCCTGATCCCCTTCGGCGCCGAAATCCCCGGCGCGGTGGAAGCGATTGCCGCCGCCGCCCGCCTGGCCGCATTCGCGCCCGAAGAGGTTTGGTGCGCCGCCGGGTCCGGCGTCCTTGCCTGCGGCCTCGCCGCTGCCTGGCCAAAAGCCCGCCGCCATGTCGTCCAGATCGGCCGCGACCTAACCCCGCGCGAGGTGGCCGGGGCCACGATCCACGTCCACCCCCGCAAGTTCAGCGACAGCGCCGCGTTGGCAGCGCCGTTCCCGGTCGATCCTCACTACGACGCCAAGGCTTGGGAACTTTGCATCGCCAAGCGAGGGCCGGGGCGGGTGCTGTTCTGGAACGTCGCGCCGCTGGCGAGGGGGTAGGCTGAGGAAAATCTGGCCGTTGCCGGGCAGACTCAGTTGGCGGGAAACGTCCAGTCTCACGCTGCAACGCCTCGCCAAGACGTTCGTTCCATCCTATATTCTTACCATAGGGAGAAAATGCCGTGGAATATCGATTTCACATTGATGACAGCTTCAAGCCCGCGACCATACCGATGGAGCGGCTTGGGGAGTATATCAAGGCGTTGGCCCAATTGATGGGCGAGACCGGTTCGGTCCATCTCGATAGAGTGACCGAAGGATCGGTCGTCCTGCATGCCGCCATCGATCAACCTGCGCAAGTCAAGGTGCGCGATCGAGTGAGCGGCCTCAGAGGCAAGACGACCAGTAAAGAGGTGGCCCGCGCGTTCGGGGTGTTGGACGACATGCTGCGCAAGGACAACGCGACTGGGCGACTGGTTGAGGTTGGTGGGCAAGTTGTCATCCCTTTTCCCGGGCGCAACCGGCCGGAACCGGTTGTCTTTGGCCCATTCAAGCAAGACGGCACGCTTGAAGGACAGGTCATTCGCGTCGGGGGCAAAAACGATACGATACCCGTTCACCTTCGCGACGGTGCGGTCGACCACACGGGGTTGAACGCTACAGAAGATGTTGCTCGGCGGATCGCACAACACCTCTTGGGTCCGACTGTCCGCGTTCATGGGACTGGCACTTGGCTGCGTGAGGGTGACGGAACCTGGCAACTGAAAAGCTTTCGCATCAACGATTTTGAACTCTTGGACGAAACCCCGCTCGATGGGGTTGTCGCAAGGCTTCGCGCTGTTCGAGGCAGCGGCTGGGGCGAAGTGCCTGATCCCGTCCGTGAACTTCTGGAAGATCGTCAAGGAGGCACTGACCGCCATTGATCGCCGTATTTGACGCCAGTGTATTGATATTCCTGTTCGAAAAGGACGCTTCCGGCCCTCTTGATCCTGCGACGGGCCTTCCGGTCGCAAGGTGCTATGACCGTGTGAACCACCTCGTTGAAACCCTCACCCGAGATCGGGCAAAGATCATCATTCCGACACCGTCTTTGGCAGAAATTCTCGTCAAGGCGGGCGCAGCGGGGCCAGAGTGGCTACGGCTCATTAGCGAAAACCGCTACATCCGCGTTTCATCCTTTGATTTGCGCGCGGCAGTCGAGTTTGCCGCGATGCAGCGCGAACGAAAGCTGACTGGGATAAAGAGCGCCGAGCCGAGGCAGAAGGCCAAGTTTGACGACCAGATCGTTGCGATTGCCAAAGTCGAAGGCGCCGATGTGATTTATTCGTCAGATGATGGGCTAACCAAGTCGGCACCGCCCGCCATCGAAGTTATTGGTCTCACTGGACTTCAGCTGCCTCCGGAAGACCCACAAATGCAACTACGACTGGACGAAAGCTCGACGCGCGAAGAACGTGATCCCAGCAAAACTGCCAACGAGGCCTAATAGTAAGCTGGCACGAGGCAGGACCACGCGTCAAGTTTCGCGAGAGTTTGTAAGCTAGTGCAGCATATCCCCCAGCCCGACCGCCGCGAACGCCGCCTTCAGCGCCGGACCGAAGCCGGGATCGATCCGGGCCGGACCTTAACCGTGATCCCGGCTCCAGCGAGCAATCTCGCGCAGGGCGGCGGCGAACTCCTTGTCGTTCACGCAGACGGTGCGGGCGACATCGCCCTCGGCGAAGTTGAGGATCGGCCGCTCGGCGGATGAGGCCCATGTGCCGAACCACGAAGCATCCTGCACGGTGTCGACCTGCGCCCATCCCCGGGCGCAGACGCAAAGGTCGAAGTCGAAGCGGCGGTGGTCGCCGGGTTCGAAGCTGCGGGGCTTCGGCATTCAGCTTTCGCGGGGCCGAAACCATGGGCAAGACCTGACCTGCCCGCAAGAACGTCCATGAGACCAAGCAGTGACAGAAAGGTTGCCCGTCACACCCTGCGCGTTATCGGTCAGGCACATAGCTCAGCCCCGGACCGGCTGTCCAAGGATCGCGCGGGCCGCAGTCAGCAGATAGGTCCAGTCATCGATCCGGGCGTCGGCCGTGCTGCGCTTGTTGTCGATGGTCAGGAAAGAAAGGCCGTGGACAAAGCACCACAGCATATAGGCGCAGGTCTGCACATGGCGGTCCTCGGGCGGCAGGCCAAGGCAGGCGGCCGCGCAGCGGACGACCACGTCAAAGGTGCGCTCGCCCTTTGCCTGCAGATCAGGGTCATTCTCGTGCCCCTCGGTCAGCCCGAAGGACAGCCGGAACACACCCGGCTCGGCCCTTGCAAAGCTGATATAGGCAAGGCCCACGGCTGCGACAGCCTCCACCGAACCTGCCGGATAGGTGGCGGCACCCGTTTCCATCGCTGTGCGCAGGCGGTCCATCGCCTCGCCGACCACACCGCGCAGGATTTCGGCACGGTCCCTGAAGTGCTTGTAGGGGGCGGCAGAACTGACGCCCGCACGTCGCGCCGCCTCGGCCACCGAAAAGCCTTCGGGGCCATGGGTTTCCACCAGTTCGCGGACCGCCGCGATCAGTTGTGCGCGCAGATCGCCGTGATGGTAGGCGGTCCTTGCGCGCACGGTCAGGGCGGCGGGGGATTCGGTCATTCCGGGGGTCTTTCGCTGGGGAAAAGGGCAATGCTGCCACGTTATGTTAGCATCGCTTACTTTCAGGGGCAAGGGCGGCATCAGGGGCTTGCCAAAGTGAGTGATTCTCACTTATGTAAGCAATGCTAACTTACACGGAGGGTGCTGCGATGGCCGCCAACGAAATTTCGGGTGTTCGAAAGGCGCTGCGCCGGGTGGTGGCCTTTGGCGTCACCCTTGCCGTCTTCGGCGGGGCGATGCTGGCGGGTCTTGCCGGTTACGCAAGGATCGCAGGCCAGACAGAGGTTACCGCAGGCCCGACAGCGCCCATCACCCCCGTCGGCGTCCTGACCGTGACACCCGCCGATGGCTATACCGTCACCCGCCGCTTCACCGGACAGCTCGAGGCGGCCGCGCGGACGGATCTGGGGTTCGAACTGGGTGGCCGCGTCACCGAGGTTCTGGTGGAGGAGGGCGATCTGGTGGCCGCAGGTGCGGTCCTGACACGTCTGGACACCAGCATCCTTGTCCCCGAACGGGCGGCGCTGATGGCCGAACTTGCCGCCATGGCCGCCGATGCCGAACTTGCCCGTCTCACACTGGCGCGCAATGACACCCTGACCGAACGCGGGGTCCGGTCCGTCGCGGCGCAGGACGACGCGCGGCTGGCGCTGGCGCGGGCCGAGGCCGGGATGGCGGCGATCCGGGCGCGGATTGCCGGCGTCGATGTGCGGCTGGGCCAGTCGGTGCTGGTCGCCCCCTTTGCGGCGCGCGTCGGCGCGCGGATGGCCGATCCGGGGCAGACGGTGGCGGCCGGGCAGCCCGTGCTGGTGCTGTTCGATGCAGGGCCCGCGCAGGTGCGCGTCGGCTTGCCGCCGCAGCTTGCGGCGGGGCTTGCGGCGGGCGATGTCCTGCAGGTCGAGGCGGGCGGCGCGGTGCAGGACGCCCGCATCCTGCAGGTGCGCCCCGATCTTGATCCCGGCACCCGCAGCCGGTCGGTCGTGCTGACCCTGCCCGGAACGGCTGCCCTTGCCTTGGGCGATACCGTTGCGCTGATCCTTGAGCAGACCGTGGCCGAACCCGGCTTCTGGGCACCCTTGGGGGCCCTGCGCGAAGGGGTGCGCGGCAGTTGGTCTGTAATGGCACTCGAGGCAACGCCAGAGGGCGACCGCACCGTTGCCGCCGCCGTCGAGGTGATCCACGCCGACGGTGCGCAGGTGTTTCTGCGCGGTGCCCTGCCCCCCGGCGCGCGGATCGTGGCGCAGGCGCCCGACCGCGTTGCACCGGGACAGATCGTTCTTGCCCAGGCGGAGTAAGCGATGGATACCCTGTTCTTCCGCCAGCCGCGCCTGGTGATCCTGACGCTGATGATCATCCTGTCTGCGGGTCTTTCCTCGCTCGTCTCCATCGGGCGGCAGGAGGATCCGACCATCACCAACATCTTCGCCACCATCACCACGGTCTTTCCCGGTGCCGATCCCGCCCGGGTCGAGGCGCTGGTGACCGCCAAGATCGAGACCCAGCTGCGCACCATCCCCGAGATTGCCGAGGTGTCTTCCACCTCGGCCACCGCGATTTCGGTGGTTTCGGTGGAACTGGTGGAAACCGTGCCGCCCGACATGATCGAGCAGCTCTGGGCGCAGGTCCGCGATGCGGTGGACGAGGCGCAGCGCGATTTCCCGCCGGGCGTCCTGGAACCCGACTTCAACAGTGACGGCGCGGGGGGCTATGCGGCGATCTTTGCCCTGACCCTGCCCGACGGCTTCAGTCTGACCCGCGCCGCGCGTGAGGCCGAGGCGCTGGCCGATGCCCTGCGCCGTGTGCCGGGAACCAGCCTTGTCGATCTGCACGGCCTGCCGGAAGAGGAGGTTCTGGTCACCCTGCACCCCGACCGGATCGCCGCCCTTGGCCTGACCGCCGATGCCGTTTCGGACGCGATCCGCGCGGCGGATGCCAAGGTGCAGGCGGGCCGGCTGCGCGGGGACGAGACCGATCTGGTGCTGGGCATCACGGGCGAGATCACCTCGCTCGACCGGCTGCGCGCCGTGGTCCTGCGCGAGGATGCCGACGGCCGGGTGACCCTGCTGGGCGATGTCGCCGACATCACCCGTGGCCCGCGCCAGCCCGTGGCCGAGGCCGCCCTGTTTCAGGGGAAACCGGCAATCCTTGTCTCGGCCCAGCTGAGCGAAGGGCTGCAGGTGGACCGCTGGATGACGGACGTGCGTGCCGCCCTTGCCGCGCAGGCAAGGGATCTGCCCTGGGGGCTTGCCGTCGAAACGGTCTTTGACCAAAGCCGCTACACCGCCGAAAGGCTGTCCGAAGTGGGCGTGAACATGGCGCAAGGCATCGTGCTGGTGGTGATCGTGCTGTTTGTCACGCTGGGCTGGCGGGCCGCACTGATCGTGGCGATGGTGATTCCGGTCGTCACCCTCGCCTCGCTTGCCACGCTGAACGCGCTGGGTGTGCCGATCCATCAGATGAGCGTGACCGGCCTGATCGTGGCGCTTGGCCTGCTGGTCGATGCGGCGATCGTGATGACAGATGAGGTGGGCCAGCGCCTGCGTGCGGGGCTTTCGCGGATTGAGGCCGTGGGGAAGTCCGTGCGGCGGCTGACGATGCCGCTGCTGGCCTCGACCGTCACCACGATCCTGTCCTTTCTGCCGCTTCTGCTGCTGCCGGGGCCTTCGGGGGATTTCGTGGGTTCCATCGCCACGGCGGTGATCGTTATGCTGGTGTGGTCCTTTGTCGTGGCCATTACCATCACCCCGGCGCTGTCCGGCCTGTGGCTGCGGCAGGGCGATGGGGCACCGGCATACCCCGGCCTGACCATGCGCATCTTCCGCGCCCTGCTGACCCTGTCGATGGCCAACCCGGTCCGGACCGTGGCCCTGTCACTTGTGCTGCCGGTCCTTGGTTTTCTGTCGCTGCCGCTGCTGACACCGCAGTTCTTTCCCGGCGTGGACCGCGACCAGTTCCATATCGAGGTCGACCTGCCCCCCGGCACCGGCATCGCCGAGACGCTGCGCCTTGTGAACGGGATCGACGCCACGCTGGCCGCCGAGGAAGGCATCGCCGATGTGGCCTGGGTGGTGGGCCGCTCGGCCCCCGCGTTCTATTACAACATGGTGGGTGACCGCGATCAGGCCCCGGCCTATGCGCAAGGATTGATCCGCACCGACAGCCCCGCCGCGACCGATCGCCTGCTGGCCAGATTGCAGGCCAGCCTGCCACCCCGCTTTACGCAAGCGCGGTTCGTGATCCGCGGGCTGACCCAGGGCCCGCCCGTCAACGCGCCTGTCGAGCTGCGCCTTGTGGGGCAGGACATCGAAGCGCTGCGTCAGGCGGGCGATGCGTTGCGCGCCTATCTGGCGCGTGTGTCCTCTGTCTCCATGGTCCGCACGGGAATCGCCGGGGGCGCGCCCAAGCTGACGCTGGAGGTGGACGAGGCGCGGGCGCGGCTTCTGGGCCTTGACCTGGGGCAGGTCGCCCGGCAGATGGAGGCGGGGCTAGAGGGTGTCACCGGCGGATCGCTTCTGGAAGGGACCGAGGAATTGCCCGTCCGCGTGCGCCTTGGCGCGGGCCTGCGCGGTGATCCTGTGGCAATCGGCGATATGCCCATCCTGCCCCCGGGGGCGGCGCAGATTGCCGCCAGCGGTGCCTTTCCGGCTGTGCCGCTGTCCACCCTGGGCACCCTGCGGCTGGAGCCTTCGGAAAGCACCATCAACAGACTGAATGGCGAGCGGGTGAACGACGTGCAGGCCTACCTGATGCCCGGCGTCCTGCCGGCCGTGGCGCTGGCCGAGGCGATGGCGCTGATGGAGGCCGAAGGCTATGCCCCGCCGCAGGGGATAAGGCTGCAAATCGGCGGCGATTCCGATGAACGCGACAGCACGGTTCAGGCGCTTGTCGCGCCCCTCGGCCTGATCATCACCCTGTCGATTGCGGTCGTGGTGATCACCTTCAACTCCTTCCGCCTGACGCTGATCGCCTTTGCCGTGGCGGGTCTGTCGGCGGGTCTGTCGATCCTGTCGCTGGCGGTTTTCGGTTATCCCTTCGGGATCAATGCCATCATCGGGGTGATCGGCTCCATCGGGGTGTCGATCAACGCGGCCCTGATCGTGCTGTCAGCGCTGCAAGAGGATGCGCGCGCCAGTGCGGGCGACCGGGCAGCGATGGTGGATGTGGTCGCGGGGTCATCGCGGCACATCGTCTCGACCACTGTCACCACGGTTGGGGGGTTCCTGCCGCTGATCCTCGGCGGGGGCGGGTTCTGGCCGCCCTTTGCCATGTCCATCGCGGGGGGTGTGGCGCTGTCGGTGATCCTTGCCTTTGCCTTCACACCCCAGATGTTTGCCCTGACCCTGCCCCGCCGCAGGGCCTTGCCTGTGGCGGTTGCAGCCGGATGACCCCCCTGTCCGGAAGACAGGTCCAGGATGAACCCCAGGCCCCGCTTCGGCCTTGGTCTTTGGGCATTGTCACAGGCCCAGTCCCCTGATCCGCACGCTTGCGCCCATGGCTGATGAGCCTGTGATGATCGGGGTGGCTGGTTTTCTTCTTGCCGGGGTCGCGTTCGAATGCGGCGCGCGGTGCCGCCTTGCGGCGTCGGGGTGGTTTCCCTGCGGCGCACATATCGGCTGCATGAAGGTCAACCAGGCCACCGAAAGCGTGCAGGCGGGCCGGGGATGATCGGTCGGGTGGCAGCCCCTGATCGACCAGGGTCTCTGCTTGGCGCGCCCCCTCCGGGCGTCGTCACGGCGCAGGAACGTCTCGTTCGCGCAGCGGCCCTTCCGTCTGATCGGAACCCGGCAAGCACGGTAGGGAAGCTTGGTGATCGAGGCCGCTTTCCTGTGCACTATGTGTGCAGTGAGTCGTGGCAGAGGGGGAAATTGGGGGATATCAAGGCGTAGTCTGGCGTGGACACCACTTGTGCCAAAGGATTGAAGATACAATAAAAATGACAGAAAATCAATCGTATAGACTGTCCGTGGCGCCCATGATGGACTGGACGGATTTAATATAAAAAACAATGTCTTGCTGGACGACGTGTGCACTGGATGTTCCCGTTTTGATCGCAGAATTTCGCGCTCTGGCGTAGGCCAGAGTAGGTCTTTTGGATGACTGGACCGACCGGCATTTCCGGGCTTTTGTGAAGGCCGAGAGATGGGTAGTTCCGACCCGGTTTCCCCGCTTCCGACCCGAGTGATGTTCCTACGAAACGGACCGGGTGGGCTGCGAAGCCGCGCTGTCCTGCCGAGACGGCTGGTCAACCTGTCTCATGCGATAGGCGGGGCACGAACGCCGACCCCTAGCCTGGTTCCGGCCGAGGGATGCTGACCTGCTACGGGATTTTTCCTCCATCTGCGATTAGAGTCCGGCCCATCGAGAGGACGGACGATGAAGAAGGCACGGCTGACGGAAGATCAGATCATTGGCATCCTGCAGGAGCATGTGGCGGGCGCGAAGTGTGCCGATCTCTGCCGCAAGTATGGGATGTCGGAGGGCACGTTCTATGCCTGGAAGGCGAAGTATTCCGGGATGACGGTGTCTGAGGCCAAGCGCCTGAAGGCGCTCGAGGACGAGAACGCAAGGCTTAAGAAGCTAGGCCACGCACTCATAAATTGCTAGCGCGG
>JADCDI010000120.1 GCA_020251025.1 Rhodobacter sp. | reverse complement strand
GCTGGCCAGCGCCTCGTTCACAACCGACCGGATCTTGCGCAGCGGATGCCGGGCGGAGACGCGCTCCTCCAAGTCAACACAGCCGAACAGCGACCCGCTCGCCTCGTCCATCCCGGGCATCATCACCCTCGCCAGGGCCCGTAGAAGGTGAACCATGTTCCGCAAAAGGGCTCGGGGGCTCACTTCTCCAGCAGACTGCTGGAGGAAGTCGTACAGAAGCTTCACGTTCAGCACCACGATCGCGGCGGCAATCCCCGTCGCCAGAACCGCAAGCCAGGGCGGCGTGGTCAATGCGCCCATCTTGCGCCGGTCGGTGGTGAACATGACCGGCGGCACCACCGCAAAGCTGAGCTGCAGCGACAGCACCACCTCAGTCAGGATCAGCAGGCGCGCGGTTTCGCTTTCCCTGTAACGGATCGTCACCGCAGCCGCCGGGACAATGGCGGTGCTGCGCGTGATCAGGCGGCGGAGCCAGGGTGCCAGGCGCAGATGCAGGAACCCCCCCATCACGGCCTGCCCCGCAAGGGTAGCCGTCAGCGTGGAATTCAGCCCGCACCACAGCAGCGCAATGGCAAACAGCGTCGGCGCGATGGCACAGCCCAGCAGCGGCCCCTGCAGTTGATGCGCATCGCCCGGTCCGGCGAACTCGCGGTTGCCCGTGGCATGGAAACCGGCCGCCGCAAGGATCAGGATCGAGGCATTGACCATCAGCGCCACGGTGCTGTCGATGGTGGCAAAGCGCAGCGCCTGCAGCTTTTCCGGCAGGGTATCGCCGCAGTTGCACGCCTGGACGATGGCCGAATGCAGATACAGGTTGTGCGGCATCACCCTGGCCCCAAGGATGCCCAAGGCAGATAAAACATGGCCGGATTGGCCACGATTTCCGCCGTTGGCGCAAAGCCCCGGATCACCGCCCCCCATTCCGGGTCTGCCATGGCGATCTGATTGGCGAAGGAGAGGGCGATGACACCCGGCAGAACGATGATAAAGGCCTCAAGCCAGCGCAAACCCCTGGTTTGCAGCCACAGGATCAGGAACACATCCAGCGCCGTGATGATGACGCCGATTTTCAGCGGAATGCCGAACAGCAGGTTAAGGCCGGTGATGGTGCCGGTGACCTTGGCGATATCGGTGGCGATGATGGCAGGCTCTGTCGGGAACCACAGCGGAATGCTGACCCGGCGCGGCAGGCTTGCGCCAGATCACGGCCCGACGCGATGGCAATCCGGGCGCACAGCGCTTGCAGCACGATCGCCATGATGCTGGACATCAGCGCCACAAACAGCAGGGCATGGCCAAAGGTTGATCCTCGGGCCAGGCTGGCGGCCCAGTTGCCCGGGTCCATGCAGCCGACCGCAACCATGCAGCCCGGCCTGACACAGGCAAAGAGCCTGCGCCAGCCCGAACGCGGCACAGCCACCGACCGGTGCACATCGGCCAAAGCCGGATCGCCGCGCAGGGTGCGCCAGTTGCCGGCCGGCCCGGCAACGGTGCCCACGTCATTGATGCGGAACCTGCCCTGCACGTTCCGCAATGATGATAACCAGTCGCAATATCCGCCGTCCCCCCGTGGTGTCAGGCAAAGGCCCGTCGCGGTTTACGCCGGATTAACCATCCCGGACCAGACTGTGCCGGTGATGCGGGGCTTGCGCCAAAGGGGGAACAGCGATGGGCCGGACAGCGATGATGGTGCTTTGCCTGTCCTGGGCGGCTGCGGCCGGTCAGGCGCAACAGGTTTCCCCCCCGGATGATTTGCAGATTCTCCGCCTGATCCAGACGCTGCCGCAACCGGTGGAGGACAGCCTGATCGGGGCGCCGGAGCGTTTTGTTGAAAACGCCGCCGATGTCATCGGCGGATACGGCGGGCCTGACGGCATCGATCCTGCCGGCATCGATCTGTTCATCGGGGTGACCCGGGCGGCGGCGCGGTCGCGCACCACGGCGCGACTGCTGGCGGCGGATCTGGACAACGACAGTGCCATCCCGCGTATTGAGATCGAGGCATTGGGCCAGACCCTGTCCGCCTTTCAGCGCGGCCAGCTGCGCCGGCTGTTCGACGGGGCCGACGCAAACCGTGATTCAACAGTGACTGCGGCAGAACTGCGCACGCGGGCCGATGCCGATGCGCGCAAGGCGATCAGTCAGAACCGCGAACTGGCCCTGCGCAGCCTGCCCCTTTTGGACCTTGACCGGGATGGTCTGGTGTCGCTGGCGGAAGTGGCACGCGTTGCCGCCGTCGCCCGTGCAGCCGCCGATCAGGTGGCCGGAACGCCGGGCACTCCCCGCAAGACCGACCTCTGATCTGTCAGGGGTGCCCCGGCCCGGATGCGATTGCCCCTCGCCGGTTCCTGCAGGATTGCCTATAAGCGGACGGCGACCCGGGGAGACGCGCATGACCCAAAACCTTTCGCCCATCGAAACGGCAAAACTTGTGGCGGCCCGGCATGCGGCGGGGCTGGTGAAGGCGGGCATGTGCGTGGGTCTTGGCACCGGCTCGACCGCAGACTGGATGGTGCGCTGCCTGGCCGAACGGGTGCAGACCGAAGGTTTGCGCGTGACCGGCGTTCCGACATCGCGCCGCACGGCTGATCTTGCCGCAGACCTTGGCATTCCGGTCACGACACTGGACGAGGTGAAATGGCTGGATCTGACCATCGACGGGGCCGATGAATTCGACGCGGACCTCAACCTGATCAAGGGCGGTGGGGCGGCGCTTTTGCAGGAAAAGATCGTGGCGACGGCATCGGACCGCATGATCGTGATCGCCGATGCCGCCAAGGAAGTGGCGCAGCTTGGTGCCTTTCCCCTGCCGGTCGAGGTGATTGCCTTTGGCTGGCAGACGACCCGTCACCTGATCGAAGAGATGCTGGTCGGCATGGACGTGCTTGGCAATGACTGCCGTCTGCGCCTTGACGGTGACAGGCCGCTGCTGACGGACCAATCGAATTACATCATCGACCTGCACCTGAAGCGCATCGGAAATGCCCGGCACCTGGCCATGCTTTTGAACCAGATTTCGGGCGTGGTCGAAAACGGTCTGTTCATCGACATCTGCGACACGGTGATCATCGGTCACGCTGACGGCAGGGTGGTGGTGCGCGACAAGACAGGGGCCACCCAGGCCGAAGAGAGCAAGGATCTGTCTGATCTGTCCAATATCTTCGCCGATACAGGGGACTGATCCGGTGACCTTTGACTATGACCTTTTCGTCATCGGCGGCGGATCGGGCGGCGTGCGCGCGGCCCGCATCGCCTCGGGCGAATACAAGGCGCGGGTGGCGCTGGCCGAAGAAGACCGCATGGGCGGCACCTGCGTCATCCGGGGATGTGTGCCCAAGAAGATCATGGTCTTCGCCTCGGCCTATCCGGACCAGATCCGCGATGCCGCCCGCTATGGCTGGGATGCCACGGCAGGGGGCTTTGACTGGCCAGGGTTCCGCACCCGGCTGAATGCCGAGCTGGACCGGCTGGAGGCGACCTATCGCGCGACCCTGTCGGGGGCCGGTGTCACCGTTTTCAATGCGCGGGCCACCCTGGTTGACCCGCACACGGTCCGCCTGTCTTCGGGCGAGCTGCTGCGCGCAAGATACATCCTGGTAGCCACCGGCGGCCGCCCGTTTGTCCCCGGGTTTCCCGGGTCCGAACTTGCGATCACCTCGAACGACGTCTTTGGCATGCCCAGCCTGCCCGGGCGCGTGATGGTGGTGGGGGGCGGCTATATCGCCACGGAATTTGCCTGTATCCTGCATGGGCTGGGGGCCCGTGTGACGCTGGCCTGCCGGGGCAGGCAGATCCTGCGCGGCTTTGACGACGAGGCGCGAAATCTTGTCGCGGAGGCGATGCAGGACCGGGGCATCAAGATCAGGTGCGGCGTCACGGTGACGCGCCTTGAACGCGGCCCGGGCGGCATCCTGGCGACACCGGCCGATGGCGACATCATTGAGGTTGACGCCGTCCTTTACGCCACCGGTCGCGTGCCCAACACCGAGGGTCTGGGCCTTGCCGCGCTGGGCGTCGGCATCGGCGCACGCGGCCAGATCCTGGTGGATCGCTACAGCCAAACCGCGGTGCCGTCGGTCTTTGCCGTCGGCGACGTGACCGGCCGGATCAATCTGACGCCGGTTGCAATCCGCGAAGGGCATGCCTTTGCCGATACCGTATTTGGCGGAACGGCACGGATAGTGTCACATGATCTTGTGCCTTCGACCGTCTTTACCCAGCCGGAACTTGGTACGGTGGGCCTGACAGAGGATGCGGCGCGCGCGCAGGAACCGATCGAGGTTTACGCCACTTCTTTCCGGCCGATGCAGACGCAGTTTGCGGGGCGAAGCGACCGCGCCTTGATGAAACTCATTGTAAGCCAGTCATCCCGCCGGGTGCTGGGCTGCCACATTGTCGGCCCGCAGGCCGGGGAAATGATCCAGCTTGCGGCAGTGGCCATCGGCATGGGGGCCACGAAAGACGATTTCGACCGCACCGTTGCGGTGCATCCCACGCTGGCGGAAGAGCTGGTGACGTTGCGCCGTCCCGCGCGCAAATCTTGAAATCTCCGGCGGAATGACCAGTTAGCGACACAGGGAACACAAAGGGCAGGACGGGGGTAGGACGGGATGGCAGGTAACGGCGGACCCTGGGGCGGCGGTGGCGGCCCGGGTAACGACAATCGCGGCGGTGACAATCGCGGCGGGCGCAAGCCCGGCGGGGACGGGCCGCAGATTCCCGAGATCGACGATATCGTCAAGAAGGGCCAGGAACAGCTGCGCGTCCTGATCGGCGGGCGCGGTCGCGGCAAGAACGGCGGCGGTGGTGGCGGTGGCGGCGGCGGCCTGAATGCCGGCCCGCTGTTCACGCGCCAGGGAATTGCCCTGGCTGTTCTGGCTGCGGCAGCGCTATGGGTCTACATGTCGGTTTACACGGTCCGCCCGGAAGAACGGTCGGTCGAGCTGTTCCTGGGCAAGTTCTCGGCCGTGGGCGAGCCGGGCCTGAACATTGCGCCCTGGCCCATTGTCACGGCGGAAATCGTTCAGGTCACCGGCGAACGGCAGACAGATGTCGGCACCGGCCAGGACGGCGAGATGGATACGGGTCTGATGCTGACGCGCGATCAGAACATCGTGGACATCGAATTCCAGGTGGTCTGGAACATCACCGATCCGGCAAAATACCTGTTCAACCTTGCCGATCCCACCGACACCATCAAGGCCGTTTCGGAAAGCGCCATGCGCGACATCATCGCGCGGTCCGAACTTTCGCCCATCCTTAACCGGGACCGGGGTGTTATCGCATCAGATCTGCGGGCGGCGGTGCAGGGCACGCTTGACAGCTACAATGCCGGGATCAACGTGGTGCGGGTGAACTTCGACAGGGCCGATCCGCCCCGCGAAGTCATCGACAGCTTCCGCGAAGTGCAGGCTGCCCAGCAGGAACGTGACCGGCTTGAGAAAGAGGCGGACGCCTATGCCAACCGGGTGACGGCAGGCGCGCGCGGCGAATCCGCACGTCTGCTGGAGGAAGCCGAAGCCTACCGCGCCCAGGTCGTGAACAACGCACAAGGCGAGGCAAGCCGGTTTCTTTCGGTCTATGAGGAATATGTGAAGGCGCCCGACGTGACGCGGCGGCGCATGTATCTGGAAACGATGGAACGGGTCTTCGGCGACATGAACAAGGTCATCCTCGATGGCGTGGGCGGAGAACAGGCAGGGCAGGGTGTGGTGCCCTTCCTGCCGCTGAACGAATTGGGACGGATGCAGCAGGGTGCTGCCGCCGCTTCGACCAGCGGCACCGGGGGGACCAACTGATGGACCGAACATCTGTCATTCTGCCCGTCATCGTCGGTGCGGTGCTGCTGGGGCTGTCGTCCGTCTTTATCGTCGACGAACGCGAAAAGGCGCTGGTCCTGCAATTCGGTCAGGTCAGGGCCGTGAAGGAAGACCCGGGACTTGGGTTCAAGATTCCGGTGATCCAGGAGGTCGTGCGCTATGACGGCCGGATTCTGGGCCTGCCGACGCAGCCGCTGGAAGTGACACCGCTGGACGACCGCCGTCTGGTGGTGGATGCCTTTGCGCGCTGGCAGATCGTCAACGTTGTCGAATTCCGCGAATCTGTCGGTGCCGAAGGGGTGCGCGCCGCCCAGACCCGTCTGGAACGGATCGTCAATGCCGCGATCCGCGAAGTGCTGGGATCGGTGCCGTCCCAGGCGGTGCTGTCCGAAGACCGGACCGGGTTGATGAACCAGATCCGCGATCTGTCGCGGCGCGAGGCGGCTTCGCTGGGTGTTGACGTGATCGACGTGCGCCTGACACGCACCGATCTGCCCGAACAGAACCTGGCCGCCACCTATGCCCGGATGCGGGCGGAACGTGAACGCGAGGCGACCGATGAGATCGCCCGCGGAAACGAGGCGGCAAGCCGCGTGCGGGCCAGTGCCGACCGGACCGTGGTCGAACTGACGTCGGATGCGCGCCGACAGGCCGAAGTCATCCGCGGCGAGGCGGATGCAGAGCGCAACCGCATCTACGCGCAGGCCTTCGGACGGGATCCCGAATTCTTCGCTTTTTCCCGCTCCATGACCTCTTACGAGCGGGCCCTGAAGGGGACGAATTCATCCATCGTGGTCAAGCCGGACACAACCTTCTTCGATTACTTCCGCAGCTACAGCGCGCCCGGTGCCGCGATTGTCCCGGCCGAGGCACCTGCCGCGCCTGCGGGGGATACTTCGGGTGAGGGGGCTGCGGTACCTGTTGCGCCGGACGCGGGCGGGTCCGCAGCGGCGGCAGCCCCTGTCGCGACCGAGTGATGGGCTTTGTCGCCCTGGCCCTTGGGCTGGTGCTGGTGGCAGAGGGGCTGGCGCTTGCGCTGGCCCCTTCGCGCATGGAAGACCTGCTGGCGCAGTTGGCGCGGATGCCGCAGGAAAGACGACGCCTGCTGGGCCTGGCCGCAGTGGCGGTCGGCGTCAGCCTGGTCTGGCTCGCGCGCCGTCTGGGGGTCTGACAGCCTGTCACGGTGCAGTCACATCCAATTGAGCCGTTGCGACCGGGATTGCATTGCGGTGCGGCGATCTTAGCTGTGTAACACAGTCATTCCCGGCAGCCCTGCCGGACCTGCTCAACATCTGAAAAGGAGTTCGCAGTGCAGTCCAACGCCCTGTCAATCGCCCGGCCGAATGCCGCGCAGCGCTTTGCCGCCGCCGCCGTTCTGGGTCTGGCCCTGGCGGTCACCCCGGCAATCGAGGCGGCAGCGCTGGGCGCGCCCGATACGTTTGCCGATCTTGCCACGCAGATCAGCCCTTCGGTGGTGAACATCACCACCTCGTCCGTTGTTTCCGCATCCATCGAAGACGGGCCCATGGTGCCGCCCGGATCACCGTTCGAGGAATTCTTCCGGGATTTCCAGAACCGCAACGGTCAGGGCGACAATGCGCAACCGCGCCGGAGCGAGGCCCTGGGATCGGGCTTCGTGATTTCCGAAGATGGCTATATCGTGACCAACAATCACGTCATCGAAGGGGCCGACGAAATCAAGATCGAGTTCTATTCGGGCGAAACCCTGGATGCCAAACTGGTCGGCACCGACCCCAAAACCGATATCGCCCTGCTGAAGGTTGAAAGTGACGAACCGCTGCCCTTCGTGCAGTTCGGCGACAGTGACCTGATGCGGGTAGGCGACTGGGTGATGGCCATGGGCAACCCGCTTGGCCAGGGCTTCTCGGTGTCGGCAGGCATCGTTTCCGCCCGCAACCGCGCGCTCAGCGGCAGCTATGACGACTTCATCCAGACCGATGCCGCGATCAACCGGGGCAATTCGGGGGGCCCGCTGTTCAACATGGACGGTGAGGTGATCGGCGTGAACACCGCAATCCTTTCGCCCAACGGCGGATCGATCGGCATCGGCTTTTCGATGGCGTCGAACGTCGTGTCGAAGGTCACCGATCAGTTGCGCGAATTCGGGGAAACCCGCCGCGGCTGGCTGGGCGTGCGCATTCAGGATGTGACGCCGGACGTCGCCGAAGCCATGGGGCTGGCCGATGCCAGGGGCGCACTGGTGACGGATGTTCCCGAAGGCCCGGCCAGGGAAGCCGGCATGCAGGCGGGCGATGTCATCACCAAGTTTGATGGTGTTGAGGTGGCCGATACCCGCGAACTGGTCCGCAAAGTCGCCGACACCGAAGTTGGCAAGGCCACCGAGGTGATCGTGCTGCGTGACGGCAAGACCGAAACGCTGACCATCACCCTGGGCCGCCGCGAAGAGGCCGAGGCCGAAGCGATGCCCGCCGCCGCAGCGCCGCCCGCAGAACCACAAGTGCAGGATCTGCTTGGTCTGACGGTTGCAACGCTGACGCCGGAGGCCGCCGAAAGCATGGGCCTGCCGTCCGGCTCTGAAGGCCTTGTCGTGATGGCGGTTGACGCCGCATCGGAAGCCTATGCAAAGGGTCTGCGTGAAGGCGACCTGATCACCGAGGCCGGCCAGCGCAAGGTCGAAACAACCGGTGATCTGGAAAACCGCATCACCGAAGCCCGCGAGGCCGGGCGCAAGTCACTGCTGCTGCTGGTCCGCCGCGATGGTGACCCGCGCTTTGTCGCCCTGTCTGTCGAAAAGTGACGGACAGCGACCGGTCAGGGATCAGGGCGCCTTCGGGCGCCCTTTTCTTGTCGGTACGGGTCAGGGGTCAGGGCTGATCCCCGGCACGGGTGCCATTATGCCTGAAATCTGACCGCAGCAGCCGGTCAAGCATGGGCGACAGATCTTCGATCTGCTCTGCCACCACATGGACAACGCCCGCCTCGCGCTGCAACCGGCCCGTGACGCGCAGCAGCCGCCCCGAAATGACGGCGCGGCGAAAGCGTTCATAGGTCCTGGCCCAGACCACCACATTGCAGACGCCGGTCTCATCCTCCAGCGTCACAAAGATCACGCCCCTGGCCGTACCGGGCCGTTGCCGCACCAGAACAAGGCCGGCGACCGTCACCCGCGCACCGGAAGGGGGTTCGTTCAGCCGTGCATGCGGCAGGGCAGCAGGCGGTTGCGGCCAGGGGGGGGGACGCGTGCTCATGATGCAGGAAGTCTAGAAGACCGGCCGTCAGGGGCAAGGCCCCCGTGTCCCGGCGGGGTCTGGCAAAACATTCCACGATGGCCTATGTGGGCGCAACAAGGAAGGCAAGGGGGACGCAGATGGCGAAGATCACCTATGTGGAGTTTGGCGGCAAGGAACATGTGGTCGATGTGCCCAATGGGCTGACCGTCATGGAAGGGGCCCGCGACAATGGAATTCCGGGGATCGAGGCTGACTGTGGCGGTGCCTGCGCCTGTTCGACCTGCCATGTCTATATTGCCCCCGAATGGGTCGGCAAGCTTCCCCCCAAAGAGGCGATGGAAGAAGACATGCTTGACTTCGCATGGAAGCCGGATCCGGTCCGGTCGCGCCTGACCTGCCAGTTGAAGGTGACGCCGGCGCTGGAAGGCCTTGTGGTGCATATGCCCGAAAAGCAGATCTGATCCGCTGCGGGCCTGTGCCGGCGGCGTGGCTTGCGGCACCCGTCGCGGCCCCGGGTTCAGCAGCCTTTCAGGAGATAAGCAATCATTTCCCACCTTGCCGTTCAGGAGTACGAGGCTGTGAAGCTTTTTCGGGTTACCGAAAAACTTGACGTCAACGATGCGGACCTTTCCGGCTCGCAGTTCACCGATGCAAACCTGTCGGGGACAACATTCAACCAGATCAATTTCTCTGGTGCCCGGTTCAACGACAGTAACCTGTCGGGCTGGCAGGTCAGCGACGTGAACCTGTCCGCTTCCATCTTCCGGAACGTGAATCTTTCCGGGGCCGTTCTGCAGGATTGCCGCCTGACGGGCGTTACCATCGACGGCGTCCCGCTTGACGATATCATGGCAGCCTGGCGGCAACGGGGGGGCTCTTGACCCTTGCAGGGTCCGCAGCCCTGACAGGGTGCTGAAGCCGTGCCAGCCGCATGGGTTTCCTGACCGAAAAGCGGGAAACTCGCCCGCCTGCGCGCGCCCTGTGCATCCTGGCAGTGGCCATCGCCCTTGGCCCAGCGCTACGCCGCGATCAGGACCGGCCGGGGGCCAAAGCCCCCGGCCAGCGCCCGCCCCGCCCTCGGCGGGCGCTTCTCGCCCGCCGGGTCGGGCGCTGGCCTCTGTATCTCCTGGACCTGCCGGTCTGGGTGGCACTGTCCCGAGCGACCGGGGGAAACGCGATGCGTTTCCTGTTCCCGCCCGGACGGGCGAAGACACCCTCAGCTTCCCGCCTGAACTGATGACAG
>JADCDI010000012.1 GCA_020251025.1 Rhodobacter sp. | reverse complement strand
CCCGGCCAGCGCCCGCCCCGCCCCCGGCGGGCGCTTCGCCCCCTCCGGGTCGGGCGCTGGCCTCTGCTTCTCCCGGACCTGCCGGTCTACGGGGCACTGTCCCGAGCGGGCGGGGGAAACGCGATGCGTTTCCTGCTCCCGCCCGAACGAGGGAGGGAACCCTCACCGCTCCAATGGCAGGGGCCATCGCCCCTGCCACAGCGTCACGCTGCCCCTTGCCCGGCCGGGGGCCAAAGCCCCCGGCCAGCGCCCGCCCCGCCAACGGCGGGCGCTTCGCTCCCGCCGGGTCGGGCGCTGGCCTCTGTGTCGCCCGGACCTGCCGGTCTACGGGGCACTGTCGCGCGCGGGCGGGGAAACGCGATGCGTTTCCTGTCCCCGCCCGGACGGGCGAAGGCACCGTCTCCGCATCTCTGGCAGGGGCCATCGCCTTTGCCACGGTGCTGCGCCGGGATCAGGACGGGCCGGGAGCCCAAAGCCCCCGGCCAGCGCCCGCCGGGGCGGGGGCTGGCATCTGTCCTTCCCGGACCTGACGGTCTGGGTGGTACCATCCCCCGCCTGCGGGGGCAGTCCCTTGCCCGGGATCGGAAAGCCTGTCCCGCCCGTCCCTGCGGCCAGAGTGCGGTATCAGCACCCGGCCAGGCCGGCGGAAGGGCGCGGAACCGTCGCCGTGCTATGACCCGCGACCTTCGCCGCCAGGTGCCGACGGCAAGGGGAAAAGGCCTTTTGCAATCCGGGGCCATGCGCTGGCGGGCCGCAGGAAAGCTGTCCGGACGTCTGGCGGCAATTTCAGGGACAAAGCCGGTCGGGTCCTTCTGGCGGGCAAGCAGGGCCGGGCCGAAAGCGCGCCTGGCTGAGGACAACGATCCTGCCGGATGCCCCCTTTGCGGCGTTCCCCCCCCTTTATCTGATGCGGCAAGACGGGGAAGGTCGCGCAGTCGCAGCCGACCGTCATCCCTGGAATCATTCCAATTCTTGACATGCCATCCCCCAGGGCACATATCGCAAAGGAACCGTCGGAGATCACAATGTTCATCCAGACCGAATCCACCCCGAATCCGGCCACGCTCAAATTCCTGCCCGGGCAGACCGTGCTGGATATGGGCACGGCCGATTTTCCCAGCGCGGAGGCTGCCCGGAAGTCCCCGCTTGCAAGGCGCATCTTTGCCGCAGGCGGCGTGACGGGCGTGTTTTTCGGGACCGATTTCGTCACCGTGACAAAGGCCGAGGCAACCGCATGGGAGCATGTGAAGCCCGCGATCCTTGGGGCGATCATGGAACATTACCAGTCGGGCGCACCGGTTCTGGAAGGCGAACAGGCGGCATCGGGGCATAAGGGCCATGACGGCCCCGATGGTGATATCGTGCGCCAGATCAAGGAACTGCTTGATACCCGCGTCCGGCCCGCCGTGGCGCAGGATGGCGGCGACATCACCTTTCACGGCTTTGACCGGGGCGTGGTCTATCTGCACATGCAGGGGGCCTGCGCGGGATGCCCCTCTTCGACGCTGACGCTGAAGATGGGCATTGAGAACCTGCTGCGCCATTACATCCCCGAAGTGCTTGAGGTGCGGCCTGTTGCCGCCTGAGCCTGTCGTTCTGGCTTTCGATACATCGGCCGCGCATTGCGCGGCCGCTGTCGTTTGCGGCAGCCGCATTCTGGCCCAGCGCGCCGAAGCGATGGAAAAGGGCCAGGCCGAACGCCTGATGCCCCTTCTGGCCGGGGTTCTGGCCGAAGCGCAGGTCGGTTACGCGGGGCTTTCGGCCATCGGCGTCGGCACGGGTCCCGGGAACTTCACCGGCGTGCGGATTTCGGTGGCGGCGGCCCGAGGCCTGGCGCTGGGCCTGGGCATTCCTGCCATCGGCATCACCGGGTTCGAGGCGCTGGCGGCGGGATTGCCCGACGATGTGGTGACGCTGCTGGACGCGCGGCGCGGGGCCCTGTGGCTGGCAGGCAGGGGGATTGTCCCGCAACTGGCGGACCCGCCCGACCTGCCGGACCGGATCAGGGGAAGGCCCCTCGTGGGGTACCGCGCGGAAGAGCTGGCCTTGCACACCGGCGGTGTCGCGCACCGGCAGCCTGTCCCCATGGCCGTGGCGATTGCCCGGCTGGCGGCGGCGCGCCTTGGCAGGCCGCACCCCCGCCCGGCCCCCATGTACCTTCGTGCCGCCGATGCTGCCCTGCCCGCCGGGCCGCCGCCGGTCATTCTGCCATGACCCCGGCAGAACTGGCGGGGCTGCACGCGCGGTGCTTTACCGTTCCCCGCCCCTGGTCTGTGTCCGGGTTCGAGACCCTCCTTGCGGCCCCGGAAACGGTGCTGACATCACGTCCGGGCGGCTTTGCCCTGGGTCAGGTGGTGGCCGGCGAGGCCGAGTTGCTGACCATCGCCGTTGCGCCTGACGAACGGCGGCGGGGGTTGGGGCGCCGCCTGCTGGACCTGTTTCTGGCAGAGTGCGCAGCGCGCGGCGCATCGGCGGTGTTTCTGGAGGCTGACGTCGGGAATGCCCCGGCGCTGGCGCTGTACCGATCGGCAGGGTTCCTTGTGGCAGGTCGGCGCCGGGCCTATTACCGTGCCCCTGATGGCACCTTGAGCGATGCCCTGATCCTGCGGCGGGCAACCGGCCCGGCTCTGCCCTGACAGGGTGCTGCAAAAGCAATCCGGCCGCCTGCCTGCCGGGAAGGTCTTTGCGGTCCGGGGACAGGGATTGCCCCTGTGGGCGGGAACAGGAAACGCGACCCGTATTTCCCCCGCCCCTGCGCGACGCTCCTGCAAAGACCCGTGCCGCCCGCACCAAGGGCAGGCCAGCGCCCGACCCGGCGGGTGCGAAGCGCCCGCCGGTGGCGGGGCGGGCGCTGGCCGGGGGCTTTGGCCCCCGGCCCGTCCTGATCCCGGCGCGGCGCTGGGCCGAGGGCGATGGCCCCTGCCATTGAAGCGGTAAGGGCGCCCTCGCCCGTCCGGGCGGGATCAGGAAACGCATCGCGTT
>JADCDI010000119.1 GCA_020251025.1 Rhodobacter sp. | reverse complement strand
CTACGGGGCACCGTCCCGCGCGGGCGGGGAAACGCGGTGCGTTTCCTGTTCCCGCCCGATGGGACGGTCCTGTGCATTATGCGATGCCCGGTCTCTCTGGCAGGGGCCATCGCCCCTGCCACAGCACGACGCCGGGATCAGGACCGGCCGGGGGCCAAAAGCCCCCGGCCAGCGCCCGCCCCGCCCTCGGCGGGCGCTTCCCGCCCGCCGGGTCAGGCGCTGGCCTTCTGGTGCGCCCGGACCTGCCGGTCTACAGGGCACCGTCCCGCGCGGGCGGGGAAACGCGATGCGTTTCCTGTTCCCGCCCGCACTGACGACAGCACCTTCACCGCTTGACTGGCAGGGGCCGTCGCCCGTGCCACAGCGCGGCGCCGGGATCAGGACCGACCAGGGGCCAAAGCCCCCGGCCAGCGCCCGCCCCGCCCCCGGCGGGCGCTTCGCACCCGCCGGGTCGGGCGCTGGCCTCTGTTGGTCCCGGACCTGCGGGCCTACAGGGCACTGTCCCACGCGGGCGGGGAAACGCCGGTCGCGTTTCCTGATCCCGCCCGATGGGGCAATCCCTTTCCCTGGACCGGGACGCGGGCGCGGGCGGGCGATGCGGGTGGGCGGGCCGTGGTGCCTGTTTGACGGCCCGATGCCGGCCTTGTCCTGAACTCCGTCAGGCCCGGGCTGCACAGGCCGCGCCGGTGGCGATCCCCGCAGGTTCGGCCATTGCTTCCGGGGGCCCTGACCGGGCCTGCGCAATTGCCCGGAACGCTGTCGTGCCGACCAGCCCGGGGTTGCCGCGCGCTCGGGTGCCGTCCGCAGCGGCGTCTCTGCCGGATTTCTGCCGGTGCGCGGGGGCGTAGAGCAGGGCGGCGCGCCGGAAGACCCGGAAACCCCATGGCCTGACCTGTGCGGGGACGCCCCCGGGGGGCGCAACCGGAAACGTCCATCCCGCCGCTTCACCCCTTGCTGATTCTCCCCGCGTTCTCGCGCCTCACCGGGAAACACGGCACCTTGCCATGCGCAATGCGCGCAAGGGTTGAAGGCTGCGGTCCCGGCAAGAAGGATATTCCGGCAAGGCCCCCTTTCCCGACCGAAGCCTTGCGGTCTTTGCAGCGTTCTGTTGACACAGGACCGTCTTCCCGATTTTGTGGCGCCCGGGCACCGGCGCCCATGCGCCCGGCGTCACCGGGTTGTTACGTAAAGCCGTCAGCTGTCTGCCCCGCCATGCTGCGGGATGCTGCGGCGGGGCTTGTGGACAATCGGGTTTGACCGACAACAAGGGAGACGACATCATGAAACAGACGAAAACGGGCTTCAACCGCCGCACGTTCCTTAAGGGATCGGCCGTGGGCGTGGGCATGCTGGCGGCGCCTGCGATCATTTCGCACAAGGCGCTGGCCTCGTCGGGCGAGCTGAACTTCATGGGCTGGGCCGGCTATCCCGGCCTTGCCGAAACGGTTTTCCCGGCCTTTGAGGCTGCCACGGGCATCAAGGTGAACTTCAACGAACAGCCCGATCAGGACGCGATGTTCGCGCAAGGAAAGCTGGCGCTGCAAACCGGCGGCACCGATGTGGTGGAACCCACGGTTGACCGCGTGGGCGGCTGGGCCTCGAACGGGTTGATCCAGCCCTGGGACATGACCAAGCTGAACATCGACAACTATCTGCCCGGCCTGGCAGACGGCAAGATGGGCGAAATGGCGACCGTGGACGGCAACCGCATGATCGTTCTGTCGGTCTGGGGCACCGAGGCGCTGGTCTACAACAAGGAAACGATGCCGCTGGAATATGGCACGGCATCGCTGGGCGACCTGTTCAACCCGGCCAACGCGGGCAAGGTTGTTGCCCGCCCGCATTCGTCGCTGGCCGCCATGGGCCGCTGGCTGGATGCCGAAGGCAAGCTGCCCAAGCCTTGGCTGGACAGCTACAAGGACGAGGCCACGATGGTCGAGCTGTGGGACATCGCCCTGGCCGAAGCGATCAAGGTCAAGGGCAACATTGTTCAGTGGTGGTCGGGCGAGAACGAGGCCCAGGCCGGCTTCCGCGTGAACGGCGGCGAGATCGGGCTGTGCTGGGATTCGACCGGCTTCAACCTGCGCGGCGAAGGCTATGGCTTTGTTCCGCCGAAGGAAGGTGCCTTTGCCTGGAACCAGGGTCTGGTCCTGATGGCAAATGCCGCCAACCCGGAACAGGGCCATGCCTTTGCCAAGTGGATCTCGGAACCCGAAGGTTCGGCACTTTGGGCAACGGCCTTCTCGGCCAACCCGGTGGGCAAGGGTGCCATCGACAAGATGTCGCCGGACGTTTCGGCCTTCTATAACGCTGCGTTCAATGACGACGCCATTCAGAAACTGTGGTGGTGGCCCGCCCAGGAAGCCTGGTTCATCGCCAAGCGCGGCGAATATGCCGACAAGTTCAAGGCTGCCTGATTTCTGACGGACAAGAGCCCGCAGGTGCCCTTTGCGGCACCGGCGGGTTGCATAACGGGCAACGCGGCGTTCAAGCTGCGGCAAGACAGCCGGAAACGGGGAACGGATGAGCGCCGGGGTAGACCTTGATAACGTATGCGCCGATTTCGGCACATTCCGGGCCGTCGATCATGTGGCGGTCAACATCCGGCCGGGTGAATTCTTTTCCTTTCTTGGCCCTTCGGGCTGTGGAAAAACGACAATCCTGCGGATGATTTCAGGCTTTATCCCGCCCAGCCGGGGCGTGATCCGGATCGGCGGCAGGGACATGAAGGGCCAGCGGCCCAATCAGCGCCCCACGGCGCTGATCTTTCAGAACCTTGCCCTCTTTCCGCTGATGCCGGTGTGGGAAAACATCGCCTTCGGGCTTGAGGTGCGCGGGGTAGACAGGCACAAACGCCGCGCCCGCGCCGAAGAACTGCTGCAACTGGTCGATCTGCCCGATGCGGCCGACAAGGCGATTGCCCAGCTTTCCGGCGGCCAGAAACAGCGTGTGGCCATCGCCCGCGCTCTGGCGGTGGAACCGCAGGTGATGCTGCTGGACGAACCCCTGTCGGCGCTGGACCTGAAACTGCGCCAGCACATGCGGGCCGAATTGCGGGCGATCCAGAAGCGCACCGGCGTGACCTTCATCTACATCACCCATGACCAGGGCGAAGCGCTGGCGATGAGCGACCGTGTGGGCGTGATGAGCCAGGGCAAGCTGCAGCAGGTCGCCGACCCGCGCGAGATCTACAACAATCCTGCAAACGGGTTCGTCGCGTCTTTCGTGGGCGAAAACAACATTTTCACCGGCGACATTCAGGGGGCGGAGGGGGATCTGGCCCGCTTTGCCACCGCCAGCGGCACCTTCACCGCACGCCTGGGCCCGGCGGTGACCCAAGGCATGAAGGCGCGGCTGTTCCTGCGGCCGGAACATGTGCGGCTTGCGCCCGCGGCCGCCAGCGCCAATTCGATCCCGGTCGAGGTGACGGATGTTGCGTTCGAAGGCAACTTCATCTCGATCCATGCCCGCGACGCAGGCGGGCAGGTTCTGCTGGCCGAAGCCCGCAATGACGGGGCCACGGCGGTGCCCGCGCCGGGCGAGCGGCTGCATTTCACGTTTGACGGGCAGAATGCCGTGATCCTGACCGGTGACACCGCCGCCAGGGATGCCGACGAATGAAGGACCTGGTGAACCGTTACGGTCTGCTGCTGACAACGGTCTTCGCGGTTCTGACCGGCTTCTGGGTTCTGGTGCTGGTGGTTCTGCCCAACATCTACCTGTTCGAGCATTCGTTCAGACCCTATCTGCCGGTCGCCGAACTGCGCGGGCCGAAGGATGTCTACAGCCTTGACAATTATCTGACCTTCTTTCGCAGCCCCATTCACATCAGCGTCTTTGTCTGGACCGTGGTCTATTCGGCGCTGGTGACGGTGATCTGTTTCCTGATCGCCTATCCCCTGGCCTATTACCTGTCCAAGGTCTCGGCCCGGGCGCTGCTGCCGACGATCTTTCTGCTGCTGTTCATCCCGCTTTGGGTGTCCGAGGTGCTGCGCAGCTTTGCCTGGTTCATCATTCTGGCGCTGAAGGGGCCGCTCAATGCGTCGCTTCTTGGTCTGGGGATCATCGAAGACCCGGTCCGCTGGATCAGCGGGTTTCGCGGTGTGATCATCGGGCTGGTCTACACCTATGTGCTGTTCATGCTGTTCCCGCTTTACAATGCGATCCAGTCGCTGGACACCAACCAGATCGAGGCGGCAGAAGACCTGGGCGCGCCGTGGTGGCGCACGCACTGGCGGGTGATCCTGCCCCATGCCAAGCCGGGCATCGCATCGGGTTCGGTCATGGTGTTCATGCTGTCTGCGGGGTCCATTCTGGTGCCGACCCTGCTGGCCAGCACGAATTCACGCTGGTTCACCGAGATCATCCAGCAATGGATGTTTGAAAGCCAGGACTGGAACACCGGGTCTGCCTATGCCTTCCTGCTGCTGATCCTGTGCACGGTGTTCGTTTCGGTCGTGATGCGGGTGTTCCGCGTCAAGCTTTCCGACATAGCGAAGTGAGGCACGCATGAGACAGGTGCGTTCCACAGATTGGCTGTTCCACCTGTATCTGGTGCTGTTTCTGGCCTATATGCTGGTGCCGCTGATCGTGATGGGCGGGGCGGCGTTCAACGATTCCCGCTTTCCGTCGGTCTATCCATGGGTCGGCTGGACCGACCGCTGGTTTGTCGAGCTTTGGGCAGACACGCGGATGTGGAACGCCTTTGCCAACACGATCTATGTGGCGCTGGCGGTGGTGGCCATTTCCGTGCCCATCGGCACGGCGGCGGCGATTGTGATCAACTCAATTGCGGGCACCACAAGATCGGTTCTTTATGCGCTGATGGTGGCACCCATCCTGACACCGGGGGCCGTGATCGGCATTTCGACCTTGCTGTTCTGGAACGGCGTCGGCAATGCGGCAGGGTCCGGGTTTTTCCTGTTCAAGGCCGGGCTGCATATGTCAGTGCTGGGCCAGGTATCCTTCATTGCGGCTTTCGTGATGCTGCTGGTGCTGGCGCGGCTGCAAAGCTTTGACCGGGGGCTGGAAGAGGCGGCGCTGGACCTGGGGGCCAGCCATGCGCAGGTGATGCGCCGCATCCTGCTGCCGCATCTTTATCCCGCGATAGGGGCCGGGGCGGCGATCAGCTTTTTCCAGTCCATCGAGAATTTCAACGTCACCCTGTTTACACGCGGCACCTATGACACGCTGACGGTCTATGTCTTTTCCAAGGTGCGCACCGGGATCACGCCCACGATCAACGCGCTGGCGCTGATCATGATCACGGCAACGCTTCTGGGGGCGGTCGGATACGAAATCATCCGCAGACGGCGCGAGCGCAGGCTGGCGGGCCGGTAACGGCCGGGCCGCGCAGCCGGGCAGAGAGGACCTTGTCCGGGCACCGGATCGTCTTTCGGCGCGCGGTCCCCCGGCAGCGCACCGGGCGCGGGGTTGATCGGTAGACCATCCTGCGGACCGGGTTCCGGTCTGGCCTGCCCGGGGGGCCGCCGGCACAGGCCGTGGTTTCGGCTGTCTTCGGGGGCAGGCCGCACAAAGGCCCCCCGCGCGCCGTACCGGACCATGGCCCTGGCCTGCGGGGTCGCAGCGGGCGTGGGCCTTTGCCGGGCCATTCAGCGGGGCCGCCATTGCGCCGCCAGTGCGCCGCCAGACCGGGCGCGGCGCGGCTTCGCGGCCCGGTCCCTTCAGCGCAGGTCGGCGGGCAGAAGCTCATCGGGGATGTTCTGATAGCAGACCGGGCGCAGCCAGCGGCGGATCGACAGGGTTCCCACGCTGGTCGCGCCGAAGTTGGTGCTGGCCGGATAGGGGCCGCCATGGACCATGGCATCGGCAACCTCGACCCCGGTCGGAAATCCGTTGGCCAGAATGCGCCCCGCCTTGCGCTCCAGCACCGGCAGAAGCCGCTGCGCCAGGGCAAGGTCGGCGGCTTCCAGATGCAGGGTGCAGGTGAGCTGGCCTTCCACCCCGGCGGCCAGGGCCAGAAGATCGTCCTCGTCCCTGGCCCGCACCACCAGTCCAAGCGGGCCGAACACCTCTTCGCCCAGCGCAGGGGTCTGCCGGAAGGCGTCGGACGGGACCGAATAGAGATTGGGATTGGCCAGGCGTGCCGTGCTTTCGGTTTCGACAAGCGCCGTCACGCCGGGGGCCGCGCCAACGCGGGCCTGCCCGTCGCGGTAGGCCTGCGCGATGCCATCGGTCAGCATGGTCTGCGCGGCGACACCGCCCAGAGCGGCCGCTGCCGCCCGTTCGAACATGTCGGTTTCCGGACCGTCTATCGCGATCACCAGACCCGGATTGGTGCAGAACTGCCCGGCCCCCTGCGTCAGCGAACCGACCCATCCGGCGGCAATCTGATCTGCCCGGGCCTTCAGGGCTGCGGGCAGCAGGAAGGTGGGGTTCACACTGCCCAGTTCGCCGAAGAAGGGAATGGGGTCGGGGCGCTGCGCGCACAGATCGAACAGGGCGCGGCCCCCGGCAAGGCTGCCGGTAAAGCCGACCGCCCGGATCAGCGGATGCTGCACCAGCGCCTCGCCCACATCGCGCCGCCCGCCCTGGATCAGGCTGAAGATGCCGGGATGCAGGCCAAGGCCGGCAATGGCCGCCGCAATCGCCTGCGCCACGATCTCGGCGGTGCCGGGATGGGCCGAGTGCCCCTTGACAACCACAGGGCAACCCGCCGCAAGCGCCGATGCCGTGTCCCCCCCGGCGGTGGAAAAGGCCAGCGGAAAGTTCGATGCGCCGAACACCGCGACCGGCCCGACGGGCCGCTGCACCAGTTTCAGATCAGGGCGCGGCAGTGGCTTGCGGTCGGGCAGGGCCGGGTCATGCCGCCGGTCCAGATAGTCGCCCTTGCGGATATGGGCAGCAAACAGGCGCAACTGGCCGGTGGTGCGGCCCCGCTCGCCGTCCAGCCTTGCGGCGGGAAGTCCGGTTTCGCTGGTGCCGATGGCGGTGATCCCGGCCCCCCGCGCCTCGATCTCGTCCGCGATACGGTCCAGGAAAACGGCGCGCCCTTCGCGGCCGGTCTGGCTGTAGGCGGCAAAGGCCGCTTCGGCAGCGCGCACGGCACGGTCAACATGGGCGGGTGTTCCCACGGAAAATTCAAGCGCCGCGCCATGGGCGGGCGACGAGCGGAAGGTGGTTTCGCCCAGAACCCAATCGCCTGCGATCAGGTGTTTGCCGGTCAGCATCATGTCATCCTCGGTCGTGGAACGGGCCGGTCGCGGTCTGACGCCCTTTCAGGCAGGCATCGGCGACGGTCCGAAGGCGGATATGTCAGCATCGCTGGCGCGCGCGGCAACAAGCCGGACGAAGCGGCGATGCATTTCAGGGTATTCCCGTTCGGCGTCCACGTCCACCTCCTGCGCCGTCCATCGCAAGCCCGGCCCCGCCCATCCGCAGCCTGAGGCGGTTCGGTCCGGCCTGCACCTTGACACCCCCGGGTCTGCCCAAAGGCACGATTGACAGCGGATGCGCCACGGGGTCAGCTTGGTTCAAACGGTTTGGCCGATAACACTTTCGTTGGGAGGTGACATGAAGACGATCAAGGGCCCTGCCCTGTTTCTGGCACAGTTTGCAGGCGATGCAGCCCCGTTCAACACCTGGCAGGGCATCACTGCCTGGGCGGCGGACTGCGGTTATGCCGGCGTCCAGATTCCCAGCTGGGACGGGCGTCTGTTCGATCTGGCAAAAGCCGCCACATCAAAGGATTACTGTGACGAGGTCACGGGCATTGCCGCCGCCAACGGCATTGCGGTCACCGAACTGTCCACCCATTTGCAGGGCCAGCTGGTGGCCGTTCACCCCGCCTATGACCTGGCCTTTGATGGCTTTGCCGCCCCGGCGGTGCGCGGCAACCCCAAGGCGCGGCAGGCCTGGGCGGTGGATCAGGTCAAGCTGGCGCTGAGCGCATCGCGCAATCTGGGGCTGAAGGCACATGCCACATTTTCGGGCGCGCTGGCCTGGCCTTACGTCTATCCCTGGCCGCAGCGCCCCGCCGGGCTGGTGGAGGCCGCCTTTGACGAATTGGCCAGGCGCTGGCGGCCGATCCTGGATCATGCCGATGCCATGGGCGTGGACCTGTGCTATGAGATTCATCCCGGCGAAGACCTGCACGATGGCATCAGCTTTGAGATGTTCCTGGACCGCCTGGGCGGGCACAGGCGCTGCAACATGCTGTACGACCCGTCGCACTACGTCCTGCAACATCTTGATTACCTTGCCAACATCGACATCTACCATGATCGGATCAAGATGTTCCACGTCAAGGATGCGGAACTGAACCCGACGGGCCGGCAGGGCGTCTACGGTGGCTTCCAAAGCTGGGTCAACCGGGCGGGACGCTTCCGGTCCCCTGGTGACGGGCAGGTGGACTTTGGCGGTGTCTTTTCGAAGCTTGCGCAATATGGTTTTGACGGCTGGGCGGTTGTCGAATGGGAATGCGCGCTGAAACACCCCGAGGACGGGGCCCGCGAAGGATCGGACTTCGTGCGCGCCCATATCATCCGCGTGACCGACAAGGCCTTTGACGATTTCGCGGGCGGCGGCACGGATGATGCCGCAAACCGCCGCATGCTGGGGCTGGGGGCATAACATGGCGATCGAGGGGAAATCCGAAGGCCGCGCCCCGCGCATAAGGCTTGGCATGGTGGGCGGCGGGCGCGATGCCTTCATCGGCGCCGTTCACCGCATCGCCGCCCGCATTGACGACCAGTTCGAGCTGGTCGCAGGCTGTTTCAGCTCCACCCCGGAAAAATCGCTGGCATCGGGGGCCGATCTTGGCCTGCCGCAAGGGCGCGTCTATGCCGGTTTCGCGGAAATGGCGGCACGCGAGGCGCGTCGCAAGGATGGCATTCAGGCGGTTGCAATCGTCACCCCGAACCACATGCATGCCCCGGTTGCGATGCAGTTCCTGCGGCGCGGCATCCATGTGATCTGCGACAAGCCGCTGACATCCACACTGGCAGAGGCGAAGAAGCTGGCAAAGGCCGCCGAAGCCTCGGGTGCCGTGTTTGTGCTGACGCATAACTACACCGGCTACCCGATGGTGCGGCAGGCGCGCGAGATGGTGGCGAACGGCGATCTGGGCGGGATCCGCGTGGTGCAGGTCGAATATGCGCAGGACTGGCTGAGCGAACCGCTGGAACAGACCGGGCAGAAACAGGCCGGCTGGCGCACCGACCCGGCGCGCAGCGGGGCCGGCGGGTCCACGGGCGATATCGGCACCCATGCCTTCAACCTGGCCGGTTTTGTCACCGGCCTGACGCTGGAAAGCCTGGCCGCCGATCTGCAAAGCTTTGTTCCGGGGCGGCGGGTGGACGACAACGGGCATGTGCTCTTGCGCTTTCGGGGCGGTGCGCGGGGCATGCTGTGGTGTTCCCAGGTTGCCCCGGGCAATGAAAACGCACTGCGGCTGCGGGTCTATGGCACAAAAGCCGGTCTGGAATGGGCGCAGGAGGACCCGAACTACCTTTGGTTCACACCGCTGGGCCAGCCGAAACGGCTGATCACCCGCGGCGGGGCCGGGGCCGGGGCCGCTGCGGCACGGGTAAGCCGTGTGCCGCCGGGACATCCGGAAGGGTATCTGGAAGGCTTTGCCACGATCTACAGCGAAGCGGCGCGCGCAATCCGGGCAAGACAGGCCGGTGCCGCGCCGGAGGCCGGGGTGGTTTTCCCCACCGCTGCGGACGGGGTTGCCGGTGTTGCCTTTGTCGATGCCTGCGTGCGCTCGTCCCGGCGCAACGGGGCCTGGGTGACGCCCAATCTGTAACGCAAGGACAGGGCAGCGCCAGGTCTGCGGCCTTTGCCCCGGTGGCGGGGGAAACAGTCTGGTTCCCGGCATCGGTTCCACTGTATACCGCTGCTGAGATCTGCAATACCTCTTTCGCTCACCGCCTGCCCAAGGAACCGCCATGACCCTGCACAAACCCGTCACCGCCCGCAAGGACGCCCCTGATCTTGACCGGTTCGACTGGGAAGACCCTTTTCGTTTGGAAGACCAACTGACCGAAGAAGAACGCATGCTGCGGGATGCCGCCCGGAGCTTTGCGCAGGAAAAGCTCCAGCCCAGGGTGGTGGCCGCTTACCGCGAGGAAAAGACCGATCCCGGCATCTTCGCCGAAATGGGGGAAATGGGCCTGCTGGGTGCCACGCTTCCGGAACATTATGGCGGGTTGGGCGCGTCTTACGTGGCCTACGGCCTGATCGCCCGGGAAGTGGAGCGGGTGGATTCCGGCTATCGCAGCATGATGAGCGTGCAATCGAGCCTGGTCATGTACCCGATCCATGCCTACGGCACGCAAGAGCAGCGGCTGAAATACCTTCCCGGGCTGGCGGCGGGCAGGCTGATTGGCTGTTTCGGCTTGACCGAACCCGATGCCGGGTCTGATCCGGCGGGCATGAAGACGGTGGCGAAGAAGACGGCCACCGGCTATCGCCTGACCGGTGCCAAGATGTGGATATCGAACAGCCCGATTGCCGACGTCTTCGTCATCTGGGCAAAGTCCGAAGCGCATGGCGGCAAGATCAGGGGCTTCGTGCTGGAGAAGGGCATGAAGGGCCTGTCTGCGCCCAGGATCGGCGGCAAGCTGTCCTTGCGGGCCAGCATCACGGGCGAGATCGTGATGCAGGACGTCGAGGTTGGCGAAGATGCCCTGCTGCCGGATGTCGAAGGCCTGAAAGGCCCCTTCGGCTGCCTCAACCGGGCGCGCTACGGCATCAGCTGGGGCGTGATGGGTGCGGCCGAATTCTGCTGGCACGCCGCACGCCAATACGGGCTGGATCGCCGGCAGTTCGGCCGGCCCCTGGCCCAGACACAGCTCTTCCAGCTGAAGCTTGCCAATATGATGACAGAGATCACCCTTGGCCTGCAGGGCTCGCTGCGCATCGGGCGTCTGATGGACGAAGGCCGCGCGGCACCGGAAATGATCAGCCTGATGAAGCGCAACAACTGCGGCAAGGCGCTGGACGTGGCGCGCATGGCCCGGGA
This sequence comes from Rhodobacter sp., assembly GCA_020251025.1. Taxonomy (GTDB): domain Bacteria; phylum Pseudomonadota; class Alphaproteobacteria; order Rhodobacterales; family Rhodobacteraceae; genus Aliitabrizicola. The sequence goes on along the minus strand of JADCDI010000119.1, from coordinate 9,978 downwards.
CATGCACGGCGGAAACGGCATTTCCGAAGATTTCCAGATCATGCGCCACATGGTGAACCTGGAAACCGTGAATACCTATGAAGGCACGCATGACGTGCACGCCCTGATCCTTGGCCGGGCACAGACCGGGCTGCAGGCGTTCTTCTGACAGCCCGCCGGCCGCTTGACGGAAAGCGGGCCGGGCCGACGGCCCGCGCAGGCCCGGTGGACCGGACACACAGGGCGCTTCACCCCGTGCCAGCATCCCCGCAAGGGCAGGCAGCCGCCCGCCCCCCCCGCAGTGATTGCGTGCCCTTGCGCGCTGTGACGAGTTCCTCTACATCTGCGCCACCTTGAAGGCTGGCGGGTTGGCGGAGAGGTTACGCAGCGGATTGCAAATCCGTGAAGACCGGTTCGATTCCGGTACCCGCCTCCAATATTTTCAATAGGTTACGGGCCGTTTTGCGCTTGAGGCCCGAAGCGGTTTCAGATGTGGTTTCAGGTTTCCCGTTCTGGTCCCGTTCTGTTCCAGCGGCTTCAGTACCGACTATGGGGGGCAGCACTGGCCCGGTCACGACCGATGCACGTAGCGTAAGAACCTTTATGCAAAGCAGTCTGTAACGCTCGCGTTGCAAGAGACTTGCCATGCTGAACGGGCATTGATCGCATGAGCACTTCCAAGTTGGGCCATGCCGGCGCCGCCCGTTGGGTAGTCGGACGCGCCGAAAACACGCAAACGGCCGGTCCGTGATTTTGAAGCAATGGCCCCCGGTGCCTTGCGCCCCTTGTGCAGACCTATGGGCTTGCCCATCGCTTCGCCTGCCCTGACGTCGCATGTACCCTTTGCCTCTGGGCACCCGCATACTTCATCACCATGGCTCGGCTCTTGTGCCCGGTAATCGCCTGGACCTCATCGTCAGTGGCACCCGCGGCCGCAAGCTGCGACGCGGCAGTATATCGCCATCCATGGATCGTGAACGGCCGTGCGCCGATTTGCGCGCGCAGGGCACGGATCGAGGCGGCGGCGGAATGATAGGTCACCGGTGCGCCTTTCGGTCCGGCAACAATGGTCAGGTTCCGGAATCGGAGCTGCTCCAGATACTCGCGGAGACGGGGCGTGAAGGGTATCCAGAGCGCAGTCTTGGTCTTGCCCTGGCGGACGGCGATCCCGTTGCCGTCGATGTGATCCCACCGCATTTTCAGCAAGTCGCCGATTCGCTGTCCGGTTCCAATCGCAAGCTCCATGACCGTCCTCGGCACGCTGCCAACGGGTGCGGCGGCTGTGAAGGCGTCAATCATCTCGTCTGGCCAAGGCTTGTGCAGATCATCGCCTTCGGATTTCAGCAGGCGGATGCCCTTTGCCGGATTGTGCGTGATCCAGCCCAGATCGATGGCCTGTTCGAACAGGACCGACAGCACCTGCACGATGTAGTTGGCGAAGCGTAGCCGCTCGCTGTTTTCCGACTGGGCCCGAATGATGTGCCGCCGCTCCATCCTGGCGGGCTGCAGCGCCCCGAACGTCGCCTCGGCCCATTCCAGCACCTTCTCGTAATCCTTGCGCGTCCGGGGCGCGAGACGCCGCCAGCGCGGCCCAGCGCGATACTCGGCGATCAGGCGTCGGAACGTCCGACCAGTCTCCTTGATCGGTGTGTGTCCCCGCTTCGCTGCGGCGTAGCGCTCGAGAAAGTCCTCGGCATCCGGCGGGGGAAGCGCGATCCGGTCCCCGGCACGCTCGAAGTACCAGTAATCCCGGGCGCGCCCCCTCTTCCGGACAAGGTAGGGAAGGTCAGTTTGCTTCACGGCGGAAACTGAGGCTGTCGAAGGCCTGCGCGCCCTGCTCTGCGGGTGCGGTGTCGATAATGATCCTGCGTTCCTGGACGTCGACCACCACCCGGAAGACCTGCGCGCCGCCGCGCAGGACGGACTTCACCGCGCGTTCGATCTCGCTGGCTCGGATGGATGTCGTCATGCTTGTTCGTGCCCTTCGTTCGCCGAGGTTGGGATCATCCGACGCGTCATCATTGCCGGTTTCGGATTCAGGTCCACTGCTGCAAGCCCTTCGTTTGTTGATATTTTTCTTGTGCTTGCACGGCTCACCAGCCGCCCTGCGCCCGTTCGGCCAGGACTGTCGCAGCCACCTTTGCCGGAGCCCGGACCACGACCGAAATCAGCGCCGCCGTGAGTACCGGCGCGAAGAACGTCGATACCACGACGAGCCTGCCAAGCCATCCGCTGCCAAGGTTCTGCCCGCGCCCTCATGCCTCGGCCCTCGGGGCGCGATCCAGCGCCTGCAGCAAGAGCCGCGCGATGTTGTTCGCGGGCCAGTCCCGGCTGAGGTTCAGGACCGACCGGCAGGCGGAGCGCAGCCGGTCGTCGTCGCAATCCTGCGTCCGCGCAAGAACGCCCAGAGCGCGGGCAAGCTCAAGGTCGCGGGCAGGTGGCGGATCGCCCGCGCTGGGCGGGGCCGGTTCCGGCGGCGCAAGGTTGCGGGCGACCGCCAGCCAGTTGCGCGCCGCCTCGACCAGATCGGCCCCGCGCGCGTAGGCCCCAAGCAGCATGATTTCAAAGAAGTGCGTGCCGTCGCCGGGGCGCGAGACCGTCCCGCCGAGTTCAAGGCAGGCGCGCAGGATCGCGGGCGGACTGTCCTCGTGGCGAAGGGTTTCGATCTGATCAGCCAGGCAGCGCAAAGGTTCCGAGCCGGGGTCAGTAGCAAGAGAACGATGGATGGGCATGGGACACCTCAAGCGCGGCGGCATGAGGCGACTATGGCTAATTTTCTTGGCAATACAAGATGGATAAGCTAATTTATTTAGCGTTCACGTCGTCTGTTTACCGGATGCTTCGCATTTGTCATTCTCTCTAAAGTGGAACGGAGGGGGAACGTGCGGGACCGCATAGACATACTGCAGGCGGGTGCCGCAGCGTCCGGATTCACGATTGATTTCCTGGAGGCGCTGACTCAGGGCCTGTCGCGCCAAGAACTGCGCAAAGTCATGGGCAACGCATCGTCGATGCCTTCGTACATGAAATCCAGCGACAACCCGAACCTGCGTCGCAAGGCCAACGCGCCGTCCAGCGAAAGCCGGTGCGTACCCGCCTCCCACAAGGAGTAGCGGGCGCGCTTCATGCCGATCTTGGTGGCATAATCTTCCTGAGTCAGACCTTCCAGCTCGCGGTGCCACTTGAGCCGCACGGCTATGTCTGCGAAGGGGCGCGGCTCGTCGATCATGGCGAAATCCTAGTGTGCTAAGTTTGTTAGCGGAAGCGATTTGACTTGGCTTGACCAATGCCAACTTTGTTAGCATAAGATCGGCCATGCACAAAGAATCCGTCGATCAGATTGTCTCGGCGATCGGGCTCCCGCGGCTCGCGGTCGAACTCGGCGTCAGCCGTCACTCCATCCGGGCAGCCAAGAACGCAGGCTCCTTCCCGGCAAGCTGGTATGCGACCGTGCGGCAGCTTTGCGACAGGCACGACGTTCCCTGCGCGCTGGCCGCATTCAACTGGCGGAAGCCGGTCGAAGAAATGACCGCCACGCACGAGGATCGGGGGCCTTCCGCATGACGCCCGACCACCTGCACAAGGTCGAGACCGCCATCGCCGCAATCCGGTCGCGGGGGCAGCGCGGATGAGCCACCTTGCGACCAACTGGGCGATCCAGCAGCGCGGTCTCAAGCCCGCGACGAAGCTGGTCCTCTGGTATCTCTGCGATCGCCATACCACGGACTACGGCTGCTTTCCGAGCCAGCTGCAGCTTGCGCAGGACGCCGAGCTTTCACGATCCGCCCTGAACGAACACCTTTTGCGGTTGGAAGAGGCGAGCCTGATCCGGCGCATCATCCGCGTCGATCCGCGGACAAAACGGCAGCAATCGACCCGCTATCTGCTCGCCTTCGAGGCCGAATTCGCTCTTGAGCCGTGTCCGGAATCTGGACACGGCGCGGACGAAACAAACGCGGAACATGAGGGTGAGCCGAGTCCGGAATCCGGACACGGGCCGTGTCCGGATTTGGGCCCGAGCCGTGTCCGGAATCCGGACACTAACTCTGTAAGAGAACCAGAAGAAGAAGAGCGCGCAGGCGCGCGACCGGGCTTCGAGGATTTCTTCGGGGAACTGCTCCGGACGGTCGGCCACGATCCCGCCGTCTGGCTGCCGGGGTGGTGGAAGGGCGAAAGTGCTGGGGAACATGTGCGGGGCTGGATCGACCGGCTCGGCTTATCCGAGGAGCAGATCATCGAAACCGCACAGGCATGGCGCAGGGATATCCCCGAAGCGCCGGACGGGCCGAAAGCGCTTGATCGTGCGATGGCCAAGGCTGCCGATGCGGTGGCGCGCCGAAGGGCTGATGCGGCGAAGGGCGTCCAGCCCAGGATAGGTGGCAAGGCAGCCAAGAGCGCCAAGGCGGACGCCCCGATGCCGAGCCGCGAGGAAATCCTGGCGTTCTATGCCCGGTGCGTGAACGGCGACGGATTCTTTCCGCCGAACAGCCTTTCCTCATCGATCCGCGCGGAGCTTCTGGCGCGCGGCCTTGTGACCGAGGAGCGCCTTCGGGCGCGGGGGGCGTGACGGTGCCCGATCCTGCGACGACCGACGATCACGATCGCCCCCTTACCGTTCGCCCTGCATCCTTGTCGAGGAAAAGTGCCATGAAGCCCGATCCGACCAAACCGCCCGCGCTCTTGCCCAAGCTGTTCGAGGGGCTGGTGACGCGCGATGATCTCGCCCGGCACCTCGGCATCTCCACCGACACGCTGGCGCGGTGGGAAGGCCGGGGCACCGGGCCGACGAGCATCAAGGTCGGTCGCCGGGTTCTGTACCGGGCCGCGACCGTGAATGCCTGGCTGCGTGGCCTCGAGCGGCCGAAGCAAGGCCAGGCGAAACCCGCGCCACGCCCCGGTGCGAAATGACCGGGGGTCGGAAGACGCTCAGCCCGCGCGAGATCGAGGATCGCTTCGAAGAGGCTGCAATCACCCTGCGCCGGCTGCCGAACCCGGCCGGCTCCGGCCCGCGAGGCTATGGCCAGTCGTGGCCGGACTATGTGCAGAAGGCGCAGCAGGCCTATGGCTACACCGAGGTCCGGATCAGGATCGTGCCGACGGCAGCCGAGATCCAGCGCATGGACGAGTGCATCGACTGGTTGCGCTGGCTCGATCCGGAGGACGCGAAGATCGTCTGGCTCCGGGCCGAAGGAAAAAGATGGCGGCAAGTCTGTATCCACGCCGGATGCGTCCGCCAGACAGCCTGGCGGCGGTGGGCCGCAGCCCTGCTGACAGTGGCCAAGCATCTGACAGCAATCGAGAAGCCGAAAGCGAAGCGAGTCGCCACTGCCTCCACATCGGGCACGCTGCTGTGAAGACCGACGCCGCATTCGACCGCAGATACCCGGCGCGAAACCCGCAAGCCACGTCGAACATACTGCGCGACATATCCCGGCGTTTCGTCCTATGAAACGGATATGCTTCGGGAGGGTGCGCGTCTCAAGGAGGCCAGACATCCAGCCCGAAGACCAGTGGCGCTTCAGACGCCTCGCCCCTCGTGTTCCGGCCCTGCCACGGGCAGGGCGTTCGCAGCGGAAACGTGCCACTGGCACGTTTCTGGATCGCCGCTCACCCCCCGGCACCGGTTCCACCCGGGCGGGGTCGGTATGCGGGGGGCAGAGGCCCGACACGCCGCCAGTGCCAGAGATTTTTTCTGGGTTTCCGCCCCGGGTTGCCACCTTTGGGTTGCCGGGTTGCCAGAGCGGAAACCGGGACCAGAAACGACCACCAAGGCCGGGGTTGCTCCCGGCCTTCCGCATTCCGGAGGCCGCCGCCATGCAGATTGAGATGATGCCGACCGACCGGCTGGTGCCCTACATCCGCAACGCCCGGACGCATTCCGCCGATCAGGTCGCGCAGATCGCGGCCTCGATTGCCGAGTTCGGCTTCACCAATCCGATCCTGATCGGCGAGGACGAGGTGATCATCGCCGGGCACGGACGGTTGCAGGCGGCGCGGTCGCTGGGCCTCACCGAAGTGCCGGTCATCCTGCTGGACCACCTGTCCGACGCGCAGCGCCGCGCGCTGGTGATCGCTGACAACCGGATCGCGGAGCACGCGGGCTGGGACGAGCAGCTGCTGGCGGCGGAGATCGCCGCCCTGCGCGACGAGGCCTTCGATCTGGAAGTGATCGGCTTTTCGGAGGACGAGCTTCACGATCTGCTGGACGGCCTGGACGATCCCACCGCCGACGGGATGGGCTTCGGGGGCGGCGCGCAGACGGGCGGTGCCGATCAGGATGCAACCCCGGCACCTGCCGTCGCACCTTCCGCCACCCTGGCGGAACGCTTCGGCATCCCGCCCTTCTCGATCCTCGATGCCCGCAAGGGCTGGTGGCAGGATCGCAAGCGGGCATGGATCGACCTCGGCATCCGGTCCGAACTCGGCCGCGGTGAGGGTGACCGGGCCTGCCCCGGCGGCAGCCCGATGCCCGGCAACGGGTCGCGCAAGGACTACAAGCCCGGCGCGGCGAAGGCCTTCCATGACGGCGCGGTCCTCGGGAAGGGTGGCCTGTCGGACCAGGTCGCGGCCGCTGCAGCGGCAAGGCGGGCGGGAAAGGCGGCAGCACATGGCTAAGGGACTGGCGCGGACCTTCGGGCAGGACCTGATGCGCGGCGAGCATGAGGTTGGCGGAGACAAGACCAACGGCGGGGTGCTGATGCCGTCGCATACCTCCGGCGACCCCAGCTTCTATACCAGGAAACGGGCAAAAGAGGCCGAAGCCGGCCGCGAGTTGTCGACCGAGGAATTCCTCGCCGACCACTATGAGCCGTCCGAAGCCCCGACCGCCTCCGGCACATCGATCTTCGATCCGGTCCTCTGCGAGATCGCCTATCGCTGGTTCTGCCCGCCGGGCGGGACGGTCCTCGATCCTTTCGCGGGGGGATCGGTGCGTGGCGTCGTGGCATCCCGCCTTGGCCTGTCCTACATCGGCGTCGAACTTCGCGGCGAACAGGTTGACGCGAACGAAGCCCAGGCGGCGCTGGGTGCTGGTCCTGCCCCGCGCTGGATCACCGGCGACAGCCGCGACATCGCGAAGCTGGCCAAGGGCGTCGACGCCGATCTGATCTTCTCCTGCCCGCCTTACTGGAATCTGGAGGTCTATTCCGACGATCCTGCGGACCTCTCGACCCTCGGCAAGGACGCCTTCTTCGCCGCCTATGCCGCGATCATCCGCGACACCGTGGCCCGGCTGCGCGACGACCGGTTCGCCGTCTGGGTGATCGGCGATGTCCGCGATGCGGGCGGGTTCTTCGTCAACCTGCCTGGCCGGACGGTCGAAGCCTTCGAGGCGGCAGGGGCCAAGTTCTACAACGACGCGATCCTCGTCACCGCCGTCGGCTCGCTGCCGATCCGCGTCGGGCGGCAGTTCACTGCCTCGCGGAAGCTCGGGCGGACGCATCAGAACGTGCTGGTGTTCTGCAAGGGCGACCCGAAACGGGCAACCGAGGCCTGCGGGCAAGTGGAATTCGGCGAGATCGAAGAGGAAGCAGGCGAAGAGGAGGAGGCGGAATGAACGCCCCAATCCTGGAGATCCACCGCGGCATCACGGTGGTGCGTGATGATCTCTTCCCCGGCGGGACCAAGGCCCGGTTCATCGGCCAAGTATTCGACGGCGTGGCGGAGGCGGTCTACGCCAGCCCGCCGGAGGGCGGCGCGCAGACGGCACTGGCCACCGCCGCCAGGGCGCTGGGCAAGCGGGCCACGATCTTCGTGGCGCAGCGCGCAAAGCCACATGCGCGAACCTTGGAAGCTGCGCGCCTTGGCGCAAAGGTCGTGCCGGTGGCACCCGGATATCTGACCGTGGTGCAGGCGCGGGCGAAAGCCTATTGCCGGGAAACCGGGGCCTTTCTCATCCCGTTCGGTGCCGACTTTCCCGGCGCGGCCGAGGCGATCGCATCGTCGGCGCTGATGTCCGGCGCGGCCCCCGACGAAGTGTGGTGCGCCACCGGATCGGGCGTGCTGGCGCGGGGTCTTGCACTGGCGTGGCCGAAGGCCCGGCGGCATGTCGTCCAGATCGGGCGGGAGTTGTCGCCCCGCGACGTTGCAGGTGCCACGATCCACGTCCATCCCCGGAAGTTCAGCGAAAGGGCGATGATCGCCGCCCCGTTCCCGGCAGACCCGCATTACGACGCGAAGGCGTGGGAAACCTGCCTCATCAAGCACGGGTCGGGACGAGTGTTGTTCTGGAACGTGGCACCACTGCCGCGCCCTTAGCAGTCGGTTCGAAAGCGGCGAGCCACACCGTCAGTTCTGATTGAGACCCATCTCCCGGCTCTGAAGCTTGCTCTTCCACAAGCCTTCGAGCGCGATGACGTCCTCAAAAGTGGCCGCATTGCCCACGACTTCAAGGATCGAAACCTGATAGTCTGCCGGGTCCCTGCTTCGCAGACCAACGTTTCCGCCATGACCATTGGCGACGTAGTCCATCCAGCGTGCAAGAAATCCGCCCGCGCCTGTCGCAGAGCCGACGTATTGCTCGCGGGTGCGAGGACAGGTCAACAGGTAGATGCCCCTTGCCGCTCCAAGGGCGGCACGCCACGCGGGAGGAACCGACGCAATTCGCGAAAGATCGGCTTTGAATCGAAGGTAGCCCGGAAAGTCAGGTTCGCGGAACACCCGGCGTATCTCAAGAACCGGCTTCTCGCGGCGATGCGCATATTGCACCCAGTTTCTTTCCCCACCGGTCCAACCGATGACGAGGCGACCGGCAAGGTCCGCCATGATTTCTTGGAGTACGAGTTCATAGGTGTCTACGGTGCCGGGGGGATCTTCCCCGACCGCATGGGGCCAGATCCGGGTCACTTCATTCAACCCAATGTAGCGAGCGGACCAAAGGCCAGCGAAAAGCGTCTCGCCTTCCGCAGTTGCCAGAAACACCGCCCAGTATGGGCCGCTGAGAATCCGTCTGCGACCGATAGACTGGGTCGTTTGGTAAACATCGAATGCGGGGGGATCGTCGCGCCAGAGGTCGTAAGGGCTGCGACCCCGGAGCGAGCGCCCATCTTGGTGCCGCAACAAGCGGACGCTTTCCGGGGCAAGGCCCTCATTGCGCAGGATGGTGTTTAGGCTCAGTGGCATGGGCGGAACCATGCAAGACGTTCCAGTTACACGCAAGACGGACTACGCAGCGCCTGCAGATGGTCACCCGCCAACTACGACCGCTGCGACTGAAAACAGGCTGTGCAGCAAGCCGAAGACGCAGGCAGCCGAGTAAAGAATAGCAAAGACGCATACCAAACAGTCATGCAGTCGCGTAGGCCTCGGCCAGTTGCCGCCCGGCTCCGCCCCGCATCCGTGCTTCTCGTGTCCACTGGCCATCTCGGGATCATCCTGTCTGATCGAGTAAGAATTGGTTGGCGCCCGTTCGGGCGCAAACCGCTGTATGCTCAGCCCGTTACCTCCGTCCGTGCTTGGAGTGCCGTGACGCAGAGATCGCGGTAGCGGGCGAGGGCCTTGGGGCTCGACGAGACCGGGTTGATCGGGACCTCGCGCAGGGCGTCGATATCGCCCCGCTCGGCGAGGGCGATCAGGCCCTCGAGCTTGCCGCGAAACCGGGCGTGGGTCGGCGCGGAAAAGTCCGGGGGCACCGGCAAGGTGCCGGTCTTGGCGGCGTCCATGGCGGCGGTCGCCTTGGTCCGGCGGCGCTGCGCGTCGGAGGTCCGGGCGGGGGCGGCGGTGTCCGGCGCGCCCATCCGGGCGGTCTCGACCGGCACGGGGTCATCCGCCGTCTTGCCCTTGAGGGCGGCTTTCAGGATCGCCTCGGCCCCGCCGAAGGATTCGCAGGTGAGCGCCCGGTCGATCACCGTGGCGGCGGCATCGCCGATCACTTCGGCGAGGGTCTTGCGGAGCCGCTCGACGGTCTTCGCGGTGGTTGCCAGGCGCCCGCGGGGTTGGCCGTCGATCAGCACGGTCAGCTTGGTGAGGTCGGAGGCGGAAAGGTTGGTCATGGCTCGGGGT
>JADCDI010000118.1 GCA_020251025.1 Rhodobacter sp. | reverse complement strand
CCGCCCCGCCCACGGCGGGCGCTTCACGCCCGCCGGGTCGGGCGCTGGCCTTTGTGTCTCCCGGACCTGCCGGTCTACGGGGCAATGTCGCGCGCGGGCGGGGGCAACGCGGTGCGTTTCCTGTTCCCGCCCGAACAGGCGCAGGGACCCTAACGGTTTCAATGGCAAAGGCCATCGCCTTTGCCACAGAGATATGCCGGGATGAGGACCGGCCGGGGGCCAAAGCCCCCGGCCAGCGCCCGCTCCGCCACTGGCGGGCGCTTCGCCCCCGCCGGGTCGGGCGCTGGCCTCTGTCCTTCCCGGACCTGCCGGTCTACAGGGCACCCTCCCGCGCGGGCGGGGGAACCGCGGATCGCGTTTGCGGGTCCCGCCCGGAGGTGCACGCTCTTTGCCCGGAACGCAACGCACGCCCTGCCCGGCAAGCGGCAAGATTGCCGTTTCAGTGCCCGGTCAGTCCGCGACGGGTCGAAGGGTCACCTCGGGTGTCGCCTCGGGTGCCGCTTCGGCCATGGCCACGATTGCGGCAAGATCGGGGTCGACCGACAGATCTGCAAGCTGATAGCTGGCGGTCAGCGACTCGGGCGAAAGGGCGACGTTCTTCACCACCTGCGCCCCGGCGGCGGCCGGACCATAGGTTTGGCCGTTTACGGCGAAATAGACCGATCCGGAATTGCCCGCGCGCAGCAGCGCCGGTGCTTCCATCTGCGGCACGACATAGCGTTCGCCCGCATCCAGGATCTTCTCGAACAGCACCGTTCCGTCGGCAGACTGCACCCGCACCCAGGACGGGCGCACGGCCAGCAGTTCCACCGTCGGCGCATCCGCCTCGACCACCCGGACAAGTCCGTCCTGCGGGGCCACTGCCTGGCCGCCATCGGGGGCGATTGCGAAGCCGGCATCCCTGCCCGGAGTACCGCCCCTGCGCGGGTCGATCCCGGCAATCGGCCCGTCGCGGGCCACGATCACCGGCACATCCAGCGCCTGCGGCCGGTACAGCCTGTCATAGCCCTGCGCCCCCTCCAGAACCGGGTCTTCGGCGGAAGAGGCCCCTGCGGTGCCGACGGGTACCGGCAGAATCTGCGCGGCCTCCCGGCTGACATCGGCCAGCGGATCGATCTCGGCCACCACCATGGGTGCCTGATCGACCGGGGCAAGCCGCACACGCTGCACTTCCTGCAACACCGACCAGCCGCCATAGCCGATTGCCCCGATCAGCGCGACCAGAACCAGGATCGATCCGAAAGCCCCGGGATCGAACCGCGACCACAGGCTTTGGGCGCGCGGAACGAAGGTCGCGTTCGGGTCAGCAAAGGGATCGCTCAGTCTGGATCGTTTCATCGGGGATGGAATTGTACGCGGCACGCGCGATGCCGGGGCGGCGTTTGCCAGGCCATGCGCGGAAACGAAGCCCGTTTCGGCACAGAACTTCGCAAAGGCCCATTCCGCGTCCAGCCCAAGATAGCGCGCGTAGCCGCGGACATAACCGGCGATGAAGCCCTGACATTCGAAAGCCGAAATATCGCAGTTTTCGATCGCCGCGATATAGGTCGCCTTGATCTTCAGCTCGCGCTGCACATCCAGCAGAGACCGGCCAAGCGTCGCGCGCTCGCCCCGCATGACATCCCCAAGGCGCACCTCGAAGTCGTCAAAGCCTTTCGGCTTGCCGACCACTGCCGCCACAGGATTTGACCTGCGCCCGATCATTCGCACCTGCCCCGCCGCACCGGCCCTGCCCGAGTCGGTCTGCCCGACTCGCAACATTGCTATTGCGCAAAGCATACCATAAAACAACGGCCTTGCAGCCCTGCACAGGATCAGGCGGCACGCCCGGCGCAATTCAGCCCACACTGAGCCCAAAGTCTGTCCAATGCGTTAACAAGAACCTCGATCCGGCCCGCATCATGCACGGGCGACGGGGTGAAGCGCAGCCTTTCGGTGCCGCGCGGCACCGTGGGGAAATTGATGGGCTGAACATAAAGGCCGAATGTCTCCAGCAGCGTGTCGGACAGCATCTTGCAATGCACCGGATTGCCCACATGCAGCGGCACGATGTGCGAGCCGTGGTCGATGACCGGCAGACCCAACCCTTTCAGGCGCATCTTCAGCATCCGGGCGTGCAGTTGCTGCGCCTCGCGCAGCGCGCCGCCGGTTTTCAGATGGCGCACGGATGCGGCGGCACCCGCCGCAATCGCCGGGGGCAACGATGTGGTGAAGATGAACCCCGGCGCATAGCTGCGCACGGCATCCACCAGTCTGGCCCCGGCGGCGATATAGCCCCCCATCACGCCATAGGCCTTGGCCAGCGTGCCGTTGATGATGTCGATCCGGCCCATCTGGCCGTCGCGCTCGGCCACGCCGGCCCCGCGCGGCCCGTACATGCCCACCGCATGCACCTCATCGATATAGGTCAGGGCACCGAACTCGGCGGCCAGATCGCAGATCCCGGCAACCGGCCCGAAATCGCCATCCATCGAATAGATCGATTCGAACGCAATCAACTTCGGCGCCGCAGGGTCATCGGCGGCCAGAAGCGCGCGCAGATGCGCCAGATCATTGTGGCGGAAGATGCGCTTTTCGCCCCCGCCGCGCCGCACACCCTCGATCATCGAGGCGTGGTTCAGCGCATCGGAATAGATGATCAGCCCCGGAAAGATCGCCCGCAGCGTCGAGAGGGTGGCGTCATTGGCGACATAGGCCGAGGTAAAGACAAGCGCCGCCTCCTTGCCGTGCAGGTCGGCCAGCTCGGCCTCCAGCGCCTTGTGGTAGACGGTGGTGCCGGAAATGTTGCGCGTGCCCCCGGACCCTGCCCCGGCCGCGTCCAGAGCCCCGTGCATCGCGGCCAGAACCGCAGGATGCTGCCCCATCCCAAGATAGTCATTGCCGCACCAGACGGTCACGGTCCGCTCTGTTCCGTCCGGCCTGCGCCAGACCGCCTCGGGATAGGCCCCGCGCCGCCGTTCGATGTCGATGAAGGTGCGGTAGCGCCCTTCGTCGTGCAGCCGGTTCAACGCCGTATCAAGTGCCAGGCCATAGTCCATCTCTGTCTCCAGTCCCCGTCCCGCCCCGACGGGCAAGTTCCGCCCGCACCCCTGTAAGGTCCGCGCCTGCAGATCGCCCTGATATTGATCAAATGTTCTGATTTGCCAGTGGGCAATTTGCCGCCCTTGCCCCGCCGGTCAGTTCTGCAGGATCAGAACGCAGTCCGCAGGGGCCACCTCTTTGCCCTCACAATCCGCCACGGCCCTTGCGGCCGCATCACGGCCTTTGGCCATGCCCCAGGCCCCGGTCGAAGGTGACACGGCAAAGGCCTTGTCGCGCCGGATCCTGGCATATTGGGCAAAATCCGCCGTCGCACCCGACGACAGCTGGAAGGGTTGCTCTTTCCAGCCTGCGGGCCGGATCAGGGCCACCACGGCACAGGGCGCGGCCCCCTTGCGCCTGGCATCGCAGGCCGCAAGGGCTGCCACCGACGCGGCTCCGGTCGAATGATGATTGGCGGCGGCGATGGTCGCCTCTGCCATGATCCCTTCGTCGGGGGACACCGCAATGGCCCCGTAATAGGGCTGCGACACAGCAACGGTCTTCAGAAGCTCTGCCTGATCCGGCGCAAGGAAGGGGGCGGGCAGCAACTCCACCTCGGCGCCTGTCGCGGCAAACAGCAGCGGGGCCGCCGCCTCGCCCGTCATCGGCTGGGCCAGGGCGGCAAAGGGCAACCCCGCACAGACCAGACACTGAAGAACCGACCGGATCATGGCTTGCTCCTGATTTGTGACCCGGGGGCAGTCCTAGCGCATGCCGCAGGTCCTGCACAGGGGCACGTTGCCGGTCAGGCCCGGCTCTTGCGGGTTTCATCCGGCTGCCGTCATGACCTGCCATAGCCGCAACGTGCCGGCCCGGCGGATACCGGACGGGTTTGAGGCGGAGGTCCGCATCGGGGCAGGGAACAAGGCGATCCGCACCTTCGGCCCGCCCGGGATCATGAACACCGCAAGTCCGGGGCTGCCAGTTCACGTCCCTCGCCCGGACCGACCGGCCGGGGCGGGTCGGCCGCCGCATCCCGGTGAACCGCAAGGGGCGCTGTCCCGACACCATCGCCACGAGGTGCCTGTGGCGGTCATTGACGGGGTGCTGAGAAGTGTCGGCCGCATGCCTGCCGGGAAACTCTTTCCGATCCGGGGAAAGGGATTGCCCCTGAGGGCGCGACGCGGAACGGCAGCCTGCGTTTCCGCCGCCCCTGCGCGGTGCGGTGCCACAAGTGCCGTCTTTCCCCGCGTAACGGCCGCCCAGCGCCCGCCGGTGGCGGGGCGGGCGCTGGCCGGGGGCTTTGGGCCCCCGGCCGGTCCTGATGCCAGCGTAGCGCTGTGGCAGGGGCGATGGCCCCTGCCATTGCAGCGGGGTGTTTTGGAATCGACAGGACCGCCTCTCCGGGCGGGGAAACGCGACCCGCGTTTCCCCGCCCGCGCGAGACGGTGCCCCGTAGACCGGAAAGTCCGGGAGACACAGAGGCCAGCGCCCGACCCGGCGGGGGCGAAGCGGCCGCCGAGGGCAGGGCGGGCGCTGGCCGGGGGCTTTGGCCCCCGGCTGGGCATGGCGCAGGATCACCCTCTACAACCACCGGCGGCTACACGCCGGACATAGCGGACAACCGCCCGCAGCGGTCTGCGTCAACGCAATCGAAACCAATCACCCGCCCAAGGCGGCCCATCCCAGCCGGCGAACCGTCTGAAAGTGGGGGCGCAGCTTGCGCGCGGGAAATGCCCCGCTGCATGCCACAAAACCCGTTGCGCCAAAGCGCCCTTCCCGGACATCAGGCTGAAAACTTGCGACGGGCGCACCAAACCCCGCCCGGCACGCATCCGCGCCGCCCCCTGTCCGGGCCATTGACCTTCACCCGCAGATGTCCGCCAAAGGCCCCGCCGGGGATGCTGACCCTCGCCTGAATGCGCATTTCGGTTTGGTCAAGCTGTCCAGTTCCCCTGATCAGGCGGTTCGCGATGGCGCAAGGCTGCGGGGGCGTCCGGCCCGGCCGCGCGGGCGGCCCGCATCCATGTGGCGCGGATCGGGCGGTCCGGGCTGGCACCCGCCGTCAGGGGCGCGCGCCGCCCGCCCCCGGCCCGTGCCGTTCCATGCACGTCACCCATCCGCACAGAGGGGCAGATCACACGGCCATGCGTCCGGCGGACCTGCATCAGCGCCACGCGGTTTTGCCCGCGCCGCAGCTCTTTCCCGGACAGCGTCTTGCCCCGGCCCCCGGGGCCGGAGAGGGCATCGGGATGATCCCCTTTTGCAGCCGCACAGCCGCGCCGGATGCAGGCTTGGCAAGCCCGCCGCGAAGCCCTAGGTTTTGCATCAGGTTCTGCTGAAAGCACCCTTCATGTCCGTGCGCCTGCCGATCATCCTTGTCGCGGCTTTCCTTTGCGCTTTGCCGCTGCGCGCAGCGGGGGCCGATCCGGCAGCGCTGCTGACGACCCTGCGCATTCCCGAAATGATCGCCGTCATGCAGGACGAGGGTCTTGCCTATGGCGAAGAACTGGAAGATCAGCTTTTCCCGGGGGCGGGCGGGTCCCGCTGGGACGAGGCCGTGGCCCGCGTCTATGACGAGCCTGCCCTGCTTGCGCGGTTCCAGTCGGCCTTCGCGGCAAGGCTGGCCGCCGATCCGCAGGCGATGGAGGGGATTGCCGGCTTTTTCGGAACCGACCGGGGCCAGCAGATCCTGACACTGGAAATCGGGGCCCGCCGCGCCCTTCTGGACGAGGCCGTGGAAGAGGCGGCAGCCGTTTCGGTGGATGACATGCGCGCCCGCGACGACCCGCGTCTTGCCTTGCTGGAGCGTTTTGTCACGGCAAACGACCTGATCGAGCAGAATGTCTCGGGCGCGCTGAACGCGAATTTCGCCTTTTACCAGGGGATGTCGGACGGGGGGGCCTTTGACGGCGCAAAGATGACAGAGGCCGAAATGCTGGCCGAAGTCTGGTCGCAGGAGGCCGACATCCGTGCGGAAACCGAAAGCTGGCTCTATCCCTTTCTGGCGCTTGCCTACAAGCCGCTGTCGGATGCAGACGTGGAGGCCTATGTCGCCTTTTCGGAAAGCGGGGCCGGTCGCGCGATGAACGCTGCCATGTTCGCCGCCTTTAACGAGGTGTTCAGCGCCATTTCGCGCGACCTGGGCCGGGCGGCTGCGCAAATGCTGTCCGGGCAGGACATCTGACCTGCCGGCTGTGCTTGACAAGGCCGGTGCCTTCGCCGATACAGCCGCAACCTTGGCAGGGCCTTTGGCTTGCCGGGGTTTTTTGTTTCATATCGTCCCGACCGGGGCGCGCTGTCCGAGGCACCTCTCAAACGCCGGATCACACCGGGGCCACAGGATGCGGATAAAGGAAAAGGAAAGACCATGTTCGCGGTCCTGAAAACGGGCGGCAAGCAGTACAGGGTGCAGACAGGCGATGTTCTGCGCGTTGAAAAGCTGGCGGCCACGGCTGGAGAGACGATCCAGTTCAACGACATCCTGATGCTGGGTGGCGAGACGCCGACAGTCGGGTCTCCGCTGGTCGCTGGTGCTGCCGTGCAGGCCGAGGTGATCGACCAGATCAAGGGCGCAAAGGTCATCCACTATGTCAAGCGCCGCCGCAAGCATTCCAGCCAGCGCACCAAGGGCCACCGCCAGCACCTGACGCTGGTCCGCGTGACCGGGATCATGGCCTCTGGCGCGGAGTCCAGCGGTGTTCCGGCAGCCACCGGCACCGCAAAGGCCCGCCGCGCTGCCCACAATGCCCAAGCTGCACCCGTCGCTGCGGCCGAGGCCCCTGCGAAACCAAAGCGCGCCCCCAGGGCCGCTGCCGCGAAGGAGTAACACCAGATGGCACACAAGAAGGCAGGCGGTTCGTCCCGCAATGGCCGCGATTCGGCTGGCCGTCGTCTTGGCGTCAAGCTTTACGGTGGTCAGGCCGCCTCTCCGGGCAATATCATCGTGCGCCAGCGCGGCACCACCTGGTTCCCGGGGCGGGGCGTGGGCATGGGCACCGACCACACGATCTTTGCCGTGGTCGATGGTCATGTGACGTTCAAGAAGGGCATCAAGGGCCGGACTTTCGTCTCTGTCCTGCCTGTGGGCGAGGCCGCCGAGTAAGCCGACCTTTACGAAGTCAGATGTAAGGGGGGATCGGCTGCAAGGCCGGTCCCCCCGGCATTTCCGGTGCGGCGGTCTGGGGGGGCGGGCACCGTGACACAGGAATGCCATGTTTTGTTGCTATGCCGCCGGCCGGGCGCCAAGGCCCCGCCATCGCCCCGGGCGGCGGCGGTTCACGCCCCCGCCCATGCGCTTCGAAGGAGGGAAGCCATGACGCTTGATCTTGGTCCTGCGGCCGCCGTTCCGGTTGGCTCCTTCATCCCTGCGGGGCGGCTGCTGCTGCGCCCGGTGCGCCCGTCTGATGCGGGACTTTTCGCGCTTTATGCGGGCGACCGCCGGGTGGCCGAAGGCACGCAGACCATTCCCCATCCCCTGCCGCCGGGTGCCGCCGCGGCCTGGGTGGCCCGTGTGATGGCGCAGGACGGCCCGCAGCAGGCCTGGGTGATGGACGGCTCTGCCACGGGCCTGGCCGAGGTTCTGGGCGTGATCACGCTGAAGCCGATGGATCGCAGACAGTCCGAGATTTCCTATTGGGTCGCCCCGGCCTTCTGGAATGCCGGCTTCGCCTCGGAAGGGGTGGGCACCCTTCTGCAGGCCAATCCGCAGAAATCGCGCACGATCTTTGCCGAGGTGTTTCAGGACAATCCCGGGTCGGCGCGGGTGCTGACCAACTGCGGTTTCGAATACATCGGCGATGCCGAAAGCTTCAGCGTCGCGCGCAATGCGCGGGTGCAGACATGGACCTATCTGAAGAAGCTGGACTGACACCGGTTGCCCCGCTGGTCCTGCGGACAGCCCGGCTTGTCCTGCGCCCTTTGCAGGACAGCGACTGGCCCGGGCTGGCCCGGATCGGCGGGCAACCCGGGGTCGCCCGGATGATGTCGTCGTTGCAGGCACCCTGGCCGGAACAGGATGTCCGCGCCTGGATCGCCCGGTCCGCTTGGCGCGGCAGGCCGGGTTTCCGGCTGGCCGTCTGCCTGCCCGACGGGGCGCTGATCGGCACCGTGGGCATCGGGCCGGAAGCCCCGCCATCCTGCGCCTATTTCATCGACCCCGCCCATGCCGGACAGGGCTTTGCCACCGAGGCCATGCAGGCCCTTTTGGCCGATGCCATCCCCCGCTTTGCCTTCACCGAAATCGAGGCGGATCACTTCGCCGACAACCCCGCTTCGGGCCGCGTGCTGCTGAAGCTGGGTTTCGTGAAAACGGGGACGGGCACGGGAACAAGCGGTGCGCGGGATGGACCCGCGCCGATGGTGCTGTATCGTTGGACAAAGGGGGGCTGACCGCACCAGTCGGCGGGCTTCCGCACGACCGTAAGGGTTGCGGGGGCTGTGATCTGACGTGCGCCCCCCTTCCGGGCAGCTTGCCTTGCGCGCCAGCGCCCCGGCAAGGTGCCGGTCCAGCGCCGGAAGGCGTGCACGAAGGCAACGGTGTCGCCTGGCCAGGTGTTGCGAAAAATGCGGGCGATGCCCAGGTTCCCCAGGCCCGGCGTGCTGCGGGGTAGCGCGCCTTGTCCTTGATCGTGCCGGATGCAATGCCGTCGCGCCGCAGCGCTTGCCACAGGGCGCGGGGATGCCGCCCCCGCCATTCCGGCGGTATCCACCGGCAGGGACGGGTGCATCGGATGCCGCACCTCCGCCGACGGGGCAGCCTTGCCCCGGTCTGGTCGCCCGGAAGCCGGGTCCGCGCCAGATCATTCCCGTCCCGCAGCGCCCCGGGCAGCGCAACGGCCGGGCCTGATGCCCAAGGCAGCACGCCCGTCCGGTTCTGACCGAAGCCGACCGGGCAGGGGCCAGGGTGCCGGTGATGCGCCGTGAACACAGAACGGCCAGGATCATTCCTGACAGGGCGATGAATTGGCGCGGTGGACGGGGCTCGAACCCGCGACCCCCGGCGTGACAGGCCGGTACTCTAACCGACTGAGCTACCACCGCGCGTAACAGGGCGGATACAAGCCTGCATCGGGGGCGTCAAGCGGGAAACGGCAGAAGCACGCGATGGGGCGGTCACGCAACCGACCGGTCCCTGATACCAACGGCCCATTCAACTGACCTCGGCCCAAGAGCGTGAGGTGATGGAAGCGATGGCCTTTGGGTCGTTGGCGAAGAAGTTCCACGCGGTGCAGCAGGCCTTGACGATGTCGTCGCAGGTGTCGAAGACGGTGGTGGCGGGCTTGTTGGCGCGGAGACAGGCCCAGACGTTCTCGACCGGGTTCGGCTTCGGATGCTGCGGGCGCACAGACAGCCGCCGCAAACCGGGCGTGGCCAGTTGCTTGCCGACCGTACGCTCGTGCAGAATGATGCCGGACTCCGCCGCGATACGGGCCTGCAGATCGCGTCGCCGCCAGCGCACCACCCCGTCCCGCGCCGGGTCAGGGCCGGCTGCGACCCAGGCCGAAAGTTCCGCCAGTTGCGCGGGTG
>JADCDI010000117.1 GCA_020251025.1 Rhodobacter sp. | reverse complement strand
ACCGTCCCGCGCGGGCGGGGGAAACGCGATGCGTTTCCTGTTCCCGCCCGGACGGGCGACAGCCCCGCCCCCGCATCAATGGCAGGGGCCATCGCCCCTGCCACAGCGCCACGCTGGCATCAGGACCCGCCGGGGGCCCAAAGCCCCCGGCCAGCGCCCGCCCCGCCACCGGCGGGCGCTTTGCACCCGCCGGGTCGGGCGCTGGCCTCTGTCCCTCCCGGACCGACCGGTCTACGGGGCACCGTCCCGCGCGGGCGGGGGAAACGCGGGGCGCGTTTCCTGTCCCCGCCCGGAGGGGCAATCCCTGTCCCCGGATCACGCAAGGTTTCCCGGCGGCCCAGCGGCCAGATTGCTGTTTCAGCACCGGGCCAAAGCCGATGGCGGGGGCGGGCGCGCGGCACCTGCCGCACCCGACCGCCCCGGCAGCAGCCCGCATGACGGCCAAGACCGTCTGCCGGCACCAGGGGGCGGTGACCACGCGCCCCTTGCGCAACGCGGTTGCAACATCCATGCCCAGGGACACCGGGCGGGGCCAAAGGGCTGCCCGGAAAGGGCGAAGCGCAAGGGGGGCTACATCTGCGCCCGCCACCGGCAGGGCCGCAGGATCATGCGGTTCCGGGCGTTGCCCCGATCAAGGCGATCACCTGCGCCACCTTTGCCTTCAGATCGCCCTTTCGCCCCCGTGCCTCGACATTCAGGCGCAGCAGCGGCTCGGTATTCGACCGGCGCAGGTTCAGCCGCCAGTCGTCAAACTCAAGGCTCAGACCATCGGTTTCGTCCCTGGCGGCAGCTTTTGCCGCCAGGGCCGCCTCGATGCGGGCGATGGCGGCACCCGGATCCTCAAGGCGGAAGTTGATCTCGCCGGAAGAGGGAAAGGCCGCCATGCGGTCCGACACCAGCCGTGACAGGGATTGCCCCGTACGCCCGACCACCCCGGCCACCAGCAGCCAGGGGATCATCCCGCTGTCGCAGCACAGGAAATCGCGGAAATAGTGGTGGGCCGACATCTCGCCACCATAGACGGCACCGGTATCGCGCAGCGCCTGCTTGAGAAAGGCATGCCCGGTGCGGGCCTGCACGGTGCGGCCGCCCGCCTTTGCCACGATATCCTGCGTGTTCCAGACCACGCGCGGATCGTGGATGATCGTGGCCCCCGGCTCTCGGTCCAGAAAGGCCTGCGCCAGCAGACCCACGATGTATTCCCCCGCAATGAAGCGCCCGTTGTGATCGAACAGAAAGCAACGGTCGAAATCACCGTCCCAGGCAACGCCCATATCCGCCCCGGCGGCAACGACCGCCGCGGCGGTGACAGGCCGGTTTTCGGGCAGCAGCGGGTTGGGAATGCCGTTGGGAAACGACCCGTCGGGGTCGTGATGCATCCGCACGAAGCCAAGCGGCGCACCGGCTGCCTTCAGCGCAGCGGCAATCGCGTCAAAGGTGGGGCCGGCGGCGCCGTTGCCGGCATTGACAAGGATGGTCATGGGGCGCAACGCCGCCGGATCGACAAAGGACAGCACGCGCGCCACATAGGCGGCGCGCGCACCCTCGCCCTGACGGACACGGCCACCCGCCACGGCAGGCAGCGCGTCTGCTTCGGCAAGGGCCTTGATCCGCGCCAGTCCCGTTGCCGCATCAAGGGGGGCCGACCCCTTGCGCACCAGTTTCATGCCGTTGTAATCGATGGGATTGTGCGATGCCGTCACTTCAATCCCGCCGTCGGCTGCAAAATGTGTGACGGCAAAATACATCTCTTCGGTTCCGCAAAGGCCAAGGTCGATCACCTCGGCCCCGCCCGCCACCAGCCCGTCGATGCACGATTGCAGCAACCCCTCTGACGAGGCCCGGCAATCGCGCCCCACAACGACGCGGCGCGCATCCAGCGCCGCCACAAAGGCACGGCCAACCCGCCGCGCGATGTCTTCGGTCAATTCCGAACCCAGACGGCCCCGGATGTCATAGGCCTTGAAGCATGTCAGATCGGTCACTGTCTGGTCCGGCCTTTGCATGGGGTTGCAGATCAGCCCGCAGAAACACGAAAGGTCCGTGACGTCAACCGCCCCGCGCGGGTGGCCCTGCACCACGCGCAACCGCCTGCGGACCCCCGTGCAAAGACACAGGGTTTGCCCGCGCGGGTGACCCGGATCCGACGGCGCGGCGACGGGCCTGCGCCGCCCGGACGGCGGCGGCACAGCGTGCCATCACACCGCCGCACGACCGGCACCGCCCCGGCCTGCCGCCCGGGTGCGGTCCTGACCGGAACAACCTTGCCGGGGGGGGCGATCTGCCCGCTGCGGAGGATATGGTGGAGCCGAGGAGGATCGAACTCCTGACCTCGTCATTGCGAACGACGCGCTCTCCCAACTGAGCTACGACCCCACTGCGGCGTTATCTGGCGGATGGGGCGGGGGTTGTCAAGGCGGGCGCAGGCACTCAGGCGGGCTGCGACAGGGACTGGCGGACGAAGGCGACAATCCCGGCAGCGGGGCGCGCACCGGCAAGGCGTGCCACTTCGCGGCCCCTGTGGTAAAGGATCAGCAGCGGAATGCCCCGGATGCCCAAGCGCGCCGAAACCTCCGGATGGTCCTGCGTATTGATCCTGGCCAGACGGGCCATCGGCGCAAGGCTGGCGGCGGCGCGCGCAAACTCGGGCGCCATCGCGCGGCAGGGGCCGCACCAGGGGGCCCAGTAATCAACCAGCAGCGGCAGGTCATCGCCGCGCGTCGCCTTTTCATGGATGCGTATGTCCAGTTCGGCCACCGTCCCGGTCACGAACAGGTCACCACAGTGACCGCATTTCGGTTTGTCGGCCAGACGGGCCAGTGGAACGCGGTTCGACTGGCCGCAGGTGGTGCAGGTGAGCTTGATGGCCTCTGACATGGCACCCCCCCTACATTTGTATTTACAAATTTAATATATGGGCAAAGCCCCGGCGTTCAAGACGCGAAGCGCCCCAACCTTTGCCGCGTTGGGGACGAATTTTCTGCGAAAATTCCGGGGCGGAAATCTTCGCAGAAGATTTGCCGTCAGAGGCTGCGCGCGCCCCCTATTCCGCCGCATCCATATAGCTTTCCACGGGCGGGCAGATGCAGACCAGGTTGCGGTCGCCATAGACATTGTCCACCCGGCCCACGGGGGGCCAGTATTTGTCCACCCGGAAGCTGGCCGGGGGGAAGCAGCCCTGTTCGCGGCTGTAGGGCCGGTCCCAGTCCGCCACCAGATCGTTGACCGTATGGGGGGCGTGCTTCAGCGGATTGTTGTCGCGGTCGATGGCGCCCGTCTCGATCGCGCGGATTTCCTCGCGGATCGACAGCAGGGCCAGGATGAAGCGGTCGATCTCGGCCTTGGTCTCTGACTCGGTGGGTTCCACCATCAGCGTCCCCGCCACGGGCCAGCTCATGGTCGGCGCGTGAAATCCGTTGTCGATCAGGCGCTTGGCAATGTCATCCACCGTCACCCCCGCTGCGGCAAAGGGGCGGGTATCCAGGATGCATTCATGGGCGACGCGGCCCCTGTTGCCCATGAACAGCACGTCATAGGCCCCGCGCAGCCGGGCGGCGATGTAATTGGCGTTCAGGATCGCCACCTTGGTTGCCTGCGTCAGGCCCGGCCCGCCCATCATCAGGCAATAGGCCCAGGAGATCAGCAGGATCGAAGCCGATCCAAAGGGTGCCGCACTGACGGGCCCTTCGGTGCCGCCGGTTTCGGGATGCCCCGGCAGGAAGGGCGCAAGATGGGCCTTCACCCCGATGGGCCCCATGCCGGGGCCGCCGCCGCCGTGGGGAATGGCAAAGGTCTTGTGCAGATTCAGGTGGCTGACATCGCCGCCGATGGCACCGGGCTGCACCAGGCCGACCATCGCGTTCATGTTCGCCCCGTCGATATAGACCTGCCCGCCATGGTCATGGGTGATCCGGCAGACCTCGCGCACCGTTTCCTCGAAAACGCCGTGGGTCGAGGGATAGGTGATCATGCAGGCGGCAAGGGCCCCACCCGCCCCGGCGGCCTTTGCGCGGAAATCGTCCAGATCGACATCGCCGTTCGGGGCGGATTTCACCACCACCACCTTCATGCCCGCCATCTGGGCGCTGGCCGGATTGGTGCCATGCGCCGACACCGGAATGAGGCAGATATCCCGGTGATGATCGCCGCGCGACCGGTGCCAGGCCTGAATGGTCAGCAACCCCGCATATTCGCCCTGGGCACCTGAATTGGGCTGCATCGACATGGCGTCATAGCCGGTGATCACGCACAGCCTGTCGGCCAGATCGGCAATGGCCTGGTGATAGCCCTGCGCCTGATCACGCGGCGCAAAGGGATGGAGCGAGCCGAATTCGGGCCAGGTTATGGGCATCATTTCGGCCGCCGCGTTCAGCTTCATCGTGCAGGACCCCAGCGGGATCATCGCGCGGTCCAGCGCCAGATCGCGGTCCGACAGACGCCGCATGTAGCGCATCATCTCGGATTCCGCCCGGTTCATGTGAAAGACCGGGTGCGTCAGATATTCGGTCTGGCGCAGCATCGCCTCGGGGAACCCCAGCATGGCGCGGTGCGGCGGCACCCCATCGATGCCGAAGGCGCGCAGCACACGGATCAGAACCTTCTCGTCGGTCGTCTCGTCCAGCGTGATGCCGACCCGGTCGGTGCCGATCTTGCGGAAGTTCAGCCCTTCGTGCCGGGCGGCGGCCAGGATGCCCGCCTGGCCCACGCCCACCTCGACCGTCAGCGTGTCGAAGAAGGCCCTGGGCGCAACCTTTGCCCCGGCGGCCCGCAGGGCGCGCGACAGGCGGTTGGTCAGGAAATGCACGCGCTCGGCAATGGCGCGCAATCCCTTCGGTCCGTGAAACACCGCATAGAAGCCGGCCATCACCGCCAGCAGCGCCTGGGCCGTGCAGACGTTGGACGTGGCCTTTTCGCGCCGGATGTGCTGCTCGCGCGTCTGCAGCGACAGCCGGTAAGCCCGCCCGCCGCGCGCATCAACCGACACGCCCACGATGCGGCCCGGCATCGCGCGCTTCAGCTCGTCGCGGCAGGACATGAAGGCGGCATGCGGGCCGCCATAGCCCATCGGCACGCCAAAGCGCTGGGACGATCCCACGGCGATATCGGCCCCCATGGCGCCCGGTTCCTTCAGCAGGCACAGCGCCAGCAGGTCGGTGGCGACAATGGCTGTCGCCCCGGCCGCGTGAAGCGCCGCAATCGGGGCGGTGAAATCCTGCACATGGCCATAGGTGCCGGGATACTGGAAAATGGCACCGAACACCGCCGCAGCGTCGATCTTTCCGGGGTCGCCAACGATGGTTTCGATCCCCAGCGGGCGCGCGCGGGTCTGGATCACGGCGATGGTCTGCGGGTGGCAGTTGCGATCGATGAAAAAGGCGCGCGCCCTGGTCCTGGCGCTGCGTTCGGCCATGGTCATGGCTTCGGCCGCCGCCGTCGCCTCGTCCAGCAGGCTGGCATTGGCGACGGGCAGGCCGGTCAGGTCGGCGACCATGGTCTGGTAGTTCAGCAGCGCCTCGAGCCGGCCTTGCGCGATTTCCGGCTGGTAGGGGGTATAGGCGGTGTACCAGGCGGGGTTTTCCAGGATGTTGCGCTGGATCGCGGGCGGCGTGACGGTGCCGTAATAGCCCTGCCCGATCAGGCTGGTCATCACCCGGTTCTTTGCCGCCACCTCGCGCATTTTCGCCAGCAGCTCGTGCTCGGCCAGCGGTGCCCAGGGCAGCGCATCCGTCTGGCGGATCGACGCGGGAACGGTCTGCGCAATCAGCGCATCCAGGCTGGGCGCGCCCACCACCTTCAGCATTTCGGACATCTCTTCGGGCGAGGGGCCGATGTGGCGGCGGTTCGCGAAATCATAAGGGCCATAGTCGGTGGGGGTGAAGGTCATCTCTGGACTGTGCCTTTGCTGCTTTGGGTCGGCTGCCTTGGGCCGGCATGAGGTTCGCTCGGGGTCAGTTTATGCCTGTGCCCGCAATCAATGAGAAGCTTCTTGAACCGGATTACCCGCACAATTCCATAAGGGGGCGATGAAGCGGCGTCCTTGCCCCTTTGCCAGAGGTGAAGGGGCGTCTTGTCGCGGTGCCCGTTCGCCTTCGCCCGGCCGCCCGGCGGCCCCAGGCCCGGGAGTGATCGGTGCCGCATCGTGGTCCGCCCCGACCCGCAGAGCCTGCTGCGGGTCGGCAAGCCAG
Organism: Rhodobacter sp.; assembly: GCA_020251025.1. Classification (GTDB taxonomy): domain Bacteria; phylum Pseudomonadota; class Alphaproteobacteria; order Rhodobacterales; family Rhodobacteraceae; genus Aliitabrizicola. The sequence continues at coordinate 437 of JADCDI010000117.1, read as the reverse complement.
CGGCCCCCGACCCGGCAACCCTTCGGTCGCGCTCACCGGCGATCCTGACGCGTTTGGCAATGCCCTGCCTTGCGGGCTGCGGAAAAGTGCCGGCCGAAAGGACCGCCGGCGGAAAGACAGGGGACTTTTCCGCAGGCGCCCGGCGCGGTCTGACCGGGGCCGCCGCCCGGCCCTGCGGCGGGCGCTGGCCTCTGCTGCTCCAGGACCTGCCCGTCTACGGGGGACCGTCCCACTCGGGCGGGGAAAACGCGGGTCGCGTTTCCTGTTCCCGCCCGGACGGGCGACAGCACCTTCACCGCTCCAATGGCAGGGGCCATCGCCCCTGCCACAGCGCCGCGCCGGGATCAGGACAGGCCGGGGGTCCAAAGCCCCCGGCCAGCGCCCGCCCCGCCCCTGGCGGGCGCTTCTCGCCCGCCGGGTCGGGCGCTGGCCTCTGT
>JADCDI010000116.1 GCA_020251025.1 Rhodobacter sp. | reverse complement strand
TCAGGTTGCCGAACTCCAGGTCCGCATAGGCGTCCTCAACGGCTACACCGCGCTCGGCATCCCCGTCACAGAGGCCGTGGGATAAGTCTGTCCGGGGAAAGGGGTACCTCGGTCGTCAGGTGATTTGCGCAACAGAGCCGACCTGTGTGACAAACGCGTTAGCCGAGGGGACATGAACCGTGATACCTTCGTTACGAGCAGATTTGATCCACATTTGTGCTAGTAATTGAGCGCCGTCCTCAGATTCCGCCTTAACAGTTAGGTCAAGTTGCGGCGTGCCCTGCTTGTTGCCATATTCATGACCATGACCGGCATTCCTATAGTCGGGCGTTGGCATAAAGGTCGCATCATTTTCAGATAAGGTGGCGCCCTTAGTCTTGTACCTGTTCGCCTCAACTTTGCGATTGCGGCCAGACTGAAACATCCAATGCAACGCCTGCAAGACTGAACTCTTGCCGGAACCGTTCGTCCCGACGATCACGTTGAAATCCCCAAGTGTGAGCGTCGTGTTGTCGATGGCCTTGAAATTCTTGATCGTGACTTCGCGAAGACGCATCGTGATTCTCTCACAGGCATTCGAGTTGACGTGGCTATAGTAGGTCCGGACTATGTTAGACGCAATATATGGTAGTCAGATAATCCCCTTAGTTGAACACCGCGCAACATTCCCTTGCATTTTGCGTTCGCGGCAAGCGGCTGGACAGTCCGCATCGCTGGCAGCGATCTGCTGATACCGCATCAGACCAGGAGCTGCTGCTTGCGATACGTTCCCGATGGGCCGGCTCTTGGCCGTAATCCTCCACCGGCCCGATCAGCGGACCTTCCGGTGGAAGGTCCGCCGGGCCGGTGCCAGAGTGTGCCAGGCGCGTTGGCAAGGGGCACTCCGCTGGCGCAGGGGCCGGGAAATCCGTCCGCGCCTGACTGGGCGGGCGCGAACGCGCCTGCCACGGGCAGGCAGACGCGGGCGTCGGAGCAGTGCCCCGACTTGACGCGGGGCAAATCCATCAAGAAAGCGGGGCCCGTGCGATTCCCGACAGAAGGGACCCTCCGGTACCGGGTCTAGTTGAGATGGCGCGGGTTGGACCGCCCGGCCCGGTTCCCAGACCTTCCTGCAGGCAGGCGGCCGGATTGCTGTTTCAGCACCCTGTCAGACGGCGTACCTGAGATGACAGTTTGCCGGCACAAAGCTGTTGCGGGTGGCTCCCCTCTGGTCTGCTGCTGCTTTTTCCGGCGATATGCGGCGCAAGATGCGCCGGGGTCCGGGCGCAACAATCCTTGCTGTGGATTGCACCGCAATCACCCCCGCGGCTTTTTCGGCGGGACGAAGCGCTTGCTGGTGTCGGCGGGGTCGGCCGGACGCGGGGCGGGTTTCTTGCCGAAGGCGGGTTTGCCGTGGGATTTGCTGCCTGCGGCCTTGCCGGATGCCGGTTTGCCGCCCGGTGCCGCAGCGGCTTTGGGGCGGGGCGGGCGGGCATCGGCCCCGCCGGATTTCGGCGGCTGCCAGCGGGGTTTGGGGGCCGCGTCTTCCGCGCGGCGGGCGGCGGGTTTTGCGGCATCGGCGCGCTTGACGAAAGGCTTGCGGTCGCCGTCTGCCGGTTTGGCGTAGGGCCTGCGGTCGGCATCCGCGCGTTTGGCATAGGGTTTTGGCGCATTGTCGCGCCTGGCATAGGATTTCGGCGCGTCGCCGTCGCGTTTCGCCATGGGCTTTGGCGCGGCATCATCACGCTTTGCGTAGGCTTTGCGCGGGGCGTCTGCCGCCTTGGCATAGGGCGCAGGATCAGCCTCCGCACGCCTGGCATAGGGTTTTGGCGCATCATCCCGCCTTGAATAGGGCCTGGGGGCCGCATCGCGCCTGGGAAAGGGCTTGCGGTCAGGATCAAAGGGCTTGCGATCCGGGCCATAGGGCTTGCGCGGGGCGGGGGCGCTGTCGTCGCGCAGCGGGCGCGGGACGGGCGCGGTGCTGCGTGCCGGGGGACCGGCGGGAGCAGGCGCTTCAACCGGCGGCATATCGCCGGCATCATCGCGCAGGGGCCTTGGGATATGGACCTTGCGGTTGCCCTTCGGTTCATGGGGTTTGGCGTCACGGGGCCTCGCGCGGGGCTTCACTGGCGCGTCAAGATCGGGTGCGCCCGCAATGCGGCGCAGGGTGACGCCGGGTTCAAGCTCCATCCCCTCGGCAAAGCGGGGGGCAAGGGCTGCGGCGATCTGGACAAAGGTTTCATCCTCCTGCACGCGGATGGCACCGATGCCGTCTTTGGTGATGCCGCCCGCGTCGCAGATTTTCGGCAGCAGCCAGCGTGCCTCTGCCCGGCCGGTGCGGCCGACGTTGACCGCATACCAGACCGACGCACCGAATTCCCCGCGCGGCCCAGGCGCGGCGGGGGCGGGGCCGGACAGGTCCATAAGTTCCTCGGGGGCAGAGCGGCCCTCGCGCCAAAGGCGGGCAAAGGCGGCGGCGGCCTGTTCGGGACCGGCCCGGTCCAGAATGGCCGCAACCATGGCCTTTTCATCCTCTGTCACAGGCTGCACCAGGGCCGCGTGATCCAGAAGACGCACCTCATCCCTGGCGAGCACCTCATCGGCCGAGGGGGCCTTGGCCCATTCGGCCACGACCCGGGCCCCCTGCAACAGCCGCTGCGCCTTCTTGAATTCCGAAGGTGCCACGATCAGCACCGACACGCCCTTTGCCCCGGCGCGGCCCGTGCGGCCCGACCGGTGCAGCAGCGTTTCGGAATTGGCCGGAAGATCGGCATGGATCACCAGATCCAGCCCCGGCAGGTCGATGCCGCGCGCCGCCACATCGGTGGCGATGCAGACCCGCGCCCGCCCGTCGCGCAGGGATTGCAGGGCATGGGTGCGCTCCTGCTGGCTGAGTTCGCCCGACAGCGCCACCACCTGAAACCCCCGGTTGCCCATGCGGGCGAACAGATGGTTCACGTTGACCCGCGTCTTGCAAAAGACAATCGCCGTGCGCGCCTCGTAAAAGCGCAGGACGTTGAAGATGGCATGTTCGCGGTCGCGGGTGCTGACGTTCAGCGCGCGGTATTCGATGTCGACATGCTGGCGCGCCTCGCCCTGCGTCTGGATGCGCAGCGCATCGCGCTGGAAATCCTTGGCCAGTGCCGCAATCGCAGGCGGTACGGTGGCCGAGAACATCATCGTGCGCCGTTCCGGCGGGGCGGCGGCCAGGATGAATTCCAGATCCTCGCGAAAGCCCAGATCCAGCATCTCATCCGCTTCGTCCAGAACTGCGGCGCGCAGGCCCGACAGATCAAGCGATCCCCGGTCGATATGGTCGCGCAACCGGCCCGGCGTGCCGACCACGATATGCGCGCCCCGGTCCAGCGCGCGCTTTTCGGTGCGGTAATCCATGCCGCCGACACAGGTGGCGATCTGCGCCCCGGTTTCGGCATAAAGCCAGTCCAGCTCACGCGCGACCTGCAGGGCAAGCTCGCGCGTGGGTGCGATGATCAGCGCCATCGGCACATCGGCAAGAAGCAAGCGGTCGGCCCCGCGCAAAAGGTCGGGGGCAATGGCCATGCCAAAGGCCACGGTCTTGCCCGATCCGGTCTGCGCGCTGACCAGCGCATCGCGGCCCGCAACCCCGGGGGCCAGCATCGCCTGTTGCACGGGCGTCAGGGTTTCATAACCCCGGGCGGAAAGCGCCGCAGCCAGCGGCGCGGCAATCGCATCGTCGTTCATTCCGTTTCAGCCTTGAAGGGGGCACAGCCAAAGCGCCCGAAGGACGGCGTCCTTTCCCCTTCGCGGCCAGGCCTCCCCGCCCGGACCGACCTGGATCTTTGGCGCCCTGGCCAGCGCATACGCCGAATACGCGCCCCTGTATAGTTCGCTCTGAACAAAGCTTTCACACTGTCTTTGAGGTCAGACAGCGGCGGTTCGGCGGGATTTCCGGGGTCCACGGCACGGCGACCAATGGGGCAGGCCCTTAAGGTGGGCCGGGAACTTGCAAATCTTGTGGCTGCAGGCGCCGGGGGCGGTGCCGGGGGTGCTTTTCAACGGGCATCGCGACAGGCGGCCACCGGTTTTCATGTGACCGCTTTCGGCTTCGATGGCGCTTCGGCGGCGGAGGTCTGCGATCCGTTCCGGTGTCAACCGCGCCTTGGGCCGCTGACGGGGGCGCGGCTCGCCTTGGCACCCCGGCAACAGCATCTGCGGTCGACAACGGCCCGTTCGGGGGGGCTGGCCGGTCAGAACCTGATCTGAAACGGATCGGGTGCGTTCAGCAGCTTGTGATTCTGTCCGGCTGCACAGCGGAACGGAGCGCAGTGCCGGTCTGCCTGAGGAGATCAACAGCAGTCTGGCCGGGATCGCACCTTTGGCCGGGGGCCGCAAAACCGCGTCGGCGGCCGGGATCATCGACAGGCGGAGCGTTGAAACCACGCAAAGCGCAGGGGTTGCAGGATATGTCGCCGGCAAGCGGATGAGGATGCGCAAAGGCCATATCGTCGCCGACAGGGCCGGATTGCCTGTCGCGCCCAGGGTCCACGGCGCCGGAATTCAGGGCCGTGATGGCGCGCCGGATGTGCCGCCGGTTGTCGTCGCGCGCTATCGCGGGCTGCGTCCTGTCTTCGCCCAGGGCGGCTATGGCGGCCCCGGACGGCGCGACGCCCTGAAAGCCGCCGGACGATGGGCCGTCCGGCGCAAGCGCCAGGGCATGGTCCCTATTGCCCAGATTTGACGCGTCACCCGCGATCGCACAAGGATATGAAACCGCCGGGATCGTTCCCGATCAGGGTCTGGGGCCGCTGACATGTCAGGATGCTGAAACAGCGATCCGGCCGCCTGCCTGCCGGATGCCTCTTCCCGCCCCGGGGACAGGGATTGCCCCTGCGGGCGGGACCCCCGAAACGCGACCCGCGTTTTCCCCGCCCCGGCGGGCCGCCCGCGCCGCGACCCTTGCAAACCGCGCCAGGACAGGGCTGACACAGAACGCCGTCCGGCCTTGGGGTGCCCCCTTCGCAGAGGTGCAGCCGAAGGACCCCGAACAGTCGGCGTCCGGCGTCAGGCGACCAGGGCTTCGGCCTTTTTCAGATCGACGCTGACCAGCTGGCTGACGCCCTGTTCCACCATCGTCACCCCGAAAAGCCGGTCCATCCGCGCCATGGTGACGGCGTGGTGCGTGATGATCAGGAACCGCGTTTCGGTGCGGCGCGTCATTTCATCCAGCAGATCGCAGAACCGGGTGACATTGGCGTCGTCCAGCGGGGCGTCCACCTCGTCCAGCACGCAGATCGGCGCGGGGTTGGCAAGGAACACGCCAAAGATCAGCGCCAGTGCCGTCAGCGTCTGTTCGCCCCCCGACAGCAGCGACAGGGTTGCCAGTTTTTTGCCGGGCGGCTGGCACATGATTTCAAGGCCGGCCTCCAGCGGATCGTCGCTTTCCACCAGAACAAGCCGCGCCTCGCCGCCCCCGAACAGATGGGTGAAGAGGGTGGCGAAATTGGCGTTCACCTGCTCAAAGGCGGTCAGCAGCCGTTCGCGCCCTTCGCGGTTCAATCCGGCGATGCCGGAACGCAGCCGCTTGATCGCCTCTTCCAGATCGTCTTTCTCGGCCTTCAGGGTGTCGTGTTCGGCCTGCACGCCTTTTGCATCCTCTTCGGCCCGCAGGTTCACGGCCCCCAGCGCTTCGCGCTGGCGTTTCAGGCGGTTGACATCCGCCTCGAGGCCCGCAGCATCGGGCATGGCATCGGGGTCTGCCGTCAGGCTGGCCAGAAGTCCGGCCGGAGAAGCTTCGGTTTCCTCGCGGATGCGTTCGGCGGCATAATCGGCTGTGCCCCGCGCTGCATCGAGGCGGGCCTCGGCGCGCGCACGCGCCTCGCGGGCTTCGCTGCCGCCGCGTTCGGCGTCGCGCTCGGCTGACTGCGCCGCCCGCAGGGCGGCCTCGGCAAGGGCAAGGGCATCTGCGGCGGCGCGGCGGCGGGCCTCGGCCCGGTCAATCGCCCCGGACATCTCTTCGCGCCGGATCGCGATTTCCCCGGGGGCCGCCATGGCTTCGGACAGGGCCTCTTCGGCCTCGGCGCGGCGCTCGGACAGTTCGGTGCCACGCTTTTCCGCCGTTTCCAGGCGGTGCTTCCAGCCGGACACTTCCCGGATAATCTCCTGCCGCCGCTTCACGCGGGCCTCGCCCTCGCGGCGCAGCTCATCCTGCACCGACCGGCGGGTCATCATCGCGATGCGGGCGGCTTCCACGGCGGTGCGCACCTGTTCGACACTGCTGCGGGCCGTGGCCAGATCGGGCAGGGCCGCCGCTGCCGCCTCTGCCTCGCGCACGGCCCTGAGGGCAAGGCGGGCCTCATCATCAAAGCGGGCCACGGCCAGACGGGCCGCGTCAAGCTTGCCAGCCGCAATCGACCGGTCCGCATCGGCCCGGGCCAGGGCGCGGCTGGCCTCGGTCACCCGCTGATCGGCGGCGCGGCGGCTGTCGCGTGCCATCTGGTCGGCCCGGGCCAGATCGGCAAGACGCCGGTGCAGCGCCTCATGCGCCTGACGCGCCCCTTCGGCGCGGGCCGCCACATCTTCAAGATCGCGCTTCAGCGCAACCAGCCGGTTCATCTGCTGCAGGCGCAGGGCGGCGGCGGTCGGGGCATCTTCCGATGCGGCGCGAAACCCGTCCCAGCGCCAGAGATCGCCCTCAAGGCTGACCAGACGCTGGCCGGGCCGCAGGCGGGGCTGAAGCGCCGCGCCGGCCCCGCGCCCGACAAGTCCGATCTGCGCGATGCGCCGCCGCAGCACCGCAGGCACGCCGACGTGCCCGGACAGCGCGACGGCCCCCTCGGGCAAGGGCTGCGGATCGTCAAAGTCGGGCAGAACGGCCCAGCCCGACCGCCCGGCATGGTCCACTTCGGGCGCGCGCAGGTCATCGGCAAGGGCGGCACCCAGCGCCTTTTCATAGCCCGGCGTCACCGTCACCCGGTCAAGCAGCTGCGCCCCCGCCAGCGTTTCGCGGTCCACCAGGCGGGCAAGGGCGGCAACTTCGGCGCGCAGGGCGTTGGCCTCGCCCTCGGCCTCGGACCGCGCCGCGCGCGCTTCGGCCTCGCGCCGCTGGGCTTCGCTCCGGGCGTCTTCGGCGGCGTCCAGCGCCGCTTCGGTTTCGGCGGCAAGTGACACGGCATCAGCCTGCGCGGCTTCTGCCGCTTCGAAGGCCGCTTCAGCCGCCGCCAGCGCCCCGGTTGCCGAAATCACGGCCGCGCGTGATCGTTCGGCTTCGGTTTCCGCCTTTTGCACGGTCGTGCGGTTGTCGCCCAACAGCCGCTGGACGGACTGGTGCCGGGCGGCAAGACGCGCCACATCTTCGGTCGCTTCGGCCAGCGCGGCTTCCCGCTGTGACAGAATCGCCGCCGCTTCTCTGGCCAGATCAGAGGCTTCGGCAAGCCGCGCGTCATGGCCGTCCTGCGCCTTGCCGATCTGGGCCTGCTCCCAGTCCAGCCGGGCGATGGTATCCACGGCGTCGCGGTTCAGCCCGGCTTCGCGTTCCATATCGCGGCCAAGCTGATCGATCCGCCCGCGCAGGGTCGCGATGCGCTGTGTGGCCTGCGCTTCCTGCCCGGCAAGCTGGTCGCGCTGCACGGTCAGGCGCTGCAGCACGGCAGAGGCAATTGCTTCTTCCTCGCGCTTTGACGGCAGCGCATCTTCGGCAAGGCGGCGCGCGTGGGCGGCCGCGCGGGCGGCGGCCTCTGCCTGCGATGCCGTCAGAATGCGCGCGCGCAGGTCTGTCTCTGCCAGGACCCGCGCCTCTTCGGCCTCGCGCCAGCGGCGGTACAGCAACATCCCCTCAGCCCGCCGCAATTGTTCCGCGATCTCGCGATAGCGGGCGGCCTGACGGGCCTGGCGTGCCAGCGTGACCAACTGCTGGCCAAGCGCCTCGATCACGTCATCGACACGGGCCAGGTTCGTCTCGGTCGCCTGCAGCCGCAGCTCTGCCTCGTGCCGCCGCTGATACAGGCCGGAAATCCCTGCCGCCTCTTCCAGAATGCGGCGGCGGTTCTTCGGCCTGGCGTTGATCAGTTCGGAAATCTGGCCCTGCCGCACCAGCGCGGGCGATTGTGCGCCGGTGGAGGCATCGGCAAAGAGCATCTGCACATCCCTTGCCCGCACATCCCTGGTATTGGCCTTGTAGGCCGATCCGGCATCGCGCGTGATCCGCCGCACGATCTCGATCTGGTCCTGATCGTTGAAGCCGGACGGGGCCAGCCGGTCGGCATTGTCGATGATGATCGACACTTCGGCGAAATTGCGCGCGCCCCGCGTGGCGGCACCGGCAAAGATCACGTCTTCCATGCCGTCGCCGCGCATCGCCGTGGGCCGGTTTTCGCCCATGACCCAACGCAGCGCCTCCAGCAGGTTCGACTTGCCGCAGCCATTGGGGCCGACGACGCCGGTCAGCCCCTCGTGGATCACCAGATCCGTGGGGTCGACAAAGCTTTTGAAACCGTTGAGCCGAAGTCGCGAAAAGCGCACTGCGCCGCCTGTTGCGTTGATTCCCCTGTGCCGGGCCATGGTCGCGCCCGGCGAACGGCAAGTCAACCGGCACCCTGCATATGCCCCGTCGGCCAGACGAATCGTCAAGATATGGGTCGGTGACCCGACCGGAGCGGTCTGCGGGCAGGCGATGCCTGCAAAAGGGGCCTCATGGGCCGCCGCAAGCCCGGCGCAAGTCCCGTTCCGCGCCGCCCGGCAATTTGTCCGGTATCGCTGCGCCTGAACCCCCCCGGCCCGCCCGGCGGACCCGGCCGCGCGAAGCGCGGCATTGAAGGCTGTCTTGCGCCGTGGTCTGACAGGCGCAGGAAGGTTCGGGAAAGGGCGGGCGATGCGGGTGGTGGTGAACGGCTTTGGCCGGATCGGACGGTCGGTGCTGCGGGCCTGGCTGCGGGGTGGTTGGCCCGACATCGATATCGTCGGGATCAATGACATCGCGGCCCCCGAGATGTGCGCCTACCTTTTCGAATTCGACAGTGTCTTCGGGGTCTGGACAGGCCCGGTCGTGCTGGAGGACGGCGCTTTGGTGCTGAACGGCCGGCGCATTGCGCTGACCCGCGAGGCCGATCTTTCGGTGCTGGACCTGTCGGGGGTGGATGTGGTGATGGAATGCACCGGCCAGGCGGACCGGGCCGGGGTTGCGGGCCGCGCCCTGTCCGGCGGGGCGCGGCGCGTGCTGGTTTCGGGCCCCTCGGCAGCGGCGGGGGTGACGGTGGTGCTGGGGGCAAACGAGGCGCAGCTTGGCGCGCACCGGATCGTGTCGAACGCCTCCTGCACCACCAATGCGCTGGCCCCGCTGGCGCGGCTGCTGCACGAGAGCTTCGGCATCGTCACCGGGTCGATGGTGACGATCCACTGCTACACCGGCAGTCAGCCCGTGGTGGACGCCCCGGCGGCGGATTTTGCGCGCAGCCGGGCGGCGGCGCTGTCGATGGTGCCCACCACCACCTCGGCGCAGCGCCTGCTGGACAGCGTGCTGCCGCAGATTGCGGGGCGCATCGAAGGGTCTGCGGTGCGCGTGCCGGTGGCGTCGGTTTCGGCGATCGATCTTTGCGTCATGACGGACCGGCGGGCGACGGTGGATGCCGTCACCGCCACCCTTGCGCAGGCGGGCGGTGTGATCGGGGTCACAACCCGGCCGCTGGTCTCAAGCGACCTGCGGGCGCGGCCCGAAAGCATCGTCATGGCCCTGCCCGAAACCCGGGTCACACCGCAGGGGATGCTGCGGGTCTTCGGCTGGTATGACAATGAATGGGGGTTTTCCAACCGCATGCTGGACATTGCGCGGCTGATGGGCTGAACGGGCCGGGGGTTACCGCACCGTCCAGGGCCGGGCATAGCGGTATTCCTGCAGGTTCGGCCCCGCGCCGATGCGGTCAAGAACAGCGAACAGGCCGGGGGCCTGCAACGGGGTGAGAACGCCATGCCAGGTGCCCCGGTGCAGGTTGATCCCCTGCGCGCCATTGGTCAGAAAGGCGCGGGGCATGCCGGGGGTGCCCTGTTCATCCGGGGCGACGATCACAAGGAACGGGGCCTGCGTCATCGGCACAAAGGCCTGCGATCCCAGAGGGTGGCGTTCGACCAGATCAAAGGTGTAGGGCAGCGACCGGGCAACGGCATCAAATACCGAAAGCCCCGCGCGGCCTTCGGCAATGTCGATCCGGGCGCGGTCATGATAGCGCGCGCAAAGGCCCGCGTTGATCATCCGGTCCGGTGTGCCGCTGGCGTCCAGCACATCGCCGAAAGGGGCGAAAGCGGCGGCGGTCAGCGGTTCGGGGGGAATATGCCTCATGGCGAGGGCACCGCCCGGGCCGGCGGGGCGGGGGTTTTCCACCCCCGCACCCCCGGAGGATATTTGGAAACAGAAAATGGGCAGGGTCCGGGCAGACAGGGGATGGTCATGGCAGCGGGGCAAAGGCACCGGGCCCGCGCAGCCTGGCGTGGCGGTTCACGTCCTTGTAAAGCAGGTAGCGGAACGGGCCGGGGCCGGCGGCATAGCAGGCCTGCGGGCAATAGGCGCGCAGCCACAGGAAATCGCCTGCCTCAACCTCGACCCAGTCGCGGTTCAGCCGGTACACGGCCTTGCCCTGCAACACATAAAGCCCGTGTTCCATGACGTGGGTCTCTTCAAAGGGAATGACCCCGCCCGGCAGGAAGGTGACAATGTTGACATGCATGTCATGGGCGGGATCATCGGGATCGACAAAGCGCGTGGTGGCCCAGCGGCCATCGGTCCCGGGCATGGCGACGGGGGCAATGCTGCGTTCGCTGGTGACAAAAGGCGCGGGCCTGTCCAGGCCCGCAGCCGGTTCCCAGATCTTGCGGATCCAGTGAAAGCGGGCGGGCGTTTCGCCTTTGGCATGCAGCCGCCACGGTGTTCCGCAGGGAATATAGGCGTAACCGCCGGCATCCAGTTTGTGCGTCTCTGCCCCGAGCGTCAGCGTGATCGCACCATCGGTGACGAAGATCACCGATTGCGCGCCGGGGTCGTTTTCAGGCGCATCCGAGCCGCCGCCGGGTGCCACCTCCATCACATACTGGCTGAAGGTTTCGCTGAAACCCGTCATCGGGCGGGCGATCAGCCACAGTCTTGTTCTGCTCCACCCCGGCAGGCAACTGGTGACGATGTCGGAAAACACGCCTTTGGGGATCACCGCGTAGGCTTCGGTGAAGACCGCGCGCCCGGTGTGGAGCGCGGTCTGCGGCGGCAGACCGCCTGTGGGCGAGTAATAGGGGGTCATGGCAGCATGTCCTTGAGCCGCAGGGCGGCGATGCGTTCGACCTGGGCGCAGGCGGTGGCGAATTCGGTGTCGCGGTCATTGGCCAGCCGGGCTTCAAAGGCGGCAAGGATCGATTCCTTTGTATGGTCCCGCACGGCGATGATGAAGGGAAAGCCGTTCCTGGCCACATAGGCCGCGTTCAGCCGCTGAAAGGTTTCGCGTTCGGCGTCGGTCAGGGCATCCAGGCCCGCGCTGGCCTGTTCGCGGCTGCTGTCCGCGGTCAGCCGTTTCGCCTGCGCCAGCTTGCCCGCAAGATCGGGATGGGCGGTCAGCACGCCAAGCCTGTCCCCGGCCGGGGCACTGCGGAAGACGCGGCACAGCGCATTGTGCAGGCCCGTGGCACTGTCATGCGCGGGGCCAAGTTCCAGTGCAAAGGCGCGTTCGGCCACCCAGGGCGAATGTTCGAAGACCCCGCCAAAGCGGGCCACGAACGCGGCCCGGTCCATCAGGCTGGGCCTTTCCCGGCGGCCGGGCGGATGGGTGGCGGCCCAGTGACGGGCAATGTCGATACGGCGCGGGAACCACACGGCATCATGGCCCTGGGCATAGTCGAGGAAGCGTTGCAGGCCCGCGATCTTGCCGGGGCGGCCGATCAGGCGGCAGTGCAGACCGATGGAAAACATCTTTGCCGCCCCTGCCGCCCCTTCGGCATAAAGCACGTCAAAGCTGTCCTTCAGGTAGCGGAAGAACTGTTCCCCGTCGATGTAGCCGGGGGCGGTGGCAAAGCGCATGTCGTTGGCTTCGAGCGTGTAGGGGATCACAAGCTGGTCGCGTGCCCCGGCCTTGATCCAGTAGGGCAGGTCGTCGTCATAGACATCCGATATCCAGTCGAACCCCTGCTCGGCCGTCAGCCGCACCGTGTTGACCGAACAGCGCCCCGTGTACCAGCCGGTCGGGCGGCTGCCGGTGACTTCGGTATGCAGGCGGATCGCCCCGGTGATCGCGGCGCGTTCCTGTTCTTCGGGCATGTCGCGGTGATCGATCCATTTCAGGCCGTGGCTGGCAATCTCCCAGCCGGCCGATTGCATGGCCGCCACCTGTTCGGGGCTGCGGGCCAGTGCCGTGGCCACGCCATAGACCGTCACCGGCAGGCCGCGCCCGGTGAACAGGCGGTGCAGCCGCCAGAATCCCGCCCGCGCGCCGTAATCATAAAGCGATTCCATGTTCCAGTGGCGCTGCCCCGGCCAGGGCACCGCCCCGGCGATGTCGCTGAGAAAGGCCTCGGATGCGGCATCGCCGTGCAGGATGCTGTTTTCGCCGCCTTCTTCGTAATTCAGCACCAGGCTGACGGCGATCCTGGCCCCCTGGGGCCATTGCGCATCCGGGGGGCTGGCGCCGTAGCCAAGAAGGTTGCGGGGATAGCGGGTCATCAAGCCTCCGGTCTTCTGCATCTGTGTTCTAGGCGGTGCGCGCGCCGGAGTTTATCAAAATCTTGGCGAAAGACCTTTCCGGGTGCCGGGGCGTCGCCTTTGGGCGGAAGACCTGGCACAGTGGCGGGGGCGGCAGAAGGGGAATGTCATGGCTGAGGGGCGTCTGACAACGCATGTGCTGGATACAGCACGGGGTAAACCGGCGGCGGGGGTGAAGATCATGCTGTACCGCGTCAGCGGCAACAGCCACCGCAAGATCACCGAGGCCGTGACCAATGCCGACGGGCGCACCGATGCCGCGCTGCTGTCGGGCAAGGCGCTGACCGAAGGGCAGTATGAAGTGGTCTTCTGCGCGGGCGATTACCTGCGGGCGCAGGGGGCAGGGGGCATCCTGTTTCTGGATGAGATACCGGTGCGCTTCGGGGTGGCGGACGCGGGCGCGCACTACCATGTGCCGCTGCTGCTGTCGCCCTTTGGCTATTCGACCTACCGGGGAAGCTGACCGGGGGCCCGGCGCGCGGCACCGGGGCAGGTCCGCAGACAGTGTATCGGCAATTTGACCGTGATCCGCCTTGATCGGGCGCGTGGCAGGGATAGGGTCCGCCCATGCGTGTTCCGCTGTTTCTTGTTCTTGCGTCCCTTGTCGGTGTCGGGGTTGGTCTGGCCGTGCCCGGCTGGGCCGACCTTGCCCTGCTTGCGGGGCTTTGTGCCATTGCAAGCGCATTCCTGCTGGGCGCGGCGCTTCTGCGCGTGGAACCGCGCGCCGCCGTTGCCCCGGGGTGGGTCATCGTTGACGGGTCGAACGTGATGTACTGGAAGGGTGATACCCCGCAGATCGAACCGGTGCGCCGGGTTCTTGAACATCTTGCCGCCCTTGGGTTCAGCCCCGGCATCGTCTTTGATGCCAATGCAGGCTATCTGCTTGCGGGGCGGTATCTGGATCATGCGGCCTTTGCCGAGGCGCTGGGCCTGGCGGAGGACCGCGTCATGGTGGTGAACAAGGGCACGCCTGCGGATGCAACCATTCTGGCGGTGGCGCGCGACCTGGGCGCGCGGGTTGTCTCCAACGACCGCTTCCGGGACCGGCTGGATCAGCACCCCGAGGCGGGCCGTCCCGGCACGCTGATCCGGGGCGGTTTTGTGGACGGTGCCCTGTGGCTGGCGCTGGATGATGCCGCGCGGCAACCGCTCAAGGCGCAGGCAGGGTCAGCCCCCTGACCTGATCGGCAAGGACGCCTTTGATCCGGGCCACCATGAAATCGGCAAACAGATTGACCTTGGGGTCGCGCAGGCGGCGGTGCTGGCTGAGGACGGAAAGCTGCACCGGCAGGGGCGGCGTGGCGGTGGCCACGGGAACCAGCGCGCCGCTGCGCAGATGATCGGCGATCTCGAACAGCGGCTTGAGCACGATGCCGTGCCCGTCCAGCGCCCATTGCGTCAGCACATCACCGTCGTCCGATTCGAAGGGGCCGGTGATTTCAAAGCGGCGCGGACCCTTCGGGGTTTGCAAGGTCCACTGAAACTCTTTCGCGCCGGGAAAGCGCAGGTTGAGGCAGTCGTGCCGTCCGGCCAGCAGCGCGTCGCCGTCCTGTGGCAGGCCGCGCCGCGCAACATAGGCGGGGGCCGCACACAGCAGGCGCGGACAGTCCGCCACAAGGCGCACCTTCAGCGTGCTGTCTTCAAGCTGGCCCAGATGAAAGGCCAGATCGAGCCCCTCGGCAGTGACATCGATCACCCGGTCGGACAGGCGCAGCCGCACATCCACCTGCGGGTAGGCAGCCCTGAAGGCGGGCACATGGGGCGCAATGACACGCCGCCCGATGCCCAGGGGTGCCGCCACGAACAGCGTGCCGCGCGGGTTCTGGGCGATGTCGCCCACGGCGGCCTCGGCCTCGGCGATGGTTTCCAGCACCCTGAGGGCCCCGTCATAGAAGAGCCGCCCGTTTTCGGTGGGTTGCAGGCTGCGGGTGGTGCGGTTGAACAGGCGCACGCCAAGATGCTTTTCCAGCTCCGATATCCGCGATGAGGCGACCGCAGGCGAGGTGCGCTGATCGCGTGCGGCCGCACTCATGCTGCCCAGTTCATAGACACGGACGAACATCTTGAGCGCGGCGACGTAGGACATGGCGTGATCGGGACATTCTTTTGAAGGGTTTGAAAGTGATGCGGCATTAACAGGATTAGCGGAACAGTCCGCCCTGGTATAGCCTTTGGCAAGGCAGCGGGGGCAGGCAATGTATGACTGGGCGGTTCTGGAAGCATGGATCGAATTCGCGGTGCGCTGGACCCATGTGATCACTGCCGTCGCCTGGATCGGATCGTCGTTCTACTTCATCGCGCTGGACCTTGGCCTGCGCAAATCGCCCGATCTGCCGCCCGGGGCTCACGGCGAGGAATGGCAGGTCCATGGCGGGGGTTTCTATCATGTGCAGAAATACCTCGTCGCCCCGGACCGGCTGCCGGACCATCTGATCTGGTTCAAATGGGAAAGCTATGCCACCTGGCTGTCGGGCTTTGCGCTGCTGATCCTTGTCTATTACCTCGGGGCTGATCTGTATCTGGTTGATCCGGCGGTGGCGGATCTTGCGGTCTGGCAGGCTGTGCTGATTTCACTGGCGTCGCTGGGCTTCGGCTGGCTGGCCTATGACGCGATCTGCAAAAGCCGCTTCGGGGACGACAGCACGCGGCTGATGCTGCTGCTGTATGTCCTTCTTGTGGCGATGGCCTGGGGGTATACGCAGGTCTTTTCGGGCCGGGCGGCGCTGCTGCATCTGGGGGCCTTCACGGCCACGATCATGTCGGCCAATGTGTTCATGGTCATCATGCCGAACCAAAGGATCGTGGTGGCCGACCTTAAGGCGGGCCGGGTGCCGGACCCCAAGTATGGCCGCATCGCCAAGCAGCGCAGCACGCACAACAACTATCTGACGCTGCCGGTGCTGTTCCTGATGCTGTCGAACCACTATCCGCTGGCCTTCGCGACAGAATACAACTGGATCATCGCCAGCCTTGTCTTCCTGATGGGGGTGACGATCCGGCATTACTTCAACAGCCGCCATGCCGCCAGGGGCAACCCGACCTGGACCTGGGCGGTGACGGCGGTGCTGTTTCTGATCATCGCCTGGCTGTCCACCGCGCCGATGCGCACTGCCGAACCCGAAGCGCAACTGCAGGGCGCGGCACTGACCTATGCCTCGGCTGACGGGTTTGACGAGGTGACGGGCATCGTGCAGGGCCGCTGTTCGATGTGCCATGCGGCGGAACCGGCCTGGCCGGGCATGCTGTGGCCGCCGAAGGGCGTTGTCCTGGAAACCCCCGCCCAGATCGCGCATGAGGCGCGGCGGATTTACCTGCAGGCGGGGGTGACCCATGCGATGCCGCCCGCCAACCTGAGCTATATCGAGCCGCAGGAGCGGGAGGCGATCGTGCGCTGGTTTCAGGGGGCGGGGACGGGTGGAGGGGTGAAGGGCTGATGTTCCCCCGGCACCGGGCTGCGATGCCGATGTCATTGCCGGGCTTCCGAACCCCGGCTTGACGGATCGTCTCACCCACCTTGGCCGCTGCGGGCATTCAGGCCCGCAAACCAGACAAAGAGATGGATATCGGGCCCTGGCCGTTACAGCCATGCGACCAAAAGCATGGGTCGGATCGCGCCACAAACGGGGGAACGGGTAAAGCGCTTATCTGCGAACAAAGGAAAGCCAAAGGAGGCCCGATGGGCGGACACCTGCACCAGGCCGTGTGACACTGTCCGGTCATTTGGCCGAAACGGATGAACGTGAGTGCCGCCTTTCAGATCAGGGGAAGCGTGTCAAAGCCGGTTCGGAACCTTGTGCCCGGGATCGCCGCAGGTTCCACAGGAACGGTCACAGGCCCGAACCAAATCCCGGGAAACGCGGTCTTCTGCGGCTGAACTTGTGACGGTCAAGGCTTCTGTGCCCTCATTTGCGCCCGGTGCCCTGCAATCCTGAAACGAAAAACCCCCGGGCCGGGGCACGGGGGTTGATCGGATGGCGGGTTGCCCCGCCCCTCGCCTTGCGGCGACAGAGTTCACAAAAGGCTCAGAGGCCGCCTTCCCGCTGCAATTTCTTGCGCGCGAGCTTGCGCGCACGCCGCACCGCTTCGGCTTTTTCCCGCGCTTTCTTGACCGAGGGTTTCTCGAAATGCTGCTTGAGCTTCATTTCCCGAAACACACCCTCGCGCTGGAGCTTTTTCTTCAGGGCCCGTAGGGCCTGATCGACATTGTTGTCGCGAACGCTGACCTGCATGTGGTTTTCACCACCTTCCTAAGTTAGAGTTGCACGAATTGTGCAGGCGGCGCGAGCGATAGCAAAAGCAGGGGGGCTTGTCCACCGGGTTGGAAGCGGGGGGTCCGGGAACGGCCACCGGCCCGGGGTCAGGCTGGCACACCGGTCAGGTGCGGGATGACGGGACGCGGGCCGGATTGCCGCCCTGGGCTGCCGAAAGGAAACCCCTGTAGTGCACCACCACTTGCCGGGTCAGCGGGGCAAGCAGCTTCACGTCAAACCGGAATGCACCATCCTGCAGATATTCGCGTGACTGTGACACTGGCAGCAGCCAGCGCGGCAGGGGCAGCCTGCCCAGCCATCCCGCAGCGACGGCATAATGCAGTGCCCCGTCCTGCACCTTGAGCGACAGCAGGAAGGTGAAAGGGCCGAAGGATTCGGTCATGCCCCCCTGCCCCGCCGCAAGACGGGACCGGAAGCCGTGTCTGCCAAACCGCCGCTGCCAGACTTCGCCGGATGCTGTGGCAGTCTTGATCACCTCTGTCGGCACATCACTGGCCTGTGCCGGAAACCGGAACAGCAGGCACAGGAACCGGCCCCACAGCCCCTTTCCCCGCGTAACCGTGGCGCATCCGCGCCAGCGGCTTTGACCGGCGGTCAGATGCGTGGCGCGGACAGGTTCCGGCAGGGCCGCGAAATCCGGCCCCAGCACCTGCGCAAAGATCGGGCTGAACGGCTCGGCCGCGCGTTCAGTCTGCACGCGCAGGTCCGACATTGCGGCCTCAGCCTCCTCCAGCGTGATGGTATTCACCGCCGGGGCCGCGCCGGGGGGCAGGGTGCTTCGCCGGAGCAGGGCGCGCGTGGCGACGGCGGGGATGAAAGGTCCGTCCCCGTCTTCGGCCAGAAGCCGCCACCAGCGCCGTTCCCCGCCTGCAATCACCATGACCGACATGCCGCCCCGCCCGCTGCCAAAGGGCGACGGCAGGTCAGCCGCCCATTTGAATGCCCGTACGACCGGCGGCGTTACCGGAACGGGCACAACCCGGCGCAGCGCTGCAAAGACCGCCAGGCCATAGCGCATCACCGCCAGTTCAAGACCCGCGCGGAACAGAACGGTTTCCGCCCCGAAACGGGCAGGGAACAGGTGCAGGTCGGGCACCGTGATCATCCAGCCCTGCCGGAAAGTCCCGCCGGGCAAGCGGTAGCGCGCCGGGTCTGACCACCCCGTGGCCCAAACCCATTGATTGCCGCGCCAGACCGGCATTGGCCGGCCCGCCTGGGACAGGATCGATGTCATCACCGAAATTCCGCGCGGGCTGCGGTTGCCCGGCAGCACGGCGATGTCAATGACGCGGGGGGCCTCGCCCCCCGCCAGGGCGTGCACCGCCGCAGAGGAAAGCGCCGGAACCGTGGACAGACCAGAGATCACGCAAACACCGGCAGCCTTCGCTTCCCGGTCCATCACCGATATTCCGGTGCAGAACTCCGCATTGTCTGACAGGTCAAGGTAATGCACCCGCGCACGGACGGCCGCGCGCACCAGCCGCCAGGGATCATCACCCTGCATCTGGAAGGGTCCAGCCGCATCGACCACCACATCATGACCGGCCAAAGCGGCAAAATCCCCCTTGCGGTCAATCCGCTGTGCGCTGCAGCCCAGTTGTGCCGCCAAAGCCTTCGCCTTGGCCAGGTCACGCCCGGCCACCGTCACCTGATGCCCGTCGCGGATCAGCAGCCGTGCCAGCCGTTCCCCGAAAACGCCATAGCCGCCGACCACCAGAACCTTCATCGCAACAGGCGCTTCTGAAACGCGGGGTCGGGCAGCGCGCACATGTCTGCGCGGCCGAACAGGCGATAGCGGTTGCGGGCCAGTCGCCGGTAAAGCCAGTCGCGGGCGGGTTTGGGCAAAACCAGCAGCACCCTGGCCAGCCCGGCCCAGCCGCCCATCCTTCGGCCCGCCTGCACCGCCGCGTCGAAATCGGCAAAGGCCTGCCCGCCGTCGATGAACAGCCAGCTTGCCGGATCAGCAGGGTCAAGCCCGTAGTGGCGCATCAGCGCCATGCCGGGCGGGGACTGGACCGGGCAGATGCGGATTGTTCCGCTGCGGTCCAGCCGATGAATCATCCGCGCGCCCCAACTGCACAGCGCACAGGCACCATCCATCACCGCGACGGGACCGCTTTCGTCGAACGGCGGAACATCCGGATCATCGCGATAGGAGTATATTCGGCGCGCCATAAGCAAAGCATTGTGGCGATGCGGTGCGGATGCAACGCAAATTGACCCGCCAACCCCGCCCTGCGACAGATTGCATCATCCACAGGGGCGGACGCTGTCTGACCCGCAGAGCCTGCCCTTTTGCTGGCCGTTCATGGTTTTCTCCCCCTGTGCCCGGCCCCAGCGCGCGCTATATTGAGCCTTGAGCGGGAGAAGGACAGGATGAAGGTCATGGATACCGATGGTACTGTGCGCGCGGCGAAGGATGCCGTTCTGGACGCCGCCCTGGCGCATGTGCCCTTTGATGGCTGGTCCGACATTACCCTGCGGGCCGCGATTGCGGCATCGGGGGTAGAACCCGGCCTGGCACGGGCGCTGTTCCCGCGCGGGGCGGTTGATCTGGCGCTGGCCTTTCACCGGCGCGGCGATGACGCGATGGTTTCAAGGCTGAGGGCGACGGACCTTGCCGCCATGCGTTACCGCGACCGGGTGGCGGCTGCGATCCGCTTCCGGCTGGAGGCGGTGACCGACAAGGAAGTGGTGCGGCGCGGCGCCACGCTGTTCGCGCTGCCCACCCATGCGGCGGACGGGGCCAAGGCGGTCTGGGGCACGGCAGACGCGATCTGGGACGCGCTGGGTGACACATCACGCGATGTGAACTGGTATACCAAGCGGGCCACCCTGTCTGCCGTCTATGCCGCGACCGTGCTGTTCTGGCTGGGTGATGACAGCGCCGGACATCAGGCCACGTGGGAGTTTCTGGACCGGCGGATTGAGGATGTCATGCGGATCGAAAAGGCGAAGGCTGGCTTTCGCAACAACCCGCTGTCGAAGGCGCTGCTGGCGGGGCCGCTGAAGCTGATGGAAGCGGTCAAGGCCCCCACCGTGCCGGATGACCTGCCCGGCAAGTTCCGTTTCTGAGAGGTTTCATGGCCCTGTCCCATACGATGCGCGCCGTGGCGATTTCCCAGCCCGGCGCGCCGGAGGTCCTGACGCCGGTGATCCTGCCCGTGCCGGTTCCCGGCCACGGCCAGATCGTGATCCGTGTGGCCTATGCGGGCGTGAACCGTCCGGATGCGCTGCAGCGGGCCGGGGCCTATGCGCCGCCTGCCGGTGCCTCGCCCCTGCCGGGGCTGGAGGCGTCGGGCGTGGTGGTGGATGTGGGGCCGGGTGTTGCGCGCTGGCAGATCGGCGACAGGGTGTGCGCGCTGCTGCCGGGCGGCGGCTATGCCGAATATGCGGTCACGAATGCAGCCCATGCCCTGCCTGTCCCTGCCGGGATGGATCTGAAGGCGGCGGCCGGCCTGCCCGAAACCTGCTTCACCGTCTGGTCGAACATGGTTCTGCGCGGCGGGCTGCGGGCGGGCGAGCGATTTCTGGTGCATGGCGGATCATCCGGCATCGGCACCACCGCGATCCAGATTGCGGCGGCGCTCGGGGCGCGGGTCTTTGCCACCGCCGGGTCGGATGACAAATGTGCAGCCTGTGTGGCGCTGGGCGCCGAGCGCGCGATCAACTACCGGTCCGAGGATTTCGTCGCCATCCTGCGCGCCGAAGGGGGCGCGAACCTGATCCTGGACATGGTCGGCGGGTCTTACCTGCCGCGCAATGTCAAGGCGCTGGCCGATGACGGGCGGCTGGTGCAGATCGCCTTTCTGAGCGGGGCGAAGGTGGAATTGAACTTTGCCGAGGTGATGATGCGGCGGCTGACCATCACCGGCAGCACCCTGCGCCCGCAGTCTGATCTGGCGAAGGCGGGCTATGCGGCCGAACTGGAACAGCACGTCTGGCCGATGATCGCGGCCGGCAGGCTGCGGGTGGTGCTGGATTCGGAATACGCCCTGGAAGACGCGGCAGAGGCGCACCGCCGCATGGAAAGCTCTGGCCATATCGGGAAGATCGTGCTCCGGGTGGGGTAGAAGGGTGCCTGAGGGGCGCAGGTCGCGGGGGCAGCCAGAGCGCAGCGCGGGGAATCCCTGCGCCTTTGCGCGGTTTGCGCCTTTCGGCAGGGTCCATCGCCCCTGCCCAAGGGATAGGCTGATTCCACGCCCGCCCTGTGCGCGGCGGGTGCTGGCCTGACCGGTGTTTCTGCACCTGGCGGTCACCAGGGCACCGTCCCGCGCGGGCGGGGAAACGCGGTGCGTTGCCGTGTCCCGCCGGCATTGACGAAAGCACTGTCAACGCGACCATGGCAAAGGCCATCGCCTTTGCCACCGCGTCCCGCTGATCACACGCCTGCCGGGGGGCCCAAAGCCCCCCGGCCAGCGCCCGCCCCGCGCTCGGCGGGCGCTTCGCCCCCGCCGGGTCGGGCGCTGGCCTCTGCTTCTCCCGGACCTGCCGGTCTACAGGGCACCGTTCCGCGCGGGCGGGGGAACGCGATTCGTTTCCTGTTACCGCCCGAAGGGGCGAAAGCACCTTCACCGCCCCAATGGCAGGGGCCATTGCCCCTGCCACAGCGCCACACCGCCCCTTGTCCAACCGGGGGCCCAAAGCCCCCGGCCAGCGCCCGCCCCGCCACCGGCGGGCGCTTCGCCCCCGCCGGGTCGGGCGCTGGCCTCTGTGTCTCCGGGACCTGCCGGTCTACAGGGCACCGTCGCGCGTGGGCGGGGGAAACGCGATGCGTTTCCTGTTCCCGCCCGAACAGGCGGTCCTGTCGATTCAAAAACACCCCGCTTCAATGGCAAGGGGCCATCGCCCCTGCCATGGTGCCCGGCTTATCCTTGTCGCGCCGCTGGTGCGGGCAGCAGGGATTCTTGCGGATGCGTCGCGCAGGGGCAGCAGCAAGGCGCTGCCTTGCCTGATCCCCCGGAACGGAAGCCGCCCCTGCGCGGGCACGGGTGCCATCAGCAGCACCGGAGCCGGTGGAGGCCGCACGTTCAAGCAGCAGGCTGACCGGGGTTTTGTCTGCCGCAGACGCGACAGCCTGTTCAGGATCACGATCCGGTCATCCATCCCCAAGACTCCCCAAAGAGACAGATACCTACCGCACCGGCTCCATCACCGCGTCGCTCAACAGGCAGTCGCGGATCACATCCTTGCCGCAGCGGCGCGGTGACAGATCTTTCGTCAGGCAGACACGCACCTCCTGGATCATGCCTGCCTTGCAGGTCACAGTGACCGCATCACGCGGCAGGGCCGGGTTGGCTGCGATGAAGGCGTCTTCGACCGCGCGGGCGGGCAGGGTCAGCCTGCGGTTCAGCGATTGCAGGTCCTCGGGCAGGCGGATCGCGCCATAGGCGCGCCGGGCGGCGGCAAAGTAGTCATCGGCGCTAAGGCCCGTGCAGCGCCCGTGCTTTTTCCACTGATGCCATGCAAGCCCGCCTGATCCCATGATGTCAGTCATCGCTGCGGTTTCGGCGCGCGA
Organism: Rhodobacter sp.; assembly: GCA_020251025.1. Taxonomy (GTDB): domain Bacteria; phylum Pseudomonadota; class Alphaproteobacteria; order Rhodobacterales; family Rhodobacteraceae; genus Aliitabrizicola. Next base: position 1,638 of record JADCDI010000116.1, on the reverse strand, counting down.
CGGGTCGCGCCGCAGGCTGCGGCAGGCACTGGGATAGCCGGTTTCATATTGCGGCCACAGGCCGTGAAGAATGAATCCATGGGCATGCCGGGCATCGCATTGGTCATGCCTTCGGGCATCCCCTGTCCGCGCGCACCAGTTGGGCGACCAGCTGAGGGCCATGACATAGTAACTGAAATCGCCCGGTGCCTCGCCTTCTGCATGGGCCGGAAGCGCAAGTGCCAGCAGCAAAAGCAGCAGCGCCTTCATTTTCGCTTTTCTCCCGTGGCCAACGCGACTATATGACGGGCAACTTCCCGAAAACGAGGTGACGCGGCCACGGTCGCAGCCGTTTTCCCGGCCCGGGAGAGATTTGTAAAGGAGTGTCCCCGATGAACAAGCCGCTCATGGCCAAGGCAACCGCCGTCTGGCTGGTGGACAACACGACCCTGACCTTCCGGCAGGTTGCCGACTTCTGCGGCATGCACGAGCTGGAGGTGCAGGGCATTGCCGATGGTGATGTCGCCGCCGGGGTGAAGGGTTTTGATCCCGTCGCCAACAACCAGCTGGATCCGATCGAGATCGAGAGGGGCCAGAAAGACCCGGAGTACCGTCTGCGGCTGAAGTTCAACGCAGCCGCAGTTGGCGAAGAAAAGCGGCGCGGACCGCGCTATACCCCGCTGTCCAAGCGGCAGGACCGCCCGGCGGCGATCCTTTGGCTGGTCAGGTTTCACCCCGAACTCAGCGACGGTCAGATCGGCAAGCTGGTGGGCACGACGAAACCCACCATCCAGTCAATCCGTGACCGGACGCACTGGAACATCTCGGGCATCACCCCGGTTGATCCGGTGGCGCTGGGCCTGTGCCGCCAGACCGAGCTTGACGCCGCCGTCCAGCAGGCCGTGAAGAAGAAGGCCGCCGAAGGTGCGGTGATGAGCGATGATGAACGGCGCAAGCTGGTTTCGACCGAGCAGTCGCTTGGCATGGCACCCACGCCGAAGATGCCATCCAGGGTGGCGGGTCCGGATGCCTTCGCGACCGGCCCCGAAGACCACCCGGCGGATTTCAGCGATGCCGAAAGCTTCTTCAATTTGCCCCGGGGCGATGGCGAAGAGGATGAAGACGAAGACGACAAGCGCTGATCCGCAGCCTTGACTGCGCCACCTCGGGCGGTACCCTGCCCGGCCAGGCCCGTCGCCGGTTGCCCCTGACAGGGTGCCGGACAAGTGCCGTCGGCATGCCTGGCGGGAAACCCTTTCCGGTCCGGGGAAAAGGATTGCCCCTGAGGGCGGGACGCAGACCCGCGGCTTGCGTTTCCCCCGCCCAAAGGGGACATTGCCCCGCAGACCGGCAGCTCCGGCAAAGACAGAGGCCAGCGCCCGACCCGGCGGGGGCGAAGCGCCCGCCAGTAGTGGAGCGGGCGCTGGCCGGGGGCTTTGGCCCCCGGCTGGTCCTGATACCGCTGTGGTGCTGTGGCAGGGGCGATGGCCCCTGCCATTGAGGCGGCGAGGGTGCTTTCGCCTGTTCGGGCGGGAACAGGAAACGCACCGCGTTGCCCCCGCCCGCGCGCGACATTGCCCCGTAGACCGGCAGGTCCGGGAGACACAAAGGCCAGCGCCCGACCCGGCGGGCGTGAAGCGCCCGCCGTGGGCGGGGCGG
>JADCDI010000115.1 GCA_020251025.1 Rhodobacter sp. | reverse complement strand
AGACGTTCCTGTGCATCGCGCGATTCCCGGTCTCTCTGGCAGGGGCCATCGCCCCTGCCACAGCGTCCCGCCGGGATCAGGACCGGCCGGGGGCCCAAAGCCCCCGACCGGCGCCCGCCCCGCCCTCGGCGGGCGCTTCTCGCCCGCCGGGTCGGGCGCTGGCCTCTGTGTCGCCCGGACCTGCCGGTCTACAGGGCACCGTCCCAACCAGGCGGGCGAAACGCGGGGCGCGTTTCCTGTTCCCGCCCGGCCAGACATGCCGGACCAGGCCCGGGGCATGGTCTTTGGCCCGGTTTGGCGGCGCTGACCGGAGGCTTTACCCGCGCACGCCGGAAAACCGCTGCTGCCAGTCCGCCCGCTCGTCATCCGTGATCTTGCGGAACAGGTTCTCGGGCACGGTAAAGGCATGTCCCGCGGGCAGGACGCGAAGCGCCCCGCCGATGTGGTCGGGCCAGGTCCAGTCGGCGCTGCCCATGGCGGCCATCATCGTGGCGGCGGCATCGGGGATGAAGGGGCGCGACAGAATGGCATAGACCCGGATCAGGTTCAGCGACAGGCGCACGATCGCTTCGGCCCGGGCCGGATCGGTCTTCAGCGCAGACCAGGGCGCGGCGGCTTGCAGATATTCGTTGCCCGCCACCCAGATGCCGCGCAGCTCTGCCGCGGCCTTGCGGATATCCATCGCCTCCATCAGCGTTTCATAGTCGCGCACCCTCGCGCCCAGATCGGCAATCAGCGCGGTTTCCTGCGGGCCGAAGGCACCGCCCGCCGGCACCGTATCGCCCAGCTTCGAGGCGGCGAATTTGGTGACGCGCGACACCAGATTGCCCAGCACATCGGCCAGATCCTTGTTGACCGAAGCCTGGAAGTTTTCCCAGGTGAATTCGCTGTCGGCATTTTCCGGCGCATGCGACAGCAGCCACCAGCGCCAGTAATCCGGCGGCAGGATCGACAGCGCCTGATCCATGAACACGCCGCGCCCCTGACTGGTGGAAAACTGGCCACCATCATAATTCAGGTAATTGAAGGACTTGATGTAATCCACCAGCTTCCACGGCTCGCCCGAGCCCATGATCGTGGCGGGAAAGCTGAGCGTGTGGAAAGGCACATTGTCCTTGCCCATGAACTGGACATAGCGCACATCCGCAGCGCCCTTGTCGGTGCGCCACCAGCGTTCCCAGTCGGCATCCGCCAGGCCATTGGCATCGGCCCATTCGGCGGCGCAGGCGATATATTCGATGGGCGCGTCGAACCAGACATAGAAGACCTTGCCTTCCATGCCGGGCCAGGGCTGATCGCCCTTGCGGACCGGCACGCCCCAGAACAGATCGCGGGTGATGCCCCGGTCCTGCAGCCCTTCGCCGTCATTCAGCCATTTGCGCGCGATGGACGTGGTCAGGACCGGCCAGTCGGTCTTGCTGTCGATCCAGGCTTCCAGCCTGTCGCGCAAGGCGCTCTGGCGCAGGTAAAGGTGCTTGGTTTCCCGCACCTCAAGATCGGTCGAGCCGGATATGGCCGAGCGGGGGTTGATCAGATCGGTCGGATCAAGCTGCTTGGTGCAGTTTTCGCACTGGTCACCCCGCGCCCTGTCATAGCCACAGTTCGGGCAGGTGCCTTCGATATAGCGGTCGGGCAGAAAGCGGTTGTCGGTGACCGAGAAGACCTGCTTTTCGCTGACCTCCGCGATCAGGCCGTTTTCGGCAAGCTTTCCGGCAAAATGCTGGGTCAGACGATGGTTGCGCCGGCTGGACGAGCGGCCGAAATGATCGAAGGACAGGCGAAAACCATCGGCGATGCCCTTTTGCACCGCGTGCATTCCGGCGCAGAATTCTTCCACCGGTTTGCCGGCCTTGGCGGCGGCCAGTTCGGCCGGGGTGCCGTGTTCATCCGTGGCGCAGAGAAACAGCACCTCGTGCCCGCGCCCGCGCATGAAACGCGCATAAAGGTCGGCGGGAAGCTGCGATCCCACCAGGTTGCCCAGGTGCTTGATGCCGTTGATATAGGGGATGGCAGAGGTGATCAGGATCCGGGCCATGCGCGCGCCTTTCCGTAACAGTCCGCGCCTGCTTTAGCGCAAGCCCCGGCCAAGGGCCAGAAGGCCGTTGCAAAGCCGCGCAAAGGGGGCTGCCTGCGCCGCCCCCTTCCTGCCCCACGGGCGCGTTACCCCCGGTGCGGGCAGGTCCGCGAACAGGACCGGGCAGAGGTTCAGCGCTGTCCGCGCCACATCCGTGTCAGGGTGCCGTCGCCGCCGATCTGCCGCTTTATCGCCCCGGCGACGTGCAGGGCCAGCACGCCCATCAGCAGCTTGGTCAGAAGGCCATGCGCGGCCCAGCCCGCGTTTTCCACAGATTCGGACACCGGGGCGATGGGCGGGATCACCCAGCGGTCAAACAGCATCACATCAAGACCGGAAGCCGAACTTGCCACCCAGCCCGACAGCGGGATTGCCAGAAGCAGGACATACATCAGCCCATGGGCCGCGCGGGCCATCCGCTGTGTCCAGTCAGTGGCCGCACCCTGCGGGCCGGGCGGCGGGCTGAGGCGGTGCCAGATCAGCCGCACAAGCACCAGGCCAAGCAGGATGAATCCGATGCTTTTGTGCAGCCCGTACATCCACAGGTTGGCCAGCCCCGGCTCCATCGTGGCAATCCGCGTCCCCAGGGCCAGCATCCCGACAATGGCCAGGGCCATGCCCCAGTGCAGCAGGCGGGTGACAAGGCCGAAGCGGGTGGGGGTGTTGCGCCAGACCATCGGCGTCAGTCCTGCCGCGCGATGCGCGCAAGGATGTCCAGCCGCACCTCGTCACCCACAAGGTCGGACCAGCCGGTGGCGCCGAAGTCGCTGCGCTTGACCTGGCCCACAAGGCGCACCGTCAGCTGGCTCAGATCGCCCGGCGCGCTGTCTGTCTGCCGCCAGATCTGGGCGGCCAGCGTCATGGGCCGGGTAACGCCGCGGATCGTGACGTTGCCTTCAACCGTGGCACCATCCGCCGCCGGACGGACCGAGGTGGAGGCGAAGGTGATTTCAGGCCATGTCCGGGCATCCAGCACCTTGGGGCCTTTCATCGCCTGGGCGGCGAAGGGAAAGCTGGCTTCGGCGTTCTGCACATCGATCGTGACCGCGACGGTGCTGTTGGCCACCCGGTCAAAGTCAAGCGTCAGGTCGGCGCGGGTGACGGGCATGCGCCCGGTGATGCGGTCGGGGCCGAAATCGGTCTCGAACCCGACACTGGATTCGGCGGGTTCCAGCACATAGCGGGCCGGGTCGGACAGGGCGGGCCCGGCAAGGGCCATCAACAGGGCGGCGGCGAGGCGATACATGGACGGGATGCTCCTCCTGCGCGGCAGATAGCACATCGGTGCGCGCCGTCATGTCAGTTCACGCAGAGTTCAGGACGGATCCCCCCTCGGGCTGCGGATCGGGCTGCAGCAGCAGGGGGTGGCCCCGGCTGTCCTGCCCGACCCACCAGTCTGCGGGCGGGGCGTTGCGGGCGCGCAGCCGCGCAAGCTGCCAGCGCGCCAGACCGGGGGTGTGGCGCGGGGCCATCTGCCAGCGGCTTTCCACGGCCGGCGCCCCGCCCTGACCGGGGGTCAGCAAAAGGCCCAGCGGCGGCAGAAGGCCCAGCGCGCCCGCCGCCTCTGCCCCGGCTTCGGCGGCCAGTTGCAGGCGTCGCACCGCCGTAAGGCCGGGCAGCACCGGCAGTTCGGCCACGACCAGCGCCACGGCCCCCGAACGCAGGGTCTCTTCGATGGTCCAGAGCACGTCATCGCCCCGGTGCGCCTGTGCCAGGATCAGCCGCCCCGGATCAGCCAGCGGCGCAATCCCGTCACACATCAGCCGTTCCGTCTGCCAGCCGGGATGCGCCCAGACCACCGGCCCCGAGGTGGCATGCAGCAGGATCAGGGCCAGCATGTGCCGTGCGGGTCCGCAGAATTCATGCACCCGTCCCCGGTCCAGCCGCAGCGGACCAAGCAGCGTCTGGGTCGGGCGGGTCTTGCCGCCAGTGGGGATAAGCAGCGGAATCGGCATGGGTGCAGTTTACAGTGTTCTTTTTTCGTTCTCAATCACGCCGCAGTCTTGCACCTTGCCAAACCCGCCCTGACCGCCAGGCTTTGCCCCAGGGGGCAGGGGATGGCGCATGCAACAGGTACCGCTGGGCCGGACCGGTCTTTGCGTTTCCGGATTATGCCCGGGCAGGATGACCCGGGGCACCCGGACCGACGCGGCGGGGGGCGCATGACCAGATCGATCCGGCGCCGGAGCATGGGGTGACCTTCTGCGGCATTGCCGGGATGTATCCGGCGAATCCGGTTCCTGCCGAAACCCTTGGCCGCACCGAAGGGATCATTGGCCGCTGGATTGCCAAAGGCGGGCCAGGTGACCGGGCGGTTCCGGCCACCAGGGTTGCGGGCGCGGTGCGCCTTTGCGGCCCCTTGCCGGGGAAGGCCGGGCGGGGCGCGGAAACGGCTTGCGCCCGGCAGGGCGATGGGGCCTTGTGGGGCCACCGTTGCCTGACCCCAAAAGACCTGACCCGCCGATGCGCCCGTTTCCGCACCCTGTCGTGATGGCCCCTGTCCTGCGGGCCGGGCATCTGGCCGCCCGCCGCTGCGGCGGGGCGCGCGCAGCGCCGCCGGTGACCGGGGCAGTCCGGAACAGGCCGCCGGGCAGCCCGGCTGCGGCCGTGACAAAGGCAGAGGCCGCCGCGCCTGCCCGCGCCCCGGAATTGTCAGCAGGCGCAAAGGGCGCAGAACCATCGGCCACCCCGCCGCAAACCGGCACCCTGCCGCAGAAGGCGGTGGCCCCGCCCCGGCCCCCGCCCGCACCGGCGACGTTTCCCGGCCGGATTGCCTGCGCCAAGACGGGCGGGCGCTGTGCCGGGGCGGGCAATTCCACCACCGTCGCCCGCCCGCCCGGCACGCGAAACGAAGGCAGGACCTGCCCCGGGCAAGCCGGTTGGCCCGGGCCGCGCAAGGCCGGGCCGCGCGGCTTTCGGCTGATCGCGCCGGTGCCGGGGTGCCGGGCACTTGCGACGCGGCGCGGACCGGGGGGGGCACAATGCGGGGCGTAACGGGACTGGCGCTGCTGGGGCTTCTGGCGGGATGCGTGGGCACCCCGGCCCCGCAGGCGGGATACCGGGCGGCGGGGACGCCGATCTATTCCAACGCCGTGTTCCAGCCGGACCGGCTGGCTGGGCGCTGGATACAGGTGGCGGATTTTGCCCCCGCCAATGCCGGGGCCTGCGCCGCGCGCGGCCTGACGGTGACGCCCGGCGGTGCGGGGCAACTGACGGTGGAGGCGGACCTGTGCCTTGGCGGCGCGACACGGCGCTACGCGGGTCCTGCGGCGGTATCGGGGCCGGGCCGGATCCGCCTCGCCGCTGCCGATCCGGCGGGCATCGGCGCGGAATGGTGGGTGCTTTGGGTGGATGCCGATTACCGGACCGTGGTGGTGGGGACGCCATCGGGGTCTTTCGGGATGATCCTGAACCGCACGGGCGATCTGCCGCCCGACCGCCTGGCAGCGGCGCGCGAGGTGCTGGAGTGGAATGGCTATGACCTTGGCCGGATGCGCGCGGTCGGCCCGCGCTGAGCCGGGCGCACATCGCAAAGCGCTGTCATCCGGTCCCCCCCGTTGGCGGGCCGGGCCGCGCCGCGCCGGACGGTCGGCAAGACGCGGCCCGGGCAGGGAGCCTGCGGCGGGATCGGCAGGGGCATCGGGGTTTCCGGTCGGGATCGGTCCAATTCCGGGGACCGGCGCGCAGAACGCCTTTGTGCTGCGCCAGGGGCTGCCGCGCGGGCATGCCGGGGCGGTGCTGCCGGCCTGCGGCCTGTCGGATGCCCCGCCGATGACCGCCGGGGGGCCGGGCCTTGATGCGCCGTCCGGGGCGCCGCCCTGGCCGGGGGGCGTGATGCGCCCGGGCGGGGCGGCGTTCCTGACCGTCCATGGTGCGCTGCGCGTTCCTGCGGTGCCGCGCGGGGGGCAAGGCGCTTTTGCCGACCTCCACCCTGGCGGCCCCGCCGGGGCGGGTGCCGGCGACCTGCCTGCCTGCTGCCGACCCGGGCCAATCCGCCAGCCGGGCAGTCCTGCCCGCCCCGGTCCGCCCTTGAACCCGCCCCCGGATTGGCGTCATCTGCGGCGATGACCCGACCCGCCGCCCTTGCCGCGCCGCGTCCTGTCGCGGGTGTCCTGTGGATGCTGGTGGCGGGGCTCAGCTTTGTCTGCATGACGGCGGTGGTGCGGCATCTGGGCACCGGCCTGCCGGCGGCACAGACCGCCTTTCTGCGCTTTGGCTGGGGGGTGCTGATCCTGCTGCCCACGATGCTGCCGCTGCTGCGCGGCGGCGTGCCGGCGGGGACCGCAGGCTTGTTCCTGTGGCGCGGGGCATTCCACACCGGGGCGGTGATCTTCTGGTTCTATGCCATGGCGCGGCTGCCCCTGGGCGAGGTGACGGCGGTGGGTTATCTCAACCCCGTTGCGGTGACGCTGGGGGCGGCGCTGCTGTTTGGCGAAAGGCTGACCGCGCCGCGCGTGCTGGCGGTTCTGGTGGCGCTGATGGGGGCCCTGATCATCCTGCGCCCCGCAGTGCGGGAGGTAACAGACGGGCATCTGGCACAGATCTGCGCGGCGATGCTTTTTGCGGGGTCCTACCTGTGCGCCAAGCGGCTGAGCGGCCTGGCCGGTGCGGGCATGATCGTGGCGATGATGTCGCTGACGGTGACGGCGGGGCTGGCCCCCTTTGCCCTTGCCGTCTGGGTGCCGGTCGGGGCGGTGCAGCTGGCCTGGCTGCTGCTGACGGCGGTCTTCGCCACGCTGGGCCATTATGCGATGACCCGCGCCTTTGCCGTGGCCCCGATGTCGGTGACACAGCCTGTCGCCTTTCTGCAACTGATCTGGGCTGCGATGCTGGGCAGGCTCGTCTTCGGCGAGCCGGTCGATCCCTTTGTCCTGCTGGGGGGCAGTCTGATCATCGCCGCGATCGGCCTGCTGACCTGGCGCGAGGCTGCGATGCAGCGACGCGGGGCTGGCCCCGTCCCCCCGCAGCCAGAGACGCAAGGGCTTTGACTCCTCGTGGGCATCTGCATAGTCAGCGGCAGGCGTTTGTTTTGACCAAGGTATGCACCGATGAAGATTGCGATGATCGGGACAGGTTATGTCGGGCTGGTGTCGGGCGTCTGCTTTTCGGACTTCGGGCATGATGTGGTCTGCGTCGACAAGGACCCGGCCAAGATCGAAAAGCTGAACCGGGGCGAGATCCCCATTTTCGAGCCGGGACTCGACGTGCTGCTGGCCAGAAACGTCAAGGCGGGACGGCTGACCTTCACACTGGATATCAAGGCGGCCGTCAGCGGCGCGGATGCCGTCTTCATCGCCGTCGGCACCCCGGCGCGGCGTGGCGACGGCCATGCGGACATCACTTATGTGATGGAAGCCGCCGCCGGGATCGGGGCGGCCCTGACAGGATATGCCGTGATCGTCACCAAATCGACCGTGCCGGTCGGCACCAACCGGGCCGTGCAGGCGGCTGTCCGCGCTGCGGCACCCGACGCGCGGTTCGACGTGGCCTCCAACCCCGAATTCCTGCGCGAGGGGGCGGCGATCGATGATTTCATGCGGCCCGACCGCGTGGTGGTGGGGGTGGAATCCGACCGGGCCCGGGCGGTGATGGCGGAAATCTACCGTCCGTTGTTCCTGCGTGATTTCCCGGTGGTCTACACCGATCTGGAATCCGCCGAGATGATCAAATACGCCGCCAATGCCTTTCTGGCGGTGAAGATCACCTTCATCAATGAAATCGCCGCGCTGTGCGAAAAGGTCGGGGCCGACATCAAGTCGGTGTCCAGGGGCATGGGCTTGGACGGGCGCATCGGCAACAAGTTCCTGCATGCCGGACCCGGATATGGCGGATCCTGTTTTCCGAAAGATACAAAGGCGCTGGCCCGGATCGGGCAGGATCATTCTGTGCCGATGCAGATCACCGAAACGGTGATCAAGGTGAATGATGAAATCAAGCGGCGCATGGTGGAAAAGATCATTGATCTTTGCGGCGGCACGATCAGCGGCAAGACCGTGGCGGTGCTGGGCGTAACCTTCAAGCCGAACACCGATGACATGCGCGAGGCGCCCTCGCTTATCATCGTGCCCGCGCTGATCGGGGGCGGGGCCAAGGTGCGCGTTGTCGATCCCGAGGGGTGGCGCGAAGGAACAAGGCTGCTTCCGGGCGTTGACTGGCGCGACAGCGCCTATGAGGCGGCGGCGGGCGCGGATGCCGTGGTGATCCTGACCGAGTGGAACGAATTCCGCGCCCTCGACCTGCCGCGTCTGGCCGGGTCAATGGCCACGCCGAAGATGGCGGACCTTCGCAACATCTATTCGGCTGAAAAGGCCCGTGCGGCCGGCTTCACCGATTATGTCGCCGTCGGGCGCTGAGCGGCGTGCAGCGGGCCGGGCGGCGTGCCGTGCAGTGCGGGGCGGCGCGCCAGAAGGTCCTGGTCCCGCTCGGCAAAGGCCTCGATCCGGTGGCGGGCGGAATCGGTGCCAAAGGCTTCCAGCAGGCGCGGCCAGCGCAAATGTTCCGACGTTGCTTCTGACGGCGCAGCAAGGCGCAGGACGACGCCGTAGCGGTCCAGCAGCGCCGCTTCCAGCGGGCGCAGGTCGTTGCAGTGGATCACCCCGTCCAGTTCCGCCAGGCCGCGCCGCGCCGTGGCCAGCGCCTCGGCCCGGGGCAGGGCGCGGAAGGCGGCGGTCCCGCCGATGCGCCGGGTGCCGAAATAGGAACAGTAGACGTTGTCGCAGACATCGCGGATGCGGGCCTGCCATTCTGCATCCCCGCCGAAAAAGCAGTCATCCGCAGTCCAGTGCCGCGCGCGGGCAAGATGCAGGTTTCCCGGCAGGGCAAGCTCTTCTTCCGTCAGGGCTTCGGCCTGCGCCCGGAAGTAAAAGTAAAGCGAGGCGATGCGTTCCTGCGGATCGCGCAGCACGGTAAAGGTGAAGCGGCCGCGTGGCAGGGTCTCGATCCCGTCCCAGTGCAGCGGGCCGGAGTAAAGCGCATGCCCCGGCGGGAACTGCGCCGCCCCCGGGGCGGCCTGATCGGCGCTGCGCACCGGCGAGACGCGCGGCGCGCCCACCACCCGGGCAAGCGCGGCATGCACCGGCCCGCCGCCGGTGCGCGGCAGGTGCAAGAAAACGATGGGATGGCGGATCAGGTCCATGGCAAGATCGGGTCCGGTGCAGCGGGTCGGTCGGGTCGGTTGCCTCCTGTATCCGCTGACTGGCTTAAGACTTGGTTACGCTGACCCGGAACTTTCCGCGCCTGCCCCGAATGGGCCAGCGCGCAAAGGAAGCCGCGTCGAACGGGATTGTCGGCCGGTCTGGTGACAGCCGGCTGACCCTGGCGGCCATCTGCCGGTGGCGGGCGCGGGCAGATGGCCTTGGATCCCGCCGGGTTCTGAAGGCGAAGGCATCCGATGTCGCGCACCGCACCGCCCCGGTCACCCGCCGATGCCCGGCCTTGCGGACATCGCCCGCATCACCGCCGGGCTGGTGCGTCATGTAAAAACCGCCCGCCGCGCCCGCGCTGTTGCCTGTCGTCCGCGCGCCTCTCCGCTGCGGCTTTCGCCACGGGGATGAGCGTTCATCAGGCCAGCGGGAACGGCCGCGACCGGGTGCGCGACGTAACCGTCAACCAGGACCGCGCCTGCAACCGACACGACCCGGGGGCCGAGAGCCGCCCACTCCTCGGGCAATCCGTTCACAACATCCCCGGAAACGCCCGCCCCGACGTTGCCATCCGACAAGACGCAGGGGTGCGGGATGGTTCAACACTTCTGCAAGATCGGTCACCGGTCAAGGGCGATTGCCTGGAATGTCCCTGCGCCCCCTTGCCACATTCCGCCCCGACCGCTACAGAACCTCCCGACGGAGAGGTGGCCGAGTGGTCGAAGGCGCACGCCTGGAAAGTGTGTAGGCGGGGAACCGTCTCGAGGGTTCGAATCCCTCTCTCTCCGCCAAACCATCCCGACAAGCTATTGAAATGTATGGAAGATTGTCGGTTGAAAATCGCTCAACCCACATTCTGCCTCACAATCGGCCCCGGATACCTTCTGTTTTCCCGGTCCTGCCATCGCGGGCCGGTCACTCGGATTGGAAGGAACCGACCATGGACGATCAACGCAACTACCCGACCGACGACGCTGAGAAACTTCGCTTGCTCATGCTCCAACTTGATGAGGCGGCCAGAGAGGCAGTCTTTGCCACGATCCGGGAACTCGCCGCAGAGGGCGAAAAGCTGGAACAGGCGACAACCGTAACCGAATTGTTCCAGCTATGGCGCAATGTCAGGGAACGGCAGGAAGCAGCCTCGGATGACACTTTGGCAAACGCCATGGCGATCCGGGCTTTCATCATCGAGCAACGCGCCGTTGCCCTGCCTCTCACTTCGGCCCGAGACGTGTTGGCCCTGATCGTGATGACCTCGGACGCCCCGGCTTCTGTGGACACGCCGCAGGATGCCCTTGTGGCCCGCGCCTATGCCGAGATGGACGCCAGCTAAGACAGGCCAGCCCCGGCCCTGCACCCAAGCGGGGCCGGAAGGCGCAAGTCCTTCCCGGTCCTGCCCCGGCCTTTCCCAAATAGGCGCGAAGCGCAGGGACGCGCCCGCCCCCCCGGGGGGAAAAATTGGCCGTGCCCTGTCCAAACTCCACTTGCGCCCGCGCGGTTTGAATTTTTCATTTCATCAGGGGCAGGCCATAGGGTCGAGCCGCAGACCGTGCCGCAGAGCGCAGGAGCGGCTCACAGAGCGCCTCGGCGGTCTCGCGGCACCCCGAAAGCCCGCCCAAGGGCAGATGGGCCTCTATGGCTTGCCCAGCACGGCTGGCGCGGTCTGTGCCGGGCATTTGAGGTGGTTCACTCTCAGGCTAGGCTGGGGCATGTCCAAACTCATCGCCCTTCCGCCCCGCCCCGCCCGCCTGTCTGCCAAGCTGCGCTGTGCCATTGAGGCGCATGTCACGCAGGGCCTGTCGATTGCCGCCGCCTGTGAGCAAGCGGGCATGAGTCGGGCGGGATATCACAAGGCCATGCAGCGCCCTGCCGTCCGCGACTTCCTCGAGACGGTGCAGGCCCGGTTCGTCGGTGACGTGAAGGCCAAGCGGGCGCTGTATCAGGCGCGGGCGCTTGAGGTGGCCCTCGACCTGATGATGAACTCCAAGAGCGAGGCGATCCGGGCGCGCATGGTCGAGTTTCTGGCGAGTGACGCGAAGGTGTCGCCGGTCGCTGTCCATGTCGATGCGCGGCATGTGCAGGCCGCGCCGGGGTATGTCTATCAGCGGCCAGCGGCGCGGGATACCATGCGGGACGATGACGTGACCTGATGCTCTATATGATCGAGAAAGATCGCGCGTGACGGCGGCTTGATCGAATCGCTGAGCCGTGAGCATCCTGCCACATCAGGCAATTGGAGCGGGGCCGTGGGTAGGTGGGGACGATCCGACGCTCTGGTAATTGCGGGCTACATCGCCATCGGGATCGCGACCGCCATCGTGGCCGAGTATGCTGGAATGACTTCACATTCCAATCCAGTCTACTCCGTTATCGGCGCTTTGCTTCGAGTGTGGCTTTGGCCAGCCTTCTGGTTGGGGCAGGCCTGGGAGGCGCTATTCTAGAGCCGGAATGAGCAGAAACGGCAAGATGATGAAGCGTCTAGTGTTCGCGCTGGCTTGCGTCTTTGGAACAACGGTCTTTGCCGATGACAGTCCCAAAGTGTTCGAGATGTTCTGCATAAGGGACGATGCGCCTTCGGTAGAACTCTCTGGAAAGACACGAGACTGTGCGGAATTTTGTGCCCTGGCGCATTTTGTTACGCCATTGGGAAGCGTTCTTCGAACATGATGGCGAGCTGGCTTTTGACGGCGTGCCATTCGCGGACTGAGCGCTTCCACTCGGTAGAGGTAGCATT
>JADCDI010000114.1 GCA_020251025.1 Rhodobacter sp. | reverse complement strand
TCCCGCGCGGGCGGGGGAAACGCGATGCGTTTCCTGTTCCCGCCCGATGAGGCGTTCCTGTGCATTGCGCGATGCGCGGTCTCTCTGGCAGGGGCCATCGCCCCTGCCACAGCGTCCCGCCGGGATCAGGACGGGCCGGGGGCCAAAGCCCCCGGCCAGCGCCCGCCCCGCCCACGGCGGGCGCTTCGCACCCGCCGGGTCGGGCGCTGGCCTCTGTCCTTCCCGGACCTGCTGGTCTACAGGCCACTGTCCCGCGCGGGCGGGGAAACGCGGGTCGCGTTTCCTGTTCCCGCCCGGACGGGCGAACGCACCATCACCGCCTCAATGGCAGGGGCCATCGCCCCTGCCACAGCGTTACGCTGTCATCACGCCCGCCGGGGGGCCAAAGCCCAGGGCGGGCGCTGGCCTCTGCCACCCGACGGGCCTGCAGGTCACCGTCCCGCGCTGGGGGTGCCCTTCCTGCACCTGCCCGGAGGGACCATCCCCGTTCCCAAGGCGGAATGATTGTGCCGTCACGCATATGGCCGGAGTGCTGTTTCAGCAGCCTGCCCAGCGGCCAGGGCGCAGAAACCGCATTTCGCAACCGCATCCCAAGGCTCTGGAACAAAGCGGCACATCACCCGTAGCTTCGTGTGGGCCGGTCAAACACCTTGCGCCCCATCAGGCTTGCCACAAGGTCCACCATCAGCCGCGCGGTGCGCCCGCGCTCGTCCAGAAACGGGTTCAGTTCCACCAGATCCAACGCTGTCACAAGGCCGGAGTCGTGCAGCAGTTCCATGACCAGGTGCGCCTCGCGAAAGGTCGTGCCACCCGGTACGGTGGTGCCGACGGCAGGGGCAATGGACGGGTCCAGGAAATCGACATCCAGCGACACATGCAGCAGGCCGTCCGCAGCGCGGACGCGGTCCAGAAAGGCGCGCAAGGGGGCGACGATGCCGGATTCATCCAGCACCCGCATGTCCTTTATGGCGATGTCATGCTGCAACAGCGCCGCATGTTCCGCCGGATCGACCGAGCGGATGCCGTAAAGGCAGATGCGGTCCGCCGGCAGCGGGGCGGGAAAGGGCGGAAAGCCGGCAAAGCCCGACCTGCCCGCAACATAGGCCACCGGTGTGCCGTGCAGATTTCCCGATGTGGTCGTCATCGGCGTGTGAAAATCGGAATGGGCATCCAGCCACAGCAGGAACAGCGGGCGGCCCAGGGTTTCGGCATGGGCGGCAACCCCGGCGATGCTGCCCAGGGCCAGCGAATGGTCGCCGCCCAGCAGGATCGGCATGCCCTGCGCCACGGCCTGGCCCGTGGCGGCTTTCAGCACCCGCGTCCAGGCCAGCGTCTCGGGCAGGCCATGGACAAGCGGGTTTTCGGGCGTGATATCGGGCAGGGGGCCGGGGGCAAGGTCGCCGCGGTCTTCCACGCTGTGACCAAGCTCGCGCAGCGCCTGCGCCAGCCCCGCCACCCGGTAGGCAGAGGGGCCCATCAGACAACCCGGGCGCTGCTGGCCGGAATCGATCGGTGCCCCGATCAGGATGCAATGGGTCATCGGCCCTTTCCCTTCCTCAGCGCCGGCTGCGCGCCGCCAGAAGCCAGATCTGCATCAGACCCAGCGACACAACGACATTCCACGAGGCCATCGACAGGCCAAGCATTTGCCAGGCAACCTCGTCACAGCGCACCACCGGAGCCACCACTATGGTTGGATCGAGAAGATCCTTCACGTCAAGCCCGGCAATGGACCCGGCCGAGCACGATGTCGGGCCGGCCCACCACAGGCGTTCCACCCCGGTGTGATAAAGCCCGATTCCGGCCGTGGTCAGGGCGGCTGCGGCACCCGCCAGCGGCAAAAGCCGGCCCGGAACGGCCAGCGCCAGAAGACCGATCGCGACAGCCGCCGCATGTGGCCAGCGCTGCAACAGGCACAGATGGCACGGGGCAAGGCCGCCGATATACTGAAAGGCAAAGGCCCCCGCCAGCAATGCCAGCGATCCCGCCAATGCCAGGATGATCAAACGGGTGCGCTGCGCCATGTCCCTGATCCCTTTCGTGGCAGCCGGACCTTAGGCCAGCGCCGGGCGCAGCGAAAGAGGCCCGCCATTGACGCGGCGCTGCGGGGCGATTAAACCGCGCCCCTGTGGCCCGAGTGGTGAAATGGTAGACGCAGGGGACTCAAAATCCCCCGCCGCAAGGCGTGTCGGTTCGAGTCCGACCTCGGGCACCAGGCAAAGGCCGTTCCTGTGGGGCAACCCCTGCACGGCGGCCCGGAGCACCCCTATTCGCAACCCGTCGCCCTGCGCCAGGCCACCCAGTCTTCGGGCGTGTCAAGGTCTGTGACCGCGTGACGGGCGGGCAGGGCAACCCATCCGGTCCTGTCCCCGCAGGTCTGCAACAGATCCCGCGCGCCGCTGTCGCCGGTCAGCGCCGCAAGGTCAGCCAGCGCCCAGGCGGGGAACAGAACCGGATGGCCCGGCGTACCATCCGCCGCCGTCGCGCGCAGGATCAGGCCGGGGTCCGCGGCATGGCGCGCCAGAAGCAGCGAAAGGTCTGCCGTCGTGATCTCCGGCAGATCGGCGAGCAGAACCAGCACCGGGCGCGCGCCCGCCGCCCGCACCCCCGCCCGGATCGATGCCGAAAGGCCCTGCGCCGCATCGGGCACCGGCACCGTCACCAGATCAAGCCCCGCCAGGGCCGCATTGCGCGCAGGCCGGTCCGGCGGCAGGGTCACGATCACCGGTGCCCCGGTGGCCAGCGCGACGCGGGCCTGACGCCGCAGCAGCGGCACCCCTTCGACCGGCTCCATCAGCTTGTCCGCCCCGCGCATCCGCGATGATGATCCGGCGGCCAGCAGAAGGATTGCAGGGGGCGTCATCGGGGCAGTTGCCGGAGCTTGATGAGAGGGCAGACCACTGCGTCAGTTGGCATTTGGCGGTTCCTGTCTTTCTTGCCTGATCTGCCAGCCCTGTCCCCGGCCCGGCCCCCCCTTGCCCTGCGGCCTGCGCCCTTGCGCGTTGGGCCGGGCCACACTGCACCGGAGCGTGACCTTGGCGGCGGGGGCAGAATTCGAAGGTCGCGCCTTGATGCGGCAATCTTCGCCGCGCCGGTATTCCAGGGACAATTGCCCGAAACTCTCTTTGTCGACAATTCTTTTCGGGACCGCGCCTTTTCCGGCCCTTGCTTGCGCCCGGGCGTTCGGCGCTGGCAAGGCTCCACCGGAGCCTTGCCTCCCGGCTGCGCCGGGACCGCGCCTCACCCCCGCATCCTGGCGCCATCGGCGTCAAACAGCGGTTCGGTCACCAGCCTTGCGGGCCGCTTTTCGCCAAGGATCTCGATATCAACCGCCAGCCCTTCCGCCACCTGGCCGGCGGGGACAAAGCCCATCGCCACCGACTTGCCCGTGTAATGCGAAAACCCGCCCGAGGTGCAGAACCCCACCACCGCATCGCCGATCCAGATCGGTTCCCAGGCGACCACATCCGCATCCAGCGCATCCACGACAAAGGCGCACAGCCGCCGCTTCAGACCTTCGGCCTTTTCCTTCATCGCCGCCGCCTTGCCGATCCAGTCGCTGGGCTTGTTCCAGCGGATGAACCGGTCCAGCCCGGTTTCGCCGGGCATGTAATCGGGGCTGAACTCGCGCCCCCAGGAGCCGAAGAACTTGTCCAGCCGCAGGCTCATCATCGCGCGCATGCCGAAGGGGCGCAGCCCCAGGTCCTGCCCCGCATCCCACAGAACCTGCCACAGGTGGCGCTGGCTGACGGCATCGCAGTAAATCTCGTACCCCAGATCGGCGGTGTAGCTCACGCGCTGCACGATGCAGTTGGCCATGCCCACGGTCATGTGCCGCACATCCATGAACCCGAACGCCGCGTTCGAGACATCGCTGCGGGTCACACGGGCCAGCAGCTCGCGCGCCTTTGGCCCGGCAATCTGGAACCCCGTGCGCGTGTCAGAGATATTCTCGACCCGTACCCCGTCTTGCAGATGGCTGTCGAACCAGCGCGAATGCCAGCCCTGCGCCCCATAGCTGGCGGTCAGCTGAAACTCGGTCTCTGACAGGCAGGACACGGTGAAATCCCCGATGATCCGGCCCGAGTCCGCCAGCATCGGCGTCAGCGACAGCCGCCCCGGCCTGGGGATCAGGCCCGCCATGATCCGGTCAAGCCAGGCGCGCGCCCCGGGGCCGGTGACGCGGTATTTGCCAAAGTTCTGCACCTCGTTGATGCCCACCGCGTTGCGCACGGCCAGCACCTCGGCCCTGGTGGCTTCCCAGGCGTTGGAACGCTTGAAGGTCGGCGTCTCGTACAGCGGCTCGCCGGGCAGGGCGTGGTAGTTCACCACCTCCAGCCCGTATTGCTGGCCCCAGACGGCGCGCATGCCAGAGAAGACATCATACATCGCCGTGGTGCGGAACGGGCGTGCGGCCGGCTTTTCCTCGTTCGGGTAGGCCACGCTGAAGCGGGTCTGATAATTCTCGATCACCTTGGGCACGGTGTAGCCGGGCGTTGTCCAGTTGCCAAAGCGGGCCACGTCAAAGCCGCGCGGGTCACGTTCAACCTCGCCATGGATCATCCATTGGGCCAGCGAAAGGCCCATGCCGCCGCCCTGGCTGAAGCCCGCCATCACGGCGCAGGCCGACCAGTAGTTGCGCAGCCCCGGCACCGGGCCGATCAGCGGGTTGCCATCGGGCGCAAAGGTGAAGGGGCCGTGGATCACGCGCTTGACGCCAGAGCGTTCCAGCACCGGAAAGCGGCGATAGGCGAAATTGACCGACTCCTCGATCTTGTCGAACTGCTCGTTCAGCAGTTCGTGCCCAAAGGTCCAGGGCGTGCCGTCCACGCTCCACGGCTCGCAGGGTTTTTCGTAAAAGCCGATGCACAGACCGCGCCCCTCCTGGCGCAGATAGCTTTCGCCGCCGGGGTCCATCACATGGGGAAACTCGCGGCCCGACTTCAGGATATCCATGATCTCGGGGATATCGTCGGTCACCAGATACTGGTGCGCCATCGGCAACAGCGGCAGGTAGACGCCGGCCATGGCCCCGACCTCGCGCGCCCAAAGACCGGCGGCATTCACCAGATGCTCGGCCACGATCATGCCCTGTTCGGTCACCACATCCCAGCCACCATCGGTGCGCTGCGTGGTGGACAGAACGCGGTTGTGCAGGATGATCTCGGCCCCGCCCAGGCGCGCGGCCCTGGCATAGGCATGGGTGGTGCCCGACGGGTCAAGGTGCCCGTCCAGCGGGTCGTAAAGCGCGCCGATGATCCCGGCAGTGTTCACCAGACCGTCGGTCATCCTTGCAACCTCGTCCGGCGACAGAATGGCCGTATCGAGGCCCATGTAGCGGTGCTTGGCCCGTTCCGCTTTCAGCATGTCGAAGCGTTCCTGCGTGTCGGCCAGCGTGATGCCGCCGACATGGTGCAGCCCGCAGGACATGCCGGTAATCTCTTCCAGCTCCTTGTAAAGGCGGATGGTATAGCCTTGCAGGGCGGCCATGTTGGTGTCGCCGTTCAGGGTGTGAAAGCCGCCCGCCGCGTGCCAGGTTGATCCGCTGGTCAGGTCCGACCGTTCGATCAGGGTCACATCCGACCAGCCCAGCCTGGTCAGATGGTACAGCACCGAACAGCCGACAACGCCGCCGCCAATGACCAGGACACGGGTATGGGATTTCATCGCAGCACTCCGATGCGTTTCGCCTTTGGGCAACATTGGCCCCGCGCCCGGCGGCAATCATGCACAGCCGCGACAGGAAATGTCGCAAGCCGTATTTGCGCTGCCGTCCGGGCGCCGTCCACGATACAGTGATCTGCCGCAGGGGCAGGCGGCCCTTCTTTGCGGGGCGGTCGGGCGCAGGGACCTACTTCTCGGGGATCAAGCCCTTCGGGCTGAACCGCAGCACCAGCAGCAGGATGACGCCCATCGTCACCAGCCGCATATGCGCCGCCCCGTCCTGCAGATGGGTCTTAAGCCAGGTGCCGTCCGCCATTCCGGCAGTGACGGCACCGATCAGCCACAGGCCCATCGGTTCGACCATGATCCACAGCCAGTAAATCAGAAAGCCACCCAGCACCGCGCCCCAGTTGTTGCCCGATCCGCCGACAATCACCATCATCCAGATCAGGAAGGTGTAGCGCAGCGGCGAATAGCTGCCGGGGGTCAATTGACCGTCCAGCGTTGTCATCATCGCGCCCGCGATGCCGACCACGGCAGAGCCCAGGATGAAGACCTGCAGGTGCCGGCCGGTCACATATTTGCCCATGGCCTCGGCCGAAACCTCGTTGTCGCGGATGGCGCGCATGGTGCGGCCCCAGGGTGATTGCAGCGCGCGTTCGGACAGCCAGACCACGATCAGCAGCACCGTCAGGAACAATCCGGCATAGGCCAGCTTCACGATGATGGACGAGGTCAGCACAGGGTCAAAGCCCCAGCGCCCGGCCCAGTCCAGAAAGGGCTGGCTTTTCTGCAGGTCAACCTCCTGCGGCACCGGCCAGGGGCGGGGCAGTTGGGTGATGTTCTTGACGCCGCGCGCCAGCCAGTCTTCGTTCTTCATGACCGCGATCACGATCTCGGCGATGCCCAGCGTGGCAATCGCCAGATAGTCCGACCGCAGGCCCAGCGCCGTCTTGCCGATTGCCCAGGCGGCGGCGGCGGCCAGAAGGCCCCCCATCGGCCAGGCGATCAGCGCGGGCAGGCCGAAGCCGCCGATGTTCCCGAAGGCTTCGGGGCTGTTCGCCTCGACCGCGACCACAGCCGGATCGAACACGGCCCGGTACAGAAAGAAGCCGCCCGCCAGAACCGCGATCAGTGTTGCGGTTCGCGCCGGGCCCATTGACATGCGCCTGTAAAGGGCAACGGCGATGCCGATGGTGGCCACGCCCAGAAGCAGCCCAAGGACGATACCCGGTCCGCCCGCGCGCCAGGCCCCGTCAACGGGCTGCGACGAGGTCAGCACCACGGCCAGCCCGCCCAGGGCGGCAAAACCCATGATGCCGACGTTGAAAAGGCCCGCATAGCCACACTGGATGTTCACGCCCATCGCCATGATCGCCGAGACGATGGCCATATTCAGGATCGAAAGCGCCAGGTTCCAGCTTTGAAAGACGCCGGTGATCAGGAACAGCAGGGCGACGGCGGCGAAAAGCGCCAGATTGCGCGGTGTCATACCGATTTCCCCCTGAAAAGCCCCGTCGGCCTGAACAGCAGTACCGCAATCAGGATCGTGAAGCTGACGGCGAATTTGTAATCCGTGGTCAAAAGCTGCACCAGTGCCTCGGGTGCCAGGCTTTCGGGCAGCAGATAGCCCAGCACCTTTTTCCAGGCATAGGTCACCATCACTTCGGAAAAGGCGATGACAAAGCCCCCGGCAATGGCCCCGACCGGGCTGCCAAGGCCGCCCACCACGGCGGCGGCAAAGATCGGCAGCAGAAGCTGGAAATAGGTGAAGGGCTTGAAGCTTTTGTCCAGGCCGTACAGCACGCCCGCGATGGTCGCCAGTGCCGCCGTGATGATCCATGTCACCGCAACGACCCGTTCGGGGTTGATCCCCGACAGCAGGGCCAGATCCTCGTTGTCGGAAAAGGCCCGCATCGACTTGCCGGTGCGGGTGCGGTTGAGGAACCAGAACAGCGCCGCCACGACGATGACGGCGGTTGCCAGCGTGATCGCCTGTGTCGACTTGATCGCCAGCCCCTCGGACAGGCCGGTTGCCGCCCGGAAGCCGGCGGCAGAAATCACAAAGCGTTCCCCGTCGGCAAAATTCTGTTCTTCGGTGCCGATGATGAACCGGGTGATCCCGTTCATGATGAAGGTGACCCCCAGCGAGACGATCACCAGGATCGAGGTCGCAGCGCGCTGCCTGCGGTAAAAGCGGTAGACCAACCTGTCGGTGCCCAGAACGAACAGTGCCGTCAGCACAATTGCCAGGGGCAGTGCCAGCAGCGCCGTCGGCAGCGGGCCAAAGCTTATGCCCATCGCCTGGAACCACCAGGTGAACAGAATGGTGATCATCGTGCCGAAGGCCATGGTATCGCCATGGGCAAAGTTGGAAAAGCGCAAGATGCCGTAGATCAGCGTCACACCCAGCGCGCCGATGGCCAGTTGCGCGCCGTAAGCCACCGCAGGAATGAAGACAAAGTTGGTAAAGACCACCAGCGCGTTGAGAAGATCCATGGGTCAGATTTCCCCCGTGCAGCGGCCAAAGGCGGTTTCAACATGCGGCCCGCCGATGTCTTCCTGCACGGTCAGGGCCAGTTCCCCGTTCGGGAACAGCGACAAAAGGACAGTGACCGAATCGGCGCTGGCCGCCATGAAGCTTTTCACGAAGGCTTCCGGCGGGCTGATCTGCATCAGCGACACCCAGTCGCTGTCGACGCTGGCGGCATAGCCGCCCGGCACCGGTTCCAGATCGAAATCAAGCGCCGTTTCCGTGCAGGGCGTCCCCGCCGCACAGTTTTCCGTCAGGATGCAGGTCATGGCCGGAAGGTCTGCCATGGCGGTCGCGGGATAGAGAAAAAGACCCAGCGCAAGACGGGGCGCAGACAGCATGATCAGCCCCCCAGAAAGGTGCGGCGCACCTCGGGATCGGCCAGCAGGGCAGCGCCGGTATCGGTGAAGCGGTTGGCACCCTGCACCAGGACATAGCCCTTGTCGGCAATCTCCAGCGCCTGACGGGCATTCTGTTCGACCATCAGGATGGAAATGCCGGTGCGCGCCACCTCGATGATCCGGTCAAAGAGCTCGTCCATGACGATGGGGCTGACACCCGCCGTCGGTTCATCCAGCATCAGCACCGAAGGCTGGGTCATCAGCGCGCGGCCCACCGCCACCTGCTGGCGCTGGCCGCCAGAAAGCTCTCCCGCCGCCTGGCGGCGCTTGTCGCGCAGCACCGGAAACAGGGTATAGATCTGCTCCAGCGTCGTGCGGATGTCGTCGCGGCGCAGGAAGGCCCCCATTTCCAGATTCTCCTCGACCGTCATCGAGGTGAAGATGTTCTGCGTCTGGGGCACAAAGGCCATGCCCCGGGCCACGCGGGCCTGCGGCGACAGCGCGGTGATATCCTCTCCGCCCAGCCGCACACGGCCCGCGCGCAGCCTCAGCATGCCGAAGACCGCCTTCATCGCGGTGGATTTGCCGGCCCCGTTCGGGCCGACGATCACGGCGATCTGGCCCCGTTCGACGGCGATGGTGCAGCCGTGCAGAATGTCGGCCGCGCCATAGCCGCCGGTCATCGCATCGCCGATCAGGAACGGTTCAGCCAAGGGTCACCTCGCGGTCGGCTGCAGGCGAATTTTCTGGCGAAAATTCCGGCACTGTCACACCGGCAGGAAGAATTTTCGCCAGAAAATCCGGGAAAAGCCTGTTCTTACGCATGGGCGGCCACCTTGTTCTTGAGGCCGGTGCCAAGGTAGGCCTCGATCACGCGCTCGTCGTTCTTCACCGCGTCCACCGTCCCCTCGGCCAGCACCTTGCCCTGGGCCATCACGATGACGGGATCACAGAGCCGCGCGATGAAATCCATGTCATGTTCAATCACGCAAAAGGTGTAGCCGCGTTCGCGGTTCAGCCGCAGGATTGCATCCGCAATGGTGTTGAGAAGGGTGCGGTTCACGCCCGCCCCCACCTCGTCCAGAAAGACGATCTTGGCATCGACCATCATGGTCCGGCCCAGTTCCAGAAGCTTCTTCTGTCCGCCCGAGATATTGGCAGCCTTTTCATCCGCCAGGTGACCGATGGTCAGAAACTCCAGCACCTCATCGGCCTTGCGGCGGATTGCGGCCTCTTCTGCGGCCACCAGGCCCCGGCGGAACCAGGCATTCCACAGCCGCTCGCCCGACTGGTTGGCGGGCACCATCATCAGGTTCTCGCGCACCGTCATCGATCCGAATTCATGGGCGATCTGGAAGGTGCGCAACAGGCCTTTGGCGAACAGCTCATGCGGTGACAGTCCGGTGATATCCTCGCCGTCCATCATCACCCGGCCCGATGTGGGCGGCAGGCGGCCGGCGATCACGTTGAAGAGCGTGGTCTTGCCCGCGCCGTTCGGCCCGATCAGCCCGGTGATCGAACCGGTTCCGATCCGGATGGACGCGCCGTCGACCGCGCGGAACCCGCCGAAATGCTTGTGCAGATCCTCGACAACGATCATGCGGACTTTCCCCCTTTTTCCCGTCCCCCGTGTCTGTCACCGCAACGGTGTGGGGGAGGTCTTCTTGCAGCAACGGCCCGGGCGGGCGGCCCGGGCCGTGCGATGCATCAGCGCCCGTCGCGCGTCAACGGAAGCGGGTCGTCACGATCTTGCCGTCGATCACGTCGATCTCGCGGTAGTTTCCGGCCGATTCCCCCGACCCGACCAGTTCCACGGCAGAAGCGCCGACATAGTCGATATCCGTGCCGGCCTTGATCAGTTCCAGCGCCTTGGCCAGTTCGCCCGGATAGATCTTTTCGCCCGGCGCATTGGCCAGATCCATGATCTTCGGTGCGAAATCGGTCGACTTGGACGATCCGGCGGCCTGCATGGCCAGCATGATGAGGGCGGCGGCATCATAGCTTTCCGGGGTATAGGGCGAGTTCACGTCGAACTTGCCGCCCGAGCTGTCGCCCAGAATCTTCATGCCCGGCGCATCCGTACCCGCGACCTGCCCGAAGGAGCCGTCGATCGAATTGCCAAGGGCTGCCGTCAGGTTGTCGCCGATCATGCCGCCCGGCAGTTGGAACAGCGAAAAGGCACCGGTGTCGAGCGCCGCGCGGATCACGCCGACGCCGCCCTGGTCAAGGTAGCCCGCCACGATCAGGATGTCGCCACCAGCCGCCGCCAGGGCGCCCACCTCGGCCGTGTAATCGGCCTTGCCGTCCTCATGCGCGGCCGAAATGGTGATCTTGCCGCCCTTGGCCTCAAACGCGGTGCTGATGGCTTCCGCCAGACCCTTGCCGTAGTCGTTGTTGGTATAGGTCAGGGCGGCGGTCTTGATGCCGCGCTCGGTCATGATGTCGGCGGCGATTTCGCCTTCGCGGGCGTCCGACGGGGCGGTGCGGAAGAACAGCCCGTCATCCTCGGCGGTGCTGAGCGCGGGCGAGGTCGCCGAGGGCGAGATCATGACGATGCCGTTCGGGCGCGCCACGTTCTGCAGGATCGCACCCGTCACGCCGGAACAGTCGCCGCCGATGATGGCATTGACCTGATCGCCGGTCACAAGGCGTTCGGCAGCGGCCGTGGCGGCGGCCGAGTCGACACAGGTGGAATCGGCGCGAAGCGCGGTGACGGTGGACCCGTCAAGCAGCAGGCCCGAGGCGTTCACCTCGGCAATGGCTGCCTCTGATGCTGCCGCCATTGATCCGGTCAGTGATTCAATCGGGCCGGTGAAGCCGAAGATGATTCCCAGCTTGATGTCCTCGGCCTGTGCGGCGCCGGCAAGAAGGGCGCAGGCCGCCGTCGCGGTAAGCAGTTTCTTCATGGTGTACTCCCAGTTGGAACGTTGTCCTGCCGCGCAAACTAGTCAGGTGCGCGACAAAAGGAAAGCGCGCAAAAAAGGGACCTCTGCGGCGGGCAGACAGGCGGATTGCCGCCCCCTTCTTTGCCCCTGACCGGTCGGCACCCTATATTCCGCTGCGGGGCCGCAGATGAAGGGACATGCCCGATGACATGGTTTCGAGCGACGTTTTGCGCCATTGCGCTGTTCGGTGGCCTTGCGGGGGCGGCGCAGGCCCTTGACACCTCTGCAGGGCAGGTCCGCATCGAGGTGATGGCGACCGGGCTGGAAGAGCCGTGGTCGATCGGTTTCCTGCCGGACGGGCGTTTCCTGGTGACGGAACGGGACGGGCACCTGACGCTGTTTCCTGCCGGAGGGGGCGCGCCGGTGGGCCGGATTTCCGGCCTGCCGCAGGTTGCGGCGGTCGGGCAGGGCGGCCTGCTGGACGTGCTGATCCCGAAGGATTTTGCGCAAAGCCGCGAGGTGCTGCTCAGCTACGCGGTGGCGCAACCGGGCGGCGGCGAAGGCACGGCCATGGGCGCAGGGCGGCTGTCCGAAGACGGCACGCGGCTTGAAGACTTCCGTCAGCTTTTCGAGATGCGGCCCGGAAGTTCCGGCGGCCGGCATTTCGGCTCGCGCATGGTCGAGGCCCCCGATGGCACCATCTTTCTCACCATCGGTGACCGGGGCAGCGAACCCCTGGCGCAGGACCTTGCCCGTCACGAAGGCGCTGTTTTGCGCCTGACACGAACGGGGGCTGCGGCGGGGAAGGGGTTCGGGACCGGTGCCTTGCCCGAGCTTTACAGCAAGGGCCACCGCAATCCGCAGGGGGCGGCCCTGGATGCGTCGGGACGCCTTTGGGTGGTCGAACATGGCGCGCAGGGCGGAGACGAGGTGAACCTGATCGGGGCGGGGCGCAACTATGGCTGGCCGGTGATTGCCTATGGGCGGGATTACGGCGGGGGCAAGATCGGCAGCGGAACGGCGGCACCGGGCCTGGAACAGCCGGTGATGTACTGGGACCCGTCGATCGCACCTTCGGGCCTGATGGTCTATTCGGGCAGCCTTTTTCCCCAGTGGCGCGGCGATATCTTTACCGGCAGCCTGAAGTTCGATTTCATCTCGCGCCTGGACCCCGGGGCAGACTTTGCCGAGGAACGCCTGCAAGCCCCCGAAACCGGGCGTGTGCGCGATGTCCGGCAGGGGCCTGACGGGGCGATCTGGTTTCTGTCGGTGACAGAGGGGGCGGTGTTCCGCATTGTTCCCGCGTCCTGACCGCGGTCACGACTGCGGCAGGACCGCCTCCGGCAGGAACCGGCGATCAGATGCCCCGGCCCGGGATTGGCATGAAGAACGCCCGCCCGGTCGCCGCGCGATCAGATCGACAGGCGCGCCATGCCGGGCATGCCGGGGGTGCCTTGGGTGCCGCGCTCGCGGTAGGGGGTGGTGTTGTAGTGCGCCCGGTAGCATTTCGAGAAATGCGACGGCGAGGCAAAGCCGCAGGCCAGGGCCACGTTGATCACGCTCATGTCGGTTTGCATCAGCAGGTTGCGCGCCTTCTGCAGGCGCAGTTCCATGTAGTAGCGTTTGGGACTGCGGTTGAGGTAGCGGCGGAAAAGCCGTTCAAGCTGGCGGGTCGACATCCCCACCTCTTCAGCAAGATCGGCCGGGCTGATCGGGTCTTCGATATTGGCCTCCATCATCTGGATGACCTGGCTCAGCTTGGGGTGCCGCACGCCGATGCGCGTCGGGATCGACAGGCGCTGGGTGTCCTGATCGGTCCGGATCGACGAATAGATCAACTGGTCTGCCACCGTATTGGCGATTTCGTCGCCATGATCGGCCGCGATCAGTTTCAGCATCAGGTCGATGGAAGACGTGCCGCCTGCCGTGGACAGCCGGTTGCCATCGACAACGAAGACCGACTTCGTCAGCTTCACATCTTCGAATTCCTCAAGGAAACCGTCCTGGTTTTCCCAGTGGATGGTGGCCTTTCTGCCGTCCAGCAGCCCGGCCCGGGCAAGCGTCCAGGATCCTGTGCACAGCCCGCCGATGGTCATGCCGCGCCGTGCCTCGCGCCGCAGCCAGGCAATGATCGGTTTCGTCGTGGCGCGCTGCACATCGATGCCGCCGCAGACCAGAAGCGTGTCGTCGCGGTCCAGCTCTTCCAGGCCCATATCCAGCTGAAAGGAAGCCCCGTTCGAACAGGTCGCGCTGATCCCGCCCTCGCCGATCAGGCGCCACTCGTAAAGCGGCTTTCCGGCAATCCGGTTGGCGATGCGCAAAGGTTCGATAGCCCCGGCAAAAGACAGCATCGTAAAGCGGTCCAGCAGCAGAAAGACAAAGCGTCGCGGCCGGTTGGTTTCGCGCCGGCGGGCTTCGGGGGGCGGCTGGAGGCTGATCATTTGCGACCTGTCAGTGTCGTTCACCGCC
The DNA here is from genome assembly GCA_020251025.1 of Rhodobacter sp. GTDB lineage: Bacteria > Pseudomonadota > Alphaproteobacteria > Rhodobacterales > Rhodobacteraceae > Aliitabrizicola. The sequence goes on along the minus strand of JADCDI010000114.1, from coordinate 13,329 downwards.
ACTCAATCAGGGAAATCCGGCCGCTGCAAGGCCAGTTCCCGGAAAATTCCCGTCCCGGTCTTTCAGGCTTTCTGTCGGGCGGATCACCCTTTTCAACGCCGTGGCAAATCCCTATACGCGGGCGACCGCAATCTGACGGAGGCGATCCATGACCAAGGGCTGGTCCAAGTCGGACTGGCGCGCCAAGGCGCGTATCCAGATGCCCGACTATCCCGATACCGCCGCGCTGAACGCCGTCGAGGCGCAGCTTGCGAAGTATCCGCCGCTGGTGTTCGCCGGCGAGGCGCGCAGGCTGAAAAAGCAGCTTGGCCTGGCGGCCGAGGGCCGGGCCTTTCTTCTGCAGGGCGGCGACTGTGCCGAAAGCTTTGCCGAGTTCAGCGCCGACAACATCCGCGACACCTTTCGCGTGATGTTGCAGATGGCGGTGGTCCTGACCTTTGGGGCCAAGGTGCCGGTGATCAAGGTGGGCCGCATGGCCGGCCAGTTCGCCAAGCCGCGCTCGGCGGGCACCGAGGTGGTCGGCGGGCAGGAGTTGCCCAGCTATCGCGGCGACATCATAAACGGTTTTGATTTCACGCCCGAGGCCCGCGTTCCCGATCCGCAGCGCATGTTGCAGGCCTATACCCAGGCGGCCGCCTCGCTCAACCTGCTGCGGGCCTTCTCGACGGGTGGCTTTGCCGACATCCACCGCGTGCACAGCTGGACCCTGGGCTTTGCCGAAAGCGACAAGGCCGAACGCTACCGCGAGATTTCCAACCGGATTTCAGACGCGCTTGATTTCATGAATGCCGCCGGGATCAACTCTGACACCGCGCATTCGCTGTCGACGGTGGATTTCTATACCAGCCATGAAGCCTTGCTTCTGGAATATGAAGAGGCCCTGTGCCGGATCGATTCGATTACCGGCCAGCCCGTTGCCGGCTCGGGTCACATGATCTGGATCGGCGACCGCACGCGGCAGCCGGACGGCGCGCATGTGGAATTCGCGCGCGGCGTGTTGAATCCGGTCGGCCTGAAATGTGGTCCGACGACCACGGCAGAAGACCTCAAGCTGCTGATGGCGAAGCTCAATCCGGCCAACGAGGCGGGCCGCCTGACCCTGATCGCGCGCTTTGGCGCGGGCAAGGTCGGCGACAACCTGCCGCGGCTGATCCGGACTGTCCGCGAAGAAGGGGCCAACGTGCTGTGGACCTGCGATCCGATGCACGGCAACACGATCAAGGCCGCGTCGGGCTACAAGACCCGCCCGTTCGAATCGGTGCTGCGCGAAGTGCGCGAGTTCTTTGCGATCCACAAGGCCGAAGGGACCATCCCCGGTGGTGTGCATTTCGAGATGACGGGCAAGGATGTGACGGAATGCACCGGCGGCCTGCGGGCGGTAACGGACGAAGACCTGTCCGACCGCTACCACACTGCTTGTGATCCGCGTCTCAATGCCTCGCAATCCCTGGAACTGGCCTTCCTTGTGGCGGAAGAATTGTCGTCGCGGCGCGACGGGGCCCGGCGCATGGCATTGTGACGCTGTCTTGATCCGGATGAAGGGCGGTTCTGCCAGGGACCGCCCTTGTTTTTACGCCGCTCTCAGTCGTCGTTGCGCACGACAAGGCGCAGGTTTGGTTTGCCGCGCGGCGGGCGCGGGGCGGGCGCAGCCATCCGGGGGGCGGATGACATCGGGGCCGGGAAGGGGATCGGGGCCGGGGCCGCAAATGGACGCGGGTCTTCGGCAAAGGCGGGCGCAGGCTTTACCTCGGGCGCGCGCGGGCGGACCGTTTCGGTCCGCTGGCGGGTGATCGCAAAGCGGCGCGGGCCGCGCCCGATCTCCCCCTCGGTCACAAGACAGCCCAGGGCGCGGTTGCACACACCGTCATCATCGCTGACGGGCAGCAGAATCATCCGCCCCTGCAAGGCCGGGCGGGCCAGACCGCGATCGGATTCCAGCACCAGTTCAACAATCGACGGTCCGGAAAACACCGCCTCGACCAGCACGCGCGCACCCTCACGCGATACGGGGTCCAGAAGGGCACTCAGCGGCATCCCCCGCACCTCCATGCCCATAAGCTGCGTCAGATGCGTTCCGGCAAGGCGGAACCTGGCCAGCCCCGGGGCGATGCGCTCGACCAGAAAGACATGTGCCAGGGCGTCGCGCAGGCCATGCGGCTCTATCAGGCGGCGGCGCGGGACCAGATCCATGCCCCGCAGCCCGTCCCAATAGGCCCGGACCTGGTGAAGGGGCGCATAACCGGGGCTTCTGCCCGCTCCGCCGTCCTGTCCCAGCATCCGCACCACCCTTTTCCAGTCCCAATCCGCCTTGCGTCCCATCACTTTGCCCACGCCCAAACCCGCCACCAATTCCCGGCCGTCTGCCGCCAGTGCCGGGACGATGTGCCTTCCGTTACACCGTCGGGCCTGTTCACGGTTAACACCGGGTCAAGAAAAGCAATCCAATTGTATACATACCCGGCCTGCGGGCCCAATGAAGGGAAAAATGCGGTCTTGGTTAACATGAACCGGGTGCGCAAGACCTGCCTGCCGTACGGGCTGGCTGACCGAAAGGCGGGGCACTGTTGCGCCCGCGCGCGCCTGGCACCCCCCCGGCAAGGGGGGCAAAAGCCCCGGCCAGCGCCCGCCCCGCCGTCAGGGGCGCAGTCCATTGCGCTGACGCGCATCGGGCTTGACCTGAAAACAGTCATCGATCAGATGCGCGGGCAGGGTCAGAACAGGGAACAGCCCATGACAAGGCGAGGTCTTCTGCTTATCCTGTCCTCGCCCTCCGGGGCGGGCAAATCATCGCTGACCCGGCGGCTGATGGCCTGGGATCCCGCTATCCGGTTTTCGGTTTCGGCCACCACGCGCCCGCCGCGCCCCGGAGAGGTGGACGGACGCGACTATTACTTCCGCACGCGGGCGGAGTTTGAGGCGTTGGTGGCGGCGGGCGGGATGCTGGAACATGCCGAGGTTTTCGGCCATCTCTACGGATCCCCGCGCGCGCCCGTCGAGGCCGCGTTGCGCGAGGGGCGCGATACCGTTTTCGACATCGACTGGCAGGGCGGGCAGCAGATCAGGCAGGCGATGCGCGATGATGTGGTGTCGATCTTCGTCCTGCCGCCCTCGATCGCGGAACTGGAATCCCGTCTGCGGAACCGCGCACAGGACAGCGACGCGGTGATTGCGGGCCGGATGGCCAAAAGCCGCGACGAGATCAGCCATTGGGCCGAATATGACTATGTTCTGGTGAATGAACGTTTGGAAACCGCCGAAGATGAGCTGACATCGATCGTGCGGGCCGAACGCCTGCGCCGCGAACGCCAGCCGGGCCTTTCGGATTTCGTGCGCGGCCTGAACCGGGAGTTTGAAAGCAGATGATCTATGCTTTGGACGGGATTCGCCCGCAGATTCACCCCGATACCTGGGTGGCGCCCGATGCCAACCTGATCGGCCGCGTGGTGCTGGAGGCCGGGGCATCGGTCTGGTTCGGGGCGACGCTGCGCGGCGACAACGAAGAGATTCGCGTCGGCGCGGGATCGAACGTGCAGGAAAACGCGGTCCTGCACACCGACATGGGCTTTCCGCTGGTCATCGGGGCCAATTGCACCATCGGCCACAAGGCGATGCTGCATGGCTGCATGATCGGTGACGGCACGCTGATCGGCATGGGGGCGATGGTGATGAACGGCAGCCGCATCGGGCGCGGCTGCCTGATCGGGGCGGGGGCGCTGATCACCGAAGGCAAGGAAATCGCGGATGGCAGCCTGGTGATGGGCGCGCCGGGAAAGGTCATCCGCCTGCTTGACGACGAGGCGCGGGCGCGCCTGCTGCGCTCGGCTGCGGGCTATCAGGCCAACATGCGCCGCTTCCGCGCGGGGCTGAGCACCGATCCGGCCTGAAGCCTGGCTCTGCCCGTTTTGCCGCTGGAATTTTTGTTCCATCCGGCTATGGTGCCGCGCGGCCCGTCGCAAGGAAAAGCGCATGCTTGCACCCGATATCCCCCGCACGCCCACAACCGTGGACGAGTTTCACGACCGGCTGGCGGCGATCACCGAAGGATTGCCCAGGCGGTTGCGGCAATGCGCCGAATTTGTCGCAGCCCGGTCCGACAGGATTGCCGTGTCGACCGTGGCCGATCTGGCGGCAGGGTCCGGCGTGCCGCCGTCGGCCGTGATGCGGTTTTGCCGGATCATGGGGTTCAGCGGCTATTCCGACATGCAGCGGCTGTTCCGCAGGGCCTATGCCCCCGGCCTGCCGGACTATGCGACACGGATGAAGAACCTCAAGGACAGGGGCGGCGGCAGCCCCGGCGCACTTCTGGCGGAATTTGTCGATGCGGGGCGGCTTTCGCTGGAAATTCTGGCGAAATCCCTGGATGACAGGGCGCTGGACCGGGCCGTGGGCCTGCTGGCCGGGGCGGATACCGTTCATGTCATCGGGCTGCGGCGCGCCTTTCCGGTGGCAAGCTATCTGGCCTATGTGTTCGGAAAGGTACAGGTGCCCGCAATGCTGCACGACAGTATGGGCCTGCTTGACCACCGCTTTGCCCTGCGCCGGACCGACGCGCTTCTGGCCATAGGTTTTTCGCCCTGTTCGCAAGAAACCCTTGCGCTGGCGCAGGATGCCCGGGCGCGCGGCCTGCCGGTGGTGGCCCTGACAGACCGGCCGGACAGCCCGCTTGCACCCCTGGCCGATACCGTGCTGGCCGTCCCCGAAGTGGACTTCGGGGCCTTCCGGTCCCTGTCGGCCACGATTGCGCTGGCCCTGACACTGGCGGTTGCGGTGGGATCGGCGCGCGGCTGACACCGGTTCCGGGCGGGATCAGAATCCGCTGGGCCTTGCCGCAAGAACGGAATAAATATTCCACAACGGCAGGGCGCAGGCATGGCCTTTGTCGCGGACCGCCTGCCGGGGAGACTGTTGCAGATGAAGACGCTGGATGTCATCACCATTGGCCGGTCCTCTGTCGATCTTTACGGCGCGCAGGTGGGCGGGCGTCTGGAAGACATGGGGTCGTTTCAAAAATATGTCGGCGGATCGCCGGCCAACATGGCCACGGGCACGGCGCGGCTGGGCCTGAAGTCGGCGCTGATCACCCGCGTCGGCGACGAACATATGGGCCGTTTCCTGCGCGAAGAGCTGGCGCGGGAAGGCGTGGATGTGCGCGGCGTCAAGACCGACCCCGAACGTCTGACGGCGCTGGTGCTGCTGGGCATCCGCGACGACAAGCGGTTTCCGCTGATCTTCTACCGCGAAAACTGTGCGGACATGGCGCTGTGCGAAGACGATATCGAGGAAGCCTTTATCGCCAAGGCGCGCGCGGTGGTGGCGACGGGCACGCATCTGTCGCACAGCCGCACCGAAGCCGCCGTGCTGAAGGCGCTGCATCTGGCGCGCAAACATGGCGCGCAGACCGCGCTGGACATCGATTATCGCCCCAACCTCTGGGGGCTGGCCGGGCATGGCGATGGCGAAAGCCGCTATATCGAAAGCGCCGCCGTGACCGGGCGGCTGCAATCGACGCTGCACCTTTTTGACCTGATCGTGGGTACCGAGGAGGAATTCCATATTGCCGGCGGCACGACCGATACCATCGCGGCGCTGCGGGCGGTGCGGGCGATCACGCCCGCCGTGCTGGTCTGCAAGCGCGGCCCGATGGGGGCCTCTGCCTTTACCGGTGCCATCCCCGACACCCTGGATCAGGGCGAAGCCGGGCCGGGATTTCCTGTCGAGGTCTTCAACGTGCTGGGGGCGGGCGACGGCTTTATGTCCGGCCTTATCAAGGGCTGGCTGGATGGTGAACCCTGGCCGGTTGCATTGACCTATGCCAATGCCTGCGGTGCCTTCGCTGTCAGCCGCCACGGCTGCACCCCGGCCTATCCCAGCCTGCAAGAGCTGCAGTTCTTCCTTGCGCGCGGCGTCAAGGTGCCCGCCCTGCGCAAGGATGCGGTGCTTGAACAGATGCACTGGTCCACGAACCGCACCAGGGACTGGCCCGACCTGCGCGTTTTCGCCTTTGACCACCGGATGCAGCTGGAGGTGATGGACGGGGCCACCCCCGAAAGAATCGGGGCGTTCAAGCTGTTGTGCCTGGAAGCGGCGCTGCAGGTGTCCGCCGGAAAGGGCGGGCATGGTATTCTTTGCGACAGCCGCCTTGGACGCCAGGCGCTTTACGCCGCCGCCGGGACCGGGCTTTGGATCGCGCGGCCCGTGGAATGGCCCGGATCACGGCCCCTGACCCCGGAGCCCGAGATCGGGCCGGATTGCGGCGGGCTTTCGGAATGGCCGCTGGATCATGTGGTCAAGGTGCTGTGCTTTTACCACCCCGGCGACACGGCCGAGATGAAGGCCGGGCAAGAGGCGGTGGTGACGCGGCTGTTCCATGCCGCGCGCCGCAACCGGCTGGAGTTGCTGCTGGAGATTATCCCGTCCAGGGTCGGCCCCGTCACCGACAGCACATCGGCCGAGGTGATCCAGCGCTTTTACGACATCGGGGTCTACCCCGACTGGTGGAAGCTGGAGCCTTTCGCCACCGATGCCGCCTGGACCAATGCCTGCGCGGCGATCACGCGCAATGACCCCTGCACGCGCGGCGTGGTCGTGCTGGGGCTGGATGCGCCAGAGTCGGCACTGGCGGCATCGCTGGCCCTTGCGGCCCGGCATGACCTTGTGAAAGGCTTCGCCGTGGGGCGCACGATTTTTGCCGATGCGGCCCGCGCCTGGCTTGGCGGGCAGATCACCGATGCCGTGGCGGTAACGATGATGGCAGAGCGGTATCAGCGGCTGTGCGCGATCTGGGACGGGGCGCGCGGACAAAGGGGAATGACAGCATGACGACGATCCGGCTTACCGCAGCGCAGGCGATGATGCGCTGGCTGACGATGCAGGAAACCGAAGACGGCGGGCGCTTTATCGAAGGCGTCTGGGCAATCTTCGGGCATGGCAATGTGGCAGGCATCGGCGAGGCGCTTTATGCTGTCAGGGATACGCTGCCGACCTGGCGGGGACACAATGAACAGACCATGGCGCATTCGGCCATAGCCTTTGCCAAGGCCGCAAAGCGCCGCCGGGCCATGGCGGTGACAACCTCGATCGGTCCCGGCGCGCTGAACATGGTGACGGCGGCGGCGCTGGCCCATGTCAACCGCCTTCCGGTGCTGCTGATCCCCGGCGATGTCTTTGCCAACCGCGCGCCCGACCCGGTGTTGCAGCAGATCGAGGTGTTCGGCGACGGTACGGTGACGGCTAATGACTGTTTCCGTCCGGTGTCGCGCTATTTCGACCGGATCACGCGGCCCGAACACCTGCTGACGGCCCTTCCCCGCGCGCTGCGGGTGATGACGGACCCCGCCGGGGCGGGCCCCGTGACGCTGTCCTTCTGCCAGGACGTGCAGGCCGAAGCCTTTGACTGGCCGGAAAGCTTCTTTGCACCGAAAATCTGGCGCTTTCGCCGGCCCGGGGCGGATGCAGGGGAACTGGCCACGGCCATTGCCGCAATCCGGGCGGCAAGGAACCCCGTCATCGTGGCGGGCGGCGGCGTGATCTATTCGCTGGCGGAAGCAGAGCTTGCCGCCTTTGCCAGCGCGCATGACATTCCCGTGGTGGAAACCCAGGCGGGGAAATCCGCGCTTGGGCATGATCATCCGCTGAACTTCGGCCCCGTCGGTGTGACCGGCGCATCATCGGCCAATCTTGTCTGCGAATCCGCCGATCTGGTGATCGGCATCGGCACGCGGTTTCAGGATTTCACCACCGGGTCCTGGTCGCTGTTCAAGAATCCGGCCCGCAAGCTGCTGTCGATCAACGTCCAGGCCCATGATGCCTTCAAGCATGGCGCAATCAGCCTTGTGTGCGATGCGAAGATCGCGCTGCAAGCTATTGGCAAAGCATTGGGAGAACAGAAATTTAAGGCACCGGACGCCGGCCTGCGCCGCGACTGGTTCGCGGCGGCGGCCGCCGTCAAGGCCCCGCCTGCCCAGGGCAATGCCCTGCCGACCGACATGCAGGTGATCGGGGCGGTGCAGCGCGCGGCGGGGCCCAAGACGCTTGTCATGGGGGCTGCCGGAACCATGCCGGGGGAACTGCACAAGCTTTGGGATGCCGCACCCGGCGGCTATCACATGGAATACGGTTTTTCCTGCATGGGGTATGAGATTGCCGGGGCGCTTGGCATCAAGATGGCGCGGCCCGGGGCAGAGGTGATCTGCATGCTGGGCGACGGCAGCTACATGATGGCCAATTCGGAACTGGCCAGTGCCGTGATGATGGGCATCGGCTTTACCGTGGTGCTGACCGACAACCGGGGCTATGGCTGCATCGACCGCCTGCAGCGCGGCACGGGCGGGGCACCCTTTAACAACCTGCTGGATCAGTCCCATCACGTGAACCCCCCTGCCATCGACTTTGTCGCCCATGCCGCAAGCATGGGCGCAAGGGCAGTAAAGGCCAAGGATATCCAATCGCTGGAGGCTGAACTTGCTGCAGCCAAAGGGGCAGACCGGCCGGTGGTGATCGTGATCGACACCGATCCTGTGCCTTTTACCGAAGCGGGCGGGTCGTGGTGGGATGTGGCTGTCCCTGCGGTCAGCACGCGCCCCGCCGTGCAGACGGCCCGCGCGGCCTATGAGACGGCCTTGAAAGCACAACGGCTTGCTGACTGAACTTCGGGGACCGGAATGATCCTGTACGGAACCAACCCGATTGCCTGGTCGAATGATGACGACCGGACCCTGGGCGCGCATATCACGCTGGAGCAATGCCTGGACGAAGCCGCAAGGATCGGCTTTGACGGTATTGAAAAGGGACATAAATTTCCGGCGACGGTTGAGGGGCTGAAGGCGGTGCTGGACCCGCGCGGCCTGCGCTTTGTGTCCGGCTGGCATTCCACCAACCTGCTGGTGAACAGTCTGGACGGCGAAAAGGCGGCGATGCAGCCCTTTCTTGATGTTCTCAAGGGCATGGGTTCCAGGGTCATCATCGTCTGCGAAACCTCGAATGCCGTTCACGGCAATGACGCCGTGGCGCTGAAGGACCGCCCCCGTCTGGCCGATGATCGCTGGGCAGCCTTCGGCGCGGGTGTCGAAGCGCTGGCGCAGTTTGCCGCCGCGCAGGGCATCACCCTGGTCTATCACCACCACATGGGCACCATCGTGGAGACGGAAGACGAGATCGACCGTCTGATGGCCGTCACCGGCCCTGCGACGCATCTGTTGCTGGATACAGGGCACTGCCGGTTCGGCGGCGGCGATCCGGCGCGGCTGGCCCGCCGCCACATGGCCCGTGTCGGGCATATCCACGCCAAGAATGTGCGTCCCGCGATCATGGCAGAGGTCCGCGATCAGGGGCTGAGCTTTCTTCAAGGCGTGCGGCGCGGCGTCTTCACCGTGCCGGGCGACAGCGAAGGCGGGGTGGACTTTGCGCCGGTGCTGAAGACGGCGGCAGAACATGGCTATTCGGGCTGGCTGGTGATCGAGGCCGAACAGGATGCCGCCCTGCGCAACCCGTTCCGGTATCAAAGCCTTGGCCTGAAAAGCCTGAAGGCGATGGCGCGCGCCGCCGGGCTGGACCGCTGAGACCACCGCCCGGGGGCGTTGCCCCCGGACCCCCAGGATATTTGTGAACAGAAAATGGAGCGGGCGGGATGACGGACCTTCTGAGAAAGCCGGCCGGGACCCATGGCAAGGTGCATGACATCAGCCCCGAAGGCGCAGGCTGGGGCTATGTCGGATTCACGCTGTACCGGCTGGCACCGGGGGACCGGGTGGCGGAAGCCACCGGCGCGCGTGAGGTGATTCTGGTGCTGGTCGAGGGCAAGGCGCACGTCACCGGCGGCGGCACCGACTTTGGCGTTCTGGGCGACCGGATGGATGTGTTCGAAAAGACGCCGCCGCATTGCCTGTACCTGCCCAATGGCACCGAATGGACGGCCGGGGCGACCACGGACTGCACCCTGGCCGTCTGTTCCGCGCCCGGACACGGCGGGCATGGACCGCGCCGCATCGGACCTGAGGGGATCGTGCTGACGCCGCGCGGGCAGGGGGCCAACAGGCGCTACATCAACAATATCGCGATGGAGGCGCAGGACTGGTGCGACAGCCTGCTGGTGACCGAGGTCTTCACGCCGGCCGGCAACTGGTCATCCTATCCGCCGCACCGGCATGACGAGGATGACTTTCCCCGCATGACCCTTCTGGAAGAGACCTATTACCACCGGCTGAACCCCGCGCAGGGCTATGGGCTGCAGCGGGTCTATACCGAGGATGGGACGCTGGACGAAACCATGACGGTGAAAAACCATGATGTGGTGCTGGTTCCAAAGGGCCATCACCCCTGCGCTGCCCCCTATGGCTACGAGATGTATTACCTGAACGTCATGGCAGGGCCGGTCCGCAAGTGGCGCTTTCAGAACGATCCCGATCACGACTGGATCTGGCGGCGCGACAATCCGGCTTGAGGGGGCGGGTCGTGCGTGTCACCAAGGCGGTCGAAGGAGTGCCTGCATGAGCGATGACATCCCCGCCAACCTGGTCCGCCGCACCCCCTGGCCTGACAGTGTCAGCCGCGCGGTGGGCACGCCGCTGCAACCCTCGGTGGTTTATGCGTCGCAGACGCCGGATCAGCTTGACCTGCAGTATCAGGGGCAGATCAGGGGCTATACCTATGCGCGCGAGGGGCATCCCAATGCCGAGGTGCTGGCGGCCAAGATCGATGCGCTGGAAGGGGCCGCAGGCGGGCTGATTGTCGGCTCGGGGATGGCGGCGGTGACGGCGGCGCTGATGGGCCTGCTTGGCGCGGGCGATCATGTGATCGGGGGCGATCAGCTTTATGGCCGGTCCTTGCGGCTGATGGCGCAGGACCTGGGCCGGTTCGGCATTGCCACCTCGCTGGCTGATCCGACCGATGTCGGGGCGGTTGCGGCGGCGGTCCGGCCCGAGACGAAGATGATCCTGGTCGAGGTGGTGTCAAACCCGACCCTGCGCGTGGCGGACCTGAAGGGCATCGCGCGGCTTGCAAAAGACCGCGGCATCCTGCTGGCGGTGGACAGCACCTTTTCCACGCCGCGCGCCTGCCGCCCGCTGGAGCATGGCGCGGATATCGTCATTCATTCGGTGACCAAGCTGCTGGCCGGGCATTCCGACGTGACGCTGGGCTATGTGGCTGCCCGCGATGGCGCGCACCGCAAGGCGATCCATGATTTCGCGGTGACGCTGGGCCTGACACCCAGCCCCTTTGACTGCTGGCTGGCGGAGCGGGGCCTTTATTCCTTTCATCTGCGCTATGACCGGGCGGAAGAGAACGCGGCACGGCTGGCCGATCATCTGGCGGGGCTGGCCGGGGTGAAGCGGGTGCTTTACCCGCTGCGCCGGGACCACCCCGATCACGACCGCGCGGCAGACCTTCTGGGGCGGCGGGGCGGCAACATTCTGTCCTTTGAACTGGACGGGGGGCGGCCTGCCGCCAATGCCCTGACGCGGGCGATGCCGGATGTGGCCTTTGCACCGACGCTGGGCGATGTCGGCACCACGCTGTCGCATCCGGCAACAAGTTCGCACCGGGCGATGTCGCCGCAGGCGCGCGCGGCGCTGGGGATATCCGAAGGGTTCTTCCGCGTGTCGGTCGGGGTGGAGGATGCAGACCTGCTGCTGCGCGAGTTCACGGCCGGCGTTGGCGCAGCCAGTGGGGCCTAGGCCCGGCGGGGCGCGTGGCCGGGCAGAGCAGGCAGCCGGGATCGGGGGATGGTATGGAGTCTGAACTGACGCGGTCGCTTCTGGCTGCGGTGCCGATCCCGGTTGTTCTGATCGGGCCGGATGAGCGGATTGCCGGGCTGAGCGGCGCCGCGGCGGCGCTCTTGGGCGACGGGCTGATCGGGCGGCATTACATCATGGCGATGCGCCAGCCGGCGCTGCTTGACGTGATCGAGGCGACGCTGCGTTTCCGTCGGGCCGGGACCGTGCGGGTGGTGGTGACGGGGCCTGCGCGCGGGCAGACCTTTCGCGTCACCGTCAGCCCGGTGACGGGCGAGGGGCGCGGCGGTGTTCTGGCCGCGTTTGAGGACATCACCGATGTGGAACAGGCCGGGCAGATGCGCCGCGACTTCGTGGCCAATGTCAGCCACGAGCTGCGCACACCCCTGACCGCGCTTCTGGGCTTCATCGAAACGCTGAAAGGGGCGGCCCGCGATGATCCGGCGGCGCGGGACCGCTTTCTGAACATCATGGAACGCGAGGCCGGTCGGATGAACCGCCTGGTGCGGGATCTTCTGTCGCTGAGCCGGGTCGAGGCCGAAGAACGCATACGCCCGACCGGGCAGATCGATATTGTCGCCCTGATCGGACAGACCGCCGCCGCGCTGCGCCAGATGACCGAGGGGGCCGGGGTCAGCCTGGCCATCACGGGCGAGCCCGGCCCGGTGATCATCACGGCCGATGCCGACCAGATGACCCAGGTCTTTCACAACCTGATCGAGAATGCGGTGAAATACGGCGGGCCGGGCCGCGCGGTGACGATCCGTGTCAGCCGCGAGGCGCGCGATCTGTCGCTGCGCGGCCCTGCCGTGCGGATCGACGTGATTGATCAGGGCGAGGGCATCGACCCGATCCACCTGCCGCGCCTGACCGAACGCTTCTACCGGGTGGACAGCCACCGGTCGCGCGAACAGGGCGGCACCGGCCTTGGCCTGGCGATCGTGAAGCACATCGTGAACCGGCACCGGGGGCGCTTTCAGGTGGAAAGCACCCTGGGCGAGGGAAGCACCTTCAGCGTGATCCTGCCTGCGGTGTGAAGGGGGATGCCCAGGGTGGGACAGGGGCTGGGTTGTTTGTTATCACGGGGCTAGTGTTTCGACTTCACGGCGCGTCAGGATTTCGGGCGCGCCGCAGGGTGCGTGCAAGCCCACACCCTGCGCCGGGAGCATCGGCATCGCGGCGGTGCCGGTGCAGGCGAAGGACGGGGCGGCGAAGGGCGTGGTATCCGGGGCTGGCGGAGTGGCGGGAGGTCCCGGTGGGTGGACGTTGGGGTTGCAGGCGGGGGTGGTGGTGGGTGCGTGAGAACACGCAGCTTGGTGCGCGTTAGATCATCCCAGCCTTTTGCTTGTGAATCTGTTCAAGTTTCTTAGAGGAGCGAAGATAGAACATGAAATAGGGATTGATCACTTCCAGCTTGTCGTCATCCCACTCTAGGATCGCAGGAACTGTACCCATCTCCTTGGCTCTGTTGCACAAATCCCGTGAGGGATTCATCTGGTGAATCCAGTGTGGTAGCTGGTCTGCATGAGCAGACACACACCCCCGACCTACAGAACCAGGAACTGGCCGGCTTATAACGAAGCGCTCAAGCGCCGGGGCT
>JADCDI010000113.1 GCA_020251025.1 Rhodobacter sp. | reverse complement strand
GGCCGTCAGCGTGGTCTTGCCGTGGTCAACATGGCCGATCGTGCCGATGTTCACATGCGGTTTGGTGCGTTCAAACTTTGCCTTTGCCATGATGGCCTCCTCAATGTCGGGTCCTGACGGTGCGAACGGCTGCACCCTGCGGGGCAGCGCCGCACTTATCGGCTGGAACCGGGGAAATCAAGCACCTGCGCGCGGGTCACTCGTTGGTCCGGACAAGTCCGGGCGGGCGCGGCAGGGGGCGCAATACCGGCGCGGCGGGTTCCGTTGCCGCCAGCGGCGCCGGGGAGATTGCCACAGGTGCCGCCCCTGCCGATGGGCCCGACACCACACGCGGCTGCGGGGGCGGTGTGGACAGATCTGGGGCATCGCCGGGAATGGCCCCGGCCGGATCGAACCATTGCGGATTGTCCAGAAACCAGCCCTCCAGCGCCTTGGCGACATTGTAGGACAGGGCGTCGATCTGCTGGGTCTTGGTGCTGGTCAGACCGGTGCCGATCACGCTTTCCCCCGACAGGCTTTCAAAGATCGTGAACTGGCGCGCCTCGGGGTTCAGCCGCTGATGGTTGGCATCGTCCCAGACGTTGGCGCTGACCACGACGACCGACTTCGGCGCGGCCACAACGGGAATGCCCGGCGGGGCCAGCGCATAGCCGTCGATATTGATGCCGATGTTGTAAAGCCTGTCGCCATCATACCGGCTTGGGCCGAACCGGTTGGCGACCGCCTTTTTCAGGCCGGTTTCCCATTCTTCCACCGTCGCATCGCGTGAGATCGGCACCTTCTGCATGTTGTCGGCCACGACAACGTTCAGGCCCAGACGGAAGGGACCCAGATCGACAGGCGGCTCATCAAGATCCCGCGCCCCACAACCCGCCACAAGGATCACGGCACATAAGGTGCCGGTCAGCGTAAAGACACGCGCAAATCTCATTCAAGCGACCCTTCAGAACCCATGTGCCGGGATACCGTGCCCGGCAGACCGGCGCAACGCCCATGCTTGCAAGACGCCAGGTGCCCCGGCACCCCTTTGCCCGGGGACGGTCACCGCGCGTTTCTGCCGCCGCGCCGGCGACCGTTCCGGCGGCGTGCCACCATCCTTGCGGAAAAGACGCCCGACGCGGTGGCCTTCCCGGACCATCGGCAAAGGTGACTGACCGCAGCGCAATCGCAAAGGGGCGTCAGCCGCCCCATGCAGGCGGCACCGGGGCGGGCGGCCCCCAGAGATCAGGGCGTTGACGCTTTTCTGTCCCCATCGCCACGCAATCCCGCACAAGGGCAAGTCCCGCCCGCCCCGCAGCGGGATGCCGACCGCCCCGCCCGGGGGCAGCACCCTTTGCAATCAGATGCGGTGCGGCCGGAAAACACGGCGGCGGCTTGGCCCCTGCGCGCCCATGCCACGGCCCTGCGAAGGGCACGGGTGCCGACGTGAACGCCCTTCACGCCCGGCGCGCCATGCCAGTCCGCCGTCCTGACCCGTCAGGTGAACCGGTTGTCGCGCGGAAAACCGTGGGGCGGGGCCTTGCCCATGCCCGCGCGCCGCCCGATCCAGTCGGCAATGCCGGTTTCGCGCCGGGTCTGGCCGTTTGGCATCGACCAGGACAGACCCTCGGCCAGACGGAAGGTGGTGATGTCCGACAGGCCGCCATCCAGTTCCAGCACGCCCTGCTTGCCGCGCTGGGTCAGGTATTTCTGCAAGCGCACGCCTTTCCCGCGGGCCATTTCCGGCAGTTCCGCCAGGGGGAACACCAGCAGCTTGCGGTTTTTCGACACGACGGCCACATGATCGCCCTGCACCGGGCGGCAGGCCACCAGGCGGGCGTCGTCCGACAGGTTCATCACCGCCTTGCCGGCCCGCGTCTGGGCCATCACCTCTTGCGAGGGCACGATGAAACCATCCCCGGCGCTGGAGGCCACAAGCAGCTTTTCGCCCGCACGCCAGACCATCAGGTCCACGATCCCGGCTTCGGTCGGAAGATCGACCATCAGGCGCACCGGCTCTCCCATGCCGCGCCCGCCGGGAAGGTTTGCGCCCAGAAGGGTGTAAAAGCGACCGTTCGATCCGACGAGCAGGATTTTGTCGGTGGTCTCGGCATGAAAAAGGAACCGGGGGCCGTCGCCATCCTTGAATCTGACCTCTGACTCTTGCGGGACATGCCCCTTCATCGACCGGATCCAGCCCATCTTCGAACAGATGACGGTGATCGGCTCGCGTTCGATCATGGCCTCGATCGGCACGTCTTCCACGTCGCCTGCCTCGGCGAACAGGGTGCGGCGTGCGCCGGCCGGTGTGGATTTGCCGAATTGCGCCTGCACGCTGCCCAGCTCCTGCCCGATCCGCTGCCATTGCAAGGGGTCAGAGCCCAGGAGATCATCCAGCCCGGCACGTTCCACAAGCAGGGCGTCATATTCGCGGCGCAGTTCGATCTCTTCCAGCTTGCGCAGCGACCGCAGACGCATGTTCAGGATGGCTTCGGCCTGCGCCTCGGTCAGTTCGCCTTCGGCGTCTTCGCCGCGCGCCGGGGGTGGGACATAGTCCTTCTCGGACAGGGCGCGCGGATGCGCCACGCCCCAGGTTTCGGCGATCAGCGCGCGTTTGGGATCGGCATCATAGCGGATGATGTCGATCACCCGGTCCAGGTTCAGAAAGGCAATGATGAAACCTTCCAGGATCTCCAGCCTTGCATCGATCTTTTCCAGCCGGTGCCGGCTGCGCCGCCGCAGCACGTCGCGGCGGTGATCCAGAAAGGCGCGCAGCACCTCTTTCAGCGAACAGACGCGCGGCACGCGCCCGTCGATCAGCACATTCATGTTCAGCGAAAAGCGGATCTCAAGATCGGAATTGCGAAACAGCATGCCCATCAGCATGTCGGGGTCCACGGTGCGGGCGCGCGGTTCCAGCACGATGCGCAGGTCTTCCGCCGATTCGTCGCGCACATCGGCCAGCGCCATCACCTTTCTGGTCTGGATCAGTTCGGCCAGCCGTTCGATCAGCTTGGATTTCTGCACCTGATAGGGAATTTCGGTGACCACGATCTGCCAGGTGCCCCGGCCCAGATCCTCGGTGGCCCATTTCGCGCGCAGCCGGAAGGCACCGCGCCCGCTGCGATAGGCCTCAAGGATCGCGCCGCGCGGTTCCACAATGGTCCCGCCGGTGGGAAAATCGGGGCCGGGCACCAGCGCCACGATGGCCTCGTCGGTGCAGTCGGGTTCGCGCAGCATCAACTGGCAGGCGTCGATCAGCTCATGCAGGTTATGGGGCGGAATATTGGTGGCCATGCCCACGGCGATGCCGGATGATCCATTCGCCAGCAGGTTGGGAAAGGCGGCGGGCATGACGACAGGCTCTTGCAGGGTGCCGTCGTAATTGGGGCGGAAATCCACCGCGTTTTCGGCCAGCCCTTCCATCAGCAGTTCCGACAGCGCGGTCAGGCGCGCCTCGGTATAGCGGCTGGCAGCGGGATTGTCGCCGTCGATGTTGCCGAAGTTGCCCTGCCCGTCGACCAGGGGGTAGCGCAGGTTGAAATCCTGGGCGAGACGCGCCATCGCGTCATAGATCGCCATATCGCCATGCGGGTGATAATTGCCCATCACATCGCCGGAAATCTTGGCGGATTTGCGAAAGCCCCCCGTGGGTGACAGGCGCAGCTCGCGCATCGCAAACAGGATGCGGCGATGGACCGGCTTCAGCCCGTCGCGCGCATCGGGCAGGGCGCGGTGCATGATGGTGGACAGCGCATAGGTCAGATAGCGCTCGCCGATCGCGCGGCGCAGCGTTTCTGAAACCAGCACAGGCTCGATCCCGGGATCGTCAGACGGTTCGGACATGGCTGCGGTGTAGCGCCCCGCGCGGCCACGGTCCAGACGCAACCTGGGCAGGCGGACTGCCGATTTTGCGGGGCACGCCGGAAGCGCCCGTGATAGGCTTGGCCCTTGGCGGGGAATCGGACCCATGTTCAGGTTTGTCTTTGTCTTGTGCCTTTTGATCGCGGCGACGCTTCTGACGCTGGGCGGGCGAAAGGATGCACCCCTTCGCGACGGTCTTGCGGGCAAGTATCCCCCGCTTCACTACAGGGGCCCCGGGCCGGTCACGCCGCAGCCGGCCGCTCTGGCAGACCCCGCGCAAGGCCCCGGCCCTTTGCCGCCGGGCACCGGTGCGGCCCCGGCGCCCGCCGTGCCGCAGGCACGCCCCCAGCCCAAGCCTGCCGACAGCCGCGCGATTTCCGCCGCTTTCGCAACCGCCGGTTCCGCGCCCGGGGACGCCCCGTCAGCGCCGGGCCTGACGCTTGCCCTGCCCCCGGCACAGACCGCAGCCTCGGGCGATGCGGCCGGGCAGCCCCCCGCGCCGCCAGCGGCCAACGCCGGTGCCGCCCCGCAGATGCAGTATGTGCTGGCCGACACCGTGAACGTCCGGGCGGGCCCGTCCGTCAGGACCGACTCTCTGATCAGGCTTGATCGCGGCGAGGCGGTGCAGGTGCTGCCGTCCGACACGCCGGGCTGGTCGAAGATCCGGCTTCAGGGCGACGGGCGGGAGGGGTATGTCGCAAGCCGCTTTCTGGGCGATGCGCCAGGGGACGGGATTTTCACCCCCGCGAACTGAAAGCCGTTTGCCAGCCCCGGCCCCGCCCCCTAAGAGCGGGGAAGGGGCACTTGGGGGCAGGCATGACGGCGAAATCAATTCTGATCACCGGCTGTTCGTCCGGAATCGGTCTGGACGCGGCGCGCGGGTTGAAGGCGCGGGGATGGCGCGTCTTTGCAACATGCCGTCAGCAGACGGATTGTGACCGGCTGCAGGCCGAAGGGCTGGAAAGCTTTGCGCTTGACTACGCCGACCCGGCCAGCATCACGCGGGCGGTTCAGACGGCGCTGCAGCGCACGGGCGGCACCCTGGACGCCCTGTTCAATAACGGGGCCTTCGCCTGCCCGGGTGCCGTCGAAGACCTTCCGACCGACGCCCTGCGGGCGATTTTCGAGGTCAACCTTTTTGGCTGTCACGAATTGACGCGGCAGATCATTCCGGTCATGCGCGCCCAGCCGGACGGCGGCAGGATCATCAATTGCTCTTCTGTTCTGGGTCTTGTGGGCGCGCCCTGGCGCGGTGCCTATGTGGCGACGAAATTCGCGCTGGAAGGGCTGACAGACGTGCTGCGGGTCGAGATGCGCGGCACCGGCGTGCGGCTGATCCTGATCGAACCGGGGCCGATCACCTCGCGCATCCGTCAGAATGCCGTTGTGCATTTCGAACGCTGGATCAACTGGCAGGACTCGCCCCGTGCCGCACAGTACCGCAGAACGCTGGTGCGCCGCCTGTATGAAGACCGCAGCCCGGACCGGTTTGAACTGCCCGCCTCTGCGGTCACGCAAAAGCTGATCCGCGCCCTGGAAGACCGCCGTCCGGCCGCGCGGTATTTCGTGACCACGCCCACGTACCTTATGAACACCGCGCGGCGCATCCTGCCCACGGTGGCGCTGGACTGGATTCTGGCGCGCGGCTGAGGCGCGATTCCCCTTCGCCTTTCGGACAGCCCCCGCTACATCATCCACACAGGGAACAGGACAAAGATCATGCTGGATGACCCGCTTTTCATCGTTGCCGCCATTGCCGTGCTTGGCGTTCTGGTCATACTGATGATCGGGATCGGCGGTTTTGCCCGGGGCGGCGATTTCAACCGCAAGCACGCCAACCGGATCATGCGCTACCGCATTTACGCGCAGGCCGCCGCGGTTGCGCTGATCCTGCTGTATGTGGCCCTGCGCAGGTACATCGGGCCGTAAGGACGGGGGAAGACATGGTTGTCCTGTCAAAGATCTACACCAAGACCGGCGATGCCGGGGAAACAGCGCTTGGCAACGGGGCCCGGGTGGCCAAGCATTCGATCCGGGTGAACGCCTATGGCACGGTCGATGAAACCAATGCCACCGTCGGCATGGCCCGGCAGCATTCCACCGGCGAAATCGATGCGGCGCTGGCGCGGATCCAGAACGACCTGTTCGATCTGGGGGCCGACCTGTGCCGCCCCGACATGGAGCGCGACCATGAGGCGGGCTATGTCCCGCTGCGCATCCTTGAACGCCAGGTGCTGCGTCTGGAAACCGAGATCGACGCGATGAACGCCCGGTTGCAGCCGCTGCGCAGCTTCATTCTGCCGGGCGGTTCGGCCCTGGCGGCGCATCTGCACCTGTGCCGCACCGTCAGCCGCCGCGCCGAACGCCTGACGGTGGAACTTGCCACCATGGAAGCCATCAACGCCGAGGCGGTGAAGTACCTGAACCGCCTGTCCGACTGGTTCTTTGTGGCGGGCCGGATCGCCAATGACGATGGCAAGGCCGACGTGCTTTGGGTGCCCGGCCTGACCCGCGACGCATAGACGCGACGTCCGGGCGTCGTTCTGCGTCGATTTTGGCCTGTTTTCGCCGGGGCGAAGCGGCTAACAACGGGGCCAAGAGCTTTGGCACCCCTGCGGGGTGCAAGATACGGGAGTGTTCCGCCGATGAAGATCTTGGTGCCGGTCAAACGGGTGATCGACTACAACGTGAAGGTCCGCGTCAAGGCGGACGGGTCCGGGGTTGATCTGGCCAATGTGAAAATGTCGATGAACCCCTTTGACGAGATTGCCGTCGAAGAGGCGATCCGCCTGAAGGAAAAGGGGCTGGCCGAAGAGATCATCGTCGTTTCCATCGGCGTCCGGCAATGCCAGGAAACGCTGCGCACCGCGCTGGCAATGGGCGCGGATCGCGCCATTCTGATCGAGGCCACCGCAGACGTGCAGCAGGATATCGAACCGCTGGCCGTGGCCAGGCTGCTGGCCGCCGTGGTGCGGGAAGAGGCCCCCGGCCTGGTGATCTGCGGCAAGCAGGCCATCGACAATGACATGAACGCCACGGGCCAGATGCTGTCGGCCCTGCTGGGCTGGAGCCAGGCGACATTCGCCAGCGAACTGGCGGTCGAAGGCGACCATGCCGTGGTGACGCGCGAGGTGGACGGCGGTTTGCAGACGATCCGGGTGAAGATGCCGACCATCGTCACCGTCGATCTGCGCCTGAACGAGCCGCGCTATGCCAGCCTGCCCAATATCATGAAGGCCAAGAAGAAGCCGCTGGAAGAAAAGACGCCTGCCGATTACGGCGTGGATGTCACCCCGCGCCTGACCGTTCTGAAGACGGTGGAACCGCAGGGCCGCAAGGCCGGCGTCAAGGTGGCGAACGTGGCTGAACTGATAGCGAAACTCAAGGACGAAGCGGGGGTGATCTGATGGCCGTTCTTCTGATTGCCGAAGTGACCGGCGGCGCGCTGGGCGCAGACAGCACCGCCAAGGCGCTGACAGCGGCAAAGCCGCTGGGCGAGGTGCATCTGCTGGTCGCCGGTGACGGCGTGGCGGCGGCCGCAGCGCAGGCCGCACAGTTTGCCGGCCTGTCCAAGGTGCTGACGGCGGATGATGCCGCCTATGGGCGCGGGCTGGCCGAACCGCTGGCGGACCTGATCAAGGGCCTGTCGGGCGGCTACAGCCATATCCTGGCACCGGCCACAACGGCGGCCAAGAACGTGATGCCGCGTGTTGCCGCGATGCTGGATGTGATGGTGATTTCCGATGTGACGGCGGTGATCGACGCCGATACTTTTGAACGCCCGATCTATGCGGGCAACGCGATCCAGACGGTAAGATCGTCGGACGCGAAAAAGGTTGCCACCATCCGCACCGCAGGGTTCGAAGCGGCGGGCAAAGGCGGTGCCGCCCCCGTCGAAGCCGTCGCTGCCGCCGGAAACGCCGGCCTGTCGGCCTGGGTCGAAGACAGGGTCGCCACCAGTGACCGCCCGGAACTGACCTCGGCCGGGATCGTGGTATCGGGCGGGCGCGGCGTGGGATCCGAAGACAACTTCGCGCTGATCGAAAAGCTGGCCGACAAGCTGAATGCCGCCGTGGGTGCAAGCCGTGCAGCCGTGGACAGCGGCTATGCCCCGAATGACTGGCAGGTGGGGCAGACCGGCAAGGTCGTGGCCCCGCAGCTCTATATCGCCGTGGGCATTTCCGGCGCGATCCAGCATCTGGCGGGCATGAAGGACAGCAAGGTCATCGTCGCGATCAACAAGGACGAAGAGGCCCCGATCTTCCAGGTGGCCGACTACGGTCTGGTGGGCGATCTGTTCACCCTGGTGCCGGAGATGATTGACAGGCTCTGACCCGGACAGAACGGAAGCGCCAAGCAAACGGGTGCAGGGGATGGGTGCCCGCCCGTCGCCCGTTGCGGCCTCAATAAGCGCATGCGACATCTGGCAAGCTGACGGCGCATGTCTTTTGCCTTGGCCTGCGGACTGACCGAAGACAGAAGGCCGGGGCCGTGCCAGACCCCGGGGAAGGGGCGCAGCCCCTGCGGGCCATCACCCTCTGCCCCGGGCACGGCCATCGCGAAGGTTGCCCGATGCATCCTTTGCGCCAGGCAGCAACCGGATTTCCTGATCGACTGCGGGCCTTTGGACCGGCCCCGTTGCCCCCGGACCCTGGCCTGCACCAGGCCCCGGCGGGAAGGGTGCGGATGGGGCGGGACAGCGGGATGTTCGGGCATCAGACGGCATGACGCGGTTTGACCGGACCGGCGACACCGCACAGACCCGCCGGGGCGGCGCGCGGCATTTGCAGGGGCGCTGTCAGGCAGGCGCGACACCGCTTCGCGTCAGGCAAGGGTCACTGCGCCGGTTCCAGACATGCCCCAAGGCGGGTCATCAGCGGGGTGAAGACCGGAAAGCTGGTATTGATCGGCGATGCATCATCGACGGAAACCGGCTGTTTCGATGCCATGCCCAGGATCAGGAAGCTCATCGCGATGCGGTGGTCAAGATGGGTCCTGGCGGTGGCCCCGCCGGGCACGCCGCCCGGACCCATGCCATGGACGATCAGCGTATCCTCGTCTTCCTCCACGCGCACGCCGCAGGCTTCCAGCCCGCGCGCCATGGCATCGATCCGGTCGGATTCCTTGACCCGCAGTTCCCTGACGCCCCGCATCACGGTCGTCCCTTCGGCAAAGGCGGCGACGACCGACAGGATGGGATATTCGTCGATCATCGACGGCGCGCGTTCGGGCGGCACCTCGATGCCCCGCAGCGGGCCAAAACGCACCCGCAGGTCGGCCACCGGTTCGCCGCCCTCTTCGCGCGGGTTTTCGAACACGATGTCCGCGCCCATGTCCACCAGCGTCAGGTAAAGGCCGTTGCGCGTCAGGTTCTGGCTGACACCGGGCACGAAAATGTCAGACCCTTCGACCACCAGCGCGGCACAGACCGGAAAAGCGGCCGAAGACGGATCGCGCGGCACCGCGACCGCCTGCGGGCGCAGCTCTGGCTGTCCGGTCAGGGTGATGACATTGCCTTGGGGGGTCTTTTCCACATGCACGCGCGCGCCAAAGCCCGCAAGCATGCGTTCGGAATGGTCGCGCGTCGCCTCGCGTTCGATCACCACGGTTTCACCCGGTGCATTCAGCCCGGCCAGCAGCACGGCGGATTTCACCTGGGCCGACGCCACGGGCGTGGCATAGCGCACCGGCACCGGCGATGCGGCCCCCACCACCGTCATCGGCAGCCGCCCGCCGCTGCGGCCATAGGCGCGCGCCCCGAAGAGCGACAGCGGATCGGTCACGCGGCCCATCGGGCGCTTGCGCAGCGAAGCATCGCCCGTAAAGGTCGCGGTCATGGCCGTGGTGGCCATGCAGCCCATGATCAGCCGCACGCCGGTGCCGGAATTGCCGCAGTCGATCACGTCTGCCGGTTCGCAAAAGCCGCCGACCCCCACGCCATGCACGCTCCATGCGCCGGGGGCCTGGCGCGTCACTTCGGCCCCGAAGGCGCGCATCGCCCTGGCCGTATCCAGCACATCCTGGCCTTCCAGCAGGCCGGTGATCCGGGTTTCACCCAGGGCCATCGCGCCAAAGATCAGCGCGCGGTGACTGATCGACTTGTCGCCCGGCACTTCGGCGCGGCCCGTCAGCGGGCCGGACTTGCGGGCGGTCATCGGTTGGGCGGTGCCGTGGCCTGACATATGCGGTGTCCTCAACTGGTCGGGGCCTGATAGCGCAGGCAGCGGGCCGGGTCCACGGGGCGGAGCAAAGCCTTTGCCTGCCTTTGGCGGATTTCTTGGAACAAGTTTCCCCGTGGGGCCGGTGTCACCTGCGCAGAAAGGTCAGGTAATGGGGCGTGCGGCCTTCGCGCAGGGCCTTGATCTCGTAGCGGGTGGACTGCCAGTCGTCCCAGGGTACGGGGCCGTCCCGGACAAGGCGGAACCCGGCCCCGGGCACTTCGGCCCGGGCCTGACGGATGTAATCGGGAATGTCGCTGGCGATGCGGAACTCGGCCCCCGGGGACAGCGCGCGGGCCAGCGGCACCAGATGATCTTGGGTGACAAAGCGGCGGCGGTGGTGGCGGCGCTTGGGCCAGGGATCGGGATAGTTGAGAAAGGCTTTCGCGACCGAGCCTTCCGGCAGAACATCGAACAGCTCGCGCACATCGCCCGGATGAATGGCAAGGTTGGTCACACCGGCGCTGCGGATGCGGCCCAGCAACATCGCCACGCCATTGACGAAGGGTTCGCAGCCGATCAGGCCGATCCCGGGATAGGTCGCGGCCATATGCACCATATGCTCGCCGCCGCCAAAGCCGATTTCCAGCCAGACGGGCCGGTCGTCGCCGAAGACCCGCGCCAGATCCAGCGGGATGCGCTGCGGGTTTTCCCCGGTCATGATACCCCGGGGCCGCAGCGTGCCAAGGTCTTCCGCCAGATAGGTCTTCTGGCTGGACCGCAGGGTCTTGCCAAAGCGGCGCCCGTAGAAATTGCGCCATTCCGGCCGGGATAGGGTTGGGTCCGTCATGCTGCGCCCTGCTTTGGATCGCGGCGCAGTAGCGGGGGCGGCGCACAGCGTCAAGCGGCAGCGCGGGGGGGCTGTCTGCCCCCCCGCACCCCCCGAGGATATTTCTGAACAGAAAATGGAACAGGCGTGCCTGCTTCCGTCACACGGCGCGCTTCAACGCCCCGGTCAGATCGGTCTTTTCCCAGCTGAAGCCGCCATCCGCCTCGGGCGGGCGCCCGAAATGGCCATAGGCCGCCGTACGGGCATAGATCGGGCGGTTCAGGCCCAGATGCGTGCGGATGCCGCGCGGGGTCAGGTCCATCACCTGGGCCACGGCCCGCTCGATCTGATCGTCGGGCACCAGCCCTGTGCCGTGGGTATCGACATAGATCGACAGCGGTCTGGCCACGCCGATGGCATAGCTCACCTGCAGCGTGCAGCGCCGCGCCAGGCCTGCGGCAACAACGTTCTTGGCCAGGTAGCGGGCGGCATAGGCGGCAGAGCGGTCGACCTTGGTCGGGTCCTTGCCGGAAAACGCCCCGCCGCCATGCGGTGCAGCGCCGCCATAGGTATCGACGATGATCTTGCGCCCCGTCAGGCCCGCGTCCCCGTCCGGACCGCCGATCACGAAGGTGCCCGTCGGATTGACCCACCATTCGGTCTTGCCGGTGATCCAGCCCGAAGGCAGAACCTCGCGGATATAGGGCTCCACGATGGCGCGGATATCGGCGCTGGTCTGGCTTTCATGGGCGTGCTGGGTCGACAGGACAATTGATGTCACCTCGACCGGCGTGCCGCCTTCGTACCGCAGCGAGACCTGGGATTTGGCATCCGGGCGCAGGGTGGGTTCCTGACCGGATTTGCGCACCTCGGCCAGGCGGCGCAGGATGGCATGGGCATATTGGATGGGTGCCGGCATGAGCTCGGGCGTCTCCACGCAGGCATAACCGAACATGATGCCCTGATCCCCGGCCCCGTCCCGGTCAACGCCCTGCGCGATATGGGCCGATTGGGGGTGCAGCAGGTTCTGCACCTGCAGGGTATTCCAGTGGAACATCTCCTGTTCATATCCGATGTCGCGCACGCAGCCGCGCACGATGTCTTCGATGCGCGACAGGTGTTCGGCCAGTTTTGGCTTGTCGCTCAGCCCCACTTCTCCGCCCACGACCACGCAGTTGGTGGTGGCGAAGGTTTCGCAGGCAACGCGTGCCGTCGGCTCCTGGGCCAGAAAGGCGTCAAGGACGGCATCCGAGATGCGGTCGCAGACCTTGTCGGGATGGCCCTCCGAGACGGACTCGGAGGTGAAGGTGTAATTCAGACGTGACATGGGGAACGCTCCGTTGAAAATCCCCGCCACGCCAGGAAGCCGTTGTGACGGTTCGATGCGGCGGGCGTAGCGGCCCGTGACCGGCAGGTCAAGCCTGCTTGCGCCCTTTCCAAATCCCAAGGGTCGCGGCAAGCGCGGCCAGAAGCACCAGGACCGGCCCGTCACCCCAGCGCGCATAGGGAGTGATCGCAAGCGCGGGGGGAAGGGCCTTGTCAAGAAAGGCGGCTTCACCCAGCGGGATCGCGGCAAGAACCCGCCCTTTGGCATCGATCACCGCCGAGACGCCGGTGTTGGCCACCCGCACCAGCGGCAGCCCCTGTTCAATGGCGCGCAGACGCGCCTGGGCCAGGTGCTGGAACGGGCCGGTCAGGGTGCCGAACCAGGCGTCATTGGTGATCTGCAGGATCCAGTCCGCCCGGCCGGGGGCACCGCGCACATCCTGCGGGAAGATCGCCTCATAGCAGATCAGCGGCAGGACCCGGCCGATCCGGGGGCCAAGATCAAGAATCGCCGGCCCCGGACCGGCGGCATAGCCATTGCCCTGCCGGGCCGCAAAGGCAGAGATGCCGAACAGGGCATAGGCCGTATCGCCGAAGGGGATGTATTCGCCGAAAGGCACCAGATGATGCTTGTCATAACGCGCGGTAACCTGTGCATCGGGTCCGATGACGATCAGGCTGTTGAAGTACCGCGTGCCGTCGGTGCTTTGGATTCCGGTCGCGACCGGCACGCCCTGTGCCGCCGCCGCAATCATCGGGGCCAGTTCGGGCGCATAGTCCAGCATGTAGGGCACGGCGGTCTCTGGCCAGATCACCAGATCGGGGCGCGGGGCCGCCGCCGTGAATTCCAGCAGCCGGTCGAAAAAGGCGCGGGCACGGACAGGGTCCCATTTCACGCCCTGTTCGGCATTCGGCTGGACAAGGCGCAGCATCAGCGGGCGGGCAGGCGGATCAGGCTGGGCCAGCCGCCAGGAACCGCCGCCCGCCGATGCGGCGATCAGCACGGCGGCAACGGCAAGGCCCCGGCGGCCAAAGGCAACCGGCAGGGCGGCGGCCCCCGTGGCCAGAAGGGTCAGCGCCAGCACCCCGCCAAGGCCCGCAAGCTGCGCGATCGGCGTTCCGATGAAGATATGCCCGATCGTCGCCCAGGGAAAACCGGTCAGGACATGGCCGCGCCCGTATTCTGCCAGCGTCAGGGCCAGGGCCAGGGCCAGGGGACGCCGCCAGCCCGTGAACCGCCAGGACAGGGCGGCAGCACCGGCCCAGAAGAGCGCCAGGCCGAAGGACATGAACAGCACGGCAAAGGGTGCCATCCAGGCATGGGTTTCGGCATCGATCAGAAAGGGCTGGACCAGCCAGTTCAGCGCCAGCATGAAATGCCCGGCCCCCGCGAACAGGCCCAGCCAAGCCGCCGCCGCCGCCCCGCGCGCGCGCGCCAGCAGCGCGGTCAGCGCCGCCAGTCCGATCAGTGCCAGCCACCAGAACCCCAGCGGGACCTGCCCGGATGCGACCACGGCACCAAGGCCAAAGGCCAGCCCCGCCTGGGCCCCGCCGGGCCAGCCCAAACGCATGGTCAGTCCTTTGCAGGCGGCAGAAGGGCGGCGGGGGCGGCCTGCGCCCCCGGCAGACGCAGGCGCAGCCGCTTGATGCGGCGCGGATCGGCGTCGATCACTTCAAAGGCAACACCACTTTCATGCGGCACGATTTCGCCCCGGGCAGGCACGCGCCCCGTGCGCAGAAAGACCAGCCCGCCCAGGGTATCGATCTCTTCATCATCCTCGTCGGTGCGCAGGCGCAGGCCGATGGCGGCCTCGATCTCTTCCAGGGGCGCACGGGCATGGGCAAGATAGACGCCGGGCTTTTCCATGATCCACAGGGCCGCGTCGGCCTCGTCATGTTCATCCTCGATCTCGCCGATGACGGTTTCGATCAGGTCCTCGATGGTGACCAGACCATCCACGCCCCCGTATTCGTCGATCACCAGGGCCATGTGCACCCGATCCTTCTGCATCTTCTGAAGCAGCACCCCCACCGGCATCGACGGCGGGGCAAAAAGGACCGGCCGCAGCATCTTGCGCAGGTTGAAGCGGCCACTGCCCTGGCCAAAACCGAATTGCAGCGCAAGGTCCTTCAGCAGAACCAGACCCAGCGGCTTGTCCAGGGTTTCCTCATAGACCGGCAGGCGCGAAAACCCGTGTTCCCGGAAGACCGCGACAAGCTCTTCCCGGCCGATATCCACGGGGACGGCGGTGATTTCGACCTTGGGGATGGCGACATCATCCACACGCAGGCGTCGCAGGTTGCCGATGCCGGGCACGCCGGGCACCGATGGCGCCGGGGGCGCAGCATCGGCCTGCCTGGGGTCCTGTGCAGGTTCGGAAGAACTGAGGGCGTTGATGATGCGGCTGAGAAATCCGCGCTGTCCACTCCCGGTCGGGTCGTCCTCTGCGCCTGGCGCGGCATCTGACCCGTCGTTGCTACTGCCCATGTGTCCTTTCCTGCATCAACCCGCCGCCGGCACTGCCGGACGTCGGGCGCATCAATATGGGTTCGTTACCCCGAGTTTGGCAAGCACCCTGATTTCAGTGTCTTCCATCAGGGCCGCATCGGCATCGTCGGCATGGTCATAGCCGAGAAGATGCAGAACGGCGTGAACGATCAGATGGGTGACGTGATCGTCCATGGATTTGCCCTGCTCTGCCGCTTCGCGGGCGCAACTGTCATAGGAAATGGCGATATCCCCCAGTTCCCCGGAATGGGCGGCCTGACCTTGGGGAAGCTTGGGCATGCCCCCGGGGGCATCCGCCGCACGGTCTTCGGATGGCCAGGACAGCACATTGGTTGCAACCGGCTTGCCGCGGAATTCGGCGTTCAGCGTGGCAATGCGGGCATCATCACATCCCATCACCACGATTTCGAACTGGCCAGAATCAAGGGAAAGGGCCTCCAGCGTGGCCCTGGCGGCAGATTCGGCCAGCGGCGGAAGGCTGCCCTCCCACCGCGGGTCTTCCATGACTGTGTCAACCAGCGGCCCCATCATCGCGCTGATACGCCTCGATGATGCGGGCGACAAGCGGGTGTCGCACCACATCCCTGGCGGTGAAGTAGTTGAAGCTGACGCCCTTTACCCCCCGGATCAGCCGTTCGGCATCGGCAAGTCCGCTGGCGGTGCCGCGCGGCAGGTCGATCTGGGTGGCATCGCCGGTCACCACCATGCGGCTGCCTTCGCCCAGGCGGGTGAGGAACATCTTCATCTGCATGGACGTGGCATTCTGCGCCTCGTCCAGCACGACAAAGGCATTCGACAGGGTGCGCCCGCGCATGAAGGCCAGGGGCGCAATCTCGATGCGCTTTTCCTCGATCAGCTTCTGCACCTGCTTTTGCGGCAGGAAATCATTCAGCGCATCATAAAGCGGCTGCATGTAGGGGTCGACCTTGTCCTTCATGTCGCCGGGCAGGAAGCCCAACCTTTCGCCCGCCTCGACCGCAGGGCGGGACAGGATGATCCTGTCGACATGGCCGCCGATCAGCATGGTGACCCCCACGGCGACCGCAAGATAGGTCTTGCCGGTGCCGGCGGGGCCGATGCCGAAGGCCAGCTCGTGGTCAAACAGGTTCGCCACATAGGCCTTTTGCGCCTCGGTCCTGGGTTGCACCGATTTGCGGCGCGTGCGCAGCTCATACTTCGCGCCGGTGAACATCTCGATCTGTTCATCCTCGCGCGGGGCGTCGCGCATCGGACGGCCCATGCGCAGCGCGCCGTCAATGTCGCCCGCCACCACGCCCTTGCCCGTTTCCAGCCTTGCGTAAAGCGACCGCAGCACGACTGCCGCCTGATCCCGCGCGCCCCCGTCCCCGATCACCGCCAGCCTGTTGCCCCGCCGCAGGATATGCACACCGGTCTGGTGTTCGATCTGTGCAAGGTTGCGGTCAAATTCGCCGCAGAGGTCGATCAGAAGACGGTTGTCGGGGAATTCCAGAAGCGTTTCGACAACGTCTTCCGAACGGGACGGGGGTTTCAGCGCGCTGATGCCCAAGGGCGGCTCCTTCTGTTGACCCGGAGGGGGACGGTGGGGATATGGCGAAGCTGTGGTGCCTTTTGCAGGTGCGATCACAAGAAAAAGTGTGCGGCCGGTTTGACGTGATGGCAAGAAGAATGGCGCGGACGCGCCGAATATCGGGCGTGACTGCACGAAAAACCATCATGTCATGACGCGGTTCCTGCCGGGCAGCACCAGTCTGCGGCGGAATGGAAACGGGTTTGTGACGGTTCTGCGCCGGGGCGCGGCCTTACGCCGACAGGCGCAGACCCGCCAGGGAATTGGCCGCGCTCTCCACGATCCGCACGCGGACCAACTCTCCCGGTGTGCCGGTGGGGTCAGTGACATGGACCGCATGCAGATGGTCGGACTTGCCCACCATCTGGCCGGGCATCCTTCCTGCCTTTTCATAAAGGACCCTCACCTCGCGGCCGACCATGGCCTGCTGCGCCGCGCGCTGCTGGCCGGTGATCAGCGCCTGCAGCACCTGCAGGCGGGCGTCGGAGGTGGCGGCATCCACCGCCGGTCTTTCGGCAGCAGGGGTGCCCGGACGGGGCGAATACCTGAAGCTGAAGGCGGCACCGAAACCGACAGCCCGGATCAGCGCCAGCGTGGCCTCGAAGTCGGCATCGGTCTCGCCGGGGAAGCCGACGATGAAATCGGATGACAGCAGGATGTCGGGACGCGCCGCCCTGATCCGCCCGACCAGCCGCAGGTAGTGATCGACGCTGTGCCTGCGGTTCATCGCCTTCAGGATGCGGTCGGACCCCGACTGCACCGGCAGATGCAGAAAGGGCATCAGCTTGGCCTCGTCGCCATGCGCCGCGATCAGATCATCTTCCATGTCATTGGGATGCGAGGTGGTGTAGCGGATGCGCTCCAGCCCGTCGATCCGCGCCAGATCGCGGACAAGGCGCGCCAGGCCCCGCCCTTCGGCGCGATAGGCGTTGACGTTCTGGCCCAGCAGCGTGATTTCGCGCACCCCGCGCGCCACCAGATCGCGCGCCTCTGCCAGCAGGCGGCCGGGCGCGCGGCTGACCTCGGCCCCTCGGGTATAGGGAACCACGCAAAAGGCGCAGAATTTGTCACAGCCTTCCTGCACGGTCAGAAAGGCGGTCGGCCCGCGCAGCATCCGGCGGTCCGGCAGGTGATCGAACTTGTCTTCGGCGGGAAACTCGGTGTCGATGGCGCGCGCGCCCTGCCCCACGGCCGCAAGCATCGCGGGCAGGCGATGGTAGCTTTGCGGACCGACGACCAGATCCACCACCGGCGCGCGGCGCAGGATTTCCTCGCCCTCGGCCTGCGCGACGCAACCTGCCACGGCGATCTTCATGCCGGGTTTCGCCTGTTTCAGCGGCTTGAGCCGACCCAGATCGGAATAGACCTTTTCAGCGGCCTTTTCGCGGATGTGGCATGTGTTCAGCAGGACCATATCGGCGTCTTCGGCATGATCGGTGGCGACGTAGCCCTCGGTGCCCAGTGTCTCTGCCATACGTTCCGAGTCGTAGACGTTCATCTGGCAGCCGTAGGTCTTGATGAAAAGCTTCTTCGCCGTTGTCATGCGCGCGCGTCCCGTGATCAGGCCTGTTGTCTACACGATGGCAGCGGGCCTTCGCAACGCCGGGATGGGCGGTGCCGCATGTGACGGCGGGGCCGAACCGAAGGCCCGGCGCGTCAAAGGCCAGAGCGACGCCTGTTCCGCAATGGTCCGTTCGCACATGTCCGGGGGATAACAGGCGATCATGGCGCCCGCTGGCACGGGGTTTGCGCGAAGAACGCCCGGCCCGCAGCCGGGCCGGTGCGCCGACAGCCCCCGGCATTTCACGGGCAGGATGGCCGCGGCGGTGTCAGACCCGGCGCAGGCGGATCACAACATCCACCCGGCTGATTTCCGTCCCCCCGGGGGCGGCGGGAAGGCCCATGATCTTCAGGTCTTCGGCCGGCGCATCGGTCAATTCGCCCCGGTCTTCCCAATAAAAATGCGGGTGATCATCCATGCGTGTGTCGAAATAGCTGCGGTGGCCGTCCACGGTCACCTCCTGCATCAGCCCCGCTTCGCAAAAGGCGCGCAGCGTGTTGTAGACGGTGGCAAGGCTGACCCTTTCACCTGCACCGACACTGGCCGCATAAAGGCTTTCGGCGGTCACATGCCGGTTCTCGCCATCCCCGACCAGAAGCCCGGCAAGCGCCACACGCTGCCGGGTGGGGCGCAACCCGCCCCGTGCCAGCCAAGCCGCGCTTCGATCCGCATTCATTGCCGCCATTGCCCTGTCGATCCCGCCCTTACGCCCGGTATATAGGGCGCGCGCGGGGGCATTTTCAAATGAAAACCGGCAGCAATCCTGCCGTTTGGCGGAACCGGCCCGCCGGCGCGGGGCGTCCGCCGCCCTTGCCTCTGCTTCCCTGCCGATGGTAGAGCGTTTGCAACATGTCGAAACAGCGCGTGACCGGCAGCGTTGGCGGACCTGGGGGGACTGAGGCGGATGGCGGGATTTCCCACAAGCTTTACCAAGGAAGACCTGCTGAAATGCGCGCGGGGCGAGCTGTTCGGCCCCGGCAATGCCCAGCTTCCCCTGCCGCCGATGCTGATGATGGACCGCATCACCGACATTTCGGGCGATGGCGGCGCGCATGGCAAGGGCCATGTGGTGGCCGAATTCGACATCACGCCCGACCTGTGGTTCTTTGCCTGCCATTTTCCCGGCAACCCGATCATGCCGGGCTGCCTCGGCCTTGACGGGCTGTGGCAGTTGACCGGCTTCAACCTGGGCTGGCGCGGCTGGCCGGGGCGCGGCTATGCGCTGGGGGTGGGCGAGGTCAAGCTGACCGGCATGGTCCGCCCCGACCGCAGGCTGCTGCGCTATACGGTCGATTTCACCAAGGCCGTGCAGACCCGCCGCCTGACCATGGGGGTGGCGGACGGCCGGGTGGAAGCGGATGGCGAGGTGATCTATCTTGTCAAGGACATGAAGGTGGCCCTGTCCGAAGCGTAGGCGGGGGGGGCGTTGCCCGTCTCCGCTGCGTGCCGATGGGTGGTGGCCGTGGCGGTGGCTGCCGCATCCGGCACATCCGGCAGCAGCCGGAAGCGGACGCTTCCACCCGTCGGCGGGGCGGGGCCGGGGCACGGCCCGACCAGACCCAGCCTGATCCCTTGGGCGTCGCGCGCCGGAACGGCGACGGCGAACTGCAGCCCGGTTCCAGGCGTCACATAGCCCTTGCACACCCCGATCCGCAGCCCCTGCACCGGCAGTCCAGGCCGCGCCTCAAGGATCGCGCCGCAAGGATATGGAACAGGTCCGCGCCCTGCGGCCCCGGCACCGAGCCGACCGTGGGGGCCGGGGCGGCGGGCTGCCAGTGCCGCACCAGGACCTGCGCGGTCACACCGCCCATCCCTTGCGCCCTGTGCCAGGCCACCGCCAGGGCCGGTTTGTCAAAGTTCCCGGCCCCTTCCAGCGCCGCGATAGGTCGGTCTGGATCGCGGCCCGTGCGGGCGTGCAGATTGGCCCGCAGGGCGGCATCCATGGCCGCAGGGTCAAGCGCCATGGCGGCACCCGTCCAGATGCGCCACCAGCTTGCGCGACAGCAGCGATGCCCAGCCGAACCCCAGGATGACCCGGGGCAACAGGTTCGACGCGCCCGCGAATCCGGCGTGGCGCAGGGTGATCCGCGTGCCGCCCGCCGTCTGGGCCAGATCGAAGCTGACCACCGTATCCAGCGCCCCGCCCTGCCAGGAAAAGGCAAGCCGCTCTGGCGCGCGCAGGTCGAAGACCTGGCACCGGACCACGCCGTCAAACCCCGGCGCGGGCTTTGTGGTGAAGGTGAAGCGATGCCCCACTTCGGGGCGAAAGTCGTTCGGCATCAGCCAGGCCGCCAGTTGCCGGCTGTCGGTCAGCGCGGCCCAGACCATCTCGCGCGGGAAAGCCACCTCACGCGCCACCACAATATCCCGCATCCTTCATCCTTTCCTATTGCCGCTGCCGCGCCAGATGTGCCGCCAGCGCATCCAGCCGTTCGGCCCAGAACACTTCGTATTTCGCGATCCATTCGGCCACGCCGCGCAGGTCCGCCGCGCGCACGGAATAGAAGGTGCGCCGCCCCTCTTGCCGTTCGTCCACCAGCCCCGCCAGCCGAAGCACCGCCATGTGCTGCGAGACCGAAGGCTGCGCGATGCCCAGAAGCCCCGCAAGTTCCCCCACGGTGCGCTCTTGCGCCAGCATGTGGTCCAGCATCCGCCGACGATTGGCATCGGCAATGGCGCGGAACGGGTCCTGTTCGGGTGAAACGCGACTCATCGGTGGCCTCCCTGCGCTTATCATAGGCAATCACCTATGATCGTCAACCCCTTCCCGCTTGCCCCCCGTGCCCCTCTCCCGTAAGGAAAGCCCATAAGGATCAGGTCACGGAGGCCCCCATGCGCCGCGTCGTCATCACCGGGATCGGGATCATCTCGCCCATCGGAAACTCACCGGCTGAAGTGGAGGCCAGCCTGCGGGCGGGCAGATCGGGCATCATCTACGCCGAGGATTACGCCGAGCATGGCTTTCGCTGCCGTGTGAAGGGCCAGCCGAACATCGTGCTGGAAGACGTGATCGACAAGCGCGACCTGCGCTTCATGGGGGATGGCGCGGCCTATAACTTTGTCGCCCTGCGCGATGCCATCGCCGATGCGGGGCTGGAGGCGGCAGAGGTATCACATGAACGCACCGGGCTTGTCATGGGGTCCGGCGGGCCGT
Source organism: Rhodobacter sp. (assembly GCA_020251025.1). Classification (GTDB taxonomy): domain Bacteria; phylum Pseudomonadota; class Alphaproteobacteria; order Rhodobacterales; family Rhodobacteraceae; genus Aliitabrizicola. The sequence goes on along the minus strand of JADCDI010000113.1, from coordinate 8,093 downwards.
CGACCAAATCGTTTTACCGCGCACATGCAATCGTCAACGAAACCGGCAGCCCCAAGCGGATCGGCCCCTTTGGCGTGACAAAAGGCATGTCATCCACCAACTCGGCCTGCCTTGCCACACCGTTCAAGATCAAGGGGGTGAATTACTCCATCACCTCGGCCTGCTCGACATCGGCCCATTGCATCGGCCACGGGGCGGAACTGATCCAGATGGGCAAGCAGGACATCGTCTTTGCCGGCGGGGGCGAGGAGCTGGACTGGACCCTGTCCTGCCTGTTCGACGCCATGGGCGCGATGAGCAGCAAGTACAATGACACGCCGCAAACCGCCAGCCGCCCCTATGACGCCACGCGCGACGGCTTTGTGATTGCGGGCGGGGGCGGCGCGGTGGTGCTGGAAGAGCTGGGCCATGCGCTGGCGCGGGGGGCCAGGATCTACGCCGAAGTCACCGGCTATGGCGCCACCTCTGACGGGCATGACATGGTGGCCCCCAGCGGCGAGGGGGGCGAGCGGTCGATGCGGCTGGCGCTGTCCACCTTGCCGCAGGGACGCAGCATCGACTATATCAACAGCCACGGCACATCGACCCCGGCAGGCGACGTGACCGAGATCGAGGCGATCCGCCGCGTCTTCGGGCGGGGTGCGATGCCGCCCGTCGCCTCGACCAAGTCGCTGACGGGCCATTCGCTGGGCGCGACGGGCGTGCATGAGGCGATCTATTCGCTGATCATGATGAACCGGGGCTTCATCGCCGCGTCGGCCAATGTCGCCACGCTTGACCCCGCGCTTGACCCCGGTGAGATCGTGACGACATTGCGCGACGGGGTGACCATAGACTCCGTCCTGTCCAACAGTTTCGGATTCGGCGGCACCAATGCCACGCTGGTCATGAGCAGATATCTGGCCTAGGCGCCGGACAAGGGGGGGGACATGGGCGATCTGCTGAAGGGCAAGCGCGGGCTTGTCATGGGCGTCGCGAACGACCGTTCCATCGCCTGGGGCATCGCCCGGGCGATGGCACAGGAAGGTGCCGAACTGGCTTTTTCCTATCAGGGCGAGGCCTTTGGCAAACGCGTGGAACCCCTGGCGGCATCGGTCGGATCGGACTTTCTGGTGGATGTCGATGTGATGAACGACGCATCGCTGGAGGCCTGCTTTGCAGCCCTGCGCGACCGCTGGGGCACGATCGATTTCCTGGTCCACGCCATCGCCTTTTCCGACAAGGCCGAGCTGACGGGGCGGTTCATCAACACCTCGAAAGAGAACTTCAAGAATTCGCTGTGCATTTCCTGCTACAGCTTCATCGACGTCGCGCGCCGCGCGTCCGAGTTGATGCCCGATGGCGGTACCCTGCTGACGCTGACCTTCCAGGGGTCGAACCGCGTCACCCCGAATTACAATGTGATGGGCGTGGCCAAGGCCGCGCTGGAATCTGCCGTGCGCTATCTGGCCAACGATCTTGGCCCGCAGAAGATCCGGGTGAACGCCATTTCGCCCGGCCCGATGAAGACGCTGGCCGGGGCCGCCATAGGCGGGGCGCGCGCCACCTTCCGCCAGACCGAGGCGAATGCCCCCCTGCGGTCCAACGCCACGCTGGAGGCTGTGGGCGGCACGGCGGTTTATCTGGCCTCCGACTGGGGTGCCTGCACCACGGGCGAGATCGTGCGGGTGGACGGCGGCTATCACGTGCTGGGAATGCCCCAGGCAGAGAACCTCTGACACCGCCTTTGGGCCAGTCTTGCGCGCAAGACCGGGCAGCGGCAGGCACCGCAGGCCGCACGCGCCTTGACGGGCGCGGCAGGCACCGGCGCGGGCACCGTTGATCGGCCCGACCGGCGGGTCGCAGACCCCGCCCTGTCGCGGTGAGGCGACCCGGCAGCGGCATCATGCTGAACCGCTTGCCTGCCGGTCGCGGCGGCGGCCTGCGGGAACCGTCCCGGCACCGGTCAGGGCGCGCGACCGCTTCGCGGGCCTTGCGGCACGGGTGAGCGCAGGCACGAACCAAAGACCGGGCCCGGCCCGGGCAACCGGCGGAAACGGGCCTTTGCCAGGCCCGGCGGCACATCCCGCACCCCCGGGTCCGGACCACCCCCTGTCACCGCTGCGGGCGGCCGGGTCAGCTGCGCGCAACAGGGGTCATGATGCCCAGCGCTGCCCCTGCCGGATCGGCGATGATGGCGATGCGGCCGGTACCGGGAACCTCGAACACATCCTTCATCACCCGGCCGCCTGCGGCACGCGTGGCCGCAACGGCCGCCTCCACATCATCAACGGCGATATAGGTGAACCAGTGCGGGGGCAGGTTTTCTGCCCCCGGCATCTTGGCCATGTCCATGATGCCCGCAACCGGCACGCCGTTGCGGCTGGCGATGTGATAGGTGTCTTCGCCCATCGGAACGGCGGAAAAACTCCACCCCGCCAAGGCCTCATAGAAGCTGCGCGCAGCCGCAACATCGCGGGTCATCAGTTCCGACCACCAGATCATGCCATGCGTGCTGTCCATCGTCCGCCTCCCTGTTGAAATGGTCAGCACAGTATAGCACGGGTTGAGACACGCCAAGAAGACGCGGCCGCGCGCGATGGCCCGCAAACCGGGTGGCAGACCTCGCTGCGCTGATTGCCTGAAATGCGGCGGTTCTTCCCGCAGCCCGCGTCCGTACCGCGCGGCTCGGCACCGGATGTGGTGGAGCGGGCGGCGGGAATCGAACCCGCGTCTCTAGCTTGGAAGGCTAGGGTCTTACCATTACACAACGCCCGCTGTGCCGCAGGGGTAGGTATGCTACCGCCCCCGGCCCGTCAAGACGGTGTCGATGCGGTCAGGCCCGCCGGCCGGCGGCGCAAAGGTGCAGGGTGTGCCGCCCCGGACCCGCGGCAGGCCATAAGCCGCCCCCCCACCCCCCGTGCCCGGCATCACGGTCATGTCCGGCCACGGCACGGTCCAGAGTTTGCGGATGATCTTGGTATCGTCCGGCAAGGGGCGCCTTCCCTCGATGTACCAAGGGGGAACACGGGGGGCAGGATGGGGTTGCGAAGTGGGGCTTCGCTTGGCCTGCCCCCTGCGCCATGTTCGCTGCACCACTGTGTTTCCTGACGGATTTGACGCGCATCCAATCCGCCCGCGCCTGCCTGCCCCCCGGCAGGCGCATTGCCGCGCCCGCCCGAGGCAGGCGCAACCGGATTCATGAACGCCGGGACGGTGGCAGCCCCCTTGCCAACGGGCTTGCGCCCCCCGGCAACGGCCCGGAGGGGCTTCCACTGCAAGCCCCGCTGATCGGGCCGGGCGCTTTGTCCTGAGCATGGCACCGGACAAGTGCGCTTGAGTTCGCACACTACGGGCTTGCTGCACATCCGAAGACACCGGTGATGCCACAATTTTCACTCATCGTCGGATAGATCGACAACGTCGTGAACTTCAAAAATCTTGAATACCATCGGCCTCGCGTTTCGAGTTACAACCAAAACGTCGACCACAAAACCCTTCTTGAAGATATTGTCATCAGCCTCGCGTATTTCGTGCTTCACACGTTGCTCTGCCAATGCGGAAGCATAAATGATAGGAAGATCTCGATCAAGAATTTCGGGAATAAGAGCGCGCTCGCCACTACGCTTTCCTTCGGGTGCATCCTTAATATCAGAACGCGTAAACGTCATAAATACTCTTTCGTATCTAGCGTCCTTTTCTGAATCTAAGCGTATGAACTCAGCATCAATTGTCTTCTCGACTGCTCTAGCATCACGCGTACTGAACTTAAACGCAGCCCTAACATTTCGTTTGCCATCTTCAAATGTGGCAGCTTCAAGCACTGCGGAAGCATTAGGATCGCGAGCAATGGCTTCTACGGCTGATGCGAATGTCTTCAAATCTGATCTTCCAAACGAACTTGGCACCTTTCCAGAAGCTAGGCTATCAATACGGTCAGCCCATTTCTTTACAAATTCAACCGATTGCCATACTTGCTCCGCGTGGGCGGCGATAAGCGGAAGCGTTGTCGCGATTACAGGAACTAAATCTGCTACAATTGATCCCGAACGAACTTCTTTGACATATATTGTGGCTTCGTTTTCAAAATCTGGGTTCTTGCTGATTTGATTTTGGTATTCCTTTGCCAGTGAAAGGAAGGCATTGACAAACGCCCCTAACTCTATCGGCTGCGAGTTATTGAGGGTGAGCGTAAGAATTACTGGCGATGCACTATGATCGTCACTCTTTAAGTTATCCAACCCTTTACTCCTTTACCCCTCACCCATCCATCTTCAACGCATTGATGAACTCCCGCTGCGGAATCTCCACCTTCCCGCATTGGCGCATGTTCCTGCCCAGCGCCTGCCAAGCCACGCAGCATACCCTCCGGTCCCATCTGCCGCACGTCATGCGCCGTCGCCTCCCGCGCTCCGGTCCTCACGCGCGTTAAACACGCGCGCGACGAGCACCATATGATCCCTCACCTCATAAAGGCGGACATAGCCGCCTTTGCCGAAGCGCACAATCAGCGCGCGCAGGGGGGAGGCGGGGAGGGGGCGGCCGGAGAGGGGGTGGGAGGTGAGGCGGGTGAGGGCATTGGTGATCGCCGTCAGCATGCGGTCGGCGGCGGCGGGGTTCTTGTGGCGCAGGAATGTGTCGAGGCGGTCGAGGTCGGCCAGCGCACCGGGGGTCAGCGCAAGGGTGCAGGGGGCGGAAATGGGGCGGCGGGATCGCCTGCCCGGGCGGCGGACCATTGGCGCAGGGCGTCGAGGGTGTGGCCGAGGCCGTCACGGTCGAAGGCGGCAAGCCGGGATTCGGCGAGGCGAAGCTCGGTTTCGGGGATGATCGGGGCGGGGTCGCAGGTGTTCATACTGGAAGGATAGCGCGCGGGGCGTCAGGAGTCCATCTTCAGCGCATTGATGAACGCCTGCTGCGGAATCTCCACCTTGCCGAACTGGCGCATCTTCTTCTTCCCCGCCTTTTGCTTGTCCAGCAGCTTGCGCTTGCGGGTGGCGTCGCCGCCATAGCATTTGGCGGTCACATCCTTGCGCATGGCGCTGATGGTTTCCCGCGCGATCACCCGGCCGCCGATGGCCGCCTGGATCGGGATCTTGAACATGTGGCGCGGGATCAGCTCTTTCAGCTTTTCCACCATCGCGCGCCCGCGCGTATCGGCGCGGTCGCGGTGGACCATCATCGACAGGGCGTCGACCGGTTCGTCATTCACCAGCACCGACATCTTGACAAGGGAATCCTCGCGATACCCCGTGATCTGATAGTCGAAGCTGGCATAGCCCTTGGTCACCGATTTCAGCCGGTCGTAGAAATCGAACACCACCTCGTTCAGCGGCAGGTCATAGACCACCATGGCGCGGTTGCCGGCATAGGACAGGTCAAGCTGGATGCCGCGCCGGTCCTGACACAGCTTCAGGATATCGCCCAGATATTCGTCGGGCACCATGATCGTGGCCTTGATGCGCGGCTCGTCGATATGATCGACCAGGGTCAGGTCGGGCATATCGGCGGGGTTGTGCAGCTCCATCATCGTGCCGTCGCGCAGGTGGACATGATAGACCACCGACGGGGCCGTGGTGATCAGGTCGATGTCATATTCCCGCTCCAGCCGGTCGCGCACCACTTCAAGGTGCAAAAGGCCGAGGAACCCGCAGCGGAAGCCAAAGCCAAGCGCGGCAGAGGTTTCCATCTCGTACGTAAAGCTCGCGTCGTTCAGCGCCAGCTTTTCGATGGCATCGCGCAGGTCTTCGAATTCGTTGGCATCCACCGGGAACAGGCCGCAGAACACCACCGGCTGCGCCGGCTTGAAGCCTGGCAGCGCCTGGGTCGCGCCCTTGCGCTCGTGGGTGATGGTGTCGCCGACACGGGTATCGCGCACCTGCTTGATCGAGGCGGTCAGCACGCCGATCTCGCCCGGGCCCAGCTCGTCGATGTCGACCATCTGCGGCTTGAGCACCGCCAGCTTGTCGATGCCATAGGTCGCGCCGGTCTGCATCATCCGGATGCGGTCGCCCTTTTTCACCACCCCGTCCATGACGCGGATCATGACGACAACGCCCAGATAGGCGTCGTACCAGCTGTCCACCAGCATCGCCTTCAGGGGCGCATCCCGGTCACCCTTCGGTGCAGGCAGCCGGGTGACGATGGCTTCCAGCACATCCGGAATGCCAAGGCCGGACTTGGCCGAGATCAGGATCGCGTCCGAGGCATCAAGACCGATGACATCCTCGATCTGGGCGCGGATGCGGTCGGGCTCGGCTGCGGGCAGGTCGATCTTGTTCAGAACCGGGACAATCTCGTGCCCTGCATCCAGCGCCTGATAGACATTGGCCAGGGTCTGCGCCTCGACCCCCTGGCTGGCATCCACCACCAGAAGCGAGCCTTCGACCGCACGCATGGAGCGGGACACCTCATAGGCAAAGTCAACATGGCCGGGCGTGTCGATCAGGTTCAGGATATAGGTATTCCCGTCCCGGGCCGGATAGTGGATCCGCACCGTATTGGCCTTGATCGTGATGCCGCGCTCGCGCTCGATGTCCATACTGTCCAGAAGCTGCGCCTTCATGTCACGGTCGGCCACCGTCCCGGTCGACTGGATCAGCCGGTCGGCCAGGGTCGATTTTCCGTGGTCGATATGGGCCACGATCGAGAAATTGCGGATCAGGGAAAGCCGGGTCATGCGCGGCATATGAGCAGGAATTGCCGGGGGGTCAAGCGTTGGACCCCGGGGTCTGGCAGAACCGCCCCCGCCCCGTGATCTGGTAGGGCCGCGCAGGGCGCACACAAGAAATAGCGGAAATCCGCCCAAAAGCGCCCAAATCACTGGACCTATTGAAGTTTTTGTGCCGAATCGTCATCATGCATGGCACACAGGCAGCGGGTTAAGCTGCGCAAACCGGACATGAGGCAGTGCAAATGACGAAACCTTTCCTTGCAGCCGCCCTGCTGGCGGCCCTTCTTCCCGTGACGGCCACTGTGGCCGCAGCCGGCCCGATCGAAAGGGCCTGCCTGAATTCGGACCGGCGCGGGGCAAGCCGGGCGATGTGCAACTGCATCCAGGAAGCCGCCGATATGACACTGCGCGGCGCGGATCAGCGGCGTGCAGCCAAGTTCTTTTCTGACCCGGAAGAGGCGCAACAGGTGCGCATGTCAGACCGCGAAAGCGACAACGCCTTCTGGGAGCGCTACAAAGACTTCGGCGATACCGCCCGGGCGCTTTGCGCCGGCTGAAAGCCTGTCCAGACCCTCAGAAGACAAAAGCCCCGACCATCAGGCGGGGCTTTTGTCATGGGTTGCGGTCACAGATCACGCAGCGGCGCGGGACTTGTCGATTTCCTTCTTGATCTTCTTCGCCCTGGGCGACAGATCGTCGTCCTTGGCCTTGGCAAGAAAGGCATCAAGCCCGCCGCGATGATCGACAGAGCGCAAGGCCGCGGCAGAAACGCGCAGCCGGAAAGACTGGCCCAGCACGTCAGAGATCAGTGTGACCTCGTTCAGGTTCGGAAGGAACCGGCGACGGGATTTGTTGTTGGCATGACTGACCGTGTTGCCGGTCATCGGGCCTTTACCGCTCAGTTCGCACAGGCGCGACATGGACGCAATCCTCATTCAAAAGACACAAAAGACACCCCTGCCCGGGGCACCCGCATTTCCTGAGGGCCGTTTAGGGACAATCCCCGGCGGCGTCAAGCGCTACACCGCAGAAAGCGGGGGGCAATCGCATCTGACCGGTGACTGACCTTGCAAAGGCTTGGACCATGCGGATGGCTTCCGGCTTCGTCGGATGGCGATTCCGGGTCCTGCGGTTCCGGGGATGTTCAGGGCGGGTTTTCGGATTGCTGCAGGATTTTCCGGGCCATGGTCTTTTCGGTCTCTGGCGCGGTCTTCGTCTGGGGTGACGTCGGGCACGCGGTGAAGGCTGTCTTCGATGGCCCGGCGGGCGCGGACGGCTTTGGCGCAAGCTGCGGCGGAGAGGGGCGCGGAGGAGAGGTGATATCGGGAGAAGCGGGTGGTTTTTTCCGCCGCGCGCCACCCCGGCGGTGACGCGGGCGCTGGCCGAGGGCCGGGCACCGGCGGGTGGCCGGGGCGGTGCGGTTGGGTAAAGAGCCTGTCCAGGG
>JADCDI010000112.1 GCA_020251025.1 Rhodobacter sp. | reverse complement strand
GCGAAGGAACCTTCACCGCCCCTCTGGTAGGGGCCATCGCCCCTGCCACAGCGTTACGCTGGCATCAGGACGGGCCGGGGGGCCAAAGCCCCCGGCCAGCGCCCGCCCCGCCCACGGCGGGCGCTTCGCCCCCGCCGGGTCGGGCGCTGGCCTCTGCTTCTCCCGGACCTGCCGGTCTACAGGGCACGGTCCCACGCGGGCGGGGGAAACGCGGTGCGTTTCAGGGTTCCGCCCAAAAGGGCAATCCCTTTCCCCGGACCGGCAGGATTTCCCGGCAGGCTGGCGGCCGGATTGCTGTTTCAGCAGCCTGTCAGGGTGCCGCGCCGGCTGTGCTGTTGCCCGCCCTTTCGCTGCGCGTGATCGTGTTGCGCCGGTCCGGGCGCGTATCGCCGGGCGATGCGGGCGGCCCCGCCCTGTCGGCCCCGCCCCGTCGGCCCTGTCCGCCGCCCCGGTCCGACCCTGTTCCGCAATTTTCTGACCCGCCACAACTTTCCCCCTTGCGAAGCCGGGCGGGAGTTTATAGATCAACCCCACCCAAAGGACGCGGGCGTAGCTCAGGGGTAGAGCATAACCTTGCCAAGGTTAGGGTCGTGAGTTCGAATCTCATCGCCCGCTCCAGTTTGTTCTCGCAGAGAGTCGGATGACGGGTCGCCCTCGGGCGGCCCTTTGCTTTTGTGCAGCGTCAGTTCACCGACACCGGCCTTGATCGCATCCGGTTGACCGTCTCGCGCTCGGCGCGTTTGCACAGTTGCGGCGGCAGGCCCTTGTCCAGAAGGGCCATGTCTTCCAGCACCATGTCGCCCATGCGGGTAAAGGCCACGTCCAGCGCCCCGGCGCGGTGCGCCGACAGAAGGAACCCCTCCAGCGACCGCACCGGATGATCCGGTGGCAGCGGCTCTTGTGGAAAAACGTCGCTGGCGGCCAGGATATGGCCCCGCGCCACCGCCGCCATCAGCGCGTCGAAATCCACCACTCCGGCCCGGCTGAGCAGGATGAACGCCGCCCCCGGCTTCATCGCGGCAAAGGCCTGCGCACCGAGGAACCCCTCGTTTTCCGAGGTGACTGCGGCGGTCACGAACAGCACCTCGCTGGTGGCCAGTACCGTCTCCAGGTCCGCAGGCTCGGCCCCGGCGGCGCGGATCTGCGACGGGGCCAGCCAGGGGTCGCAGACCCGCAGGCGTGGCTGGAACCCGGTCAGCACCTTTGCCACCGCCCGGCCCAGATCGCCAAAGCCCAGGATGCCCACCTCGGCCCCGGTCAGAAGCCGCGCCTTGCCGTTGCCCGCCCCGCCCCAGCGCTCGCGCCCGGCGCGGAAATCGGCATCGGCCTGCGGAATCTGGCGCAGCAGCGACAGCGCAAAGCCAAGCCCGATTTCCGCCACCGGCTGCGCAAAGACCGCGCCCGTTGTGACCACATGAATGCCGCGCGCAAAGACCGCATCATAGGGCATGTTCAGGAACAGGTTCGATTCCACGTTGAAGATGCAGCGCAGGCTGGTCAGCCTGGCCAGCGCCGCCTCGTCCAGCGGCGGCTGCCCGATGATGTAGCGCGCCTGCGCCAGCACCGCATCGGGCAGGCGCGCCACCTCTGCCGCCCCGGCCTCGACCAGCCGGTAGCTTGCGTGCAGCGCCGCCCGCCGTTCGGGCGTGAAGATCAGATCCAGACGGCGCGGATCGGGGGCGGAAATGACAAGCGGGCGGGGGTCGGACATGGCGCAGCCTTTCAGGTTTGCCTGGCCGCGACCTTATGACAGCGGCGGGGCGATTGAACAGACCCGGCAGCGGATGGGCAAGACAGCGCCATGTCTCTGTCGGACTTGCGCCGCGTCAATTCCGCCCGCGCCTGCCTGCCCTTCGGCGGATGCGGCCGGATCACAGGGCGGTCAGCCGGTGCAGACCCCCTTGCCTGCGGGCGCGCACCCGCAGGCAATCGGACCCGGCGAAGGCCCGCCGGACCTTCGCTTTCGCATCCTCTGGCCCGGCTCGTCGCGCAGGCACGCGCAGACGGGCGACTTGCCGCGAACGAAGAAGCGCCGCAACATCTTGCCATGACTCTCCGGCGGCCCCGCCCCCTCCGCGCCGGGATCGTCGGCAAAGGCCACGAACGCCCGGCTGAAACCCGCAAGACCCAGGATACGCAACAGGCGGGCACACCCGTTATGGCCGGGCAAACCATTCCCCAGGATCAGGAATTTCCGCAAGGACTCCCTCCGCTCTTCCGCAGGTCCTGCAAGGTCAAGTCAAGACGCCGCAGCGCAAGCCGGGGCCGCCAGCGCAATCACCGGCCTGTCCGGCGACCCATAGCGCTGTTCGCTCCCGTCCCGGGGTCATGGACGGAACCGGCAGGAAGTTCCCCGGCCATTCAGCCAAAGGCCGCCCCGCCCTGGCCAAGGCGGTTGACCAGGCTGACCAGCTCATCCGCAACGGCGGGCAGTGCCGCAGCCGTCAGGCTTTGGGTTTCGATCACAGTGGCGGGCTGCGCCCTGGTCAGGCTGCGCTGCCTGATGTAGCGGGGGTCGTAATGCAGCGCCATCAGCTCTGCCGCGAGCGGCTCGAAGCGGCGCGTTGCGGCCAGTGCCAGCCAGCGGTCGATGGTCTCTGCCGCCTGCATCGGGCGCAGGCGGTTGATCACCCCCGCCAGTTCCGCCGGGTCCGCCGTCAGGTCGGCATAGGCGCGGGCAAGATAGGCAGCGCGTGCGGCCAGCGGGGCCGATACGGCCAGCCGGGGGGCCGCAACCATGGCCCGCCACAGGCGCGGCGGCATCCGGCAGTTGCCGATCTTGCTGGATTCCGCCTCGACCACCACCGGCCGGACAGGGTCAAGTGCTGTCAGCGCCATGGCCAGCCGGGATTCAAACGCCTTCTGCGACGGCTGCCCCCCGGCCCGGGCACCAAACAGCGACCCGCGATGGTTGGCCAGGCCTTCCAGATCAATCACCTGAACCCCGCGTTCTGCCATCAGCGCCAGAAGATCGGTCTTTGCGGTGCCGGTGTTGCCATCAAGGACAATGACGCGCGAGGGGACCGGCGCATCATAAAGCGCCTGCACCACCAGGCTGCGGTAGCTCTTGTAGCCCCCTGCGACCGTTTCCACCCGCCAGCCGATCTGCGACAGGATCGACGCGAAGGACCCCGACCGCTGCCCGCCGCGCCAGCAATAGACCAGGGGCTGCCAGCCGCCGGGCTTGTCGGCAAGCGGCCCCTCCAGATGGGCGGCGGCATTCCTGGCAACCAGTGCCGCCCCGACCTTGCGCGCCCGGAACGGGCTTTCGCGCTTGTAGATCGTGCCGACCCGCGCACGCTCTTCGTCGTTCAGAACCGGCAGGTTCATCGCCCCCGGAATGCGGTCTTCCGCCCACTCTGCCGGGGCGCGCACATCGATGACATCGTCAAAACCCAAGGCGGCAACCTGCGTCAGGCTTTTCAGGGTCACGACCACGGGGCAGCCCCCCCGATGCGGCAAAAGGCCGTCACAGCCCCGCCTCCAGCCGGTCGAGCAGCGCGGCCAGCATCGCGTCGCAGCGCGCGATCTGTTCCACGCTGACCCATTCGTCGGGTTTGTGCCCCTGGGCCATGCTGCCGGGTCCGCAGATCACTGTGGGGATGCCAAGACGGGCGGAAAACAGCCCGCCTTCGGTCCCGAAGGCCACCTTCATCGTACCGTTGGCCCCCGTCAGGCTTTGCACAAAGCGGACCACGGGGGCAGAGGTGGGCGTCCCCAGCCCGGGATAATCCCACAGCCGGTCGATGGTGATCGCGGCCTCGGGGAAAGCGGCCTTCAGGGGGGCGGTGATCCTGTCCGCCCCGGCCCGCAGCCGGTCGATCAGCCTTTGCGGGTCATCCCCGGCCAGATTGCGGATCTCGAAATCCAGGGTGCAGCTGTTGGGTACGATGTTCACCTGCACCCCGCCCTGCATCTTGCCGACATGCAGCGTCGTATAGGGAACATCGTAATCGCCGTCCGTCAGACCGCTGTGGGCCACCTCATCCTGCAACCGGCGCACTTCCCCCAGAAAATCCGCGCCCAGATGCAGCGCGTTCAGCGCCATCGGGGCAAGGGCCGAATGGCCTTCGCGCCCGGTGCAGGTCGCGCGCAGGGCGATCTTGCCCTTGTGTCCGGTCGCCACCTGCATCCCGGTCGGCTCGCCTACAATACACATCGCCGGGCGGTGCGGGGCCTGCGCCAGCAGGCCGATCAGCGAGGCGACGCCAAGGCACCCCACCTCTTCGTCATAGCTCAGCGCCAGATGCAGCGGGGTTGCCAGCGGGCGGCGTGCGGCCACAAGGGCGGCGGCCAGCGCAGAGGCGACGAACCCCTTCATGTCGGCGGCCCCGCGCCCGTAGAAACGCCCCTCCGACAGGGTCAGCACGAAGGGCGGCTGTGTCCAGACCTGCCCGTCAACCGGCACGACATCGGTATGCCCCGAAAGCATCACGCCGGGCCGGTCCCCGGGGCCTATGGTGGCAAAAAGGTTGGCCTTGCCGCCCGACGCATCAGGAAGGACCTGCACCGCGATCCCGGCCCCGGCAAGAAGATCCTGCACCCATGTCATCAGCGCGATGTTGGGTTTTGAACTTGTGGTGTCGAACCCGATCAGTCGGGCCAGAATGTCGGCGGTTTGCATGGCGGCGATCCTTTGGTGCGCACAGAACCGCAAAACCGGGCAGGGCGAAAGCCCCGATCTGCCACCATTCCGGGTAAGGCGGTGCCCCAATGTTCCGATAGGGCTGGACGGCCCCGCACAAGGCAGCTAGGATTCGGGCAATGAAACCGGATTTTGGAGTGATCCGAATGCTGAAGCTTAGAACTGCCCTTGGAATGGCCCTTGTGTCGACCGCCCTGCTGGCTGGTTGCACGGATGATCCCCAGACCAATGCCATGATCGGGGCGCTGGGCGGCGCAGCCGTGGGCAGCCAGTTTGGCGAAGGCAGGGGAAGCACGGCCGCGACGCTGGCCGGTGCGGCGGCCGGCGCGGCAATCGGCGCGAACGCCCAGCCCCGCAGCAACTGACAGGGCATCGTCTTTTCGATGTGAAGGGGCCTTTCCGCACCGCCGGAAAGGCCCCTTTGTTTTGGCATGGCCGATGGGCGACCCAAGGCACAGGCCGCATCACACCCCCGTCAGGCCAGCACCTCGGCCACGGCGACGGCGCGCCGTTCGGCGACCGATTTCAGCGCGGCTTCGGCAAGGGCCAGCGCGGCAAGGCCATCTTCGCCGGACGGCGTGGCAGGGCCGGTGCCCGCGATTGCGGCGATGAAGGCGGCAATCTCGGCGGCATAAGCCGCAGTATACCGCGTCATGAAGAAATCGTGCAGCGGCGGGCGGGTAAAGCCCCGTGCATTTGCCACCTCGATCGATACCGGGCGCTGGTTTTCCGCCGACACCGATCCAAGGGCACCGTGCACCTCGATCCGCTGGTCATAGCCATAGGTCGCGCGGCGCGAATTGCCGATGATGCAATGCTTGCCGCTTGCCGTCGTCAGAATGACGCTGACGGAATCGTAATCGCCCAGTTCGCCGATTTTCGGATCGACCAGAACCGAAGCTGCGGCGCTGACTGTTGCAATCTCTTCACCCAAAAGGAAGCGCGCCATGTCGAAATCATGGATGGTCATGTCGCGGAAGATGCCGCCAGAGCGGGTGATGTATTCTGCCGGCGGTGCAGCGGGATCGCGTGAGGTGATGACCACCTGTTCGACCGCGCCGATGGTGCCGGCGTCAATCTCGGCCCGGACAGCGCGGAAATGCGGATCGAAGCGGCGGTTGAAGCCCACCATCAGGGTCGCCCCGCTGGTCCGCACGACGTTCAGGCAGGCCTTCACGCGCTCAAGGCTCAGATCAATCGGCTTTTCGCAGAAAATCGCCTTTCCGGCGCGGGCGAAAGCTTCGATCAGGTCGGCATGCGTATCTGTCGGGGTGCAGATGACCACCGCGTCGATGTCCTTTGACGCCAGAACCCCGTCAATGCTGCGGATGGCGCAGCCGTATTGATCGGCAATGGCCTGTGCTGCGGCGGGAACGGCATCGGCCACGGCGACAAGCCGGGCATGGCTGTCGGCGGTGATGGCCCTGGCATGAACCTTGCCGATGCGCCCTGCACCAAGAAGTCCGAACCTGATCGTCATGCTGTCCTCCTTGTCGGGCGCGGGACCCTGCCGGCCGTGCGGGCTGGTTCCGGTTGCAGCGTGACCGCCCGGAAACCGGGACGGAGAAAGCCCGCCACGAAGGGCGGGCTTCAGCAGTTCATCCCGGCGCGGCGGGGCCTCAGGCCCCGGCGGCTTCTTCGGCGGCGCTGCGCGCGCGATCGGCCGCCCCCTTCGCATCCGGGTCGCGATCAACGAATTCGATGATCGCCATCGGGGCCATATCGCCATAGCGGAAGCCCGCCTTCAGGACGCGCACATAGCCGCCCTGACGGTCCTTGTAGCGCGGCCCGAGAATTGCGAACAGGCGCGAGACGTGCTTGTCTTCCTTCAGCTGGGCATCGGCCAGGCGGCGCGCGTGCAGGTCACCGCGCTTGGCCAGCGTGATCAGCTTTTCGATGATCGGGCGCAGTTCCTTGGCTTTCGGCAGCGTGGTCTTGATCTGCTCGTGCTCGATCAGCGACCCGGCCATGTTGGCGAACAGCGCCTTGCGATGTTCATGGGTCCGGTTCAGGCGGCGGTAACCGCGGGCGTGGCGCATGGCAAACTCCTGTCGTTCCGTTTTGCTTTGTCCGGCACGCCCTCGTCTGGGCGGCTCACCTTGGGGCGGAATGCCCTTGTTTTCCCCGCCTGCGCGGGCATTCTTGCCGGGCCTGCGGCCTCAGAACTGGTCTTCGAAGCGTTTGGCCAGGTCTTCGATGTTTTCCGGCGGCCAGTCTTCCACGTCCATCCCAAGATGCAGGCCCATGCCCGAAAGCACTTCCTTGATCTCGTTCAGCGACTTGCGGCCGAAATTCGGTGTGCGGAGCATTTCGGCCTCGGTCTTCTGGATCAGATCGCCGATATAGACGATGTTGTCGTTCTTCAGGCAGTTTGCCGAACGCACCGAAAGCTCCAGCTCGTCCACCTTCTTGAGCAGCAGCGGATTGAATTCCAGCCCGTCGTCGGCATCGTGGCGCAGTGCTGATTCGGGCTCGTCGAAGTTGACAAAGATCGAAAGCTGGTCCTGCAGGATGCGTGCGGCATAGGCCAGCGCGTCATCCGGCGTCAGCGACCCGTCGGTTTCAATCTTCATCGTCAGCTTGTCATAGTCCAGCACCTGACCCTCGCGGGTGGGCTGCACTTCATAGCTCACCTTCTTGACAGGCGAATAGATCGCATCGATGGGAATCAACCCGATGGGCGCATCTTCCGGACGGTTCCTGTCGGCTGCGACATAGCCCTTGCCGGTATTCACCGTCAGTTCCATGAACACATCCGCGCCATCGTCAAGGTGCAACAGAACGTGATCCTTGTTCAGAACCTCGATCCCGTTTGATTCCGAAATGTCACCGGCGGTGACAACGCCCGGGCCCTTGGCGGAAATAGACAGGCGCTTTGGCCCCTCGACTTCCATCTTGAGGCTGACGCCCTTGAGGTTCAGCACGATATCGGTCACGTCTTCACGCACGCCGGCCACCGACGAAAACTCGTGCAGGACGTTGTCGATCTGCACAGAGGTGATTGCGGCACCCTGAAGCGACGACATCAGCACACGGCGCAGCGCATTGCCCAGCGTCAGGCCAAAGCCCCGCTCCAGCGGTTCGGCAACGACAGTCGCATGACGCGACGGGTCCGCGCCGGGGCGCACATCCAACTGCGTCGGCTTGATCAGTTCCTGCCAGTTCTTGTGGATCATGCGTGTCGCCTCCATACCAGTCTCCTGCCCATGTCCCAAAGCAGACAGACGCCCGAGGATCAAAATAACGGCTGCGGGCCGCGCAGGTTGCACGGCCCGGAAAAAACTTTGACGGTCAGACCCGGCGGCGTTTCGGCGGGCGGCAGCCGTTGTGGGCAATCGGCGTCACGTCACGGACCGACGTGATGTTGAAGCCGACGGCAGCAAGCGCCCGCAGCGCCGACTCGCGGCCCGAACCCGGACCCTGGACTTCAACTTCGATCGTCTTCACGCCGTGTTCCTGTGCCTTGCGGCCCGCGTCTTCGGCGGCCATCTGCGCGGCATAGGGGGTGGACTTGCGGCTGCCCTTGAAGCCCATCGTGCCGGCGGACGACCACGAAATCGCATTGCCCTGCACGTCAGAGATCAGGATCTTGGTGTTGTTGAACGAGGAATTCACATGAGCAACGCCTGCGGCGATGTTCTTGCGTTCCTTTTTCTTCATACGGGTTTTATCGCGTGCCATCGGCTGATCCCCTTACTTCTTCTTGCCGGCGATCGCCTTCGCCGGGCCCTTGCGGGTCCGCGCGTTGGTATGCGTGCGCTGCCCGCGAACCGGCAGATTGCGGCGGTGACGCAGGCCCCGGTAAGATCCAAGGTCCATCAGACGCTTGATGTTGGTGGCCACCTCACGGCGCAGGTCACCCTCGACCGTCAGGTTGGCGTCGATGTATTCGCGGATCGCCAGCACTTCCGCATCGCTCAGGTCATTGACGCGGCGCGCCCGGTCGATGTTGTTCGCCGCGCAGATCTGTTCGGCAATATACGGACCGATCCCGGTGATGTAGGTCAGTGCGATGGGAACCCGTTTCCCCGTGGGGATGTTTACGCCAGCAATGCGTGCCACGCGTCTTTCCTTTCGTTGCGGTTCCGTAATGCCGGAACCTTTTTTCACAACAACCGGCCCTGCGCCACCTGCGCCAAGGCCAGCCAAGCCGTCTGTCAAGATGATTCTCTTGCAAGACGCCGTCGTCTATGGGCTTTTCAACGGGGCGTCAAGGGCAAGGGCGGCGCATTCAGCCTTTGTCAAGAACCCTGCGAACCGCTTCTGCCACCACCTCTACCTCTGCCAGTCCATCGACCGTCGTGAGCTGCCCTTTGGCATAGTAATAGCCGATCAGGGGCGAGGTTTTCTTGTAGTATTCCATCAGCCGCTGCCTGAGCGAAGCTTCGTTGTCATCGGCCCGGCGCCGCAGATCGGTGGACCCGCAGACATCGCAGACACCCGGCTGCCGGGTCGGATGGGTCCGGTCATGGTAGACCGCACCACAAACGCCGCAGGTGACGCGTCCGGTGATGCGCGCCACCAGTGCGGCATCATCGACCTGCATTTCAATCACGGCATCCAGACGCTGGCCCACCTTGTCCAGCAGCCGTCCCAGCGCATCGGCCTGGGGCAATGTGCGGGGAAACCCGTCAAAGATGAAGCC
Source organism: Rhodobacter sp. (assembly GCA_020251025.1). Lineage (GTDB taxonomy): Bacteria > Pseudomonadota > Alphaproteobacteria > Rhodobacterales > Rhodobacteraceae > Aliitabrizicola. The sequence continues at coordinate 11,510 of JADCDI010000112.1, read as the reverse complement.
CGCCCCCCGGGCATGGGTCAGCTTTTCCTCGATCAGGCCGATGACGATGTCGTCGGTCACAAGTTCGCCCCGATCCATCACCTGGGCCACGCGCCTGCCCATCCCGGTGCCCGACGACCGCGCTTCGCGCAGCATGTCGCCGGTGGACAGTTGAACCATGCCCCGCCCGTCGACCAGGCGCTTGGCCTGGGTCCCCTTGCCCGCCCCCGGCGGGCCGAGAAGAATGACATTCACCATCGCCGCCTCAGCGCCGCGCGGGGGTCTTGCGCACGCCGGTACGCTTCTTGCCGCGCAGTTGCGACTTTTCGATCAGGCCTTCGTACTGGTGGGCCAGCAGGTGCGACTGCACCTGGCTGATCGTATCCATCGTCACACTGACCACGATCAGCACCGATGTCCCGCCGAAGTAGAAGGGGATTGCAAACTCGTTGCGCAGGATTTCCGGAAGGATACAGACCAGCGCAAGATAGGCGGACCCCACAACAAGCACGCGGTTGACCACATAAGACAGATATTCCTCGGTGCGCTTGCCGGGCTTGATGCCGGGAATGAACCCGTTCTGGTTCTTCAGGTTTTCGGCCACGTCCTCGACCTTGAAGGCGACGTTGTGGGTATAGAAATAGGCAAAGAACACGATCATCGCCACGAAGAACAGCAGATACAGCGGCTGTCCCGGCCCAAGGTAGGCCATAACGGTGGACATGACCGGGCCGGCGGACTGATGCGAAAAGGCGACGACGGTCGTCGGCAGCAGCAGCAGCGACGAGGCGAAGATGGCCGGGATCACGCCCGAAGGGTTGACCTTGACCGGCAGATGGCTTGATCCGCCGTCATAAACCTTCATGCCGACCTGACGGCGCGGATACTGGATATGAATCTTCCGCAAGGCCCGTTCCATGAAGACCACGAAAGCGATCACCACAACAACCATCACGATGACGCCGATGATCACCGGGGTCGAGATGGCACCGGACCGCCCCTGGCTGAGGAACTGGGCCAGCGCTGCCGGAATCTCGGCCACGATCCCCACGAAGATGATCAGGGAAATCCCGTTGCCGATGCCGCGCGCCGTGATCTGTTCGCCCAGCCACATCAGGAACATCGTGCCCCCGACCAGAGTGATCAGGCAGGCAAGCTTGAACTGCATGCCCGGGTCCTGGGCCAGACCGCCGGCCTCAAGGCTGACGGCAATGCCCCAGCCCTGCAGCACGGCCAGACCGACCGTGCCGTAGCGCGTGTACTGGTTCAGCTTCTTGCGGCCCTGTTCGCCTTCCTTCTTGAGCTGTTCCCACTGCGGCACCAGCGCGGCCATAAGCTGAACAATGATCGATGCCGAAATATAGGGCATGATCCCAAGCGCGAAGATGCCCATGCGGCTGATCGCGCCGCCGGTGAACATGTTCAGAATGCCGCCGATGCCGGCCCCTGCCTGATCCATGAACTGGCGCAGCTGCACCCCGTCGATGCCGGGCACAGGGATGTAGGTGCCAAGGCGGTAGACGATCAGCAGGCCGATCGTGAAGAAAATCCTTTGGCGAAGGTCGGTTGCCTTGCCAAGCGCGCCCCAGGAAAGGTTCGCGGCCATTTGCTCTGCGGCAGATGTCATGCCAGCCTCTTTCATCACAGCGCCGCCAGACCGTTTTCCGGTCGGCGGCGCGGGAAAACCTTATGTCATGTAAGCCGTCGAAAGGCGGCCCACAACCATTATTCCGATTTGGTCTTGCGCACCGGCTTGCCATGCGGCGGCAGGGCTTCGGCAACGGTCAGCGTCCCGCCTGCAGCGGCCACGGCTGCGACAGCGGCGGCCGAGGCACCGGCGACAGACAGCGTGACGGCAGAAGTTATCTCGCCCTTCGCCAGAACCCGCACGCCGTCCAGAACGCGGCGGATCAGGCCGCTGGCGACCATGGCTTCGGCGGTGATCGGCTGGGCCGCGTCCAGCTTGCCTTCGGCGATGAACTTCTGGATCATCCCCAGATTGACAACGGCATAGGATTTGGCGTTGGGCTTGTTGAAGCCGCGCTTGGGCAGGCGGCGATAAAGCGGCATCTGCCCGCCCTCGTAGCCGCCGATGGCAACGCCCGAGCGGGATTTCTGGCCCTTGATGCCGCGGCCCGCAGTCTTGCCCTTGCCCGAACCGGGTCCACGGGCGACGCGCTTTTGCTTGCGCGCAGCGCCGGGATTGTCGTGCAGTTCGTGAAGTTTCATGTCGCACTCTCCTTGGCCGGAATACCCATACCTGCGACGGTGTGCGGGCAACACGGCATTTCTTGTTGATTCTGTGGCACGTGTCGCCACCCGGTGGGCGTTACACGCTTTGGAATGGCGAGGCAAGGATTTCGGTGGTGCCCACAGCGGCACAGGGGGCGGGGTCTTTGGTGGCAAAGGGTTGGCGGAAGACGGTCAGGTGTTGTTGACCTTCATCCGTCCGGGCTGGGCTGATCGGCGGGTTGCGGATCGGGGGTTGGCGGGGCATCGTGGAAGATGTGATGTCGTGCAAGTGGAACTGCAGGGTGCGTGCAAGCACGCACCCTGCGCCTGGGAGAATGGACATGCCAACGAACCGTCAGGCAGAGCAAGACCGGTCGGTTGCGGACAGCGACATGCTGGCCGATCTTGCCGCCTGTGACGCCGCCAGGGCCGAGGGTGGGGAAGGTATGCCGCTGGCCGTGTTCTCACGCATCATCAGCGGAGAAAATCCGGTAAAGGTGATCCGGGAATGGCGCGGGCTGACCCAGACCGGGCCGACCCGCCGGGCGGACCTGCACCGGGTGCAGTTGCACGACATCGAGACGGGGAAGTCGCGGGGGTCAGTGGAGACGCTGAAGGCGATAGCGGTGGCGCTGGATGTGGGGATGGATGATGTGGTGTAAGGGGGGCGGCGGTGCGTGCCAGCACGCACCCTCCGCTTGCTGACGGATCGATGTTGCGTTTATCCAGCGCTGCGGGGGAAATGAAGAGATGAAACAGGTATTGGAGCATTTTAAGGCCCTTGTAGGGTACAGTCCGGGAATTCTGAGGATGCCCTTGGAGTTCTTCAAGATTCTTGCGACAATTATGATTATAAATCTTGTGGCGCTTATTGTCATTTTTTTGGCGTTGAGCGTGCTCAAGTTCCTCAACAACTTCTTTGGGGCGGCCTAGTATAAAGCTAAGCTATCCGCCTCGAAGACAGTTTCGCAAGTTTCAGTGAAAGACGGAGATAAGAGATGAATGGGAATGAGGAAGTAGCCACAGCGACTTTTGGATTTTCGCTCGGAGGCTCTGTTTCAATATTGCAGTTCTTGGGCATTCTGCCTGATGACATTCCGCCGGGCGCGGAGGTCTCAGTGGAGTTCTTGGTTTCTTAGCTGCACAAGCTTTTGGTGACGCGTCGCTTTCAGAGCGAACATATAATCAAGTCAAGGAATTTGAGAGAAGATTAGGCAACTGAAAAGATTTCTAAAAGTAAAGTAGCGTCCGGCCAGTCCGACCGGGCGCTAAGCTTCTTAAATCCAATCTTACCTACCCGCGCTCTTCCACAATTTTCACAAGATGCGAAATCTTGTTGACCATGCCCCGAACCGAGGGCGTGTCTTCCAGCTCGCGCGTGCGGTTCATCTTGTTCAGGCCAAGGCCTTTCAGCGTGGCGGTCTGCCTGGCCGGGCGGCGGGCGGCCGAGGCGACCTGCTTTACAACGATGGTTTTTGCCATGGTCCCGGTTCCTTACGCTTCAACCGCTTCGGGCGCGGCTTCGGTTTCGGGCCGCTTCAGGATATCGGCCACCTTCTTGCCACGGCGCTGCGCGACCTGGCGGGGTGACGTTTCCTGTTTCAGACCGTCAATCGTGGCGCGGATCATGTTGTAGGGGTTGTTCGAGCCAAGCGATTTGGCCACCACATCCTGCAGACCCAGCATTTCGAACACGGCGCGCATCGGGCCGCCGGCGATGATGCCGGTTCCCGCCACGGCAGTGCGCATCACCACCTTACCGGCGCCATGACGCCCTTCCATGTCGTGATGCAGCGTGCGGCCATCGCGCAGCGGCACGCGGATCATCTGGCGCTTGGCCTGCTCGGTGGCCTTGCGGATCGCCTCGGGCACTTCTTTCGCCTTGCCCTTGCCATAGCCCACGCGGCCGCGCTGATCGCCGACCACCACCAGGGCCGCAAAGCCAAAGCGCTTGCCGCCCTTCACCGTTTTCGACACGCGGTTGATCGCCACGAGACGATCGGCGAATTCCGGGGTTTCTTCGCGACGGTCGTCGCGGCGGTCCCGGCGTTGTTCACGTTCTGCCATTTTCGTCTCCTCAGAACTTCAGGCCGCCTTCACGGGCGGCTTCGGCAAGTGCCTTGACCTTTCCGTGAAACAGAAAAGCACCGCGGTCAAAGTAGCATTCCTCGATCCCGGCCTTTCTGGCACGTTCGGCAATCACCGCACCGACCTTGCTGGCCGCTTCGATGTTGTTCTTGCCGACAAAGCCCAGATCCTTTTCCAGGGTCGAGGCGGCGGCAACGGTGACGCCATTCACATCGTCGATCAACTGTGCGCTGATGTTCTTGTTCGAACGATGGACCGAAAGGCGCAGCCGCCCGTTCGCCATCGCCTTGATCCTGTTGCGCACGCGCAGACGGCGCTTGAGGAAAAGCTCTCGCTTGGTGTTCGCCATTTCCCTGCCCCTTACTTCTTCTTGCCTTCCTTGCGGAACACGAATTCGCCCTGATAGCGGATGCCCTTGCCCTTGTACGGCTCGGGGCGCTTCCAGTCGCGGATGTTCGCCGCGACCTGACCGACAAGCTGCTGGTCAATCCCTTCGACAACGATTTCGGTCTGCTTCGGCGCCGAAACGGTGACACCGCCCGGCACGTCGAAATTGACTTCGTGGCTGTAGCCCAGCGACAGTTTGAGCACATTGCCCGCCATCGCCGCGCGGTAGCCCACGCCCTGGATTTCCAGCTCGCGCCTGAAGCCGGTGGTGACACCTGTCACCAGGTTCTCGACCATCGACCGGGCCATGCCCCACTGCTGGCGTGCCCGCTTTGAGGTGCCGCGCGGGGTGACCCTGATCTCGTTGCCTTCCACGGTCAGCGTGACATCGTCGGTTGCAGTAAAGCTGCGGGTGCCTTTGGGGCCCTTCACTTCCACAGTCTGACCCGAAACCACGGCAGAGACGCCTTTGGCCAGGGGGACGGGTTTCTTGCCGATACGGGACATGGACCGCTCCTCAGAACACGGTGCAGAGCACTTCGCCGCCAACATTGGCAGACCGTGCAGCCGCATCGGACATGACGCCCTTGGGCGTTGACACAATCGAAACGCCCAGGCCGTTGCGGACAACCGGAATGTCCTGCACACCCATGTAGACGCGGCGGCCCGGCTTTGACACGCGCCTGATGTCGCGGATCACCGGGGTGCCTTCAAAATACTTGAGGCTGATGACAAGTTCGCCCTGACCGTTGTCGGTCGGGACCTTCTCGTACCCGCGGATATAGCCCTCGCCCGCCAGCACATCCAGCACCCAGGCGCGCAGCTTGGAGGCGGGCGATTTCACGGTGGATTTGCCACGCAGTTGCGCGTTGCGGATCCGGGTCAGCATATCGCCGAGAGGATCGTTCATCATCATGCCTGAACCCTCCTTACCAGCTTGACTTCACCATGCCGGGGATCTGGCCGAAAGAGGCGAGATCGCGCAGCATGATGCGGCTGAGTTTGAGCTTGCGGTAGTAAGACCGCGGACGTCCCGTCATCTCGCACCGGTTGTGCAGGCGCGTGGCCGATGAATTGCGGGGCAGACCTGCAAGCTTGAGCTGCGCCTTGAAGCGCTGTTCCATCGGCAGGTCCAGGTTTGCGGCGACCGTCTTCAGCGCCAGACGCCTGGCAGCATATTGCTTGACCAGCTTCTGACGCTTCAGGTCGCGTTCGATCATGGATTTCTTGGCCATTTCTTTTCCTTCCGCGATCAGCTGGTGAACGGCATGTTGAAATGCTTCAGCAATGCCTTTGCTTCCGCGTCTGTCCTCGCGGTGGTGCAGATGATGATGTCCATTCCCAGAACGTCGTCGACCTTGTCGAACTCGATCTCGGGGAACACGATCTGTTCTTTCAGGCCCATCGCATAATTGCCGCGACCGTCGAAAGACGTCGGCCTTACGCCGCGAAAGTCGCGCACGCGCGGCAGGGCGATGGTGATCAGACGGTCCAGGAATTCGTACATCCGGTCGCCGCGCAGCGTCACCTTGACGCCAAGGGGCATGTCTTCGCGCACGCGGAAACCCGCGATCGACTTTTTCGCGTGGGTGATCACGGCTTTCTGCCCGGCGATCAGTGTCAACTGTTCCGCGGCGGTCTTGACCTTCTTGGTGTCCTTCACGGCCTCGCCCACGCCCATGTTGAGCACGATCTTGCCCAGACGGGGCACCTGCATCGGGTTGGAATAGCCGAACTCACCGGTCAGCGCGGCGCGGATGCGGGCGTTGTAGTCGGCCTTGAGGCGGGGGGTATAGGCGGCTGCGTCAAGCATCAGATCACCTCTCCCGTGGTTTTGGCAAAGCGCACTTTCCTGTCGCCTTCCATCCGGAAGCCAACGCGGCTGGGCTTGCCGTTCCTGTCAACGATGGCAAGGTTCGACAGGTCGATGGGCATTGCTTTTGCAATCCGCCCACCTTGGGTTCCCTGCGACTGCTTGGTGTGGCGCACGGCGATGTTCACACCCTCGACCACGGCCTTGTTGTCCTTGGGTGCGACGGACGCGATCTGGCCGGTCTTGCCCTTGTCCTTGCCCGCCAGCACGATGACCTTGTCGCCCTTCTTCAGTTTCGCAGCCATCAGAGCACCTCCGGCGCCAGCGAGATGATCTTCATGAAATTCTTCGCCCTGAGCTCACGCACTACGGGGCCGAAGATGCGCGTGCCCACCGGTTCGCCCTGGTTGTTCAGGATGACGGCGGCGTTGCGGTCAAAACGGATCGTGGTGCCGTCTTCACGGCGCACTTCCTTGGCGGTGCGCACGACCACAGCCTTGCGCACGTCGCCCTTCTTCACGCGACCGCGCGGGATGGCTTCCTTTACCGACACCACGATGATGTCGCCGACGCTGGCATAGCGGCGGTGGGACCCCCCCAGAACCTTGATGCACTGAACCCGGCGCGCGCCAGAGTTGTCAGCCACATCCAGATTGGTCTGCATCTGGATCATTTGGTTTCTCCCGACCTTTGGGACCAGGTCCCAGGGTTTCGATCAATCTGGCAGGGGGATCAAGCCGAAGCTTCGACCACCACCGTCCAGCGTTTCGTCTTGGAAATCGGCGCGCATTCCTCGATGCGCACGACATCTCCGACCTTGAACTGGTTGTTCGCGTCGTGAGCCCGGTACTTCTTGGACTTGCGGACAGTCTTTTGCAGCAAGGGATGCTTGAAGCGGCGTTCCACCAGAACCGTGATGGTCTGTTCGTTGCGGTCGCTCGTCACGGTGCCTTGCAGGATGCGTTTGGGCATGTGCGTGCTCCTCAGTTCGCCGCCGCTTCGGCGGCTTTCTGGTTCAATACGGTCTTGATGCGGGCCACGTCCCGGCGGACGGCGCGCATGCGCGATGTATTCTCAAGCTGGCCGGTGGCCTGCTGGAAGCGCAGATTGAACGCCTCTTTCTTCAGCGCGACCAGGCTGTCACGCAATTGGTCGGGCGTCTTTGTCTTCAGTTCCCGGGCATCCATGTGCCGCTTCCTTTTCTCAATCACCAGAGCGCCCCTGCCGGTCATGCAGGGTAACACTGAACCCGGTGGATCAATGATGAACCGCCGATGCCGAGTCGCCCCGGAACCGCGGATGTCGTCCTATAGGGGAAGGGGCGCCGCGGGGCAAGGGGGAAGTTGGGCGTCACGGATGTTCTTCCTCCGGCCCGCGTTCCCCGGGGCATGACCGTTCGTGATGCGGCACCGTCCTTGTCAGCGGCCCCGTCGGACGATGGCCGACGCCCGCGGGGGGCGGGGCGGGCGCTGGCCGGGGGCTTTGGCCCCCGGCGGGACAAGGCACAGCGCAGTGATGGGGCCGGGGCGATGGCCCCTGCGATATCGCGCGGAGGGCATGGATGTCCGTCCTGGCAGGGCCGCCCGGGGTCCAGCCCTTTTCGGCGCACCGCCTGACCTGGGGCGGGCCATCTGTGCAAACGCGCCATTGACCCGCCTGCACCCCATGGTGCATGACGCCGCCATGCTGATCTTCAAAATCTTCCGCCGCCCTGAATGGGATGCCTTCCGCACCGCAGGCGAAACGCAAGGCGCCCCGATTGATCTGACCGACGGGTATATTCACTTCTCGACCGCAGCCCAGGTTGCTGAAACCGCCGCCCGGCATTTCGCCGCCGAAAGCGATCTGGTTCTGGTCGCGATTGACGCCGGCCGGCTGGGGCCCGCCCTGCGGTGGGAACCTTCGCGCGGCGGGGCACTGTTTCCGCATCTGTACCGCAGTCTGACGTTGCGGGATGTGGTCTGGGACAAATCGCTGCCTCTGGGGGCCACCGGGCACATCTTTCCCGAGGGTCTGTGGTGAGCCTGTGGGAACGGGCCGGCCTGAGCCTGCTGCACCGGCTTGATCCCGAAACGGCCCATGGCCTGTCGCTGCGCGCGCTTGGGTCGGGCCTGCTGCCCCTGCCGGGCCGCATCACCTCGTCCCGGCTGGCGGTGACGCTGGCGGGGATGGCGCTTGACAATCCGGTGGGGCTGGCGGCGGGATATGACAAGAACGCGGTGGCGCTGGCCGCGCTGGCCCGGGCGGGGTTCGGGTTTCTCGAGGTGGGGGCAGCCACCCCGCGCCCGCAGCCCGGCAATCCGCGCCCGCGCCTGTTCCGTCTGACGCAAGACCGCGCGGCAATCAACCGTTTCGGCTTCAACAATGACGGGGCCGAGGCGATCTGCGCCCGTCTGGCCCGGCGGCCGCGCGGGGTGCCGGTGGGCCTGAACCTGGGGGCCAACAAGGACAGCGCCGACCGGGCCGCAGATTTTGCGCGGGTCCTGGCCCTTTGCGGCCCCGATGTGGATTTCGCCACCGTCAATGTGTCGTCCCCCAACACCGAACGCCTGCGCGAGCTGCAGGGGCGGGCCGCCCTGACCGCCCTTCTGGCCGGTGTGATGGAGGTGCGCGCCACCCTGCCGCGCCCTGTTCCGGTATTCCTCAAGATCGCGCCCGACCTGACCGATGACGCGCTGGCGGAAATCGCCGGGGTCGCCGTGGCGGCGGGACTGAGCGGGATCATCGCCACCAACACCACATTGGCGCGCGACGGGCTGCGCAGCGCAGACCGTGATGAGCCGGGGGGGCTGTCGGGTGCGCCCCTGTTCGAACGGTCAACCCGCGTGCTGGCCCGGCTCTCGCAGCTGACGGGCGGGGTCCTTCCCCTGATCGGTGTCGGCGGCGTTTCAACACCCGAAGAGGCCTATGCCAAAATCCGCGCCGGTGCCACGGCGGTGCAGGTTTACACCGCGATGGTCTACGAGGGCATTTCCCTGCCGGCCCGGCTTGCACGGGGGCTGGACGGGTTGCTGGCACGGGACGGCTTCGCATCGGTCGCCTCTGCCGTCGGCACGGGGCGCGGTGCGTGGTTGTGACATCCGGCGTCTTGCCGGCCGCTGCCGCCCGAAGGGGTGATCGGGCCGCTGCCGCCCCCGTCAGCCGCCATCGGGGTCCGGCATCAGGAAATGCCCGGTACCTTGCGCGAACGGGCGCGAGCGGTTGTCCTGCCAGGCTTCGACATGCACGCTGGCGTAACGCCGCCCCGAGCGGTTGACCCGTGCCCGCGCACAGGCATCGCGCGGAAGACCCGGGCGCAGGTAATCGACCGTGAAGTCGATGGTCTTGGGCAGGTCCGGCAAGGCCGCGCCCGGCCCCGCCCGTCCCGCCTCCATCGCCTCCCACATCAGGGTCCAGCCCAGCTCGATGATCGCCGCCGTTTCCAGGAAGGCCGCCGTCACCCCGCCATGAAGTGCGGGGATCGCGGGATTTCCGATCAGCCTGTCATCAAAGGGCAGGATCGCGGTCAGCTCATCGCCGCGCCGGTCAAAGGTGATGCCCAGAAACCCGATATAGGGCACCCCGGCGACCAGCGCGCGCAGGGCGGCATCGCGGCGCGTCTCGATCATCTGAACCGGCTCTGGTCGCGCGCGCGGGTTCATGCCTGTGCCCCCTGTGCGCGGTCCACGGTGAAGGCCCCCGTCGCGGTGGCGACCGGGCGTTCGGCATCGCCGTCGGTCGCCGTCGCGCGCACGAAGGCGACGGACCGGGTGACGTGATAGCATTCGGCACGCGCCGTCAGCCGCTGCCCGGGCGTGGCCGGCCGCATGTAGTCGATCCGCAGATCCAGCGTCGCCGTGCTGGCCGGGGCTTCGGGATGGCTCATCACGGCGGCTCCGGCGGCGGTATCCATCAGCGCCGACACGGCCCCGCCATGCAGCACCCCGGTCGCAGGATCTCCGACGAATCGCGGGTCATAGGGCATCGAGACCACCGCCAGCCCCTGGCCCAGCAGGTCAAGATGCATGCCCAGCGCCCGGGAATGCGGAATGGCTTCGATGAACTGGCGGGCAACGCGGGTGCGGTCGGTCATCACAAGCTCCTTGCGCCTGAGCCGGGCTGTCACTGTCGCCCGCCCTGCGTCAGGCTGCAAGCCCGCGCAGCGATTGCGCCGCTGCCGCCCTGTCACTGCGCCTGGTGCCCGGAGGGTCCTGGGATGGCCAAAGCCCGCCTCGGCTTCAAAGGGATGTGCGCCCGGTTCAACGCAACCCCGCACACGCTGCGCCATTGCGAATGCATCGGGCTGAGGCAGCCCGAGAAGGATGGGCGCGCGCCTTTGCGGGCCAAGGGAAATCGCCCGGATGACGCTGATCCTGCAGGGCCGCCGCTTTGGCTTTGGCCCGCAAGAAATCCGCCAGTTGCCTCTGATCCGTGAAACGAGGGGCATCCTGGCACAGATCAAGGCGCAGATCGAAGCGGCAGATCGCCAGCTTACCCGATTGCGACGCCGGACGGACGGGATCGAAGCGGCGATCACCGAATCCCAATCCCTGCGCGATACGGCACCCGGCCGGTCCTGATCCCGGGGTGGTGCTGGGCCAAGGGCGATGGCCCCTGCCATTGAAGCGGTGAAGGTGCCTCCGCCTGATCGGGCGGGAACAGGAAACGCGACCCGCGTCTCCCCCGCCCCTGCGCGACGGTGTCCCGTAGACCGGCAGGTCCGGGCGACACAGAGGCCAGCGCCCGACCCGGCGGGCGGGAAGCGCCCGCCGGTGGCGGGGCGGGCGCTGGCCGGGGGCTTTGGCCCCCGGCCGGTCCTGATCCCGGCGCAGCGCTGTGGCAGGGGCGATGGCCCCTGCCATTGAAGCGGTGTGAGTGCTGTCGTCGGTGCGGGCGGGAAGGTGAAGGTGTCTTCGCCCGTCCGGGCGGGAACAGGAAACGCGACCCGCGTTTCCCCCGCCCGCGCGGAACGGTGACCTGTAGACCGGCAGGTCCGGGAGAAGCAGAGGCCAGCGCCCGACCCGGCGGGGGC
>JADCDI010000111.1 GCA_020251025.1 Rhodobacter sp. | reverse complement strand
CCGGGTCGGGCGCTGTCCTCTGTCCGTCCCGGACCTTCCGGTCTACGTGGCACCGTCCCATGCTGGCGGGGGAAACGCGGGTCGCGTTTCCTGTTCCCGCCCGGACGGGCGACAGCATCATCACCGCATCAATGGCAGGGGCCATCGCCCCTGCCACAGCGTCCCGCCGGGTCGGGCGCTGGCCTCTGCGTCGCCCGGACCAACCGGTCTGCAGGGCACCGTCCCGCGCGGGGGGCGGGGGAAACGCGGGTCGCGTTTCCTCATCCCGCCCGGACGGGCAATTCCCTTCCCCGGATCGGCAAGACTGTTCCGACCACCCCTGCGGCCGGAGTGCCGTTTCAGCACCCTGTCAACTGTCATAGCGCGTGGCCCCGCGCCGCCTTTCGTCGATCGGGCGCGAAAGGATGGCCGCATGATGCGCGCGCTGGTCACAGTTGGTGCGCGGGCATATCCGGCAGTTGATCCCGATGGGTGTCATCCGGGCCCCGCTGACGGTGAACTGTTCCGCATATCCGATATCGCCGGCATGCTCGACGGCGCAGCCCATGGCCACGGCAAGCCGGTTGTCCTGGGCATGGCGTGCCGAAGTGGGCCTGTCGACAGTGCGGGAGATGACGAAGTACTGCGATGAATCCGGCATTTCGACGAATTGCGGGACGATCCGGCCCGGGGTGCGGAACGAGGTGTGGACATCAAGCCGCGGGCAGGCCCCGCCGTGTTCCGCCAGATGAAAGTCGGTGGAGTTGAAGCGCTTCGTGACGTTTCCCGCCTTGTCGATGCGCAGGAAGAAAAAGGGCACGCCCTGCGCCCCTTCGCGCTGCAGCGTCGTGGCCCGGTGGCAGGCCTGCTCGAAACTGACGCCGAAGCGGGTGGCAAGATGGTCGAAATCGTATTTCGAGTCCCGCGCTTCTTTCAGGAAGCGGCCATAGGGCATCAGCACGGCGGCGGCAAAGTAATTGGCCAGCTCGACGCGGCACCGGGCCAGCCCGCGTGAATCGGTCAGGCCGGAACGGGCCAGCAGGGCATCAAGCAGCGCGCGCTGTTCGATCAGACCGATGACATGGACCAGTTGGAAGACGCGGTTCGGGTAATCCAGCGCCTCGGACAGAAGGATGTCGCGGCGGGCCTCGTCATGGCGGCGCAGGGTGTTGGGCATGTCGGCCACGGACACCACACGGACCGCAATTCCCAGACGTTCGCGCAGGCGGCGCTTGAGCAGGGAATAGACCTCGTCCGTTTCGATGGGATCACTGCCCCAGAAGGCTTCGGCGGCATCCTCGATCTCGCGGAAGTGATTGCGGTGCCGGCGGAAGTAGCTGTGCACCGCGGATTCGGGCGAACTGGCAAGGATGGGTTCCGCGCCGGCGGCAGCGCCCGACAGCGCCAGAAGCTGGTCCGTTGCCGACTGATAGGCCCGGTGCAGGGTCAGAAAGGCCGAAGCCAGGGTGGGGCTGTGCACAAGGGCGGCCCGGATCTGGGCAAGGTCGGGACGGCCCGCGTCGAAAATCGGGTCCTGGATGATCGCCCGCAGGTCTGCAAGCTGGCTGGATCCGTCTTCGTCCGCGATGTCGCGCCAGTCGATTCCGTAAACTTCGAACAGACGCAGCATCACCGGCACCGAGACGGATCTCTCGTTATTCTCAAGCAGGTTCACATATGAGGTGCTTATTCCAAGGGCGCGGGCCATGGCCCCCTGGGTTTCGCCCCGTTCGGTACGAAGCCTGCGCAGGTGTGGGCCGATGAATGTCTTTTGCATGGGCCCACCTTGAAGCCGGTCAGGTTTATGATGTTACAGAAAGTGAAAGATGTAAACTCTCGCATTTACAGCAGGACCTGCATGGGTCTTGCGGGCTGCGCGGATGCTGGCATAGGGGACGCGGCAGCACAGCGTTTGGGAGGACAACATGCGGACCGGCACAAATCACCTTTTCATTCCGGGCCCGACCAACGTGCCGGAGACGGTGCGCCAGGCCATGAACGTGCCGATGCAGGATATGCGTGCGCCGGATTTCGGCGACCTGACGCTTGGTCTTTTCGCAGACCTGAAGCGCCTGTTCCGGACAGAGACGGGCCGGGTGATGATGTTCCCCGGTTCTGGCACCGCCGCCTGGGAAGCCGCGATGACAAACACCTTGAGCCCCGGTGACAGGGTTCTGATGTCACGCTTCGGCCAGTTTTCGCATCTTTGGGTGGAAATGGCCGAACGGCTTGGCCTGGACGTGGTCTGCATCGACGTGCCCTGGGGCGGCGGCGTGCCGGTCAGCGAATATGCACGCATCCTTGGGGCCGATACCAGGGGCGAAATCAAGGCCGTCTTCGTGACGCACAACGAAACCGCAACGGGCGTGACATCCGACGTTGCGGCTGTGCGTCAGATGATGGATGCATGTTGCCATGACGCCCTGCTGTTCGTTGATGGTGTCAGCTCGATCGGCTCTGTCGATTTCCGGATGGATGACTGGCGCGTCGATCTGGCGGTGACGGGCAGCCAGAAGGGGTTGATGCTGCCCGCCGGGCTGGGGATTCTGGCCGTCAGCGAAAAGGCACTTGAGGCAACCAAGACAGCAACCTCGCGCCGCGCCTATTTCGAATTCAGGGACATGCTGAGCCTGAACGGAACCGGGTACTTTCCCTATACCCCGCCGACGCAACTGTTCCACGGGCTGCGCAAGTCGCTGGACCGCATCTTTGCCGAAGGGCTGGACAATGTGATTGCCCGTCATCACCGGCTGGCCGAAGGTGTCCGGCGCGGAATTCATGCCTGGGGCCTTGATCTGTGCGCGCAACAACCGTCGCTGCACTCTGATACCGTATCGGCGATCCTGGTGCCCGAAGGCGTTGATGCCCGCGATGTGATCAGGATCGGCTATGCGCGCTACAACGCGTCTTTAGGATCGGGTCTGGCACGGCTGGCGGGCAAGGTGTTCCGCATCGGTCATCTGGGGGATCTCAACGAAGGGATGTGCCTGACGGCCCTGTCCATCGCTGAAATGGCCCTGGTCGAGGCCGGGGCCAGGATTGACTTCGGTTCGGGCGTGGCTGCGGCGCAAAGCTGGTATGTCAAGGCCGCAACGGCATCGGACCCGCTGCGGATGGCAGCAGAATAACCTGACAGGACAAGACGATGAGCCATACCCTTTTCCCGCTGCGCCGCCAGAGGCTGCAGCGGTCCGAACTTGCTGTGCCGGCCTCGAACCCGGCGATGATCGACAAGGCCGCCGATGGCCCCGCCGATTATGTGTTTCTTGACCTGGAAGATGCGGTTGCCCCGCCCGAAAAGGACCAGGCCCGCCGCAATGCCGTCCAGGCCCTGAACGACATCGACTGGGCCGCCAAAGGCAAGACGGTTTCGGTTCGGATCAACGGGCTTGATACGCATTACATGTATCGCGACGTGGTCGACATCATGGAACAGGCCGGTGACCGGGTTCACACGCTTCTTGTGCCGAAAGTGGGCGTGCGCGACGACCTTTACATGGTCGAAGCGCTGGTCAATCAGATCGAGCAGGGCAAGGGATACCGCACCCGCGCCGGGCTGGAAGCGCTGATCGAGACGGCCCTGGGCATGGCGAATGTGGAAAGCATCGCGCAGTTCGGTGGCCGGCTTGAGGCGCTTCATTTCGGCGTGGCGGATTACGCGGCCTCGATGCGCGCCCGAACCACGAATATCGGCGGACTGAACCCGCATTATCCCGGCGACCAGTGGCACGCCGCACTGAGCCGCATGGTCATTGCCTGCCGCGCCTACGGCTTGCGCGCCATTGACGGGCCTTTCGGTGACTTCAGCGATCCCGAAGGTTACCGGGACGGGGCGCGGCGTGCGGCGGCGCTGGGCTGCGAAGGCAAGTGGGCGATCCACCCCAGCCAGGTCGCGCTGGCGAACGAGGTTTTCTCGCCGCCCGAAGCCGAGGTGACCAAAGCCCGGCGCATCATCGAGGAATTGCGCAAGGCCGAGGCACAGGGCAAGGGCGCGGCGTCGCTGGACGGCAAGATGATCGATGCCGCATCCGAAAAGATGGCGAACAACGTTCTGGTACTGGCCGAGGCCATTGCCGCAAAGGGCTGAAGGGCGAATTTTCTGCGAAAATTCAGTAAACGGAAGGGAACAGAATTTTCGCAGAAAATTCGTGCCCTTGACCGAAGGGGAGGTTCGGAATGGACATTCACGAGTATCAGGCGAAAGAGATCCTGGCGCGTTTTGGGGTGCCGGTGCCGCGTGGCGGGTTGGCCTACAGCCCCGAGCAGGCGGGATACCGCGCCCGCGAACTGGGCGGCAATGCCTGGGTGGTAAAGGCGCAGATCCATTCCGGTGGCCGCGGTGCCGCCGGGGGTGTCAAACTGTGCTGCAGCGAGGACGAGGTTCGGGAGTTCGCATCAACCCTGTTCGGGCGCCAGCTGGTGACCAGGCAGACCGATGCCGCCGGCAAGGGCGTGTACCGCGTCTGGGTGGAAGGCGCGTCGGACATCGCGCAGGAGCTGTATCTGGGCTTCGTTCTGGATCGCACGTCCGAGCGGATCATGATCGTGGCATCCGCCCATGGCGGCATGGAGATTGAGGATCTTGCCGCAACCGATCCCACGTCGCTGAAGCGCATGACGATCGACCCCGCCGTGGGGTTGTCTGAATTCCAGGCGCGCGAGCTGGCCTTTGGGCTGGGCCTGAAGGCGGGCCAGGTGGCGCAGATGGTGACGATCCTGCGTGCCTGCTACCGCGCTTACCGTGATCTGGATGCAACCATGGTCGAGATCAACCCGCTGGTGATCACCGGCGCGGGCGAGCTTGTGGCGCTGGATGCCAAGATGAGCTTTGACACCAACGCGCTGTTCCGCAGGCCGGAAATCCACGAACTGCGCGACCGCAGCCAGGAAGACCCGCGTGAATCGACGGCCGGCGACTATGGTCTGGCCTATGTCGGGCTGGATGGCGACATCGGCTGCATCATCAACGGTGCCGGGCTGGCCATGGCCACGATGGACATGATCAAGCTGGCCGGGGGCGAGCCTGCCAATTTCCTGGATATCGGCGGCGGGGCAAGCCCCGAACGGGTGGTCCGGGCGTTCCGCACCGTTCTGGCCGACCGCAATGTCAGCGTGATCCTGGTCAACATCTTTGCCGGCATCAACCGCTGTGACTGGGTGGCCGAAGGGGTTGTGCAAGCCTACCGCGAGGTTGGCCTGACCCTTCCCGTGGTCGTGCGCCTGGCGGGCACCAATGTGGAAGAGGGCAAGCGGATTCTGGAAGGGTCCGGCCTGCCGCTGATCACGGCAGATACGCTGGCAGAGGCGGCCGACAGGGCCGTGGCGGCCCGCGCGAAACTTGCGGCCTGAGGAGGGGACAGCATGGCAATTCTTGTAACGGACCGGACCCCTGTGATCGTTCAGGGCATTTCCGGGCGGATCGGTCAGTTCCACGCGGCGGACATGATCCGCTACGGCACCAATGTTGTCGGCGGTGTCACGCCCGGAAAGGGCGGATCGCAGGTTCTGGACCGTCCGGTATTCAACACCGTGCGGGAAGCGGTCGCGGCGACCGGTGCCGAGGCCAGCCTCGTCTTCGTGCCGCCGCCCTTTGCGGCCGATGCCATCATGGAAGCGGCGGATGCGGGAATCCGCACGGCGGTCTGCGTCACCGACGGCATTCCCAGCCAGGACATGATGAAGGTGAAGCGGTTTCTGCGCCGCTATCCGGAAGACCGCAAGATGCGGCTGGTCGGGCCGAATTGCGCCGGGGTCATCAGCCCGGGTCAGGGGTTTCTGGGGATCATGCCGCCGCATATCTACATGGCAGGCCGGGTTGGCATCGTGGGCCGGTCAGGCACCCTGGGCTATGAGGCGGCCAGCCAGATGAAGGCGCTGGGCATTGGGGTTTCAACCAGTGTCGGCATCGGGGGGGACCCGATCAACGGATCAAGCTTCAAGGATATCCTGGCGCTGTTCGAGGCTGACCCGGATACGGATGCGGTGATGATGATCGGCGAAATCGGCGGCCCGCAGGAGGCCGAAGCTGCGGCCTGGGTACGGGATCACATGACAAAACCCGTGGTGGCCTATATCGCCGGCCTGTCCGCGCCGAAAGGCCGGAAGATGGGGCATGCGGGGGCCATCATCTCGGCCTTCGGGGAAAGTGCGCAGGAAAAGGTCGAAATCCTGAGTGCGGCGGGAATCACGGTGGCCCCGAACCCCTCTGCGATGGGCGAGACAGTGGCGCGGGTGCTGTCGCTGCGCGCAGCCGCCTGAGGCGCGCCTGTCTTGCGCCTTCGGCGGCTGCGCGCAGTTCAGACAGGCGTTGCAGAACCGGGGCGCCGGGCGCGCGCCCTGGAAGGCCAAGGTTAAGCGTGGACGGTCTACTGGGCATCAAGACCACAAGCCCCAGGAGATGCCATGGCTTTCCAGTTTTCGGCTGCCGCGCGCAATGCCGCCCTTGATGCGATCGAAAGCGCAATCGGTCCTGCGCCCACGCTGACCCTTGTGACAGGACCTGTTCCCGCAAGTTGCGAGGCGGTGGACGAAGGGGTTGTGCTGGCTTCGGTCCCCTGCCCGCCGGACTGGCTTGCGCCTGCCGCCGCCGGTCAGAAGGTGCTGTCGGGCACCTGGCAGGATCTGTCTGCGGATGCCGTGGGTATTGCCGCCCATTTCCGCGTTGTTCACGGCGCAATCTGCCACATCCAAGGGACGGTCACCGTCACAGGTGGCGGTGGCGACATGACGGTGGACAATGTCTCGATTGCCACCGGGCAACGGGTTACGATCACCGCCTTCACCCTGACGGCCGGGGGTGCGTGATGCCAAAACTCGCAAACCGCGCCCGCATGACGACAGCAACGACCGGGACCGGCACCATAACCCTTGGGGCAGCAACACCCGGCTATCAATCCTTTGCCGAGGCAGGCATCGTTGACGGCGATCAGGTCCGCTATGTCATCGAGGACGGGGCTGCGTGGGAAATCGGGCTGGGCACCTATGGCGCCAGCGGCACGGTCCTGACCCGCCTGCCGCAGGCCAGCGCGAATGCCGGGGCTGCGATCAGCCTGACGGGATCAGCGATCGTGTTCATCACAGCGGTGGCCGATGACATCGCACAGCCTGCCGAAGTGCAGCTGTTCACCACGCCCGGAACGGCCACCTGGACCAAACCGGCAGGTGCCAAAGCGGTGGATGTGATTGTTGTTGGCGGGGGTGGCGGCGGGGGGTCGGGGCGAAAAAGTGCTTCGGGTACGGCGGCCTTTGGCGGCGGCGGCGGGGCGGGCGGCGGGCGGGCGATCATGACATTGCCCGCAGTGGCGCTTGACCCCGCAGTCACCGTCAGTGTCGGTGCGGGCGGGGCGGGCGGCGCGGCTGTTCTGAGCGATTCCACAAATGGAAACAATGGGGTGACGGGCGGCCAATCAAGCTTTGGCAGCTATGTGTTTGCACCGCAGGGTGGCGCGGGATCCGGGGGAACGACGACGTCAGGCTCGGCCGGTGCGGCTGTTACCCGGGGCCTTTTTCAGGGAACCGCAGGGGGCGCGGGGTCTTCCGCAGCCGGTAGCGCAGGCGTGACCAGCGGTCTGGGAACAGGTCCAACAGGCGGCGGCGGCGGCGGCGGCCTGGCGGCCACTCCGGCGAATGCAGTGGGTGGTGCGGGTGGCCTTGTGCCGTTTTACGCCAATTCGGTCGCAGGCGCAGGCGGAACGGCGGGCGGCGGGGCGGGAAGCACCGGAACCTCCTCACCGCTGAATGCGGGTGGTCCGGGGGCGGGGGGCGGCGGCGGCGGTTCCAGCATAAGCGGCAGTGGCGGCATCGGTGCAAACGGCGGGCTTTACGGTGGCGGCGGCGGGGGCGGCGGGGCAGCCCCGAACGGGCCGGGCAGCAGCGGCAGGGGCGGCAATGGCGGGGCGGGCATCGTCATTGTGATCACGCACTTCTGACGGGGGTGCGGGCAAGGGATGCGCGTTTGGCATCCGGTGCTGCGGCTTCAATCCGGGTCTTCGCCGGGCCTGCACGGAAACGGGAGTTGTCCTTCGAATGTTTGTTCCTTTGGCGTCCGCGCCCCTGGCCGATGACGGCCGGGCCGCACTGCGCGGGTCTGCAGCGGGGGCTTTGCCCCTTCCGGGGTCTGCAAGCGGGCTTGCTCCGGGGCCGCAAGGCACCGCTGCCGGCACCTTTGATCCGGCAGGGGCTGCGGTGGCCGCAGTGCCGGTCTTTGCCGTTGCTGCGGGGGGGATTGGGCTGATCGGGGCGGCTTCTGCGCTGCGCGGGGTATCCGGCGCACCGGCCCGGGCGGTTTTTCCCCGGGAAAGCCGCAATTCGGTAACGCTGCTGACGGGCGCTTTGCGCCTGGTGCGGCTTGTCAGCAACCAGACCACGGGGGATCAGCAATGACCGAAACCTTCTACCTCAAGCGCGGTGATACAAGCCCGTCCATCCGCCTGTCGCTGGAACCCGCGGGCATCACCCTGGTCGGGGCCGAGGTGACCTTTCAGATGCGCGCGCGCGGCGGGGCGCAGGTTATCGACGCGCCGGTGGTCATCGAAAGCTTCACCGGCACGCCGACCGTCCGCTATGACTGGCAGCCGGCAGATACCGCCGCAGCAGGTCTGTTCGAGGCAGAGGTGCGCGTGCGCTACGCCAATGGCGGGATCGAGACCTTTCCGAACAGCGGCTTTGTTCTGATCCGGATCGCCGAGGATATCCGGGCAGCCTGACAGGGTGCTGAAGACGTCCCGGCCGCAACGGCCGGCTGACCGCATAGTGGGACAGCTTTGTACCACGCCTGCCCCGCCCCCGGCGGGCGCTGGCCTGCCGTTACGCGGGTAAAGACGGCCCTTGTGGCGCCGTCCCGCAGGGGCGGGGGAAGCGCGCTTCGTTTCCACCGCCCGAAGGGCCAGTCCCTTTCCCCGGATCGGAAAGCGTTTCCCGGCAGGCAAGCGCCCGGATTGCTGCTTCGGCACCCGGCCCGGGCCGCAAACCGTCGGGGCGCCATGATCCCGCTGTCGGTTCCGCAGATGTCCCGAGGGGCCTGCAGGGCTTCGGTCGAAAAGGTGCCGGGGCCGCTGGCGGCACCCTTGGCCCCGGGCACCGACTTGGCCGCAGGGCCGGTCAGCCTTGACGGCCCGGCCGATGCCGGTCAGATGATCGCGGCGCTGACCCGGATCGCTTTGGCGGCCCGGCCCGTCTGAGCGCAGCCTTCCGTTTCACAACCCGGAGGGTGTTCCGCCTTGCCGATCAACGCTGAAGGTCTGTTCACCATGGCGTGCAACCCGCCAAAAATGAAAGGATTATCCGCAAAAGACGGATTGATTTCATCGAATCGGGCGCATACCTTAATGCCATCGGGTCCCGGACGGGCCGAACCCCTGACGCAATGCGGGTCATCCCTGTCCGGCGGCCGGCCGTGAAAGACGGCACCCCGAGGCAAGAGGCAGACCTACCGGAGAGCAGACAGAATGGCGAAAACACCGCACCCCCCCGGGCAACAGCAGGGCGGGCAGGCCACGGCCAAAGGCCAGATGGCCGGAACCAGCACCCCCGCCCCGCAGCAGGGCCAGGCGCACGTCATCCGGGACTGGGCATCGATCTGACCGGTGGCCCTGATCCGGGGATGCCGGCATGGGCTGACAGCCCGGGAAGGCCGCGCGCATCATGGCAACACCCGTCTCTGCGATCCGCAACCTTGGCCCGGCGACAGAAGCCGCCTTCGCGCGGGCGGGCATCCATTCGGCGGAAGAGGTGCGCGCGCTGGGTGCGGACGCGGCCTACAGGCGTCTGCTTGAAACCGGCACGCAGCCGCATTTCATCGGATATTACGTGATTGTCATGGGCTTGCAGGGACGGCCCTGGAACGATTGTCAGGGTGCCGAAAAGGCCGCCCTGCGCCAGCGCTTCGATGCGCTGAAGGCGGGCCTTCGCCCGCCCCGCAGCACCGCGCTGGAAGCGGCCCTTGATGCCATTGGCGTGGTGGCGCCAAAACGCACAGCTTCCGCGCAGGAGCGAACCTGAAACCCTGGCGCGAGGGCCCGCCCTTTATGGCCGCATTGATCGCCCGTCACCAGACGGGAATGCCCGGCGCGGCGTGATCCGGCGGGGCCGGGCCGCCGACCGTGGAGATGTCACGCCTCAGCCGACCAGTTCAAGACCCGAAAAGAAATAGGCAATCTCCTGCGCGGCGGTTTCCGGCGCATCTGATCCGTGGACCGAGTTTTCACCCACCGACAGCGCAAAGTCCTTGCGGATCGTGCCGGGCGCGGCATTGGCCGGGTTGGTGGCCCCCATCACCTCGCGGTTCTTCGCAATCGCCCCTTCGCCTTCCAGCACCTGCACCACCACCGGTTCGGAGGCCATGAATTCCGTCAATTCGCCGAAGAAGGGGCGGTCCTTGTGAACCTCGTAGAATTTCTGCGCCTGGGCCAGGCTCAGGTGGATGCGCTTTTGCGCCACGATGCGCAGGCCCGCCTCTTCAAACCTGGCGTTGATCTTGCCGGTCAGGTTGCGGCGGGTCGCGTCGGGCTTGATGATCGACAGCGTGCGTTCGATGGCCATTTGGGACCCCTTCTTGTGGCTGCGGTGCGGGCCCCTGCCCGCCCCCGGATTGCGCGGCCCTGCTAGCATGGGCCACGGCGCTTGAAAAGGCGGCAAACCGGCGGCGCGGCGGTTGACGCGCCCCCTGCCTTCGGGCAGGGAACGCCCATGCTGCGCATCACCGACATCACCTTTTCCGTCGAAGGCCGCCCCCTGTTCGAAGGGGCAACGGCCACGATTCCCTACGGCCACAAGGTGGGGCTTGTCGGGCGCAACGGCACCGGAAAGTCCACACTGTTCCGCCTGATCCGGGGCGAGCTGGCGCTGGAGGGCGGCGAAATCACGCTGCCCGCCC
Source organism: Rhodobacter sp. (assembly GCA_020251025.1). GTDB lineage: Bacteria > Pseudomonadota > Alphaproteobacteria > Rhodobacterales > Rhodobacteraceae > Aliitabrizicola. Next base: position 2,754 of record JADCDI010000111.1, on the reverse strand, counting down.
GGGTGCGGATCGGCGGTGTGGCGCAGGAAGTGCCCTCTTCAGCGACCTCGCTGCTGGACACGGTTCTGCAGGCCGATACCGAACGCGCTGCCCTGCTGGCCGAGGCGGAAACGGCGACGGACCCGCACCGGATTGCCGAGGTGCAGCACCGGCTGGCCGACATCGACGCCTGGTCGGCAGAAGGCCGGGCCAGTGCCATTCTGAAAGGGCTTGGCTTTGACGCCGCCGCGCAAGCCCGCCCCTGTTCGGATTTCTCGGGCGGCTGGCGGATGCGCGTGGCACTGGCCGGGGTGCTTTTCGCCCAGCCCGACCTTTTGCTTCTGGACGAGCCGACGAACTATCTTGATCTGGAAGGCGCGCTGTGGCTGGAAAGCTATCTGGCCAGATATCCCCATACCGTCATCATCATCAGCCATGACCGGGGCCTGCTGAACCGGGCCGTTCAGGGCATCCTGCATCTGGACACGCGCAAACTGACCTATTGGACCGGCCCCTATGACCAGTTCGCACGCCAGATGGCCGAACGCCGGACGGTCCTGCTGGCCGAGGCAAGAAAGCAGGAATTGCGCCGTGCCCATCTGCAAAGCTTTGTCGACCGGTTCAAGGCCAAGGCATCAAAGGCCGTGCAGGCGCAAAGCCGGGTCAAGATGCTGGAAAAGATGACGCCGATCACCCCGCCGGAAGAGGCGCGCAGGCAGGTCTTCACCTTTCCGGCCCCGGAAGAGCTTTCGCCCCCGATCATCAATCTGGACGGGGTTGCCGTGGGCTATGGCGGCAGGCCGGTGCTGCGCAGGCTGAACCTGCGGATCGATCAGGATGACCGGATTGCGCTGCTGGGGCGCAACGGCGAAGGCAAATCGACCCTGTCCAAGCTGCTGGCGGGCAAGCTGGCGGCCTGCGAGGGGCGCATGACGCGGTCGGGCAAGCTGCGCATCGGCTATTTCGCGCAGCATCAGGTGGATGAGCTGCACATCGATGAGACGCCCCTGCAACACGTCATGCGCCTGCGCCCTGCCGAAGGGCAGGCGCGCCTGCGCGCGCGTCTGGCGGGGTTCGGCCTGCTGGCCGATCAGGCGGAAACGGTGGTGGGCCGTCTGTCGGGCGGACAGAAGGCGCGGCTGTCGCTGCTGCTGGCCACCATCGATGCGCCGCATCTGCTGATCTTGGACGAACCGACCAACCACCTCGACATGGAAAGCCGCGAGGCGCTGGTCGAGGCGCTGACGGAGTATTCCGGCGCCGTCATCCTGGTGTCGCACGACATGCACCTTTTGGGGCTGGTCGCCGACCGGCTGTGGCTGGTGAAGGACGGCGCGGTCGAACCCTTTGCCGAAGATCTGGACGAATACCGCCGCCAGCTTCTTGCGGGTGACGAGACGCCCAAACAAAAGCCGGTCGCGCCAAAGCCCGGGCGTGCCAGCCGCGAAGAGGTGGCCGCCCTGCGCGCCGAGGTGAAGAAATGCGAAGAGCGGATCGACAAGCTGAACCGGATGCGCGACCAGCTGGCCGCCAGGCTGGCGGAACCCGGCCTGTACGAGCAGGCCCGGGCGGGTGAGCGGGAAACCTGGCAGAAGAAATATGCCGAGGTGATGGAAGGCCTCGACCGGGCCGAAACACTGTGGCTGAAGGCCGAAGCGCGGCTGGAAAGTGCCGGCGGCTGATGGACAGCAGCTTTCTGATCACCAGTTTCGTGACGCTGTTTGTTGTCATCGATCCCTTGGGTCTGGTCCCGCTGTTCATTGCCCTGACCCGGGGCATGGCCCCCGATCACCGCCGGGCGGTGGGCTTGCGCGCCTGCGTGATCGCGGCGGTGCTGCTGACGCTCTTCGGCCTGTTCGGCCAGAAGCTGCTGGATTTTGTCGGCATCTCGATGCCCGCCTTCCGCATTGCCGGGGGGATCCTGCTGTTCCTGACGGCGCTGGACATGCTGTTCGAACGGCGCACCCAGCGGCGCGAGGGGCAGATGCCCGATGCCGATCATGATCCTTCGGTCTTCCCGCTGGCGATGCCGCTGATCGCGGGACCGGGCGCGCTGGCGGCGATGATCCTGCTGGTCGGCCAGTCGGGGCCGGGCCTGCAGGGAACGGCCGTGGTTCTGGGCCTGATGCTTGCGGTCATCGCGCTGATCCACGTCCTGTTTCTTGCCGCCGGCCGGATCGAGCGGGCCCTGGGGCGCACCGGGACCATGGTGATCACCCGGCTTCTGGGCATGCTGCTGGCGGCCCTTTCGGTGCAGTTCGTCATCGACGGCATCATCGGCACGGGCCTTGTCGCAGCCGCGTGACAGGGCACGTTGCCGCGCCGTGCAGGGGCAAAGAAGAGTACCCGGAAAGAAGCCCCGCCTGCCGGGCAGGAGAATGATCCTGATCCCCCGGAAACCGGCTTCTGTTCCGGACGGGGTCAGGAAACGCATCGCGTTTGCCCCGCCCGCTCGGGACGGTGCCCCGCAGACCGGCAGGTCCGGGAGACACAGAGGCCAGCGCCCGACCCGGCGGGCGGGAAGCGCCCGCCGGGGGCGGGCCGGGCGCTGGCCGGGGGCTTTGGCCCCCGGCCGGTTCTGATCCCGGCGTGGTGCTGTGGCAGGGGCGATGGCCCCTGCCATTGAAGCGGTGAAGGTGCTGTCGCCTGTTCGGGCGGGAACAGGAAACGCACCGCGTTTCCCCCGCCCGCTCGGGACGGTGCCCTGTAGACCGGTCGGTCCGGGAGACACAGAGGCCAGCGCCCGACCCGGCGGGGGCGAAGCGCCCGCCGGGG
>JADCDI010000110.1 GCA_020251025.1 Rhodobacter sp. | reverse complement strand
GCTTTGCACCCGCCGGGTCGGGCGCTGGCCTCTGTCTTTCCCGGACCTGCCGGTCTACAGGGGACCGTCGCGCGCGGGCGGGGGAAACGCGATGCGTTTCCTGATCCCGCCCGAACGAGCGAAGGTACCTTCACCTTCCCGCCCGAACTGACGACAGCACCCGCACCGCTTCAATGGCAGGGGCCATCGCCCCTGCCACGGCACGACGCCGGGATCAGGACCGGCCGGGGGCCAAAGCAAAGCCCCCAGCCAGCGCCCGCCCCGCCACCGGTGGGCGCTTCGCCCCCGCCGGGTCGGGCGCTGGCCTCAGCTTCTCCCGGACCTGCCGGTCTACGGGGCACCGTCCCGCACGGGCGGGGGAACCGCCTTGCCTTATCTGACCGGCCCGCACCGGCAGGCCCTTTCCCGCAATCAGCAAGGCCTTGCCAGACGGCAGACGGCCGGGATGCCCTTTGTGCAGCCTGCCAAGATATCCGCCCTTGCCTTACTGCAGGCGCTGGCCGTTGACGAAAAAGCCTTTCTCCCTGAACTCCAGTGTCGAGGTCAGCGTGTCGTCAGACCCTTCCACGACTTTGGCAAAAAGGCCCATCATCATCCGTGCGGTCATCGCCTGATCCTCTGGCAGAAGGCCCATCTGCACCAGCTTGTCGACAAGCCCGTTGGCACCGACGATCATCAGGTTCAACTGTCCTGTTGGCAGCGGTACGCCGGGGAAGGTCGTGGTGTCGGCGTTGTCAAAGGTGAAGGCACCGTCGCCGGTCACTTCCGCCCCCGCCGCCTTCAGCGTCAGACCGGTGATATCCAGGGCATGCAACCGGACAGGTATGGTGTCGCCGGCAAGCTCTTCGGCACCGTCCGGGGCCATGATGTCGACCGCCCAGCTGGCCTTGCCTTCGGTGTCGATCACGATGGTGGCCGGATCGCGCGGCAGGACCTTCCCGGGGTCCAGCAGCGACCAGACATCGTCTGACAGCGTGAAATCAACCAGCTTCGCCAGAAAGGCGAAATTGCCCGGCTCGTCCGATTTGCTGACCGGCATCAGCAGGTTGAACGCCGCCTCGCCATAGCTCATCGCCACAGAAGGCAGCGGACTCCACGCGCCCGACAGGGTCACTGCCACATCCTTGCTGCCCCCGCCATAGTTCAACCGGTCTGCGTCCAGCGCGAAGACGATGTTCCCGCTGCCGACGGTGGCAGACCCTTTTGTCACCTCCGCCGCTTCGGCCACGTCAAATTCGAACGTGCCTGCGCCATAGGCAAGGCTGCCATCGGTGGCAAATCCGGCCTTCAGGGCCTGCGACATATCCGCCGCCATGGCCGCATCCAGCAGATTGCCTGTCGAGTTCCCCGCCAGGTCGTTGATGTTGCCCTTCATGGCGATCTTGCCGCCTGTTTCAGGGTCCGTCATCGCCAGCGTCAGCGCGGCACTGTCGGCAGTGATCGCAGAAGCAAGCTGTTTCGGGGTGCCTGCCGTCACCAGATAGCTTCCGCCCGGTGCCGTGATATCGACTTCCAGGGTCATTTCAACGGGCTTGTCATCTAAGGTCACGTCACTGACCACCGCCTTTACGAAGGGGGCGGTGAAATCATAGCGCGTTTCGGCTTCGCTGCCCGACGCGATGATCCTGAGGTCGGGTTGGCGGACCGCGATGTTGACGACGCTTTTCCTGCCGTCGGAGCCGGTTGAATTCACCACGACCGGATAGTCGGACGACATGGTGACTTCCACGGTTCCGTCACCCAGTTCGCGAAAATTCACCGCCTCGATGGTGCCGTTGATCGACCCGCCGTCGAACGCCGACACGATGGTCAGGCCCCTGATCGCAAGCGTGTCTCCCTCGCGGGATTCCGAAGCCGCTGTCACGGTCTGGCCAGAGGCGACCGAAACGTCCTTCCAGTTCGTCCAGACCTGATCGGCCGTAAGCTGGGCATGGGCGGCGGTTGAAATCAGCAGGGCTGCAAGAAGCGGGCCGCCCTTGAACATTTTTTGAAACATGAAGAAACCTTCCTGATGACCCTGCGCGCATCCTTTCCCCTGCCATGCGGCAGGGTCAAGGGTTTCCATGAACTGCCACGATGGTCTAAGAGGGTGCGGCAATCCGCAAGGGGGGACGGGAATGCAGGGCAAGGTCGTGGCAATCACCGGGGCAAGCCGGGGCATCGGTGCCGCAGCCGCCCGCATCTTTGCGCAGGCCGGGGCGCAGGTGGTGCTTCTGGCACGCAGCAGCGACAAGATCGGGCAGATCGCGGCAGACATCGGCCCGCAGGCGCTGGCCCTGCGCTGTGACGTCGCTGATGCGGCTTCTCTGGGGGCCGCGCTGGATCAGGCGCTGCGCTGGGGCGGGCGTCTTGACGTGCTGATCAATAACGCAGGTGTGATCGATCCCATCACCCGTCTGGCCGACGCGGACCCGGCGGATTGGGGGCGGGCCATCGACATCAACCTCAAGGGTGTGTTCCATGGCATGCGCTTTGCGATCCCGGTGATGAAGGCGCAAGGATCGGGAACGATCATCACCGTCTCGTCCGGTGCCGCCCACACGCCGCTGGAAGGCTGGGGGGCCTATTGCACCGCCAAGGCCGGTGCCGCCATGCTGACGCGCATGGCCCATCTTGAGGAGGGCACCTGGGGCCTGCGTGTGATGGGCCTGTCGCCCGGAACGGTTGCCACCGACATGCAGGTCAGAATCAAGGCGAGCGGCATCAATCCGGTCAGCCAGCTTGATCCTGCGGTGCATATCCCCGCCGACTGGCCCGCGCGCGCGCTGCTGTGGATGTGCAGCCCCGATGCCGACGGCTGGCTTGGCCAGGAAATCCCGCTGCGAGACGGGGGCATCCGCGCCCGCGTCGGCCTGGTCTGACCGGTTGACCGCAGAACACCCGCCTGAGAACCCCGGAACACCGGTGATCGGGGTTTCCGGCAAAGACGCCCTTCGGACCCTGGACCGGCCCCCGGCGCAAAACGCCGGTGCCCGGATCGCGGCCCGCTTGCACGCGGTGGCGGACGCCTTGGACAGGGCTGGCAGCGCACCGGCCCCGGGCCTGATCGAGCGCATCCTTCCGGCAGCGGCGGTGCGGCGCGGTGCCGCCGCGCGGGTGGCCGGGGCGCGGTCTTCCATACCGGCGCAAATCGCGGCAATCCGCCGCCTGATCGCATGACCGGGCACTGCGATGCGCTGGTCATCGGTGCCGGTCCCGCCGGGCTTATGGCTGCCGAAGAGCTGGCCCGCGCCGGCCGGCGGGTGCTGATCGCCGAAGCCAAGCCCAGCCCGGCCCGCAAGTTCCTTATGGCAGGCAAGTCCGGCCTGAACCTGACGCAGGACGAACCCCTGGCGGCCCTGACGGCCGAATACCGCGAAGCGGCCCCCTGGCTTGCCCCGATGCTGGCCGCCTTCGGACCAGACCAGATCAGGGACTGGGCGCGCGGTCTGGGGCAAGAGGTGTTCACCGGCTCGTCCCGCCGCGTCTTTCCGGTCGCCATGAAGGCCTCGCCGCTGCTACGCGCCTGGCTGCGGCGGCTGGACGGGATGGGGGTGCAGATGCGCACCCGCTGGCGCTGGACCGGCTTTGCTGACATCGGCCTGGGTTTCGACACGCCCGAAGGCCCGCAGGTTCTGTCCCCCGCCGTCACGGTTCTGGCGCTGGGCGGGGCCAGCTGGGCGCGCCTGGGGTCGGACGCCGCCTGGGTGCCCTGGCTGGCAGGGCAGGGGGTTGCCCTTGCCCCCTGGCAGCCCGCGAACATGGGGTTCCGCATGACATGGTCGGCCCATATGGCCCGCCATTTCGGCGCACCGGTCAAGGGTGCCGTTCTGTGCGCGGGCCACCTGCGCCGGCGCGGCGAGTTCGTGATTTCCGCCCGTGGCCTGGAAGGCGGCGGCATCTATGCCCTGTCCCGTGCGCTGCGCGACGGCGCACCCCTGACACTGGATTTGCTGCCGGATCTGTCTGCCGGTCAGATCACCCTGCGCCTGACCCGCGCCCGCCCCGGCGATACCCCGGGCAACCGCCTGCGCAAGCTGGGCCTGTCCCCCGCCGCCGCGGCGCTGGTGCAAGAGCTTGCCCGCCCCCTGCCCGCAGGTGCGGCACTTGCGGCACTGCTCAAGGCGCTGCCCGTGCCCCATGCCGGCCCCCGCCCGCTGGACGAGGCGATTTCGGTCGCGGGCGGCATCCGGGCCGGGGCGCTGAGCGAAGGGCTGGAACTGCGTGCGCTGCCCGGCATCTTTGCCTGCGGCGAGATGCTGGATTGGGAAGCTCCGACGGGCGGCTACCTGCTGACCGCCTGCCTTGCCACCGGGCGCTGGGCGGGCCGCGCCGCCGCTGCAAAGCCGTCTGGCCTTTCCGCTTTCCCTGATCCGGTTCCGGGCGTAGCCTGATGGCATGAAGCCTGATCACGCCCTGACCGGAGATCTGCCATGACCCGCTTTGCAATCCCCCGCACGCCCGTCCCGCCGCCGCCCGAGGATCAGCCCCCGCCCCGGGAAAGCCCCGACGCGCCGGGACCGGAACTGCCGGATGAACGCGTTCCTGAATCAGACCCCTGGCCGGGCGAGGGGCCAGACGGCTTTCCCCGAGAGATACCGGACTGAGGCTTGCGCAAGGGCTGTGCCCCTCAGTTGCGGTAGGCCGGTTCCTGCTCGTCCAGAATTGCCCTGATCTCTGCCAGATGCCGGTCGGCCATTCCGGGGTAGATCTCCATCTCATGGGCGACGCTTTCGGCAATGGCATCGCTCAGCACCCGCAGCCTGCGCCCCGTTTGCAGCGCGCGGATATAGGTTTCGGCGGCGCGTTCAAAGTAATACAGCCGGTTAAAGGCCTCGGCCACGGTGGCACCGATCACCAGCACGCCGTGATTGCCCATGATCATCACCTGCACCCTGGGGTCGCCCAGCATCCCGGCGCAGCGCATGCCTTCTTCCTCAAAGGCCAGTCCGCCGTAATCTCCGTCGATCACAATGCGGCCAAAGAACATCGCCGTGTTCTGGTCGATGGGCGGCAGCGCGGAATCCTCCAGCGAGGCAAGGACAGTCGCAAAGACCGAATGCACATGCATCACGCAGCGCGCATGGGGCACAAGGCGGTGGACCGCGCCGTGCAGCCCCCAGGCGGTCGGGTCCGGCGCATCGGGGCGCCTGAGCACATCCGGATCGTCCGCATCCAGCAGCAGCAGGTCGCTGGCCTTGATCCGGGCAAAGTGGCGCTGGTTGGGATTGATCAGGAACCGCTTGCCGTCCCCGCCGACCGCCAGCGAGAAATGGTTCGCAACCGCCTCGTTCATGCCCAGCCTTGCGGTCCAGCGAAAGGCGGCGGCCAGATCGGCCCGTTCCTGGGGGAAGTCGAAATTCACGCGCGGATTCAGGGTGGACAGGGTCATGGCAGGCTTCCTTGGGGTTGGGGAAATCTTAGGGCAGGATCCTGCGGAAGGGAAAGGGGTCTGCGTGGCGGAGGGGCGCGCGTCACCTGGTTTTTTTTTCGGATGCAATTGGTCTTGTCGGGTGTTCTTGCCGGATTTGACACGCGCCAAATCCGGCCGCGCCTGCCTGCCCCCGGCAGGCGCGTTTCCGCGCCCGCCCGGGCAGGCGCGGCCGGATTTACTGGCGTCGGGCCAGGCTTCGCCCCCCCTTGCCCTGCGGCTTGCGCCTTCGGGCAACGGACCGGGCCACGCTCCACTGGAGCGTGACCTGACCGGTCCGGGCGCTTCAGCCATATGTCCGTGCCAGCATGGTCTGGATGCGCCTCAATTCCCGGTGCAACGAGGTCTTGATGCCCGCCGAGAGAACTGTCGACACTGCGGTCTGAGGTGCCCGGACCGAAAGAAAACGCTCCGGGGGAGCGTTTTCCGGGACGGTTGCCCGAAGGCGCAAGCCGAAGGGCAAGGGGGGATAAGCCAGGACAGCGGGCCGTAAATCAGGCCGCGCCTGACTGGGCTGGCGCGGAACGCGCCTGCCGGGGGCAGGCAGGCGCGGCCTGATTTGACACCTGTCAAATCAGGCAAGAAGAAGCGTTCCGCAATCGACCGGTAACCCGGCCGTCGCCTGCCCTGCACTTCGGAAATCGGCCCAGTCGCCGCATATCGTGCCCCTGCCGCGCCATCGCCTGCTGAAACGCCGGGCACGCCCGCATCCGCGCCACATGCCCGGCCAAGTGCGGCTCGGTGATCGGAAACTGCGCGGCCTCGGCCCAGACGCGGCGGCAGACCGCGTTTCACCTTTGGTCTTGTCGGATTTGACCCGCGTCAAGTCGGGGCACTGCCCAGACGACCGCGCCTGCCTGCCCTTTGGCAGGCGCGATTCCGCGCCCGCCCGGGCAGGCGCGGCCGGATTTACCGGTGTAGGGCCAAGCTTCGCCCCCCTTGCCCTGCGGCTTGCGCTTTCGGGCAACGGACCGGGCCACGCTCCACTGGAGCGTGACCTGACCGGTCCGGGCGCTTCTGCCCTGTGCGCCTGCGCCTGTTCCTTCTGGTGCCCGCCGAAGATGGAGCGGCCCGGAAAAGCCCCCCTGCCGCGCCATCGCCCGCCGAAACGCCGGGGCGCGCCCGCAGCCGCGCCACATGATCTGCCAGGGGCGGCCCCGTGATTGGCAAATGTGCGGCCTGTGCCCAGGCCCCGCAATGGCGCAGGATGATGTCAGGCACGTCATTACCCCGCCTGTCGGGAACGCACCCCGCCCATGCGCTGCGCCGGTATGGTCCGGCTGCACCCGAACGCCCGATGCAGGGATGTCTTGATCCCCGGCCCGCGCAGCGCCCGCAGCAGAATGAAGCCGTGCCTGCCGCGCGGCCACCCGCAGTGCCGTGTCCTGTTCATCGGGCGGGAACTGCGTCGGGTTGATCTGCCGGGCGCGGTCAATTCCGCCGACGGGATGGGTCAGCAGACAGGGCCGGTCTGCCGGAACGGTCCGGCTTGCCGGGCAAACGGGGATCGGCACATGGTCTGCGACCGGTACGGGCACCTTGCCCGCCGGGTTACAGGCCGTGACCCCGTCTGACCGGGGGCCTGCCGCCACAGGCCTGCAGGACAGGCCAAGCTCTTCCGGTGTCAAAGAACACGGGCGGCGCGGGTCCGCAGGGTGCCGATGACGGTCTGCACCGCTACCGTCGCGCCAGGGTGGCAAGGCGGATCAGCGTGCGTTCCATCACCGCCGTGGCCGGTACCCGGGCCGGGGATCGCAGCGTCAGGTCTGTTTCGATCAGCATGCCCAGCGCCTCTTCGATCTTGTGCAGCCCCAGCGACTGCGCCTGCCGCAGCATCACATCGCGGCGCGGGCCGAACACCGGCGGGCGCGCCCGTGCCAGGCCGGATGCGGGCCCTGCGGGGTCGCAGGCCGCCCCGTGCAGGGTCCGGAAATGCCGCGTTGCGTCCATGCAGACCTTTACCGCGCCCACCCCCTGCCCATCCAGCCGGCGCATCAGCGGGCCGACATCGGCCACCCGGCCCGCGGCGGCGGCGTTGATGATCTCGTCCACCTCGGCCTCAACGGTGGCGGGGGCACAGGCGGCAATCTCGGCGGGTGACAGCGGCGTTGCATCGCCGAGTTTGTAAAGCGCGATCTTTTCCAGCGTCTGGCGGAAATCGCCCGGGTCCAGCACCTGTGCCAGCGCGGTCACATCCGCCATTGCCGCGCGCGACAGGCCCGAAACCCCGGCCCCGGCCAGCATCGCCTCAATCTCGTCCCGGCCCGGCGGATCATCATAAAGCGCCAGCGCATGTGCGCCCGGATGGGGTTCGAACAGCTTGCGCAGCGCCGATTTTGCCGCCAGCGACCCTGCCGTGACCACCAGCAGGGCATCCCCGGGCCGCCAGGCGGCCATCGCCTCTTGCAGCAGGGGGGCCAGACCGTCGGTTGCGTCTTCGACAAAGGCAACGCGCGGGCCGGGGAAGAATCCTTGCGCCTTCATGGCATCCTGCAGCGCTGCGGGGTCACGGCGCAGGTCGGCGGCGGCCATCCGGGCAAGGCGCATTTCCGCCTCGCCGCCCGGTCCGATGACGGCGGCAATCACCTCTTGCCGCTTCAGGGCCACCCGCATGGCATCATTGCCATAGATCAGCAGCCCAGGCCGGGCGGGGTCCGGGCGCGCATAGGTCCGCAGAACCTCGGCCGCCCCGATCTTCACGGGGCACCCCGGTCGCCAGCGGTGGCGGTGATCTTTGTCGCGATCTGCGTGGCCAGAATCTGCATCAGCCGCCTGCGGGCATTGTCATCGGCCGTCTGCGCCGCAACGGTCGAGGTCGTGGCGGCAGACCCGGTAAAGCTGCTGACCGTGCCACCGGTCAGTGTTGTCCCCGTGCCGATGTCGGTCAGCGCCCAGGTGATCTGCCCGGTCAGGTTGTAGCGCAGGATCGCCCCTGCGGTGGTGACCGCCAGGTCATTGCGCTGTATCGTGATCTGATAGGTCAGCCGGTAGGCCGGTGCCTGTGGCCGCCCCATGCGGTTTTCGAATTCCGTCACGAACATGAAGCTGTCACGGCTGTTCGGGGCATCCGCCTCGATCCGGCCAATCAGGGCACCGGCCGGTGCGCCGGGGGCATAGACGGGGGCAAAGCCGCAGCCCGCCAGGGGCAGGGCCAGGATCAGCGCAAGAACGCGGCGGCGCTCAGATAACGACATTGACGATGCGGCCCGGCACGACGATCAGCTTCTTCGGGGCAGCGTCCCCAAGGGCCCTGGCCACGGCATCATCCGCCAGAACCAGCGCTTCAACCTCTGCCGGCGTCATGGTCTTCGGCACGGTGATTTCCGCCCGCCGCCTGCCGTTGATCTGGATCGGCAGCGTGACGCTGTCGTCAACCAGCAGCGCCGGGTCCGCCTTTGGCCAGGGGGCCTGCGCCACCAGTCCCGCCCCCCCCAGCATCGCCCAGATGTCTTCGGCCAGATGCGGCACCATCGGCGACAGAAGCTGCGCCATCACCGCCATCGCCCGCCGCCTTGCCCCGGCCCCGGCACCCGAGCGGCCCAGAGTATTGGCGAATTCATACAGCTTGGCGACAGCCTTGTTGAAGGCAAAGCCTTCGATCCCGGCGGTCACTTCGGCAATCGCCCGTGCCGTGGCGCGGTCCAGCGCCGCGTCTTCATCCGTTGCCGGGGCGTCAGAACGCGCAACCTCGTCCGCCAGCCGCCAGACGCGCGACAGGAACCTGAACGCGGCTTCGGCCCCCGAGGCCGTCCATTCCACATCCCGCTCCGGCGGGCTGTCCGACAGGATGAACCAGCGCGCGGTATCGGCCCCGAAGGATTGGATGATGTTCACCGGATCGACGACGTTCTTCTTCGACTTCGACATTTTGGCAGAGGGGATGATTTCCACCACCTCGCCCGTGGCCTTCACGCGGCCCGCCTCGATGTCTTCCGGCAGGTGGTACACCGGCCGCCCCGCCCCGTCGCGGGTCATATAGATCTCGTGCGTCACCATGCCTTGGGTGAACAGCGCGTTGAACGGCTCGATCGCCTTGGCGGGCAGGTGGCCGGTCTTGTGCATGGCGCGGGCGAAGAAGCGCGAATACAGCAAATGCAGGATCGCATGTTCGATCCCGCCGATGTACTGGTCCACATTCATCCAGTAGGCGGCATCTTCCGCACTGGTCGGCGTTGCGGCATGGGGCGCGGTGAAGCGGGCATAGTACCAGGACGAATCGACAAAGGTATCCATCGTGTCCGTCTCGCGCCGCGCAGGCCTGCCGCAGGCGGGGCAGGCCACGTCGCGCCAGGTCGGATGGCGGTCCAGCGGATTGCCCGGCTTGTCGAAGGTGACATCGTCGGGCAGGCGCACGGGCAGGTTTTCCTTGCGCTCCGGCACCACGCCGCAGTCAGGGCAATGCACCACCGGAATCGGGCAGCCCCAATAGCGCTGGCGGCTCAATCCCCAGTCGCGCAGGCGGTAATTGGTGACACCCCGCCCGATCCCCTTCGCCTCACAGGCGGCAATCGCGGCGGCGACGGCGGCCTCGCCGGTCTGCACCGCATCACCGGCAAAGCCGCGCAGATAGCGCACGCGTTCGGATTTTGCGGGCACGAAAGCCCCGGCCAGGGGGGCCTCGTCCTGACCTTCGGCAACGAAGACCTGCGGAATGGGCAGGCCGTATCTGGTGGCAAATTCGAAATCGCGCGCATCATGCGCCGGGCAGCCGAAAATCGCCCCCGTGCCGTAATCCATCAGGATGAAGTTGGCGATATAGACTGGCAGGTGCCAGTCCGGATCGAAGGGGTGCCGCACCGTGATCCCGGTATCCAGGCCCTTCTTTTCCGCCGTCTCGATGGCTTCGGCGCTGGTGCCGCCCCGCCGGCAAGCGGCCACGAAGGCGGCCACCTGCGGGTCGCCCGCCTCCAGCACCTTTGCCAGCGGATGGTCAGGGCTGATCGCGGCAAAACTGGCACCCAGCAGCGTATCAGGCCGCGTGGTGTAAACCTCCAGCCGGTCGAACCCTGCCGGCGCACCGGCCGTCTGGAACGCGAACTGCAAACCGCGCGACTTGCCGATCCAGTTGGCCTGCATGGTCCGCACCTTTTCGGGCCAGTCATGCAGCCCGTCCAGCGCCGCCAGCAATTCGCCCGAATAGTCGGAAATGCGGAAGAACCACTGCGTCAGCTCGCGCCGTTCCACCACCGCGCCCGACCGCCAGCCGCGCCCGTCGATCACCTGTTCATTCGCCAGCACCGTCATGTCGACGGGGTCCCAGTTCACCACCGCCGCCTTGCGGTACACCAGCCCCGCCGCCAGCATGTCCAGGAACATCGCCTGCTGCTGGCCGTAGTATTCCGGGTCGCAGGTGGCAAACTCGCGGCTCCAGTCGATGGACAGGCCCAAGGGCTTCATCTGCGCGCGCATGTCGGCGATATTGCCATAGGTCCAGTCGCGGGGGTGGCCGCCCCGTTCCATCGCCGCGTTTTCGGCGGGCATGCCGAAGGCATCCCAGCCCATCGGGTGCAGCACGCTGTACCCGCACATGGATTTGTAGCGCGCGATCACATCGCCCATGGTGTAGTTGCGCACATGGCCCATGTGGATGCGCCCCGACGGATAGGGAAACATTTCCAGCACGTAGTATTTCGGGCGGGCATCGCGGACGGCGGCAAAGACCCCGGCCCTGTCCCAGGCGTCCTGCCAGAGGCGTTCCGTTGCGGCGGGGTCATAGGACATGGGCGGGCCTTGTGTTCGTTGCGGTGCCGCACCGGGGTACACCGGTTGCCGCCCGAACGTCCAGAGGTCCGGATCAGAGGTTGCTGTCCTGCACGCGCAACTGGCGTGCCCGCGTCAGGATGGCGTCTTCCACGGCGCGCTGCGTGGCCACCGGCACCGCCCCGCCGCCGCGCGACTGCAGCGCCACCTTCAGCGACCGCGCATCCAGCGCCGGGTCCTGCACATAGATCGTCGCACGGTAGGCCCGGTTGCTGCCCGGCGGCGTGCCGTACCCGGTCGAGATCACGCCGGTAAAGGGATCAACCGATTCGATGGGCAGAAAGCTGAGCACGTCAAGCGAGGCGTTCCACAGATACTTGTTCACCTCGACGGTGGTGTTGGGGTTGTCGTTGTTGGCAAACAGGTCCCAGATGGTGGAGTTGCTGGCCGTCCCCTGATTCTGCGTCAGGCCCAGATATTCCGCCCCCGGGTCGTTGGATTGAATCAGCGCATTGGCCTCCCGTGCCTTCTGCGCCCCGGCTGCATTGTTGCCGCCCGCGCCGCATCCGGCGGCCAGGGGCGCAAGCCCCGCCAGAAGCGCCGCGCGTGCCAGCCGTTGCAAGGTCATGCAATTCCCCCAAAGGTTTCGCGTTGTCTAGCCCGTCGGCAGACACCGGACAAGGGCCTTTGGTCATGCGCACCGGCCCCGGCGCACCGCCGGCCGCCCCAGTTTCGCCGCACTGCGGGGCAAAGAGGGCACGCAGCCCGCTGAAGGCGCGCAAGGGGCTGCACAGCGGCCCCGGCAGACACCGCCAGACACCGGCAAGGCCCGTGGAACCAGGCCTTCCGGCCCGGCCAGGACCCATCGGCAAGGGCCGGATCCTGTGGCGGTATCGGGCCGGTGACTTTGCCCGCCAGACCCAAATGCGTGCCACCCATGCCACACCTGTTGCCTTTCGTAGCGCAGGTCGCCGGATGTCCGTTGCAAATGCGGGTCGCAGGATCGAAAAGCAAGGATACCGACTTCGGACTCCCTGAGTTGGGATAACTGTCCTCAAAGTAACGAGTGAAACCATGAAAAATCTTCTCCTCGCTTCCACAGCGCTGGTCCTCTTCGCAGGTGCCGCTGCTGCTGAAGTCGCGATCAGCGGCGTGGGCCGCATGGGTATGGTCTATGACGAGTCAGTCGATAACGACGGTATCACGGTCGTCAACGGTGTCGCCACGCGCAACGTCGGCGATTCCGGTTTCCGTTTCAGTTCGCGTATCCGCGTCCTGTTCACGTTGACCCAGGAAACCGATGCGGGGGTGAGCTTTGGCGCCGCGATCAGGGCCGATAACGCAAAAGACGGCAACGATGGCAAGGCCGGTTCTGTCTTCCTGTCCGGCGCTTTCGGCAAGCTGTCGATGGGGGATGTCGATGGTGCGGCCGAATCCGCCGTCGGCAACCTGTCGGGCGTTGGCTATACCGGTATCGGCGACCTGAACGAGGCCATCTACCTGCAGCAGGAAAACAGCGACCTGGATTCGCCGGGTGACAAGACCAACCTCTTTGCCCTGCCGGCAGCGACCTACCAATACACCACCGGCCCTGCCAGCTTCTATTTCTCGCTGGGCAATCCTGCCGGGGTCAAAGTCGTGACGGATATCTTTAACGAGGCTGGCGTCAGTGCGGTGAAGGACATCGTCGTGGACCGGGCCATTGGCGTCGGTGCGAAGTACTCGGTCGACAATTACTCGGTTGGGTTCGGCTATGAATCAACGGATGTGTCGGGCATCCGTTGTGCCGCTACATCGGCGGCTCCCAACGTCTGCGACCCCGCCAACACTGCCAGGACCAAATTCACGAAGTCGCTGGACAACTGGATTATCGGCGGCAGTGCCACCTTTGGTGGCTTCACTGCCAAGGCACAGTATGGCGAAGGGTCGGGCGCGGGCATTGATCTGACCCAGTACGGCATCTCTGCTGACTATACCGTCGATGCCTTCACTGTAACGGCCTTCTGGGTCAGCAAGGAACAGAAGACCCCCAACGATCCGACAAAGGACACGACACAGCCCTTCGGCCTTGGTGTGAAATACGACCTTGGCGGCGGTGCGTCGATTGCCGCCGGTGCGGTTGACCCCGACATCAAAGGCGAAGACTATCGCGCCGACGTCGGTGTGAACTTCTCGTTCTGATCGCAACGATCAAGGGTACCGGAAAGAGCGGGCGATTGCCCGCTCTTTCTTTTTTCTGCGGCCGGGGACCGGCGCGGCAGGACTTGCCCTCTGTCCGCCCGGGCATGAACAGCCAGCCTGCGGGAAGACCTGCGCAGCAGTGCCGCACGTGCCGCAGCGCCGTGTTGTTCCGATGCGGGCGGCACCGCTTTTCCGGCCTGACTTGCTTGACCTGAAACCGGAATCAGGCATCATCCCGCAGGTGGCGTGAAATCTGGCGGCTGGACATGTCAGCGCGCGCACCCCGGTTCCGGGCCGCGTGATGCCTTGTTTCCCACAGGGGCAAGGCGACCGGTATCAACCGCAGGCCAGACGGAATTGTGCCCTTGGCGCGCTAAAGAAAGAGGGGAAGATGAGATTTCCGTTTGGGGACCGCTGCCTGACATGTCTGCTGGTGATCGGGGCATCTGCGGCGCAGGCACAGGAAACCCCGGTGTTCGGTTCCGACTATGACGCGCCGGTGGAAGAGCTTCCGGTGGAATCGGAGTTCCTTGAACCCTCAACCACCTTCACCAATGCGCGCGGCGGGGTCGCCACCTTTTACGGTCAGGTCAACCTGACCTACCAAAGCTTTGACGACGGCCAGGAAACCACCAGCAACATCGTTGACAACGGCAACTGGAACTCGCGCCTTGGGTTCACCATCAGCCAGCCGATGGGCGAAAACACCCTGCGCTGGCGCTTTGAAACCGGGCTGACCCTGCGCAACTCGTCACTGGTATCGCAGACCGGAACGCCGCAATGGGGCGAATGGCAGCGCACCCTGCTGCGCTGGTTCGAGGTGGCCTATGATGCCGGTTACGGGACGTTTTCACTCGGCCAGGGGGCCACGGCCGCAAACGGCACCGCAGGGCTGGACGACAGTTTCACCTTTGTCGCCGGTGCCACGGATTCCAGCGACGGGTTTTCCGCCTTCCGCTTTCGCAATGATGCGGGGCAGTTGACCAATGTCACCGTTGGCCAGGTCAACTCTGCGCTTGACGCATCGCGCCGGTTCCGTCTGCGCTATGACACACCGGTGTTCAGTGGCGTGATGCTGTCTGCATCCTACGGGCAGAACGTGCTCGTCAGCGCCGACGAGAATGACTACTACGAGGTTGCCGCACGCTGGACAGGCGATCTGGGTGATCTGGCGGTGCGCAGCGCGCTTGGCTATCAGTGGATCGACGATCCGAACGGCGATCTGACGCGCCGGCTGGCCGGCTCGTTCACCCTGGTGCATGAGCCCACCGGCCTGAACTTTGCCTTCTCTGCCGGCAGCCAGTTCAACGGACCGGACTATTACTGGACGCGGGCCGGATGGCAGACCGACCGTCTGGCGGCGGGCACGACATCGCTGTCGGTTGACTATTACAACGGCAAGGATTTCCTGTCCGATGGTGCCAGGACCGAAAACTGGGGGATTTACGCCGTGCAGGACATTGATGCACTCTCGCTCAATCTTTATGCGGGCTGGCGCAGCTTTGCCTACAGCGACAGGCTTGGCGGCGGCTATCAGGATGCCGGCGGCGTGCTGGCCGGCGTGCGCTG
Organism: Rhodobacter sp.; assembly: GCA_020251025.1. Lineage (GTDB taxonomy): Bacteria > Pseudomonadota > Alphaproteobacteria > Rhodobacterales > Rhodobacteraceae > Aliitabrizicola. The sequence goes on along the minus strand of JADCDI010000110.1, from coordinate 1,820 downwards.
GTCGTTCTAGGGGGGGGCAAAGTGTAGTGACCGGTTCTTTTCCAGCTACCGGGGGCGTTTGCCGGAACCACGTCAATGTCTGACTGCCGCAAGGAAGCGGGAACAACATTCCAGAACTGCGGCGAGGCCAGAATATGAACAAGACGTCTGACCATCGCATGTGGCATTTCTCATCAGGAACGGGCAGGTCGCGGACCGACCGGAAACGCTCCGGTGGAGCGTTTCCGCGGTCCGATTGCCGAAGGGCGCAAGCCCTGAGGCAAGGGGCTCTCCACTGGCCTGACGCCCGATTATCCGGCCGCGCCTGCCTGGGCTGGCGCGGAATCGCGCCTGCCGGGGGCAGGCAGGCGCGGCCGGATTTGTCGACGGACAAATCCGGCAAGGCAGACAAAGCCGCTGTTTTTCGCAGGAGGTCCAAGGGGCATCTTTCGGTCTGGGGTCGGACTTCCGGTTGGACCATGCCTTCTGCCGCAACCGCCCCCCATGCCCCTGTCTGACATCACCCGCCGCATCGCCGCCGCCGAAGCCGCCGCAGGCCGCCCCCCCGGCAGCGTCACCCTGATTGCCGTGTCCAAGGTGCAGCCGCTGGACCGCGTCGTTGCGGTGCTGGAGGCAGGCCACAGGGTTTTCGGCGAAAATTACGTGCAAGAGGCGGCGGCAAAATGGCCCGACCTGCGGGCGCGGTTCGGCCCGCTGGCCGTTCACATGATCGGCCCGCTGCAAACCAACAAGGCCAGACAGGCGCTGGATCTGTTTGAGGCAATCCACACGCTGGACCGCCCGTCGCTGGCCGGAAAACTGGCACGCCTGGTGCAGGAGAGGGGGCACTGCCCGGAGCTGTTCGTACAGATCAACACCGGGGCGGAACCGCAAAAGGCCGGGGTTCTGCCGGACGGGGCCGATGCCTTCATCGCCGCTGCCCGAGCGATGGACCTGCCCCTGGCCGGTCTGATGTGCATCCCGCCGGATGGGGAAGACAGCCGCCCCCATTTCGCCGCCCTTGCCGACATGGCCGCACGCAACGGCCTCTTCGGCCTGTCAATGGGCATGAGCGGCGATTTCGAAGCCGCCATCGCCGCCGGGGCCACCCATGTGCGCGTCGGCAGCGCGATTTTCGGAGCCCGCGATTATGCGGCGCGCGGGGCGGCTTCGGCCTGAAGCAGGCAGGAAACCGTGAAGGGCAACGCATGTATCCTTTATATTTCCATGGCTTGAAAGAGTTTTCCCCGTAAGTCACCCCCCAGTCACATCAGCCGCACGCGCCCCTGCGCGCGGCTTGCGCAAAGACCCGTGCTGCCCGCACCAAAGCAGCCCAGCGCCCGCCGGGGACGGGCGGGCAAGGGGCAGCGTGGCGCTGTGGCAAGGGCGATGGCCCCTGCCATTGAGGCGGTGAGGGTGCTGTCGTCCGTTCGGGCGGGAACAGGAAACGCATCGCGTTTCCCCCGCCCGCGTGGGACGGTCCCCTGTAGACCGGCAGGTCCTGGAGTCACAGAGGCCAGCGCCCGACCCGGTGGGCGCAAAGCGCCCGCCGTGGGCGGGGCGGGCGCTGGCCGGGGGCTTTGGCCCCCGACCGGTCCTGATGCCAGCGGGACGCTGTGGCAGGGGCGATGGCCCCTGCCAGAGAGACCGCGCATCGCGTGATGCACAGGAACGCCTCATCGGGCGGGATCAGGAAACGCACTGCGTTTCCCCCGCCCGCGCGGGACGGTTCCCTCTAGGCCACGCACTCATAAATTGCTAGCGCGGATGCGGTGATCGTGATTCACTTCCTGCGAATGAGGTGGTGACATGACGCAGCGACGCTACGAGTTGACGGACTT
>JADCDI010000011.1 GCA_020251025.1 Rhodobacter sp. | reverse complement strand
TCCCCCGCCCGCGCGGGCCGGTGCCCTGCAGACCGGCAGGTCTAGGAGACACAGAGGCCAGCGCCCGACCCGGCGGGTGCGAAGCGCCCGCCAGGGGCGGGGCGGGCGCTGGCCGGGGGCTTTGGGCCCCCGGCCGGTCCTGATAACGGCGTTGTGCTGTGGCAGGGGCGATGACCCCTGCCATTGAGACCGGACATTCGCGAGAGCGCCCGTTCGGGCGGGACCAGGAAACGCGACCCGCGTTTCCCCCGCCCGCCAGGGATGTTGCCTGCAAACCCGCAGGTCAGGGCACAACGCCAGGCCAGCGACCGGAACCTCTGGGGAATTCTCCTCTCTCCCGCTCATGGATCCCATGGGGCTGTCACTTCCTCTGCGTCCGGCGGGGCTTCTTTCGCCCGGCCCGGGGAAGCCGAAGGATCGTGAAGTCGGCTTCTGGTGGCCTGGGGCGCAACTTGGTATTCCTGCGATGGGTCAACCGGGTACAAGGCAGTTCATGAGGCAGGGCTTTCCCATCGCGATGCCGGGCATGGTCGTGGGCCTGCTGGGCGGGTCGTTCGATCCTGCCCATGCCGGGCATGCCCATATCACGCGCGAGGCGCTCAAGCGGTTCGGGCTGGACCGGGTGTGGTGGCTGGTCAGCCCCGGCAACCCGCTGAAAGCCGCAGGTCCGGCCCCGCTGGCGATCCGGATCGCCCAGGCCCGGTCCGTGATCGGCGACCCCAGGGTGGTCGTCACCGGGATCGAGGCGCGGCTGGGCACCCGCCACACCGCCGCCCTGCTGGACCGGCTGACGGCGCTTTACCCCGGTGTCCGCTTTGTCTGGCTGATGGGGGCCGACAATCTGGTGCAGTTTCACCTCTGGGACCGCTGGCAGAGCATTCTGGCCCGTGTGCCCGTGGGGGTCATGGCCCGGCCCGGATTTGGCATTGCGGCGCGCCGGTCGGTGGCCGCGCGCATGTACCGCACCGCAGAGGTGCCCCCCGGCGGGCTTGGCCTGCGCGCGCCGCCGGCCTGGGCCTTTGTCATGATACCGATGGTCGATCTGTCGTCCAGCGCCATCCGTGCGCGCGGCGAGTGGCACCCTTAGGCGGCGGGCGGTCAGCGTCCTGCCCCGTGCGGACCGCACCCGTCGCGCCACGCCGCTGCAGCGCGCCAGGGTCCGGTGCCCCGCGTTCCCGCGGGCGGTCAGCGCCAGGATGCCGGCAGGGCCGCCCCGGCACAGCATGAAACCGTGCAAATCATGCGCGACCAGGCCCGGACATATCCCGCGCTGCCGACACAAAGCGCGCCGCCCGCTTGTCGGCGGCGCGGGCGGGCTGTAGCCTTGGCGCGCAGTCGGTAAGGGGGGCGGGATGGTCACGCGGCGCTGGGTGATTGCAGGCCTGATGGCGGGCGCTGCCGCACCGGTTCTGGCCGAAGCCCCGCTGACAGCACCGCGCCCGCCTGCCAGACCGGGGGCCGCTGGCGCGCCGCTGATCCGCAGGGCAGGGTCCGGGCAAGCAGCCGTTGCTGCGGCCGGACTGGGCGGGCAGGTCGGCTATCTGGCGGTCGATGCCGTGACGGGCGAGGTGGTCGATGCCCTGGAGCCTGACCTGCCCTTGCCCCCGGCATCGACGGCCAAGGTGATCACCACCCTTTACGCCTGGGAAAGGCTTGGCCCGAGTTTCCGGTTCGGTACGCGGCTGATGGCAACCGGCCCGCTGGCGGGCGGACAGATCACGGGGGATCTGGTGCTGGCGGGGTCCGGCGACCCGACGCTGTCGACCGATGTCCTGGCCGCCATGGCCGCCGATCTGCGGGCGGCGGGTGTTCGCGGCGTGTCCGGCCGCTTTCTGGTGAATGACGGCGCCTTGCCCAGCCTGCCGCAGATCGACGGGAACCAGCCCGATCATGTCGGCTACAACCCGTCCATCTCTGGCCTGAACCTGAATTTCAACCGTGTGCATTTTGAATGGCGCCGCGCCGGGCAGGGCTGGGATGTGGCGATGGATGCGCGATCCGATCTTTATGTGCCCCCCGTCCGCATGGCCCGCATGACGGTCGTTCCCCGCGATCTGCCGGTTTACACCTTTGCCGAAACGGACGGCATCGACACCTGGACCGTGGCCAGCGCCGCGCTGGGCAAGGGGGGCAGCCGCTGGCTTCCGGTGCGCCAGCCCGGGGCCTATGCGGGCGATGTGTTCCATACCCTGGCGCGGGCGTACGGCATTGATCTGCCCCCGCCCGCCCTGGTGCGCAGCCGTCCCGAGGGTGCCGTCCTGGTGCAGGCGGCCAGCAAGCCGCTGCCCGCCGTACTGCGGGACATGCTGAAGTTTTCCACCAATCTGACCGCCGAAGTCGTGGGGCTGACCGCGACGGGCGGGGGCAGCAGGACGCTTGCCGCCTCGGCCGGTCAGATGAGCCGCTGGGCCGCACAGCGCTTTGGCCGGGCGGGGCGGTTTGTCGACCATTCCGGCCTTGGGTCGGACAGCCGGGCCGCCCCCGCCGATATGGTTGCGGCGCTGATCCGGGCAAAGGACGGGCCGCTGCCCGCGCTGCTGAAGCCCTTTGCGCTGCGCGATGCCAAGGGGCAGGGGCCGGCGGGCGGCCCGGTCAGGGTTGTGGCAAAGACCGGCACGCTGAACTTTGTCTCGGGGCTGAGCGGCTACATCGCCGCGCCGGACGGGCGCAGCCTGGTCTTCACGATCTATGCGGCTGACACCGCGCGCCGCGACGCGGTCCCCCTGGCGGAACGCGAACAGCCCGCCGGGGGTGCCGCCTGGGCCAAACGCGCCCGCAGCCTGCAATCCCGGCTGATCGAGGGCTGGGCGGGCGTCAGCGGGTAACGGGGGCACAAGAGGTGCCGGCCGGATGGGCTGGCGGACCGGAAAGCGGGACACACTTGTGCCAGCGCGCGCCTTGCTTAACGTGGGCGGGTCATCGCCCCTGCCACAGACCTTGGCTGAACGCGCACCAGCCGGGGGCCAAAGCCCCCGGCCAGCACCCGCGCCGCCACCGGCGGGCGCTTCGCCCCCGCCGGGTCGGGCGCTGGCCTCTGTGTCTCCCGGACGCACCGATCTACAAGGCACCGTCCCGCGCGGGCGGGGGAAACGCGGGTCGCGTTTCCTGATCCCGCCCGAACGGGCGACAGCACCCTCAGCGCTTCATTGGCAGGGGCCATCGCCCCTGCCACAGCGCTGCACTGGCACCAGGACGGGCCGGGGGCCAAAGCCCCCAGCCAGCGCCCGACCCGGCGGGCGCTTCGCACCCGCCGGGTCGGGCGCTGGCCTCTGATTCTCCCGGACCTGCCGATCTACAAGGCACCGTCCCGCGCGGGCGGGGAAAACGCGGTGCGTTTCCTGTTCCCGCCCGGACGGGCGACAGCATCCTCACCGCTTGACTGGCAGGGGCCATCGCCCCTGCCACAGCGTCCCGCCGGGATCAGGACGGGCCGGGGGTCAAAGCCCCCGGCCCGCGCCCGCCGGGTCGGGCGCTGGCCTCTGTGTCGCCCGGACCTGCCGGTCTACGGGGAACCGTCGCGGAGGGGCGGGGGAAACGCGGGGCGCGTTTCCTGTTCCCGCCCGAACTGACGACAGCTTCCCGCCCGAACGAGTGTTCTCGCGAATG
>JADCDI010000109.1 GCA_020251025.1 Rhodobacter sp. | reverse complement strand
AGCGCCCGACCCGGCGGGGGCGAAGCGCCCGCCGGGTCGGGGCGGGCGCTGGCCGGGGCTTTGGGCCCCCGGCCGGGCAAGGGGCGGCGTGGCACTGTGGCAGGGGCGATGGCCCCTGCCATTGAAGCGGTGAGGGTGCTCTCGCCCTTTCGGGCGGGGACAGGAAACGCAGCGCGTTTACCCGCTTACGGCGGGCGCTGGCCGGGGCTTTGGCCCCCGGCAGGGCAAGGGGCAGCGTATCCCTGTGGCAAAGGCGATGGCCTTTGCCACAGACGCCGGGGCTGGCCTTCCGGCCTGTGTCTGCGGCAAACCCGGAAACGCGCCGCCTTTCCCCGCCCGCGCGCAACAGCGGCACCAAGACCCGCACCAGCACCAGCACCAAAGGCCGCCACCCGCCCCGGGCGGGCGCGCTGCTCGCGCAGCACGGGGCCGGGACGCGCCGGTCGCGCGGGCGCAAAAGCGCCCTGCGTTCCAGCCGGTGGTCCGTGTGCCTCGCGCTTTCCCAGCAGCCCGGCGGCAAAGCGACAGCACGGCAGACCCCGGGCCTCGCGCAGGCCCCACACCCCCGCTGCAATCACGGGCCGCGAACCTTCCCCGTAACGCCTGCCAACCGTGTGCCCGTCCCCCGGGGTCCGCCCTTACAGATCGACCTCGCCTTCCTTCAGGGGCGCGGGCAGGGGGGGCGGGGCGGCGGGCTTGCGCCGGATCAGGATATCACCGTTCTCCAGAATCACCGGGGCCTCGTAATTTCCGATATTGTCGATCAGCGCGAACACCTGGTCGGCCAGCGGCCCCATCCCGGTCAGTGCCCGGCTCATCCCGTCGATGGCGGGCTGCATTTCGGTGACCAGCCCGTCCAGGATCGACCGCATCCCGCGTTCCAGCAGATCGACCCCCTCCTGCACGCTGCCGCCGGACGGCGGCGGGGCAGGCACCTCTTGCGCCCGGACGGGCAGGGCAAGCAGCATCAGCATCAGAACCGCATGTTTCATGGCACAGCCTTATCTTGCCTGTCCGGCTTTCTCAAATCACAACGGAAGGTCAAGCGTCACCGGGAAATGGTCTGACGCCGCCAGCAGGGCCCCGTGCAGCTCTGGCACCTTCAGACAGCCCGGATCGTTGAACGGATGCCAGATGCGCCACGTCGGTTTGCGCGCCGCAAGGTCGGGTGACACCATGATGTAATCGAGGAGCGCCTCGAAGTACTGCTTTTGCGGTTCCTGCCAGAAACGCGACGTGGTGGGTTGCAGCCCGATCCGGCGGCCCAGCGCCATGGCCGCATGCGGGTCGAACAACCGCCGCTCCGCCGGGCCGTCCTGCCCCAGAACCACCTCCACGCCCGATTGTCCGAACAGCTTTTCGTATTCGTCCAGTCCGGGACCATCGTTGAAATCGCCCATCACGATCAGGCTGTCGCCTGCGTCCAGATGCCCCTCCACCCGGCGGCGCAGCCAGACGCATTCCGCCAGTTGCTTGCGCCGGTTCTCAATGGCGATCCGCATGGCCTGGGCTTCGGTCGGTGCCCCGTTGATCATCTTCGATTTGGCATGGACCCCGATCAGCCGCAGGGTCTGCCCGCCCGCCGTCACCTCCAGTTCCAGGGGCGGTTTGGAAAACCGGATCGGTTCGGGCCGCGCATCGACATCGATGTCGAAATAAAGGACGGAGTCGAATCTGGGTGCCTTGCCCCGGTCCTGCCGTGTTGAAGGCAGGCCTTGCGGATCATGGCGCACCGCCACCCGATCAGGATCATAGAGCAGCGCGATTTCCTGTTCGGTCTCGCTGGCAAAGCCGATCACCGCCTTGCGGGTGCGCAGATGAAAGGCCCGCGCAAAGGCTTCCAGCGCCGCGACCGTATCGCGCCTTGACCCCTGATCGGGCGCTTCGATGATCATCACGGCATCGGCCGCCAGCGCGGTAAAGACGATGCCCAGCGCTTCGGCCTGATCGGCCCGGGTGATCTGATGGCGCGCCGATGCCTGCCCGTCCGCCGCCAGCCGGTTTGCCCCGTCAAAGAGCTGCGTGAACCATTCGACGTTATAGGTGGCCAGCCGCAGCGCCATCACGCGGCCCGGCTGGAGGAAATCGCTTCCCAGGCCGCATTGACCGCAACCAGCCGCCGTTCGGCCAGCTTCACCGCCTCGGCCGGCACGCCGCGGGCCAGCATGCGGTCCGGGTGGCTGTCGCGCACGGCCTGTTTCCAGGCCGCGCGCGCCGCGTCCAGGCTGGCATCGGGGTCTATGCCCAGCACGTCATAGGGGTCGGGCTCTGCCTCGGGGACGAAGCGGGCGCAGAGCGACCGGAAGCAGCGCGCGTCCAGGCCGAAAATCCCGGCCACCTCCTTGAGGAAGGCCTCTTCCTGGGGGTGCCAGCGTCCGTCCGCCACCGAGATATGGAACAGCCCTTCCATCAGATCGACCAGCACGCGGCTGTCATCGCGGAACATCGAGCGGATCTTGCGGGCATAGGCGTCAAATCCGGCCACATCCAGCCGGGCCAGGTTGAAGACGCGCGCCGCATTCTGCTCTTCTCCAGGCGGTATCGCAAAGACCTGCCGGAAGGCCGCAACCTCGTTGCGTGTCACCTCGCCATCGGCCTTGGCCATCTTGGCCCCCAGCGCGATGACGGCAATGGTGAAGGCCACCGATTTTTCGGGCGGGGTGCGCAACCGGTCGAAGAGCGCCGACAGCCCTTCGCCAGAGGCAAGGGCAGAGAGGGCATCGGCAATGCGGGTCCAGATCGACATGGGAAGGATCATACGCCCGCGCCGCCGCGCTGTCAGGTCAGGAATTTCTGCCGCATCGCAAGGTCGATCCGGTGCCCGAATTTCCAGCCGGACTGCGGCAGGACAGCTATCGGTGCATGGCCCTGTCAGGCGTGAAAGGCATGGCCTTCGCGGTTTTCCCCACTGACGCCCGAAAGGACGGAATGTCGGCCGCCCGCGCGGGCATGGTCCCCGGCTGCCGCCGTCATCGGCGCGCGGGCATGGCCCCGCCCCGATGCACCCGGGGGCCACCTTGATCGTGTGATACCCTGTCCGGGCATGGCCGACACCGCCGCGAAACCGGCCATTGCGGAGATCGCCGCGACACGGCCCCGATCCGGTGCCAAGACGCAGGCCGGTCGGGTGCCGATCAGGGCGGTGATCCCTTTCGCGCTTTTTCCCCCCTTGCGTTGAAGGTCACCAGGGTCTGGCGGATATGGCAGCGTGCTGAAAACGCAATCCAACGGCCTGCCTGCCGGGAAAGCTTGCCGGTCCGGGAACAGGGATTGCCCTTTTGGGCGGGACCCTGAAATGCGACCCGCGCTTCCCCCGCCCGTGCGCGACGGTGCCCCGTAGACCGGTGGGTCCAGGACACACAGAGGCCAGCGCCCGACCCGGTGGGCGCAAAGCGCCCGCCGAGGGCGGGGCGGGCGCTGGCCGGGGGCTTTGGCCCCCGGCCGGTCCTGATCCTTGCGTGGCACTGTGGCAGGGGCGATGGCCCCTGCCAGAGACACCGGGTATTT
>JADCDI010000108.1 GCA_020251025.1 Rhodobacter sp. | reverse complement strand
GGCGGGATAAGGAAACGCATCGCGTTTGCCCCGCCCGCGCGGGACAGTGCCCTGTAGACCGGCAGGTCCAGGAGAAACAGAGGCCAGTGCCCGACCCGGCGGGTGCGAAGCGCCCGCCGTTGGCGGGTCGGGCGCTGGCCGGGGGCTTTTGGCCCCCGGCCGGTCCTGATCCCGGCGCAGCGCTGTGGCAGGGGCGATGGCCCCTGCCATTGAGGCGATAAAGGCGCCGTCATAAGCACCGGCGTGGGACGGTGTCCTGCAGACCGGCAGGTCCCGGACCGGCAGAAGTCCAGCGACCGGCCCATCACCTGCGGGCGCTGGCCTTTCGGTGCACGCGTGCGCACGGTTCGCATGGGGCCATGGTCACGGATCGGGGGGGACCGCGGTGCGTTTCGGGTCCCGCCCGCAACGGGAGCCGCTTTTGCGACGGGTCAGGACGGGCTTTCCGTCCGACAGGCGGCAGGGATGCTTATCGGCAACCTGCAAAGGCGTCCAGCATGGATGAAGCGCTGTCACCAAAGCCGGATGCGGTGGGTCGGGCAATCCTGCGCCACGGCTTTGCGGCCTCCGGCTCCGTTCCGGTTCTTTCCGAACCGGCCATCCGGCTTGTGGCGTTCCCCCGGCACGCGGGGAAGCCGGAGCGCGGCACGGCAATGAAAGATCAATCCCTGCCGCGGAAAGGCTGGACATATTGCAGCGCCATGTCCCAGGGGAAGAAAATCCAGGTGTCCTGGCTGACCTCGGTGATATAGCTGTCCACCATCGGACGGCCCGAAGGCTTGGCGTAGACGGTGGCGAAATGCGCCTTGGGATAAAGCCGGCGCACCAGTTCCAGCGTCCTGCCGGTATCGACCAGATCGTCGATCACCAGAATGCCGGTCCCGTCGCCCATCAGGTCTTCCTGCGGGCTTTTGGTCACGCGCGCGTCGCCCTGGGACTGATGCGAATAGCTTTTCACGCTGATCGTATCGACCACGCGGATGTCCAGCTCGCGGCTGACGATCATCGCGGGGATCATCCCGCCGCGGGTGATGGCGACGACCGCTTTCCAGTTGCCGCCGTCCGGGCCGCGCCCGTCAAGCCGCCAGGCCAGCGCCCGGCTGTCACGGTGGATCTGGTCCCAGCTGACATGAAAGCCTTTTTCATGCGGCAGACGGTCGGTCATCGCAGGGCCCCCCCTCAGGTCACGGCAAGTTTCAGTCCCAGCACGGCAAGCAGGCCGCCAAAGCACCGGTCGATGGACGATTTCAGGCGAAGGTAGATGCGGCGCGGCGCGGGAAAGGAAAAGATGCGGGCAACGGCAACATTACAGATCATCTCGTTCAGGAAGACGGCAAGCAGCAGGGCCACCACTACCCAGGGCGCGGTGCCGGGCGGCACAGTGCCCACAAACACCGCGCCGAAGAAGACGGCCGGTTTGGGGTTGGCAAGCTGGGTGGTGATGCCAAGGCGCAGCGCGGACAGCGCGCCTTGCGGCAAGGCACCCTCGGCCGACGTCGCCAGCGGATCATCGGCGTGACACCACATCTTCCAGGCCAGCGAACACAGGACCACGCCGCCCGCGATCATGAAGCCCCAAAGAAGCACAGGGGCCGCCCTGAACAGCAGCGCCAGCCCGAACAGGGCCGTACAGGCCCAGACCAGCGCCCCGATGCCAGGCCCTGCCGCCAGAAAGATGCCGCTGCGCAGCCCCCGCGTCACGCCGGTGCGTGCCGCCATCACAAGGGCGGGGCCGGGGCTTGCCGCCGCAAGGAAAGGCATCGCCCAGGCGGCAGTGAAGCCTGCAAGCGTCACTGGCCGTTGTCCTTGCGGCCCGTGACCACATCGATATCCGGCGCGTCGACGGCCTTCATGCCAACGACATGATAGCCCGCATCCACATGCAGCACCTCGCCCGTGGTGCCCGACCCCAGATCGGACAGAAGATAAAGCGATGCCTTGCCCACCTCTTCCTGGGTCACGTTGCGGCGCAGGGGGGAATTCAGTTCGTTCCACTTCATGATATAGCGGAAATCGCCGATGCCGCTGGCGGCCAGCGTCTTGATCGGGCCTGCGGAAATGGCGTTCACCCGGATGCCGTCGCGGCCCAGGTCTTCGGCGATGTACTTGACGCTGGTTTCCAGCGCGGCCTTGGCCAGACCCATGACGTTGTAATGCGGCATGACCTTTTCCGCGCCATAATAGGTCAGCGTCAGCAGGCTGCCGCCCCGGGGCATCATGGCGGCGGCGCGCCGGCACACGGCGGTGAAGCTGTAGACGGAAATGTCCATCGTCATGCGGAAGTTGGCGGCACTGGTATCCACATAGCGGCCGCGCAATTCGGTCTTGTCGGAAAAGCCGATGGCATGGACCACGAAATCAAGGCTGCCCCAGACAGCCTGAAGATGGCCGAACAGGGCATCGAGCGACGATTCGTCGGCCACATCGCATTCCACCATCTCGGTCATGCCGATCGAGGCGGCCAGCGGTTCGACGCGCTTCTTCAGGGCTTCGCCCTGATAGGAAAAGGCCAGCGTCGCGCCGGCATCGGCGCAGCACCTGGCGATGCCCCAGGCGATGGATTTGTCGTTGGCAAGACCCATGATCAGGCCGCGCTTGCCGTGCAGAAGCCCCGTTGACATTCCCTGTCCCTCGCCCCCCTTTTCCCTGACCGTGAGGTGTAGGCGATCCACCGGCCTGCATCAAGGGCGCGACAGGGGGGGCAGGCCTGCCCCGGAAAAGGACGATGATGGACAGAACCGGTATCTTCGCGGGGGACGACCCCTTTGCCATCGCCCGCGCCTGGCTGGCCGAAGCGGAACCAAAGGAACCGAACGATCCCAATGCCATCGCGCTGGCGACGGTGGATGCAGCGGGCCTTCCGAATGTGCGGATGGTGCTTTTGAAGGAAATCGAGGCCGACGCCTTTGTGTTCTACACCAATTATACCAGCCGCAAGGGTCAGGAGATCGAGGCGTCGGGCAAGGCGGCTTTCGTGCTGCACTGGAAATCGCTGCGCCGACAGGTCCGGGTGCGGGGCGTGACCGAGCGGGAAGAGGGGCCAAAGGCCGATGAATACTTTGCGTCGCGTTCGCTGAAAAGCCGTCTGGGGGCCTGGGCCTCGGCGCAGTCGCAGCCACTGTCCTCGCGCGGGGCGCTGATGGCGGATGTGGCCAGGATCACCGCGATCCATGGCCCCAACCCCGCCCGGCCCGCTTTCTGGGGCGGAATCCGCATCCGGCCCCTGGAAATCGAGTTCTGGGCCGACGGGGCCTTCCGGCTGCACGACAGATTCCGCTGGTCGCGCAGCGGCATGGCAGAAGACTGGACCATTCTGCGCCTGAACCCGTGACCGGCCCACCCCGGCCGGCCTGCGCTGACCCATGCTGTCTTGCGCCGGAAGGGGCCGGGGCGTTGACGGCGGTTCCCGCCTGAACATGACCTGACCGGGGCCGCAAGCCGGACCAGCGGCAAGACGATGGGCGCAGGTTGTCCGGCATGGCCGCGTCAGGCGGTTCGATCCCGGCACGGCATCCGGTGCGCGGCGCAGGCGGTTCGGGCCCCGGCCACCGCGCCTGCGCAAGGGACGGCCCCTTCCGCCCCGGCGGGGATTGCGGCCCTGCCGGGGCCCGGTCGGGCAAGGGTGTCCGACAGGGGCAAGGGATTGGGGTTTGCAAAATGCCTCTGACAGCGCAAGACTGCGCCGGGACATGTCGGGGTGCTGTGCCGGTCCGGCCTGACCGGTCTTCGGGCGGGTCCGAAAGCGGCCTAGGGGGGTGATGTGGGGATCAGCCGGACGTCGTTGTATCTGAGTGCCGGGTTCTGCGCCGGACTGTGCTGGACACCCTTGCATGCAGCCTGCGCCCCCGGGGTCGTGGATATCCGGGGTGATTTCGGGCAGGCGCGCTTCAGCGTTGAACTGGCCGATACCGGCGCAGAGCGCGCCCGTGGCCTGATGTTCCGTGACTCTCTGCCAAGATCCGCCGGGATGCTCTTTGTTTATGAGACACCGCAGCAGGCAAGTTTCTGGATGAAGAACACGCTGATCCCCCTGGACATGATATTCGCCGATGCGTCGGGCCGGGTGACACGGGTACACAGCAATGCCACGCCGCAGGACCTGACGCCGATCGACGGCGGCGAGGGGGTGGCAGCGGTGCTGGAAATCAACGGCGGCCTTGCGCAAAAGCTGGGGATCGGCCCCGGGGCCGAACTTCGTCATCCCGCAATTGATGCCCGTGTGGCGGCATGGCCCTGCGATTAGCCGCTTTCCAAGCCGCCGCAAGGCCGCTAGGAAGACTTCCGTCGGAGTGTAGCGCAGCCTGGTAGCGCATCTGGTTTGGGACCAGAGGGCCGGGGGTTCGAATCCCTCCACTCCGACCAGTGTTTCCTTTGCGGCCTGGGCGGGACCATGGGGAATGTCGGCACGGCAAGGAAACCGGCACCGCAATTCCCGGCGGAACATGCGTGAAGATTGCGGGATGGGGCGGGTTCACGCCCGGGGGCGGCGAGGGTGACGAGGTCTTTCCGTGTCCGGTGCCGCGCCCGCGTTCGTCCCGGTCCTGCCGGTGATCCGGGCAGGTGGCGCGCAGGCCGGACGGGCACCGTCTTGATCCAGATCAACGCAAGCGCGGTCCGGAATGTGCATGAAGGACCAAGGGCAGGCCGCAGAACGATGGAATGTCTGGAAAGCTCTGCCGGGCGTGTTGCGTCGGCTGCACGTTTTCCGGCAGGCGAATGCGGGATATGCGACATGACATGCGCAGACGCCGTGATGACAGTACCGGCTTCGGGTGGCCTGACGGGGGCCGCACGGTGCCCCAGCCATATCCGGCCCGGCAGCGGCGAAGATGACTTTGGCGAAAGTTCCGGAACCTTCGTCCAGCCTTTTCCCGGCGACACGACCGCAAAGGCGACGTCCGACAGGATCAACACCAAAGCCCGGAACGGGGGCACCGCAGGGGAATGGTCGGTTCCGGTCAACCGGGCGACGGGACAGATCAGGGTGGCTGGCGGCAAGCCACCGCAATTGACCGCAGGCGTCCGCTGCCGGGCAGACAGCCCGCCCGGCGGGCCGCAGGACTGGGGGGCGCGTCTTGTCGTGACTTATCTCTTCCTGCGGGCCAGGCGGCCCGCGCACCCATCAGACGATCCGGCCAACCGGTCCGGATCGTGGCGTTGAGGAACTGCAAAGCGAGGCGGGCAAAGACATGGCGGCGGCGCGGACATTTCTTGGAAGGCTTCTGCGTGAACCGCTGGTTCATTTCACCGTCCTTGCCGGGGTGCTTTTCGGCCTTCTGTCGGAACCGGATGCCCCGGACCCTGCTGCGGATGTTTCCCGGATCGTGATCCCGGGTGCCGAAGTCGGGCGGATGGCTCTGGCCTGGGAACAACGCTGGCAGCGACCGCCGGACGAGGACGAACTGTCAGGCATGGTGAACGAAGCGATCCGCGAGCAGGTGCTCTACCGCGAGGCCCTGGCCCTTGGGCTTGACCGCGACGACGTGGTGATCCGCCGCCACCTGCGCCAGAAATATGAATTCGTCACGCAGGATCTGGCCTATGACACCGATCCGGACGAGGCGACGCTGCGGGCATACTTCGATGCCCAACCCGACCGCTACGCGCAGCCTGCGCAGATATCCTTCCAACAGATTCTGTTCAGTACGGACCGCCGCGGTGCCGCAGCCGGGACCGATGCCGCGCAGGCGCTGGCGGATCTGCAAAGGGCAGCGGCAACGGACGACGCCGGGCTGCCCGGGGATGCCACGTCGTTGCCGTCCCGCTTTGACAGGATGAGCAGCGCCGGGGTTGAGGCCATCTTCGGCGCGGACTTTGCGGCGGCACTTGCAGCGCAGGAACCGGGACGCTGGGCCGGTCCCATCGCCTCGGGCTACGGGCTGCATCTGGTCAGGGTCTCGCAAAAGGCTTCTGGCGGGCACCCTGCCTTTGAAACCGTGCGGCAGCGCGTGAAGGATGACTGGGTCTACGACCAGCGCGCGGCGGCCGATGAGGCGATCTTCCGCAAGCTTCTGGAACGCTACGAGGTCGTGGTCGAACCGATGGCACCGTCAACCGGGGCGGGCGGGGATGGTTCATGATGCGCTGGCTGGTTCTGGCGGTCTTTGCAATCTTCGGTCTTGCGCAGCCACCGGCGGCGCATGAATCCCGCCCGGCCTTCCTTGACATCCGCGAGATTACAGCCGGCCGGTATGAGGTGGTGTGGAAGCGCCCAATGCGCGGGGACTACGTCATCGGCTTTACCGTGGGCTGGCCAGAGGGTTGCACACCGACGGTCACGAACGAAAGCCAGGTGCCGGGTGCATCGGTCACGCGGATGATGCTGGACTGCGGCGCCAAGGGGCTGGCCGGCGGCACGATCATGATCGGCCGGCTGCCCGAAACCAGCGCCGAAGTCCTGGTGCGGGTCGGGTTCGCCGATGGCACCAGCCAGACCCGGCTTCTCCGGCCCGCCTCGGCCGTCATGACCGTCGAAGGCCCGCAAGGTGCCCCGGCTGTCGGGGCTGAATATCTGCGCCTGGGCTTTGACCACATTCTTGCCGGAATCGACCATCTGGCATTTGTCCTTGGCCTGACGCTGATCGTCGGCGGGGGCTGGAAGCTGGTAAAGACCATCACCGCCTTTACGGTTGCGCACAGCATCACGCTTGCCCTGTCCACCCTTGGCCATGTCCGGGTGTCGCAAGCCCCGGTCGAGGCCGCCATCGCCCTGAGCATCGTTTTTCTGGCCCGCGAGATTTTGCTGATACGGCAGGGGCGGGCGGGGCTGACCTCGCGCGCGCCATGGCTGGTTGCCTTTGTCTTCGGGCTGTTGCACGGGCTGGGCTTTGCCGGCGCGCTGCGCGAGATCGGCCTGCCGCAAGGGGACATTCCCCTGGCCCTGCTGGCGTTCAACCTTGGCGTCGAGGCGGGGCAACTGGCCTTTGTCGCGGTTGTGCTTTCGGTGGTGGCCCTTGGCAGGCGCCTCTTTTCCAGGCCGCTGCCCGAATGGATCGGGCAGGTCCCGGCCTATGGGATCGGCACCGTCGCCGCGTTCTGGACACTGGAACGAATCCTTGCTGCATGACTGAACCGGACCAGACCCCTGAAAGGAGACAACCATGACGCCGAGGTCGCTGCTGACTGTGGCGCTTGCCGCACTGACCGTGAGCCCCGTCGCTTTTGCGGCATTCGCCCAAGGGGATATTGTTGACACGCATGGCCACGACCCCGCCGGGCTGGATGTCCAGAACAGGAAGCCACCCTATTCGCCCAACGCCGGGCGCAATTTCCCCGACCGGCCGCTGTTCGGCGAGACGCACCTGCACACGACCCTGTCGTTTGACGCAGGCACCTTTGGTGCCATCCTGGGGCCGCGCGATGCCTATCGCTATGCCAAGGGCGAAGAGATCGTGTCGAACACCGGCCAGCCCGTGCGCATCGCCCGTCCGCTGGACTTTACGGTTGTCACGGACCATTCCGACAACATGGGCTTCTTCGCCGAGTTTGCTGCCGGAAACCCCGATATTCTTGCCAATCCTGCGGCCAAGGGGTGGTATGATCTGTTCACGTCCGGCAAAGGTGCCGAGGCGGCAATCCAGATCATCACCGCCTTCTCGACCGGCACCTTCCCGGTTGAAATCATGTCGCTGCCCGGCACCAAACTGTACCGCGACACATGGAAAGACATCATTGCCGCGGCAGAGGAAGCGAACGAGCCGGGCCGCTTCACCGCGATGATCGGCTATGAATGGACCTCTCAGGTGGGGACGGGCGACAACCTGCACCGCAACGTGATCTACCGCGATGGCGGCGATCTTGCCGTGCAGATGGACCCGATGGTCACCCTGCCGCCCATGGGCAGCCAGGACCCGGTCGATCTGTGGAAATGGATGGGTGCCTACGAAGACAAGACCGGCGGCGACGTTCTGGCCATCGCGCACAACGGCAACCTTTCCAACGGCCTGATGTTCCCCACCATCGAACAGTTCGGCAAGCCGCTGGATGCCGAATATGTCACCCAGCGCGCGAAGTGGGAAAAGATCTACGAGGTGACCCAGACCAAGGGGACGGGCGAGGCGCATCCGAACCTGTCCCCGAACGACGAATTCGCCGACTTCGAGATCTGGGACAAGGGCAATCTGGTCATGACGGCGGCCAAGACGCCACAGATGCTTGAGTTCGAGTATGCCCGCCCGGCCCTGCTGAACGGCATGAAGCTGGAAACGCAGTTCGGCACCAACCCCTACAAGTTCGGCATGGTCGGATCGACGGATTCCCACCTTGGTTTTTCGTCCTTCGAGGAGGACAATTTCTTTGGCAAGACCGTGTCGATGGAGCCGGGGCCGGAGCGGATTGCCAGGGATTTCGTCAAGACGCCGGTTGCCGCGATCAAGGAGTGGGAGGTCGGCGCGTCCGGGCTGGCCGTGGTCTGGGCCCCCGAAAACACCCGCGCTGCGATTTTCGACGCGATGGAACGCAAGGAAACCTATGCCACAACCGGCACGCGGATCACGGTGCGGTTCTTTGGCGGCTGGGATTTCGTGCCCGAAGATGCCAACACGCGGCGCCCGGCCCAGGTTGGCTACACCAGGGGCGTGCCGATGGGCGGCGATCTGGTGGACGCCCCCGAGGGCAAGGCCCCAAGCTTTCTCGTCGCGGCCCTGAAGGACCCGATCGGTGCCAATCTTGACCGCGTGCAGATCGTGAAGGGCTGGATCGACGCCGGGGGCAACGCCAAAGAGCAGGTCTATGACGTGGCCTGGGGCGATGCCGATACCCGCAAACCCGGCGCCGACGGCAAGCTTCCCCCGGTCGGGTCAACTGTGAACGTGGCCGACGCAAGTTACACCAACACCATCGGCGACCCGGAACTGATCACGGTTTGGACCGACCCCGATTTCGACCCCGCCCTGAAGGCCTTTTACTATGCGCGTGTCATCGAAATCCCGACCCCGCGCTGGACCGCCCATGACGCGAAGTATTTCGGCATCACTCCCGCTGAAGATGTTCGGATGACGGTCACCGAACGCGCCTATACCTCGCCGATCTGGTACACTCCGAAGGGTTGAGACGATGATCCGGCGCAGGGGCAAAGAAACGGCGTTGCCCCTGCGCCGCTTCGTTCCGCCGCAAGGAAACGCGGGTCGCGTTTCCTGTTCCCGCCCGGAGGGGTGAAGGGACCTTCAACGCTTCAATGGCAGGGGCCATCGCCCCTGCCACAGGGCTCCATCGCCCCTTGCCCGGCCGGGGGGCCAAAGCCCCCGGCCAGCGCCGCCCCGCCCCCGGCGGGCGCTTCCCGCCCGCCGGGGCGGGCGCTGGCCTCTGTTTCTCCCGGACGTCCTGATCTACAGGGCACCGTTCCAAACGGGCTGGGGAAACGTGCTGCGTTTCCTGTTCCCGCCCGCACGGACGACCGCACCGTCACCGCTTCTATGGCAAAGGCGGTGGCCCCTGCGAGGATAAGCGACATGCGCGGGGCGGAAGAGTTCCCCGCTTGGCGGCCGGAGTGTGCTGTGCCCTGATGGGGTCGTCCCTGCCAGCCCACCCGGCCATCCGCCTTGGGCCGATCTTCCGGCGAAGTCACGATTTGCCGTTCACGGAGGCTCTGTTGCACAAATCCCGTGAGGGATTCATCTGGTGAATCCAGTGTGGTAGCTGGTCTGCATGAGCAGACACACACCCCCGACCTACAGAACCAGGAACTGGCCGGCTTATAACGAAGCGCTCAAGCGCCGGGGC
>JADCDI010000107.1 GCA_020251025.1 Rhodobacter sp. | reverse complement strand
CGGGACCGTGCCCCGTAGACCGGCAGCTCCGGGAGAAGCAGAGGCCAGCGCCCGCCGGGGGCGGGGCGGGCGCTGGCCGGGGGCTTTGGGCCCCCGGCCGGTCCTGATGCCAGCGTAACGCTGTGGCAGGGGCGATGGCCCCTGCCATTGAGGCGGTTAGGGTGCTGTCGTCCCTCCGGGCGGGAACAGGAAACGCGACCCACGTTTCCTCCGCCCGCTCGGAACGGTCCCCTGTAGACCGCCAGGTCCGGGAAACACAAAGGCCAGCGCCCGCCACAGCCGGGGCGGGCGCTGGCCGGGGGCTTTGGCCCCCGGCTGGCTCGCGTTCGGCCTGGCGCAGGGACAGGGGCGATGGTCCCTGCCGGGATGTGCCGGGCGCGCGCATGCGCAAGAGGCTTTCGCTTTGCGCTCAGGCAGCCCCTGCGGTGGCCCTGTCTTCGGCACCCTGTCAGTCGGTCTGCCCTGCGCCATGACCGTGCCCGTCGGCTGCGCTGCGCCCGACAAGGACTGTGCCTTCAAAAGCGTTCAGCCGCCCGATCAGATCGGCACCGGCGCTGAGTTCCGCGCCATTGACGGCGGCGGCCAGGCTTTCCGCCCCGGCGCGGGTCAGCCCCATCGACACGAAGGTTGCCGGCTGCACAAGGCTTTCCCCCGCACAGAGTTCGACGAACCAGCCCATGTCATCCTTGCGCAGGAAGGCGCGGCCACCCTTGCCCTGCTGGCTCCATCCCGCCACGGCAACCGGCCCCTGGATGGTGATCGGGGACACCGTCAGCGGGGCTTCCGGGCTGTCGAACTGAGCCATCAGCACAGCTTCGATCTGGTCGGCATCCGTCCCGCCGGCATGGCCGTGACCGGTTGGTGCCGTCTGATGACCCGCTGCGCTGTGGTCCATCCGGCTGTGGTCCGTGCCGGCCGGGGCATCAACGCTGAACTCAATCGCCACCCGGCCCGCCCGTTCGAAGACCAGCGTGGCAGGGATCATGTCGCCTTCGGTCAGCGGGCCGGTCAGGCCCATCAGCATGATGTGCAAACCACCCGGTTCAAGCAGGACGGTGCCACCGGCGGGAATGTCGATCGCATCAAGATGGATCATTCGGGCAACGCCGTCAGCGCCATGGTCCGTGGCATGCAGCATCGCGCGCTTCGCGATTGCGGTTTCGACGCCCAGCAGGCGGTCGGCAGCATCGCCTGCGTTGACGATTTCCAGATACCCGGCGGCAGATTTTGCACCGGCCGGGGGGGCGGGAATGGCAGGATGGATGATCTCCATGGTGCCGACGGTCACGCTATGGGCATGGGCGAAGGAAAGACTGCCCAGAAAGAGGGTGGTCACAAGTCCAAGGATGCGGTTCACGATAAATCTCCTGAATTCGGGTCGGGCAGGGGCCCGGGGATGTCTTTGGGGTCGGCGTCAGCCCTCTGCGCCTTTGCCGGGGGCCGCCCTTTGCGGCAAGCGCTGCCGCGCGGGGTCCGCACCCCCAGGGCCAGAGTTTCAGCCATGGCGGGCAAGGGCCGGCACGGGGCCCGGCGCGGCGGATGACGGCCGGACCGATGGCCGGGGCAGCGCAATCGGGTCAGGCCAGGGGCGGCGCGCGCATCGCATGTCCGGGATCACGCACCGGGCGCTGCGCGCGGCTTTCCTGCGGCGCGGTCACGGCGGCCAGCACAATCAGCTCTGCCTTGCGCGGCACAAGGGCCGGTGCGGGAACATCCGCCGCACCGGCAACATGGCAGGCGGGGCAATCCGCCGCCCCACCCGTGCCATTGCCGCCGGTCTCATCGCAAAGGTCCGCCGCAGCGCCCCCGGCCAGAACAAAGGCTTCCAGTGCGAAGCTGTCCGCCGTCGGCATGCGGTGGGCCGCGCCCGAAACCATCAGGGCCGCGAAAAGCATCGACAGAAGGGCAAGCCCGATTGATCCGGTGCGCAGCAGATGCATCATGCCCGCTGGATGCCAGCGCTCTGCGCAAAAAGCAACAGGTCTGTGCCCCGCGTGCTGGCGGCAGGCTGGAACACCGTCCATGCCGCCCCGCCGTGACCAAGGGGGCAGGGTGTCAGGCGGCGGCTGCGGCGCGCAGGGGGATGATCCGGCCTGTCCGCCCCAAGACCGTCACAAGGCCTTTCGCCATCCCTGGCGGCCGGCAATCCTTCCCGCAGGGATACGGCGGCAGGCACCTTTGGCCAAACGGGCAAAGGGGAAAACCGGGCCCGTCCCCGGCATCACGATGAACGCCATGCTGTCGCAGGCTTGCGCCATGCGGGCCGTCACACCACCTTGACGGACGCGGCCCCGGTCCCTTAGCGTCGTCCCGCGCATCGCGGGTTTCCTGCAGGCGGCGCAGGCAGGCTGCCTGCGGCTTTCGCCGTGGGGTGACGGCAGGGACGGCGGAGTTTGACAGGGTGCCCGAACGTATCATGACCGCCGCCGGGATGTCATCAGAGGTCGCTGTCGCCCGTTGGACTGCCAGGCCCGGTCGGGGGCGTTCCTTTTGCAGCCTTGGGCAGGTTCGCCTGCGGTCCCTTTATCGGGCATGTCGATAGTGGTTCCGCTTTGGAACAAAGACGGTGCTGTTGCCGCCCCGCATGGCTGTATTGCTTCGGCACCCGGGCCTTTTGCCCTTGCGCATCCATCTGTCGAAGACAGATTTCCCGACCTTGCCGGGCAACCGTGCCCCGGCCCCGCCGCACCGGATGCGGACATGCGGGCGTCCCGCCATAGGGCCTGTGCCGGGCGGTTCCTGGCCCTGCGCCCGGTCGTTCCGGGGGGCGGAGCACCCCGTGTCGCAACAATCGGCCGGGACAGGCAAAACCGGGCAAAGACCCTGCCGCGCCGCATGGCATCCCTTTTCGGTCGTGATACCGATACCGCCTGCCGCCCGGCGGCAGGTCCGTCACGGGGCGGTCATCACCCGAGGCGGTGCCGCCCGCCTGCCGCGGCGGGCACCCTGCGGCCCGGGGCGCAAAAGGATCGAGGCATCTCTTGACGCTTGCCCCGAGGCCCCGTGCCATCCTGCTTGCCGGACCCTGGCTGGCGCTGATTGTCTTTGCGGTCCTGGCCTTTGTGCCGGGCATCGCCAGCCTGCCCGTTACCGACAGGGATGAGGCACGGTTTGTCCAGGCCAGCAGGCAGATGGTGGAAAGCGGCGATTTTGTCGACATCCGGTTCCAGGACGAAGCGCGCCACAAGAAGCCTGTCGGTATCTACTGGCTGCAAAGCGCGGCGGTCCTTGCCTCTGGTCAGGGTCCGGAGGCCGGGCTTTGGGTGTACCGGCTGCCCTCGCTGATCGGGGCCACATTGGCGGTGCTTCTTGTCGCCGTCGCCGGCACGCCCCTGTTCGGCCGGCCGGCGGCGATGGCGGCAGCGGTTGTCTTTGCCGGGGGGCTGGTAATCGGCGGAGAGGCCCGTATCGCAAAGACCGATGCCGCGCTGCTGGCCACCATACTGGCCGCTCAGGCCGTGCTGGTGCGGCTTTACCTTGGCAGGCCGGTCGGCCGGGCCGGACCCCTGGCCTTCTGGCTGGCCATTGCCGCCGGAACGCTGATCAAGGGTCCCATCGGCCCCATGGTGCCCGCGCTGACGGCGCTGACGCTGTGTCTTGCGGACCGCCGCGCAGACTGGCTGCGGCCGCTCCGGGCACCCGTCCCGATCCTTCTTGCGCTGCTTGTGACCCTTCCCTGGTTTCTGGCGATCACCCTGCGCAGCAACGGGACCTTCTGGCTGGGGTCCGTGGCGACCGACCTTCTGCCCAAGATCGCCTCGGGTCAGGAGGGCAAGGGCGCACCGCCGGGAAGCTACCTGGTCGGCCTTTGGTTCACCTTCTGGCCCGCAACGCCCCTGCTTGTTCTGGCACTGCCCGCCATATGGCGGGCGCGCCGCGAGGCGGCAACGCGGTTCTGCCTGGCCTGGATCATCCCGGTCTGGCTGCTGTACGAGGCGATCCCGACCAAGCTTATCCATTACACCCTTCCGGTCTTCCCCGCCCTGGCCCTGCTTGCCGCAGGGCACCTGCCGACCGCCCTTGCCACGGCATCCCGGCCGCTGCGCATCGTTGCGGCGGCCACGTTTCTTCCCGGTCTTGCGCTGGGCATCGTGATCCTGGGGTATGCCGCAGCAAATGAAAACCGGGCTGCCATGTGGCTTGCAGGTGCCGGTCTGGCCGGCGCCGGTCTTGCCGCGACCTTCGCGCTTCGGTCCCTTGCCATGTCCCGGCCCCTGGGGCTGGCGGGCTTTCTCGGGCTGGCCGGGGTTGTCCTGCACGCAAGTCTGATCCTGGCCGTCGCCCGCATACCTGCCTTGTGGCCGACCGAAGCGGCAATGGCGCTGGCTGCCGAAACCGCAGCCCTGCACGGCTGTGCCCGCCCCCGGATGGTGGGGCTGGGGTATACCGAACCCTCGCTTGTCTGGCGCGGCGGCAGGGACACCCGGCTTTTCTCCGCGCCCGGCCCTGGCGGAACCGGGGTGATCCGGCCCGGTCCCTGCGTTGTGGCCGTCAGCCTGCGCGACGGCGGTTTCACCCCGGACGCCCTGGCACAGGGCTGCCGGATTGCCGGCACTGTCGCGGGCTTTGCCATTGGCGCGGGGCGGCAGGTAAGGCTCGACATCCTCGACTGTCACGGTGAACCATGAAAGACCTGCGATCAGCGGAAGATGGGGCAGCCGGCCCCGGTGCCAAAGCGGACGCCCGGGCGCGGATCGCGGCGGTCCTTGCCCGGCAGGACCAAAGCCCGCTTTCGCTTTTCATCTGCTTTGTCTCTGCCCTGTTCCTGGTGGTGATGATCGCCGACGGGCCGGTTCACACCATGGCAAAATCGCTTGATCCAACGCTGAATGCCACGCTGCGCAGGGTGACGGAGTTTGGAAATTCGGCCTGGCCCCTTGGCATCGGTCTGACCCTGCTGGCCCTTGTCGCTGTCGCAAGGCGCCGTGCGCAGGGCACCGCAGCCGAAGAACTGAGGGACTTCCGCTCCTGTCTTCTGCTTGTGGTCTTCTCGGTCGCCGGCAGCGGCTTTCTGGCAAGCCTTTCCAAGAACATGATCGGTCGCATGCGGCCATCGACGGTCCCGGACCCGAACGTGCTGGAGTTTTCGGTCATGGCGTTCCGCGCCGGCTGGGCTTCCTTCCCGTCAGGACATGCCACGACGGCGGCGGCCTGTGCCGTTGCACTGGCAATCTGCGCCCCGAGACTGTCCTGGGCCTGGCTGTCGGTCGGCCTGGTTGCCGCATTGTCGCGGGCTTTGCTGGGCGTGCACTGGCTCAGCGATTGCCTGGCGGGTCTGGCGCTGGGCACAGGTTTCTGCCTGCTTGTGCGCAGACATATGGAAAACCGCGGTCACCGCTTCGTGCTTGATCCCTTGGTGCTTTTCCCTGCGCTTGTTCTGGCCGTCCAGGCACTGTCCGGTGCCCTGTCGGGCCTTGGGCGACCGGTTTCCGCAGGCCTTTTGCGGCTTTGGCGAAAGCTCGCGTCAAGGCGCGGGACGTAAGGGGAAAAACCACGGCCGAATACAGGCATGCCCCGGGGGGCAGGACGATTGTCTGCCCCCCGGGCAAAGGGGGGGTGTCACGGCAGTGGCGGCAAGCTGATAAAGGCGTGATCCCCGGGGCAAATGCGACATCCCGGCTGCCGGTGAAGGTGCGGGCGACCGCGACGGTCAGGCTGGGCCTGCCTGTCTTCAACCGGACAACCGGGGGGACGCATCCCGGTCGCGGGGCAGGGCGACAGAAGGGCAGTTTCGGGGATCCTTGCCGTGCGGCCAGAACCGCAGGCACCCGACCACCCCTGTGGGCCGACGCTGTTTCGCGCCCCGGCGCCGGTGATCGCAGCGGGCGGGCCGGGCGGCTTTGCCGCCGTTCCGTGTTCCCGAACGGCTGCTTTGCCTGCCCGGGTCCGGCCCTTGAGGCGGGTGTCGATCTGGTCAATCGGACCGAAAGCCAATTCGGCATCGGCATCGGCGCAGCCGTTTGACCGGCCTTGATGCCATGGGCAAGGCTGCGGTCCAAGGCGACGCAACCCGCGTGGCGACATTTGCGCGCCTTGCCGCAGTCTGCGTTGCCAGCTTTGCGGTCAAGGGGGGCGGGGCCGGTATCGGTGCTGTCCGATGGCAGGATCAGGATCATGCCGGCCGCCAAGGTCCAGGGCATCCGCGATACCACGGGCGGGCCGGAGACAGGATCAACGCAAGCGATCTGTCGGCCCGCCTGCCGAGGCAGACGCCCCGAATGGCCGTTATCGCCGGACAGAGGTTTTCCGCCTGCGTGATCCGCCACTTTGGCGCGGGTCTGCCCAAAGCCTTTGTCCCGCCGCTGGCATAAGGCCGTTCGACCGCCCCGAAGCCGCCACGCCGGCCTGCCCGCCCGGGCGGTGTTGCAGCGGATCATCGCACGGTTTTCGGCCGCGATGGCAGCGATCAGACCAAAGGTTGTCCCGCAGATGCCCTTCAGCCCCGTCCGCTGGACTGGCGGATCGACAGACTGACTGGGGTGCGCGTCTCGGGCGGGGGGGCGATGTGGTTTTCCAGCCAATCCACAATCGTCCGGGCGGCTTGCACCCCGATCCCCGCAATGTCGCAGCGCACGGAAGACAGGGATGGATAAGACTGGGCAACCTCTTCGATGTCGTCAAAGCCCATGATCAGGAAATCCCTGCCGACGCGCCAGCCAACCTCGTGACAGCCCGAAACCATTCCCAGGGCGACAAGGTCGTTGAAACACACCGCCGCGTCCACGCCTGCGCTGTCGGAAAACAGCTTGCGGGCGGCGCTGCGGCCAAACTCGCGGCTGGCCTTGCCGGTCATGATGATCGGCTCCAGCCCCATATGCGCCAGCACGCCAAGATAGCCCGCCTTGCGTTCCTCGGTCACGGCCCGGCCGTCAAGCCCCCCGACGAAGGCGATTCGCCGCGCCCCGGCGGCAAGAAGATGCTGCGTCGCCTCGCGGCTGCCTGTCACGTAGTCAGGCGCAATCAGGGGGAACCGGTCCAGCCGTTCATCCACGCGGCGCAGCATCTGCATGGTGGGAATACCGCCGCGCGCGATGGCATCAAAGGTTGCGGCAGTCTCGCCATAAGCAGGGCAGATGATCAGCGCCGACACGCCATGTTCAATCATCGAACCCACGACCTGGTCCTGCAATTGCGGGCTTTCATCCGTATTGGCGATCACCGTTGAATAGCCGCGTTCTGCCAGCGCCATTTGCAGGGACGTGGCGAATTCGGTGAAGAACGGGTTGCGCAGATCGTTGATCACAAGGCCGATAAGCCCGGCATTCGACATTCGCAAGTTGGCGGCGGCGCGATTGTAGACATAGCCGATTTCAGCCATCGCCTTGCGTACCAGGACCCGGGTTTCCTCGCGCACCGCAGGGCTGTTCTGCAGCACAAGGCTGACCGTCGATTTCGAGATGCCTGCGCGCTTGGCCACGTCGATGATGGTCGGTCGGCGGTTGGCGTTCATCTGGTCTGGACCCATCGCATCGATTGCACAAACCCGCGCCGCCTGATGCGCAAAGACGACGGGGCGCAGGGGTGGTGGTCAAACGCCGAAGTCGCGCCGCTGGCCCCCCGTGCGGACACGGGCGGTGTGGACAGACGGCGTTTCGCCCCGGGCACCGGACCGCACGGGGCCTGCGGACAAGTTTCCTGCCTTCCAGCCACCGATCCGGGCGGGGGGCACTTTTCATCACCCTCCGGCAGATACGGCAAGATCGAAGCACAGGATGCCATCCTTGCCCCCCATTGCTGCTGCCGTCAGTTTTGCCCCCAAAACCCGATGTTCGGGGTGATCCTGATAGGCTTGCAGGGCTGCCCAGTCGCTGAAATCCACGACAAAGCCGTGCATGTAGCCGCGCTCCATCTGCTCGGGGCTTTCGCTTTTGCCCGATATGATCGACAGCAGGCCGGGAACCTTGCCCTTGATCTGATGAAGTTCGGCGAACAAGGCGGCGATGTCCCGGTCGGAAAGCCCGGGCTGAAAGCGGATCAAGACAATGTGACGGATCATGCCAGTGCCATTCTGTTGTCCGCCTTGATCATGTCGGATGGCTCTGTTGCACAAATCCCGTGAGGGATTCATCTGGTGAATCCAGTGTGGTAGCTGGTCTGCATGAGCAGACACACACCCCCGACCTACAGAACCAGGAACTGGCCGGCTTATAACGAAGCGCTCAAGCGCCGGGGCT
>JADCDI010000106.1 GCA_020251025.1 Rhodobacter sp. | reverse complement strand
TTGTTCGGCAACAGGGGTTCGATCACTGACCATTCAAAGTCCGTCAACTCGTAGCGTCGCTGCGTCATGTCACCACCTCATTCGCAGGAAGTGAATCACGATCACCGCATCCGCGCTAGCAATTTATGAGTGCGTGGCCTAGACCACCGTCAGGCGCGGCACCCCCGGCTCGATCCGGCCAATGATTGCGGCGGCAGTCTCGCCCTGCCCGTGCAGGGCCGCCAGCAGCGCGTCGGCCTGCGCCTGCGGCACGGCGGCCAGAAGCCCGCCCGCTGTCTGCGGGTCGAACAGCAGGGCGGCACGGGGGCTTTCGGTGAAGACCATGCGCGGGGCTGCGCCCGCACGGTTCGCCGGGGCCAGCGAAGAGGCATGGCCTGCCGCCGCCAGCGCCCCGGCCCCGGCCAGCAGGGGGACCCGGGCCAGATCAAGGCGCGCCGCACAGCCCGACGCCTCGAGAATCTCCAGAAGATGCCCGGCAAGGCCGAATCCGGTGACATCCGTCATCGCATGGGCCACCGGGGCCAGCAGGGCCGATGCCGCACCCATCGGGCGGCACATCTGCGCAAAGGCCCCTGCGATGGCCTCGCCCAGCAGCCCGTCAGGCAGCGGGGCCGCCGTCATCCCGGCCGCCAGAAGGGTGCCCGTTCCGATCGCCTTGGTCAGGATCAGCGCATCGCCCGGCCGCGCGCCGCCTTTGGTCACAATGCGCCCGGCAAGCCCCGTCACCGTGAATCCCAGCACTATCTCTGCGCCGATGGTGGTGTGTCCGCCCACGATATCGGCCCCCGCCTGGCTGAAAACGCTGGCCGCCGCCTGCATGATCTCGCGCAGTGTGGCGGCCTGCATATGCGGGGCCAGGCGCGGCAGCGTCACCTGCGCCAGCGCCACCTGCGGCTGCGCCCCCATCGCCCAGATATCGCCAAGCGCATGGATCGCCGTGATCTGCGCCAGCAGCCAGGGGTCGTCGGTAAAGGCGCGGATGTGATCGGTGGTCATCACCTGCACCCCGCCGTCCCGGCGCAGCACGGCGGCATCATCGCCGGGGCCGGACAGCACATCGGCCCGGACCGGGGCGGGAAGGTGCGACAGGGCGGCAGCCAGTTCGCCCGCCGCAACCTTGGCACCGCAGCCGCCACACAGCGGCCTGGAACCCATCGCTTCGGCCAGGCCCGCCGCATGATCCGCAGGCAGCGCCGGCCGGACCATGGCCGGATAGGGGCCGAACCTTGCCATGAATCGCCGGTCGATGCTGTCTTTCCAGCGCCACAGCACCCTGCCGTCCAGGCGCAGCCCCCATTTGTCGGCCACGGCCCCCTTGCCCCCCGTGGAAACCAGCTTGAGGTAGTCGTGCTGGGGATGGTAGCGGCGCAGGCGGCCGCCCGACAGGGCCGCGCGCAGGTTGTGCAGCAGCACCGGGGCCTGCCGCACCGCAAAGACGCCGGCCTTCGGGCGTGGCGCATGGGTCATCTGCACACAATCGCCCGCGCCGAAAACCGCCGGATCGCTGCTTTGCAGGGTCGGACCCACCGCGATGAAGCCGTCGGCCAGCACAAGACCGGTATCCCCCAGCCACCTTTGGGGACGTGCCCCGGCCACGCCCAGAACCAGATTTGCCGGAATCAGCGTGCCTGCCGTCGTCTCCACGCCCTGGGCCGTCACGCGCGCCGCCGCTGTCTGGGTCAAAAGCCGCACGCCCAGCCGGTCCATATGCGCCAGCAGCGCCGCGCGCGCACCGGCACCGAGGCTGTCCAGCGCCCGGGCGGTTCGTTCCAGCACGGTCACACAGGGCTGCCCACCCGCCGCCCGCAGCCGGTGGGCCGTGGCCAGTGCCAGTTCCACCCCGCCCACCCCGCCGCCCAGCACCACGACCTGCGGATCGACGGTTCCGGCGGCAAGGAAGCGTTCCCAGGCGGCGGCATAGGGCCCCAGCGGCTTGGCGGCCAGACCATGCGCGGCAAAGCCCGGCAGGTCGGGCAAGTCCGATGTGATGCCGATATCGACCGAGGCCACGTCATAGGCGACGGGCGCACGGCCGCTGACCATCACCTGCCGCGCGGCAAGGTCGATGCCCCCGGCCCGGCCCAGGATCAGCCGCGCCCCGGCGTGGCGGGCCAGCCGAACCAGGTCGATCATCATGGCATCGCGCGGGTAGTGCCCGGCGATACAGCCGGGCAGCATGCCCGTATAGGGTGCCACGGGGTCGGGATTGATCAGCGTCAGGCGCACCCCGGCCAGCGGGGCCATGCCCCACATCCGCAGCACCAGCGCATGGGCATGGCCGCCGCCGATCAGCACCAGATCGCGGGTCAGGGGAAGCGGCGTCACCGCCACGCCCGATTGGGAAAGCAAAGGAACATCCGTGGTCTTCGTCCTGCCGATATGCCCTGGTGGCCCGGGGGAACCCCCGGCGACCGTACGGCCCGCGCCGCAGCCTATCGTCCCCGGCGGCCCGTGACGAGGGGGCATCACCGGGGGGTGTTGCGTGTCGCGCCTGCCATGCCTAGGGTTGCCGCGCAGGAGGTGCGCGATGACGCGTCAGCGGGTCGGTCTGACCCAGACCCAAAGGCTGCGGCTTACCCCGGGCCTGCAGCAGTCGATCCGGCTGTTGCGGATGGATGCAGGCGGTCTGACCCGCTTTCTGGAAGAGCAGGCGGCGCGCAATCCGTTTCTGGTGGCCGAAGAGCCGCCGGTCCTGCCCGCGACCTGGCTGCCGCGCTGGGGGGCGGCTTTTGCCGCGTCCCGGCACGGTGACTGCGGCCGGTCCGATCCCGCAATGCCTGCGCCCAGCCTGATGGCCCATGTGCTGACCCAGATCCGGGCGCTGGCCTGCGCGCCCCCTGAACGCCAGATCGCCCTGGTTCTTGCCGAAGCGCTGGATCCCTCGGGCTGGCTGGGGCGCCCGCTGGCGGATCTGGCCCGCCAGGCCAATTGCACGCCCGCGCAAGCCGAAGCGGTGCTGATGCGCCTGCAGCGGATTGAGCCGGCCGGGCTTTTCGCCCGTTCACTGGCCGAATGTCTGCGCTTGCAGGCACAAGAGGCGGACCGGCTGGACCCGGTCATGCAAAGGGTCCTTGAGAACCTTGAAATGGTGGCCTCGGGGCAGATCGGCGCGCTGGCCCGGCTGTGCGGCGTGCCCGAATCCGATGTGCTGGCCCGCCTGCGGGTGATCCGCAGCTTTGATCCCAAGCCGGGCGCGCAGTTTGATCCGGTCAACTGCAATGCGCACGAGCCGGACCTGATCGTCACCGAAGGTGCTCAGGGCTGGGAGGTGCAGCTGAACCGCTCGGCCCTGCCGGCCCTGTCGGTCCGCCGTCCCCAGGGGCGGCTGACCGCGCAGGCAGAACGTGCCGCCCTGGCCGAGGCGCTGGGGCTGTGCCGGATCGTGGAACGGCGCAACACCACATTGCTGCGGGTCGCGCGCGAGGTGTTGCAGCGCCAGACGGCGGCGCTGGATCGGGGGCTGGCAGGGTTGCGCCCCATGACGCTGGCCGATGTCGCCGGGGCGCTCAATCTGCATGAAAGCACCGTCAGCCGCCTGGTGGCCGGGGTCAGCATTGCAACCCCGCAAGGCACCTGGCAACTGCGCGCCCTTTTCGGCCCGCAGGTGGGCGACAGTTCCGCAACGGCCATCCGGGCAGAGATCGCACAGCTGGTCGCCGCCGAAAACCCGGCCCGCCCGCTGACAGACCGGGCCATCACCGAGGCCCTGCTGGCCTCGGGGCGGGAGGTGGCGCGGCGCACGGTTGCAAAATACCGCGACATGTTGCGCATTCCCCCCGCCGGGTCCCGCAGGCGGCTCCGGCGCAGATGAAGGCTGCCCTTTTCGCCGCTGATCGGTCGCTTCCGGCGCTGACGGGGCGCTGCCATCGCATTAGGTCCTGAGCGTGGCGGAACGGGTCTGCGGGACGGGCAAGGGAATGGCGTATTTTCTGGGTGTTGACACGGGCGGCACCTATACCGATGCGGTGATCGTGGACGAGGCGGCAGACCGGGTGATCGGCACCGCCAAATCGCTGACGACACGGGGCGATCTGGCGCTGGGTATCGGGCGTGCGGTGGATGCGGCGCTGTCGGGGGCGGGCGTGGCGGCGCACCAGGTGCGGCTGGTGTCGCTGTCCACGACGCTGGCCACCAACGCGCTGGTCGAAGGGCAGGGTGGCCGGGTTGCCCTGGTCTTCATCGGCTTTGATGACGGCGATCTGGACCGGGGCGGTCTGGCCGGGGCGCTGCGCGGCGATCCGGTGATCCGGCTGGCGGGGGGGCATGGGCATGCCGGGCAGGAAACAGCCCCCCTTGACCTGAAGGCGCTGGAAGCCGCCGTGTCGGGTCTGGCGCAGGAGGTGATGGGATTTGCCGTGGCTTCCCGCTTTGCCACCCGCAACCCGGGCCACGAGGTGGCGGCCCGCGCCCTGATCCGCCGGGTGACCGGGCGGCCCGTGACCTGTTCGCATGAGCTGTCCGCACAGTTGAACGGGCCGAAACGGGCGCTGACAGCGGTGCTGAACGCCCGGCTGATCGGGATGATCGACCGTCTGGTCGCCGCCTGCGAAGGCCACCTCGCCCAGATCGGCGTTGATGCGCCGCTGATGGTGGTGCGCGGGGATGGTGCGCTGATTTCGGCGGCCATAGCGCGCGAGCGCCCGATTGAGACCATCCTGTCCGGCCCCGCCGCCAGCATTGTGGGTGCCCGCTGGCTTACGGGCGAATCCGACGCGCTGGTGTCGGACATCGGCGGCACGACCACGGATGTCGCCCTGCTGCGCGGCGGCCTGCCGGGGATCGATCCGCAGGGTGCCCGTGTCGGCCCCTATCGCACGATGGTCGAAGCGGTGGCCATGCGCACGACGGGTCTGGGGGGCGACAGCGAGGTGCATCTGCAGACCGAAGGGCTGCAGGGGGGCCTGCGCCTTGGCCCGCGCCGTCTGATCCCGGTGTCGCTGCTGGCCGTCGACCACCCCACGATGGTGCACGAGGCGCTGGACCGCTGGCTGTCGGCCGATGCGGTGGGCGAGGCCGACGGGCGCTTTGTCATCCCGGTGGGCGGGCAGGCAGGGGGTCTGACCGCCCGCGAAGCGGCTGTTCTGGCCCGGATCACGGCACCGATGCCTTTGGGAGCGGCCCTGACCTCGCGCCCCGAGGCGGCGGCGCTGGACCAGCTGGTGGCGCGCGGTCTGGTGATGCTGTCCGGCGTGACCCCTTCGGACGCAAGCCATGTGCTGGGGCGGCTTGATGCCTGGGACGGGGGGGCGGCGGAAAAGGCGGTGCGCCTGCTGGCGCGGCGGCGCACCGGGCGGGGTGACCGCTTTGCCCCCGATGCCGCCACCCTGGCCCGGGCCATTGTGGATCAGTTGACCGCGCAGACCGTGGACTGCCTGCTGGAGGCGGCCTTTGGCGAAGACCCGGCCTTTGCCGATGAGGCCCCCGGACATCTTGCCCGCCACAGCCTGACACAGGCCGGGCTGGACCGGCACCGCGGGATTGTCGAGGTGTCGGTCCGGCTGGGCGTGCCGGTGATCGGGCTGGGGGCCTCGGCCCCGTCCTATTACGGGGCGGTGGGTGCGCGGCTGGGTGCGCGGATGATCCTGCCGGAACATGCCGGGGTGGCCAATGCCATTGGCGCGGTGGTGGGACAGGTCGCGCAGCGCGCGACCGGCCTCGTGACAAGCCCCGGCGAGGGGCGCTTTGCCGCGCATCTGCCGGACGGGATGGCGGTCTTTGCAGATCGCGACGCGGCCCTTGCGGCGCTGGAGGCGGCCCTGGTGCAGGACGCGTCCGCCCGCGCGCGCGCAGCCGGGGCCGAAGACCTGTCTGTCAGCGTGACCCGCGACATCCGCGAGGCGCAGGTCGAAGGCCGCGCCATGTTCATCGAGGCCACCGTTTCGGCCACCGCCAGCGGCAGGCCCCGTGTGGCCCATGGCTGACACCCCGTTTTCCGCTTGACGGCTGTGCCCCGCCGGACTACTCAGCCCGCACCCTTGGCGAGGTAGCTCAGCCGGTTAGAGCACGCGACTCATAATCGCGGGGTCGGGGGTTCGAGTCCCCCCCTCGCCACCAGGATTTCTTTCGAGGTATTCCGGAATAAAGGAATGAAGCTTGGCGAAACCTGCTTGAGGCCGCTCTCTTTTCCGGCCTGACCGATGGGGGTTGGCCTTGGGCGTGGCGGCCTTTGCGACCGGCCGGTGAAAGCGCGGTCTGGCGCCTTGCCCAGCCTGTTTCGCCGGACACGGATGTTCGCCGCCCGACGGATGGTTCCCACCGGTGCAAGGCCCTGTCGCAAGGTGGCCATAAGACGCGATGACATCTGCCGTTATCCCGGCCCCGCCGACCGCGCGAAACGGGAAGCGCACCAGGCGTGAAGCGCCCCGGAAGCTTGTCCGGTGCGCCCGGATTGTGTCGGCAACGGCGGATGGTTGCGGAACCGGCAAGATCATGCAGCGCGCGGAAATGCCGATCAGCGACATGAGGCTGCGGAACACCGGCCCGATAATGCCCTGGTCCGACAGCCTGGACCACAGGTTGAAGCCGGGGAAGGGAACCTGTCCCGGTGCCTGGCATGATCTTGCCTTTGATCATCACCTTGCACCTGGACCGGCGCATGACCATGAGAGATGAGGTTCCTGCCGTCGCCAGGGCCGCGCTTCTTTGCGCCGCCTCGCATTTGCCGGGGCCGGATCGCTTGTGGCCGGATCCCGGTTTTCGGGAAGCCTGACAGGGTGCTGGAAAACTGCCGGCCGCAGGGGCTGCCTGACCGGAAAGCGGGAAACTCCTGCACCTGCGTGCGCCTTGAGCATCCTGCCAGGGGCCATCGCCCTTGGCCCAGCGCTGCGCCGGGATCAGGACAGGCCGGGGGCCAAAGCCCCCGGCCAGCGCCCGCCCCGCCCCCGGCGGGCGCTTCGCCCCCGCCGGGTCGGGCGCTGGCCTCTGTGTCTCCTGGACCTGCCGGTCTACGGGGCACTGTCCCGCGCGGGCGGGGAAAC
>JADCDI010000105.1 GCA_020251025.1 Rhodobacter sp. | reverse complement strand
GCCCTTGGCCCAGCGCCACGACGGGATCAGGACCTGCCGGGGGCCAAAGCCCCCGGCCAGCGCCCGCCCCGCCCCTGGCGGGCGCTTCGCACCCGCCGGGTCGGGCGCTGGCCTCTGCTTCTCCCGGACCTGCCGGTCTGCAGGGCACCGTCCGACGCAGGCCGGGGGAAACGCGGGTCGCGTTTCCTGGTCCCGCCCCAAGGGCTAATCCCTGTCGCCGGAACGGGACGAGTGTCCCGGCGGCGAGGCGGCAGGAAAGCTGTCTCAACACCCTGCAAGAAATCCTGCGGCAACACGGGGTCCTGCACAGCGTTCCCCAGCCGCGCGGCAATGAACGGCGCAAGGCCGGATGTTCGATTGCGTCAGGCGCCTTTCTTGGCGGCCCGGCAAGCCCACCGCGAAACCCCCTGGCCGGTTCGCCGGTGGCAAAGGGCTTGCGCCCCGGGGCAGGCCTGCCGCCTTGTCCCTGTCCCGGCAATTCCGACGCCGGTTGTCCGGACAGACCGGCGGCACTGTCAGCCCCCAAAGCGCGACAGCGCATCCTGAAACAAACCGGCATCGACATTCCCGCCCGAGGCCACGGCGATCACTGCCGGCCCCGTCAGCGCGTCCGGCCGGAACAGCGCGGCGGCCAGCGCAACGGCACCGCCCGGTTCCAGCACGATGCGCAAGTGCGAAAAGGCCAGCACCATGGCGTAAAGCGCCTCGTCATCCGTCACGACAAGGCCCGGCCCGCACAGGCGCTGCAGGATGGGAAAGGTGATCATCCCGGGTTCCGGCGTGATGATGGCATCGCAGACCGACCCCGTGGGGGCCGCGTTGCGCAGGCGCCGTCCTGCCTCAAGGCTGCGGGCCGTATCATCAAACCCCGCCGGTTCGACAGGGCGCGCCCGCAGACCCGGGCCGCGCGCCGCAAGCGCCAGCGCGATGCCCGCAGTCAATCCGCCGCCGCCGCAACAAACCAGCACCTCGGCCCTGTCGATGCCCTCTTCGCGGGCCTGCTGCGCAATTTCCAGCCCCGTGGTGCCCTGCCCCGCAATCACCAGCGGCTCGTCGAAGGGCCTGATCAGGGTCAGGCCCCGTTCGGCGGCCAAGGCGGACCCGATGGCATCGCGGTCCTCGGTGGCGCGGTCATAAAGCACGACCTCGGCCCCCAGGGCGCGGGTGTTCCGGGTTTTGACGCGCGGTGCATCCCGGGGCATGACAATGACGGCGGGAATGCCGTGCTGCCGCGCGGCCAGGGCCACGCCCTGCGCGTGATTGCCCGAAGACACGGCGATCACGCCTTTGGCGCGCTGCGCCGGGGACAGGGCCGAAACGGCAGACCAGGCGCCGCGGAACTTGAACGACCCGGTGTGTTGCAGGCATTCCGCCTTTACCAGCACGCGCCGACCGGCGATCTCGTCCAGGAAGGGCGAGGACAGCAGCGGCGTGCGCCGGGCATGGCCCTGCAGCCGTGCCGCCGCCGCATCGATCATCGCGATATCGGTCATGCGCCGACCCTTTCCAGGACGGCGTGGATCACCCGCAGGCTTTCGGGTTCGTCCAGAAAGGGGATATGGGCGCGGTCGGGCACCTCGGCAAAAGACATGTCCGGGCGGCGGCGGCGCATTTCTGCCGCCGTCTCCTGCGACAGAAGGTCGGAATTTGCGCCCCGGATCAGGCCAAGCGGCAGCCCGTCGCAGGCGTCAAACAGCGGCCAGGCATCTGCGGCGGGGGCAGAGAGTGCGGCCAGAAAGGCATCGCGCAGCGCCGGATCATAGGTGATGCGCAGCCCGTCGGGCGTCTCGCGGCAGTGCAGCCGCGCTTCGGCAAGCCAGCGCCCGGCAGGCACGGCGAAGAACCCCGGGCTGGACCGGGCAAGGGACGCGGCCAGTTCGGCATGGGTCCGGGCCGCAGGGTTGCGTCCCAGATAGCCGGCAATGCGGGCCAGGCCGGATGGGTCGATCTGCGGGCCGATGTCGTTCAGGCACAGGCCCAGCACCCTGTCCCGGGCAGTTGCGGCCAGCAGCATGCCGATCAGCCCGCCGCGCGATGTGCCGATGATCGCGGCCTGCGCAACGTCGAGGTGGTCCAGCAGGGCCAGGGCATCGCGCGCCTCGACCGGCACGGTATAGGTGCCCGCCCCGGTCCAATCCGATGCGCCGCGCCCCCTGTAATCCATGCGGATCAGCCGGCACGGGCGAAGGTGCGCTGCCATATAGTCGAAATCGCCCATCGTCCGCGTCAGGCCGGACAGGCAGAGCACGGGCAGTCCCCGGCCTTCGTCGCGGTAGGCAAGACGCGCGCCATCGGGGGCATGGAAGAAATCTGTCATCTGCCTTGTCCAAACAGGGGCCGTGGCGGGTACCGTGGCACAGGCGGGCGGCGGCGAAAAGGGCGCGGGCAAAGGGGGCGCGCCAACAGCACCGCTTGCCCGTGCGCGCGCCAGCGCCTAAACCCGTCGCGTATCCGAAGGGCGGGCGATCCATGGCGCAGGGAACAGAGCAGTCGCAAGAGCGTGCCCCTTCAAGAAAGGTCGGCGCGCTTTGGGGTCTGGTGCCGTTCCTGCGGCCCTACCGCGGTCTTCTGGCCCTGGCCGCGCTTGCCCTTGTGCTGACGGCATCCGTCAGCCTGACGCTGCCGATCGCGGTCCGCCGCGTGGTGGACGGGTTCAATGCCGACAATGCTTACCTGCTTGACCGGTATTTCACCGCCGCACTGGGGATTGCGGCCCTGCTCGCCCTGGGAACGGGGCTGCGCTACTATCTGGTCACACGCCTGGGCGAGCGGGTGGTGGCGGATATCCGGCGGGCCCTCTTCGACCGCGTCGTGGGACTGAGCCCGGCGTTCTTCGAGCGGATCATGACGGGCGAGGTGGTCAGCCGCCTGACGACGGATACAACGCTGATCCTGTCGCTGATCGGGTCGTCGGTTTCGGTGGCGCTGCGCAATGTTCTGATCCTGTTCGGCGGCATCCTTCTGATGTTCTTTTCCAGCGTGAAGCTGACCGGCCTTGTTCTGCTGATCGTGCCGGCCATCGTCGTGCCCATCGTGATCCTGGGCCGCCGCCTGCGCCAGCTGAGCCGCGAGAACCAGGACCTGATCGCGGCATCCTCGGGCAATGCGTCGGAAGCGCTGACTTCGGTTCAGGCGGTTCAGGCCTTTACGCACGAACCGCAGACGCGGGCCCTGTTCGGTGACATGACCGAGAAATCCTATCTTTCCGCCAGGCAGCGCATCGGAACCCGCGCGGTCATGACGGTGATCGTGATCTTCCTGACCTTCACCGGCATTGTCTGCGTGCTGTGGATCGGGGCCCGGGATGTGCGCGCGGGCAGCATGAGTCCGGGCGAGCTGATCCAGTTCCTGATCTATGCCGTGATGGTCGCCGGATCGGTCGGCGCGCTTTCCGAAATCTGGGGAGAGTTGCAGCGCGCCGCCGGTGCGACGGAACGCCTGCAAGAGCTTCTGACAACCGATGATCCGGTGATGGACCCTGTCCGCCCGGTCGCCCTGCCGCGCCCGGTGCGGGGCGAGATTGCCTTTGAAGCGGTGGTCTTCCGCTATCCGTCCCGCCCCGGAACACCGGCGCTGGACGGCGTTGATCTGCAGGTTTCCCCGGGCGAGACGGTGGCCCTTGTCGGGCCCTCGGGTGCCGGAAAGACGACCATCCTGCAGCTTTTGCTGCGCTTTTACGATCCCCGGCACGGACGGGTGACCATCGACGGGATTGACCTGAAGACGATGCTCCGCGCCGATTTCCGGCGGTGCATCGCGCTGGTGCCGCAGGATCCGGTGATCTTTGCGGACTCTGCCCGCGAAAACATCCGGTTCGGCCGCCCCGACGCCACCGACGCCGAGGTGGAGGCGGCCGCAAAGGCCGCCGCTGCGCACGGGTTTCTTGCCGCCCTGCCGCAGGGCTATGATACTTTTGTCGGGGAACGTGGCGTGATGCTTTCAGGGGGGCAGAAACAGCGCATCGCCATCGCCCGCGCCATCCTGCGCGACGCCCCCATCCTGCTGCTGGACGAGGCGACAAGCGCGCTGGATGCCGAAAGCGAACGCGCGGTCCAGGATGCCGTGGAACGGCTGTCGCACGGCCGCACCACCCTGGTTGTGGCGCACCGCCTGGCCACGGTAAAAAAGGCGGACCGGATCGTGGTTTTCGATCACGGGCGGATCGTGGCCACCGGACAGCATGACGCGCTGGTCGCCGAAGGCGGGCTTTACGCCCGCCTTGCCCGGCTGCAGTTCACCGACGGCCAGGGCTGAGCGCAGCCTGATGCTGCGCCCGGCCCGCCGCAGCCATGCTTGCGGGACAGCGGAAAATTTCCCATGGTCGTGCGAATATCCGCCCGCCGGGCAAACGGCAGGCACGGGACCGGCAGACACGGGAAGGAGACGGGCATGGGCATTTTCGCGTCGGTTGCCGACCGCAACGCCATCGAGGCTGAAGCCCCTTGGGAAGACCGGCAGGTCGCGCGCAGCATCTACGGGTTTCTGTGCCGGGCCGCCGCCGCGCACGGCCCAAGGCCCGCCTTGTCGTTTCAGCTGCAGTCCGGCCCCTCGGACCGGTCCGAAACGCTGACCTGGGCTGACCTGTTGCGCCAGACCACGCAGGCGGCAAACCTGTTCCGCAGCCTGGGCATCGGGGAAACCGATGTCGTGGCGGTGATCCTGCCCAACACGGTCGAAACCGCCGTCGTCCTGCTGGGCGCGATGACGGCAGGGATCGTCAATCCGGTCAATCCGCTGCTGGAACCGGAACAGATCAGCGCCATCCTTCGCGAAACAAAGGCAAAGGCGGTGGTGACGCTGCGCGCCTTCCCCAAGGCCGACGTGGCCCGCAAGGTGGCCGAAGCGGTGCGCCATGCCCCCACCGTCAGGACCGTGCTGGAGGTTGATCTGAACCGGTACCTGTCCCCGCCGAAAAGCTGGATCGTGCCCCTGATCCGCCCGAAAAACCCGGTCGGGCACGATGCCGCCGTCAGGGATTTCACGGCGGAACTTGCCCGCCAGCCTGCCGATGCGCTGACCTTTGCCGACCCGCTGCAGGATCGGGTCGCCGCATTCTTTCATACTGGCGGCACGACGGGCATGCCCAAGGTGGCGCAGCACCGCGTCTCGGGCATGGTCTACAACGGCTGGCTGGGCCACAAGCTGTTGTTCCGGGAAACGGATGTGGTCATCTGTCCGCTGCCGATGTTCCATGTCTTTGCGGTTTACCCTGTGCTGATGTCGATGATCGCCTCGGGCGGACATGTGGTGTTTCCGACCCCGGCCGGATACCGCGGCGACGGCGTGCTCGACAACTTCTGGCGGCTGGTGGAACGCTGGAAGGTGACCTACATGATCACCGTGCCCACGGCACTTTCCGCCTTGATGCAGCGCCCCATCAATGCCGATATCAGCACGCTGCGCGGGGCGTTTTCAGGATCGGCCCCCTTGCCGGTCGAACTCTACAACCGGTTCGAGGCCGCAACGGGCGTGAAGATCATCGAAGGCTATGGCCTGACCGAATGCACCTGCCTTGTGTCGGTCAACCCGCCCGAAGGGATCAAGAAGATCGGGTCTGTCGGAATTGCCTTTCCCTACACGCATGTCCGGATCCTGCATTCGGATGCCGGTGGCCACGTCATCAGGGAATGCGGGATCGACGAAGTCGGCGAAATCTGCGTGTCCAACCCCGGCGTCTTCGAAGGATCGACCTATACCGAGGTGGACAAGAACCGGAACCTTTTCGCCGAAGGCCTGTATCTGCGCACCGGCGATCTGGGGCGGCTGGATGCGGACGGCTATCTGTTCATCACCGGGCGCGCGAAAGACCTGATCATCCGGGGCGGTCACAACATTGACCCTGCTGAGATCGAAGAGGCACTGATGCGCCATGAGGCCGTGGCCTTCGTGGGCGCAATCGGGCAGCCGGACAGCTTTGCCGGCGAATTGCCCTGCGCCTATGTGGAACTGGTGGCGGGCAAGACCGTGACCCCGGACGATCTGCTGGAATTTGCGCGCGAGCATATTCACGAGCGCGCGGCGGTGCCCAAACATATCGAAATTCTGAAGGAACTGCCCAAGACGGCCGTGGGCAAGGTGTTCAAGCCCGACCTGCGCCGCCGTGCCATGACGCGCGTGTTCGACGCCGCCCTGACAGAGGCCGGGCTGGCCGCACGGGTCGCCGCCGTCACGGAAGACAGGAAGCGCGGCCTTGTCGCGCAACTGATGCGTACCGGCCCCGTGGACGACGCGGATGTCGCGCGCCTGATGGGCGAATTTGCCAGCCCATGGGAATGGGCGGCATGATCGCGCCGGGCTGATCTGCGCGGCAGGATAGTGTCATGCATGCCAGACAGGTTGACCAGAAAGTGCCACCCGCATGGACCGCCCTGAACCGCGCCGGGTTTTCCGCAGGCTCCGACTTCTGAGCGGGATGGAGCGTCATGAGCGGGACAACGAACCGGTTTTCACTTGAAGTGCGCGAACACGCTGTGTCTTTGGTTCTGGACAATCAGGGTCGGCACGACTCGCGCTGGCAGGCGGTCGTTTCGATCTCATCGAAGATTGGCTGCGCGCCGCAGACCCCGAACGAACGGGTCAACAAGGCCGGGGTGGACAGCGGCAAGCGGGCCGGTGTCTCCAGCGAGATGGCTGAGAAGTTGAAGCCGCTGGAACGCGGGAATCGCAGGCTGCGTCGGGCGAACGCGAGCCTGCGCAAGGGCTGAGGGGCGCGCGCCGCGCCCCCCGGGTCAAGTTACCAGATATTGCCTGCTGCCCGTTCCAGGGCGCGTTGCGCGACGGCGCGGTCGCCATGCTCCCCGGTCATCGCAAAGGTCGTTTGGGTGAACTTCCAGCTCTCCTCATGCTTTTTCAGGCGCCAGTGGCAGTACCCACGGGCCGCCAGAGGCCGACGTCCAGCCAGTGCCGGCCATCGACGAAGGCCGCTGCTGTGGCCGTATCGCCCGTCACCGTGGCCGATACCTCGGACAACTGGCGCCACGTCGTGTCGAACCCCGGCACGATGCCGCGCCGGGCGGTCATGAGTTGCGCCGGTGTCATCGTCGCGGGATCGCCGCCCCAGAGCGAGGTGTAGTCGATGCCGATCTCGGGCGCGAAGGCACGTTCCGCCAGATCGCAGGCGGCAAGATCCACCGCCATCGGGATGGACGTCACGGTGCTGATGACCCGGACCGTCCCGATGTCACCGACGGGCGCAAGAATACGGGCTGCCTGGGCGTCTGGCTCCATGGTGGGGGTTCCTTCGGCAAGGGCTGGCAGCGCGGAAAGCCGTGGCGGTGGCGCTGCGCTGAACGCCCCCCCCCGTGTCCATCGACGACCTTCTGGCGGTGGTGCGGGCGATTGCTGACCCAGCCGTCCCACGTTCCGAACGCCTTCTTGCTGCCACCCTTTCCGTTGCAGTGTCCGTGGGCCGCGCTGATCTGGTGCTTGAGCGTTGCCGCCGCGTTCCTGCCCGTGATCCCCATATCCGTGAAGCTGCACCGCCCTTCGATGCAGTCGTGGGCGGTGAACCCCCGGAATGCGGCCTCCTGCACCACCCACCGGGCCGTGATCGCGATGACCTTGCGGCCTTCGCCGCTCCTCCGGCAGTCCGCCATTGTCGTCTCCCCACGTGATGCCGAGACCATCGGCCCGTGAGAACAAAGATACCAAGGCGCGCGACTGCCATCATTCTGGCAAGGCCCCCCGACTTTCCGGGGGCAATTCCTGAATTGCGCGTACCCTTTTGGGGGACGGCAGACGGGTGGCCTTCGGGTCGGGGATAAGTCCCTGAAAGCGCTGGCCGCATGACGCCGGTTTCCGCTGACCCTTCCAGGGTGACGCCGGTTCCACACCCCGAAGCGTTAACAGAGCGCGCCCACCTCGCACGGCCCACATTCTGCGGCAAACCGTTGCATCGCAACCAGTCGTGGTGTAGCCTCTGCGTCGCGGAGGTAGAACATGACATCCCCGCTGGGCTAAAAAATTAACTAATGGGGTTGAAATCCTGAACCCAGAGCCCCATCTATGCTGGAGATCCAAGGAGGCGACCATGACCACTGAAATCGGAAAGGAGCTGCGGAAACTGCGCATTGATCGGGATGAGCGTCTGCTGGACATGTCTGAACGTCTGGAGAAGTCGTCGG
This sequence comes from Rhodobacter sp., assembly GCA_020251025.1. Classification (GTDB taxonomy): domain Bacteria; phylum Pseudomonadota; class Alphaproteobacteria; order Rhodobacterales; family Rhodobacteraceae; genus Aliitabrizicola. Next base: position 7,954 of record JADCDI010000105.1, on the reverse strand, counting down.
CTTTCATCTCCGCTGTCGAGCGCGGGACCAAGACACCCCCTAACGGCTTTGAGGACCTCGTCATCAAAGTCTATCAACTGGCGGGCGAAGCTGCCGCCGCCATGCGCCGTGCTGCCGACCGTTCGCGCAAGGCTTTCACTGTCGAGGCCCAGTCGGCGCTTGCAAGGGACACGGCGGGGCTGATGGCACGCCGGATGAACTCGCTCTCGGATGAAGACCTCAAGAGCATACTTGAAATCCTCAGCAAGAAGGACAAGCAATGACTGCCGATCATGACTTTGTTGTCCCGGCGCGACGGTGGGCGGAAATCGGTGGCATCGCTGACAACGTGCGCCACCGCCTCGGGTTGTGGGACGATCCGCGTCTCCCCGTTATGGAACTCCTTGAGCATGTCATGGACCAGCGCTTTGGCTGGTTCCGGCTGGAGGTCGCAGATCACGCAGAGATGGAGGGCGCTGAGGGCTTTACCTGTCCGAAGGGGGAGTTCATCCGCCTGCGAGAGGATGTGTATGAAGGGGCGTGGCGCGGGGAGGGCAGACCGCGCTTCACCGCCGCGCACGAACTCGGACACTGGGCGATGCACACGAACATCCCCCTTGCCCGTGCCCGCCGGGGGGACGGCACTCCGGCCTTCCGGCTGGCCGAACCGCAGGCCAACCAGTTCGCCGCCGCAATCCTGATGCCGGAGCGCTTCATCTTCGCTTCTGACGATGAAAACGACCTGATGGAGCGCTTCGGTGTCTCTTTTGAGGCCGCGCGCAACCGGATCAGCTACCTCCAAAAGAACGGGAGGTTCTAAAGAATGAAGGCTCAGGTTGCAGCCCGAGCCTCCAAACTTCTGTGTCTGTGCACGAGGGACTTGACGATGCAGAGCCGACCCGACGCCCAAACCAGCTTCGTCGCAGAAGCGGATAATAGGTGCGGTCTGAGGGTTTGGCAAGATACGCCCCGCCGAAGGACTGACGACCATGGCTGACCGCATTCACGTTCCGCCTGGCTGCCGGTTGGTGTTCCGCCCTTGGCGGACCTGCCCGCTGACGGGCCAGCGCCTCTACGCCAAAATGTATGGCTTCCGGGCGTGGCCTATTCTGATCCCGGAGTAGCCGTCCCGACAGACTGAACGGGTGGGCGCGGTGAGCGCGCCCACCACCATCAACAGCAATGAAAGATCGAAAAATGAAATCGAAGACGTTCAAGATCGGCCGCAACGCTTCAAGTGGCCGCTTCACCACGGTGAAGGTGGCGACGCAACGCAAGTCCACGCATGTCGTGGAGACCATCGAGAAGAAGTGACCCCCGCCATGGTGAAGTCGTGTCCTGTGGCCGCGTCTGCGGGACACGACTACGCAGTAGCGAGTTCATCGACCCGGACTTTGAAGGGCTGAGTCGATCTGCGCGGGATGTATCATCATCGGTAATCATTGGGAGGGATAATGAGATTTTCTGAGATATTTGGTGTCGGCCTTGAGCAGCCGCAGTTGGATTTCGTTGACATTGACCCTGACCACGACCTGCCCCTTTTCATTGATCCCTTTGCGATCTCACTGAAGGGCGACGCTTGGTCCGAGGTTTGCCATCAGCACATATCGCACTTCTTCCAGACCGCACTGGATCATATCCGAGCAGGGCGCGACCAGCACGCACGACAGATGTTGAACGGTCTCAGCGAGCCAAATGAAACTTGCCTCGGTCTTTCCCGAGGCGCTCCCGCTGGGCGCGGGGTAGGCGGAAGGCAAGCGTTCGACCTGTATGAAAGCCTTGCGGCATCGCAGGCGGCGCAGAATGGTTTGCTTGAAGAGCTGGCAGAGTGTGACTTGTTCATACCCGGCATCGGCAGCGACAAGATTTCCGACATAACCACGAACATCATCCGGCGACCGCTGATCGAATACACGCAGCAGCAGTGCGCCCTCCATGGCATCGCACTGAACGGTGATTTCCCCTCTGGGCGCTATTGGGATATGGGCGCAGGGGCGTGGCGACAGGAGTATGTCAGGCTTCCCGTGGTTGTCCAGAAGCGCCTGATACTAGTGCCAAAATATACCGTGCGGCGAAGGATGGCTCTGGATTCACAGGAGTTCTATTCGCACCACATCCTGAACTTCATTAAAGAAGAGGAGTTTGAGCGCCGGTCTCCACTCGTCCGGGTGTTGGCAAGCGGCGAGCGACGGCCACCAACCAAGAAGACCCTCAAGGAACACTTCCCATTCTCGAAAGACTTTGTTGCGCGATTTTCACAGGCAAACCCCGATGTGCTTGATAGCTACAAGAGGTTCTATGCCGAGATTGAAGGGACGCAGGGACCACTTCGCCATCAGGATTTCGACAGTGAGTTTGATGAGGCAGTGTTCGCCCGGACGCTAGCGGCAGAATTGCTAAACATAGCGCCGGGAAACGCCGATGCGGGCCGATATCACACCTTCATCATGGGGGCACTTGAGTTCATTTTCTGGCCGAACCTGATCTATCCCACAAAAGAACACGAGGTCCATGAGGGCCGAAAGCGCATCGACATTGTCTACACAAATGCGGCACAGAGCGGTTTCTTCTGGCGGGCGCACACGGCCCACAACATCGCCTCTCGCATGATCATGGTAGAATGCAAGAACTACAGCAAAGACCCTGCGAACCCGGAGATTGACCAGTTGTCAGGGCGGTTCAGTGTAAACCGGGGGCAACTCGGCATGATGCTGTACCGGACAGTTGATGACTATGAGCGCCTGTGCGCGCGGTGCCGGGACACAGCCCAAGATGCCCGAGGCTTCATGATTGCTTTGGGGGATGCCCAGGTGGTCGAGTTTCTGAACCTGATCGCGGAAGGACAACGAGTTGCCATCGACGCTCGCTTGCAGGCGATATTCAACCGTCTGATCGGCTGATCTGTAGGAACCGCGCGGGAACGTCTGCAACGACGCCCGCCACCTCGGCCCTCCGGCAGACGTGCGCGAAAGCAGTAGCCAGGTTTGGTGGATGCTTGGGCAGGTGATTCCGGCAGGGGTAACGCGGGGTAACAACTAAAAGCAGCCACCAACTCCGCCCGCAACCGCCTGATTTCATTGAAAGGGATGGTGCTGCAAGAGAGGATTGAACTCTCGACCTCTCCCTTACCAAGGGAGTGCTCTGCCACTGAGCTACTGCAGCCTGCCGTCTCGTCCTTCCAGAAAGCGACCCCGGGTGTTACCCCGGATGAAGCGGGCCCTGGAAATGCCCTTTGGTTTCTTTCGTCCAGCGTCCTGAAGGTACCCTTCATCAGGGCTGCACCGCCCCTTGGGCAGCCCCTGCGCCGGGCGGTCCCTTGGGTCACGGGCGGCTGATTAGACGTATTCCGGATGCCGTGCAAGGACTAACTGGAACGCAATCTGGACCAGGCCCGCGGCTTGCGCTAAGACCTCTGGCATGTCGGATGCGCCGCGCCTTTCCTCTTCGGGGTCCGCTGCTGCGGGCGGCGCAAAGGGTTTGGTGCGTCAGGACAGGCTGAAGGCGGCGCTCAAGGCCAATATCGCCCGGCGCAAGGCGCAGGCAAAGGCGCGGCAGGACGAAGACCGTCCCGGTCCGGGTGCTGGGGATTTGGCGCAAGACTTCTCCGGTCCGATGGACCGGCAACAAGACAATGAATGAGGCGGGCAGATGGATTCGATACTGGTCAAGGGCAATGGCCCGCTGAACGGGGCAATCCCGATTGCGGGGGCAAAGAACGCCTGCCTTACCCTGATGCCCGCCACCCTGCTGACCGATGCCCCCCTGACGCTGACCAATGCGCCGCGCCTGTCGGATATCCGCACCATGACGCAGCTGCTGCAATCGCTGGGCACCGAGGTGGCAAGCCTGCAGGGCGGGCAGGTGCTTGCGCTGTCGTCCCATGGGCTGACCAGCCACACCGCCGATTACGACATCGTGCGCAAGATGCGTGCCTCGATCCTGGTGCTTGGGCCGATGCTGGCGCGGGACGGTCATGCGATTGTCTCGCTGCCCGGCGGCTGCGCCATTGGCGCGCGCCCCGTCGATCTGCATCTGAGGGCGCTGGAGGCGATGGGGGCACAGCTTGACCTGCGCGACGGCTATATTCACGCCAGGGCCAAGGCTGGCCGGCTGCAGGGCGCGATTGTCGAGTTTCCTTTCGTATCGGTGGGCGCCACCGAGAACGCGCTGATGGCGGCGACCCTGGCCAGGGGCACGACAGTTCTGAAGAATGCGGCGCGCGAGCCGGAAATTGTCGATCTGGCGCAGTGTCTGCGCCGCATGGGGGCACAGATCGCGGGCGAAGGCACCGGCACGATCACCGTTGAGGGCGTCACTGGCCTGGGCGGGGCCACCCATCCGGTGGTCACCGACCGGATCGAGCTGGGCACCTATATGCTGGCCCCCGCAATCTGCGGCGGCGAGGTGGAACTGCTGGGCGGGCGGATCGACCTGGTCGCGGCCTTCTGCGAAAAGCTGGATCAGGCCGGGATCGCGGTGTCCGAGACACCCCGCGGCCTGAAGGTGGCGCGCAGGAATGGCCGTGTCCGGGCCGTCGATGTGGTGACCGAACCCTTTCCGGGCTTTCCGACCGACCTGCAGGCGCAGATGATGGCGCTGCTCTGCACGGCCGACGGCACCAGCGTGCTGGAAGAGCGCATTTTCGAGAACCGCTTCATGCATGCCCCGGAACTGGCGCGGATGGGTGCCAGGATCGAGGTCCGGGGCGGCACCGCGACCGTCACCGGCGTGGAAAGGCTGAAAGGTGCCCGGGTCATGGCGACCGACCTGCGCGCTTCGGTCTCGCTTATCCTGGCCGCACTGGCGGCTGAAGGCGAAACCGTGGTCAGCCGCGTCTACCACCTTGACCGCGGCTATGAGCGGGTGGAAGAAAAGCTGGGCGCCTGCGGCGCGCTGATAGAACGGATACCGGGCTGATGGCCGACGCAAGGTTCGAAGACGCCGCCGACGCCCCGCTGCATCTGGTGGCGCGCGACGCCGGGGATCTGGCCGTGCTGTCGGCGCTGGTGCAGGACGCCGTCTTTCCGGTCGGCGAGATGCGCTGGCAGAAGGGCAGGCGGCGGTTCGCCCTGTTGATCAACCGCTTCCGCTGGGAAGACCGCGACGCCGCCGAACGCGCCGGCCGCCGGTTCGAGCGCGTCCAATCGCTGCTGGTCGTGGACGAGGTGCTGTCAGTCCGCACGCAGGGGCTGGACCGGCGCGAGCGCGACCTGGTGCTGTCACTTTTGTCCATAACATTCGAGCCCGGCGAAGACGGCACGGGGCGCGTCTTGCTGACCCTGGCCGGTGACGGTGCCCTGGCCGTGCAGGTCGAGGCGCTGGAGGTCACGCTGAAGGATGTGACCCGGCCCTATCTTGCGCCGTCAGGTCATGCGCCGAAGCATCCTGTCGATGTCTGAAGGGATGTCACCCCCCGGGGATATTTGAGAACAGAAGATAAAACGTGGACTTGATGATGGTGCTTCGCCAGAGCCGGTTTCGGCATCGCCGCGTATGCGGGCAGTAAGGGAGCGTACGATGCCGGTTTTTCTGAACACCCGGGACCCCGGTTTCGAGGCGGCCTTCACTGCCCTGCTGGGCATGAAGCGGGAAGAGGCGGAAGACGTGGATGCCGCCGTTGCCGCCATCATCGCCGATGTGCGCAGCCGGGGCGATGCCGCTGTGCTGGAGCTGACGGCTGTTCATGACCGCCTGCGGCTGACGCCGGAAACCATGGCCTTTTCCAAAGGCGAAACCGACGCCGCCATTGCTGCGGTCAGCGCCGAAGACCGCGCGGCGCTGGACCTTGCCGCCGACCGCATCCGGGCCTTCCACGAACGGCAGCGGCCTGTGGATGAGATGTGGGAAGATGCCACCGGCGCGCGCCTTGGCTGGCGCTGGACGCCGGTTTCGGCGGCGGGGCTTTATGTGCCGGGCGGGCTTGCCTCTTATCCCTCTTCGGTGCTGATGAATGCCATTCCCGCGCGGGTTGCCGGGGTGGACCGTCTGGTCATCTGCTGCCCCACGCCCGGCGGGGTGGTAAACCCGCTGGTGCTGCTGGCCGCGCGCATTGCCGGGGTCGATACCGTCTACCGCATCGGCGGCGCGCAGGCCATTGCCGCGCTGGCCTATGGCACGCAAACCATCCAACCGGTGGACAAGATCACAGGCCCCGGCAATGCCTTTGTCGCCGCCGCCAAGCGCCGGGTCTTCGGGCATGTCGGCATCGACATGATCGCGGGCCCGTCCGAGATTCTGGTCATCGCCGACCGCAACAATGACCCTGACTGGATCGCGCTGGATCTGCTGAGCCAGGCCGAGCATGATGAAACCGCGCAGTCCATCCTTGTCACCGACGACGCCGCTTTTGGTCAGGCGGTGGCTGCGGCCGTTTCCCGGCGCCTCGAAACGCTGGACCGGCGCGCCATCGCCGGGGCCAGCTGGCGCGACCATGGCGCGATCATCATCACCCGCGATCTGGCCGAGGCTGCCGCCCTGTCCAACCGCGTCGCCCCGGAACATCTGGAGCTGTGCGTGGCCGACCCCGAGGCGCTGGCAAAGCAGATCACCCATGCCGGGGCCATCTTTCTGGGGGCCTGGACGCCCGAGGCGATTGGCGACTATGTCGGCGGCCCCAACCATGTGCTGCCCACCGCCCGTTCTGCCCGGTTTTCCAGCGGCCTGTCCGTGCTGGATTTCATGAAGCGCACCACGCTGGCGCGCATGACCCCGGCCTCGCTTGCGGCCATTGGCCCGGCGGCGGAACGGCTCGCCCGGTCGGAAAGCCTTGGGGCGCATGGGCTGAGCCTGCGGGCGCGGCTGGACCGGCTGAATGACGGGGGCCAGGGATGAACCGCCTCTGCCATATCGAGATCGATGAGCGGGGCCTTGCCCGGCCTACACCCGAGATTGAACAGGAACGCCGCGTGGCGATCTTTGATCTGCTGGAGGAAAACAGCTTTGCCCTGCCGCTGCGCGACGGGCGCCCGGTGCCCCCAGGTCCCTACCGGCTGGGCCTTGCGATCCGCGACGGGCGGCTGGTGTTCGACATTGCCGATGAGGCCGCAGAAAAGGTGGGCGAGTTCCACCTGTCGCTGGGGCCGTTCCGCCAGGTGGTGAAGGATTACTTCCAGATCTGCGAAAGCTATTTCGAGGCGGTGAAACGCCTGCCCCCCAGCCAGATCGAGGCCATCGACATGGCCCGGCGCGGCATCCACAACGAAGGCGCGCGGGTGCTGCAGGAACGGCTGTCGGGCAAGGCCGTGGTCGATGTCGATACGGCGCGGCGCTTGTTCACACTGATCTGCGTGCTGCACTGGGGCTGATGTGGCAGGGAACTTTCCCCAGTCGGTGCTGTTCTGTTGCGATCACAACGCCGTGCGGTCACCCATGGCCGAGGGGCTGATGAAGCAGATGTACGGCCAGCGCGCCTATGTGCAATCGGCCGGCGTGCGCAACGACATGGAGATTGACGGCTTTTCGGTGGCCGTCTGCAAGGAACTGGGGATCGAACTGTCGCGCCACCGCTCGCGCAGCTTTGACGAGATGCAGGACTGGGGCGATGACCTGTCGCAGTTCGATCTGATCGTGGCCCTGTCCCCCGCCAGCCAGCGCCAGGCGCTGGAACTGACCCGCTTCAACCACCTTGATGTCGAATACTGGCCCATCCTTGATCCCACCGGCCTTGGCGAAAGCCGCGAGGCCAAGCTTGCCGCCTACCGCCAGGCCCGCGACCAGATCAGGGCGCGGATGCTGGACCGGTTCGGCCCGCCGGCGGAAGCGCCGAAGGGTTGATCCCGCCGCGCCGCCCAGGGTCCGGCGACAATCCGGAGAGTTTCCACGCTGACCCGCGCAAACGGCACGGCGAACGCCGCCTTGCCTCGCTGGAAGAGGCCAATGCCATCGGCACCTCATGGCTGCAGGCAAGGGCGATTGACAGCCCGCATGCGGCCGCCGTCGCCCGCATTCTGGAAGATTACGCGGCCGAGCGCATCGT
>JADCDI010000104.1 GCA_020251025.1 Rhodobacter sp. | reverse complement strand
GCCCGCCCCGCCCACGGCGGGCGCTTCGCCCCCGCCGGGTCGGGCGCTGGCCTCTGTGTCGCACGAACCTGCCGGTCTACACGGCACTGTCGCGCAGGGGCGGGGGAAACGCGATGCGTTTCCTGTTCCCGCCCGAACGGGCGTTCTCGCGGATGACCGGTCTCTCTGGCAGGGGCCATCGCCCCTGCCACAGCACCACGCCGGGCTCAGGACCAGCCGGGGGGCTGTGATCAGTTTCCGGGCGGAATACGCCATGCGTTTCTCCGCCCATCCGGAATCGCAGCCCCTTTCCGGCAGTACCGGAAAAGATCCTGCCGCCGGGCAGGCGACCGGAATGCGTCCCCAACACACCGCTAAAGGCTTGCCTCCACCCGCAAGGCGGGCGGAATCCTGTCTGTCTGGTCCAGCACCAGATCTGCCATGACCCGGGCCACCTTCGGTGCCATGCCGAAGCCGGTCTTGAAGCCGCCATTAGCAATGAATTGCCCGTCGCGGCCTGGCCATGCGCCCAGCATCGGCGCGCGGGTGGCGGCGCGCGGGCGCAGACCGGCCCAGCGCTCCAGCACCGCAGCCCCTGCCAGCGCCGGGCAGGCCGCCCCGGCGCGCCGGATCAGTGCCTCCAGCCGGTCATCGGTGGCGACAGGGTCCGACCATGTCCGTTCGCTCGTCGATCCGATGGCAACCGTTCCGTTGCCATGCGGAACAATATGCAGCCCGTCGATCAGAAGCTGAGGGTGGGCAGAGGCGTCATGGGCCAGAAGTGCGGCCTGCCCCTTGACCCCGCCCCCCGCCGGACGGCCCTGATCGGCCGAAAGCGCCTCCAGCCCGGCGGTTCCGGTTGCCCAGATGACAGGCCCCCTGACGTCCCCGTCATCGGGCCCGATATCGCCCCCCCGCGCGCGGATCGCCCCCGCAAGCGAGGAAAGGGCGGCGCGCGGGTTGATGCGCGCGCTCAGCGTATCATGCACCAGCCAGCCCGTGGGGCTGTCGGGCTGCCAGCCCCCGGCCCCGGCAGCGGGCACGACCTGCCAGACTGCGCGGCCCTGCCACAGAATGTCCGCCTCGGCCCCACGCGCGCGGGCGGCGGCAACGGCCCGCTCATCCGCCAGCGGCTGCAGCCGCCCCGTCCGGGCGTAGCCCGACGCAAGACCGGACCCGGCATCGACGGCGGCCCAGAAAGCCTCGGCCATCAGCAGGCTGTCCAGCTGGAAGGCTTTCTTGTCGTTCCATTGCCCGGGAACATGCGGGGCCAGCGCGCCGACAAGGCCGCCGCTGGACCCGGCCCCGATACGCGCCGTCTCGATCACGCGCACGCGTGCGCCGCGCCGCGCCGCCTCCCAGGCGATCGACAGACCGAAAATTCCGGCCCCCCTGACGGTCAGATCCGGCCTTGCCATGCCCGCCACCCTTGCCCTATGTCCGCAACGATCCGGGGTGTAGGGCAAATGGCGGCGGGGAACCAGACGGCAGAGCTTGACTGGACCGGCGGCTGCGTGCCGGTTTCAACCCGCTTTGGCGACCCCTATTTTTCGCTGGACGGGGGGCTGGGGGAAACACGCCATGTGTTCCTGGCCGGCAATGGCCTGCCGGGGCGGTTCCGGCCGGGCTTTCACATTGCCGAACTGGGGTTCGGCACCGGCCTGAACATGCTGGCCAGCCTGATCGCCTGGCGCGAAAGCGGTCAGTCAGGGCCGCTGCGCTATACCTCTTTCGAGCTCTGCCCGATGGCCCCTGCCGATATCGCCCGCGCGCTTTCGGCCTTTCCGCAGGTGGCAGAGGTGGCAGCGGAGTTCCTGGCGCAATGGGCCGCCGGGTGCCGGCAGATCCGCCTGTCAGGGCTGGAGGCCGACATCATCACCGGCGATGCGGCGCAGATGCTTGGCCCCTGGCCGGGCCGGGCCGATGCCTGGTTTCTGGACGGCTTCTCGCCGGCCAGAAACCCCGGGCTTTGGACAGACGGGCTGATGGCGCAGGTTGCCGCGCATACCGGTGCAGGCGGCACCTTCGCCACCTATACGGCCGCAGGGTCGGTGCGCCGCGCCCTGGCCCTGGCCGGTTTTGCGGTTGAGCGCCGCCCCGGTTTCGGCCACAAGCGCCATATGACGGCGGGCAGTCTTTCAGCATGACCGAACAGAACACGCGGCTGGGCATCTGGCTCATGATCGCCACGACTTTTGTCTTTGCCCTGCAGGACGGCATCTCGCGGCATCTGGCGGCCGAATACAGCGTCCTGATGGTGGTGATGATCCGCTTCTGGTTCTTCGCCGTCTTCGTCACCGCCCTGGCGGTGCGCAAGGCGGGCGGGCTGCGCAACGCGGTCCGCAGCCATCATCCGGTGTTGCAGATCACGCGCGGCGTGCTGCTGGCTGCAGAGGTTTGCGTCATGGTCCTGGCCTTCGTCATGCTGGGGCTGGTCGAAAGCCATGCCGTGTTCACCTGCTACCCGCTGCTGGTCGCCGCCCTGTCCGGCCCCGTTCTGGGCGAACGGGTGGGCTGGCGGCGCTGGACCGCCATCGCAACAGGTTTTGTCGGCGTTGTGATCATCCTGCAGCCCGGCCTGCGGGTATTTGCGCCTGCGGCACTGATTCCGTTGCTGTCGGCCTTCCTGTTCGCGCTTTATGGCCTGCTGACGCGCTACGTCTCGCGCCGCGATGCGGCCTCGGTCAGCTTTTTCTGGACAGGCCTTGCCGGGGCGGTGGCGATGACCCCGCCCGGGCTTTGGGCGTGGGAGCCGATGACGCGGGCCGACTGGGGCTGGATGGGCCTTTTGTGCTGCACGGCGTGCTTTGCCCATTGGCTGCTGATCCGCGCCTATGAGGTGGCCGAAGCCAGCGCGGTGCAACCTTTTGCCTATCTGCAACTGGTCTTCGCCTCGGCCATCGGGATTTTCGTCTTTGGCGAGACGCTGCACCTGAACGTGGCTGTCGGGGCTGGCGTGGTTGTCTGTGCCGGGCTGTTCACCCTGTGGCGCCAAAGGGTGACGGCGCGGGCCTGAACCGGCCCTCTCACGCCCCATGATCTGTTCCCGGGTACCTTGGGGTCATGGGCGGCCAGACCCCCCCGGTGGCGGCCCTGTGCGAAAGACGCCCGGCCCGTGGCCGGCCGGGGCGTCGGGCCAGCGCCCCCGCCCTGTCAGCCCTTCAGCTCGCCCGTGATGTCAACCGGCCCGGCTTTGCCGCTGAGCCTCGCGCGATAGATCACCACCGACTCCGCCACGCGCATGACATAGGTGCGGGTTTCGCTGAAGGGGATCATCTCGACCCAGTCCACCACATCCACATCCGCGCGCCGGGGGTCGCCGAATTTTTCGACCCAGGCGCGCGGCCGGCCCGGGCCGGCGTTGTAGCCTGCGGCAATCAGCGCGATTGACGGTCCGAATTCGTCCAGCAGCACCTTGAGGTATTCCGACCCCAGGGCCGCATTATAGGCCGGATCGCTGGTCAGACGCGCCCGGTCAAAGCCCTTTCCCAGCCTGTCCGCCATCATGCGGGCGGTTTCCGGCATCACCTGCATCAGCCCGCGCGCGCCTGCCGGGCTGATGACACCCGGGTCAAATTCGCTTTCCCGCCTTGCGATCGACAGGGCCAGCGCCCGGCTGACCGCCAGGCCATCGGGAACAAGATCGGTCACCGGGAAATGGACATGCGGCAGGATGATGCCGCGCTCTGCCGCCTGCTTGCCGATCAGCACCGCGAAATGCGGCTCGTCCATGGACAGCGCCATGTCGCCCAACTGGCCCAGTTCCTGTGCAGTCAGACCCCCGGCCAGATGCAGAAGGAACCGTTTCGCCAAAGCCCGGTCCCCGGCCTGTTGCAGCAGGATTGCCGCCCGCAACACCGACGACTTCGCGAAAGAGGCGGTCCGCCAGTCCGGGAATTGCTGCCCGCCCAGAACCTCCGGGTCAAGCGGAATACCCTGACGTTCCGCAGCCAGAAGCCCGTAATAGGCCGTCTGATTCTGCGCGGCCCGCGCAAAAGCCTCCTGTGCGGCCCGGGTCTGACCCAGTGTCTCCAGCGCGCGGCCTTCCCAATAGGCGCCGCGCGCCAGGCTGATCGGCGTGCCGACAGCGGCGCTGAGCCTGCGGAAATGGTCCAGGGCCGCCGGTGCATCCCCCAGATGCCGCAAGGCGACAAAGCCCGCGATGAATTCCAGATCGGCGTAATCGCTGCCCCCCGCCAGATGGTGTGACGCGGCAACGCGGTAGGCCATGCGCGGATCGCCGTCGCGCAGCAGGCGGCGGGCCAGCAGGGCACGCCTTTCGGCCCAGTCTTCCGGCCGGCCCAGGGTTTCGGCGCTGCTGCTGCTGTCCAGGATCAGGCTGGCCGCGTCTTCATAGCGCTCCTTGCGCATGCGCCAGATGAAGCGTTCATAGGAAAGTCCGGGATCGCCGGACAGGGCGGCGGGCACCGCCTTGACCTTGCCGTCCACGCCGGGCGCATCCTCGCGCAGGGCGATGCGGGCCTCGGCCAGCTTGCGCCAGCCGTCACCCACCCGGGGCAGCATCCGGGCAGCTTCGGTGACCTCACCATCCCACAAAAGCCGGTCCAGCCGGGTTTCGTTCACCTGCGCCAGTGCCTTGGGAAAAGCCTCCAGCAGGGCTGCCTCCTGTTCAGCGGTGAAAGACAGCTCAATCCAGGCCCGCACCGCCTCTGTCCGGGCGGCATCGGTCCGGCCAAGGGCGTTATAGGCGCGGATCAGCGCGAAAGACCCTTCCACCGTCTCGGGCGGCCTGCCGCCGAACCAGGCCAGCACCCGCTCCGCCGAGGTGGACCGGGCCACCGCCGCCTCGCCCTTTTCGCGCAAAAGGCCAAGGCCGGGCCAGTCCGGGCGGCGCTGCAGGAACGCCTCGTATTCGTCCAGCAGCCCCTCGCCCGACCGCAGGCGCAGCCATTCGATGATGTCGTCGGACACCTGCCCTTCGGCTGCCGCCATGGCCGACGCCCAGTCTTCTGCCCCCGCAGCGGCCAGTGCCTTGCGCAGACCGTCAACCTCGCCGGCCTCTACGGGCCAGGGGGCGGCCAGAAAAAAACCCAGCGCGACAAGGCGCAGGCCATGGCGAAGACGGGCGGGGCAAAGCAGTGACATGCCCGTCTTCTGCCCTGCGTTCCCTTGCCCCGCAACACACAATTGCGCAATCACGCGGCGGATGGTTGGCAAGACCGGCCGCGCCCGCTAGGAAGGCGCCATCTGCAACGGGGCGAGTCTGCGCCCCACGGGGGGAAGAGATGCGTGCGATGATCAAGGGGTCCATTCCAGCCCTGGTGACACCGTTCAGGAACGGTGCGCTGGATCTCGACACGCTGAAATCGCTTGTCGAATGGCATATCGGCCAGGGATCGACCGGGCTGGTTCCGGTGGGCACCACAGGCGAAAGCCCGACCCTGTCGCACGAGGAACATGAGACGGTGGTGGAGGTTGTGGTGCAGGCGGCTGCCGGGCGCGTGCCGGTTATCGCCGGGGCGGGGTCCAACAACACGGCCGAAGGCATCCGCCTGATCCGCCATGCCGAACGCGTCGGGGCCGATGCGGCGCTGGTGGTGACGCCCTATTACAACAAGCCGACCCAGGCCGGTCTGATCGCGCATTATACCGCGCTGCACGACTGCTGCACGCTGCCGATCATCATCTACAACATCCCCGGCCGGTCTGTGGTGGACATGTCGCCCGAAACGATGGGCATCCTTGCAAAACTGCCGCGCATCATCGGCGTCAAGGATGCCACCGGCAAGATCGAACGCGTCAGCCAGCAGCGCATCACCTGCGGGGCTGATTTCATCCAGCTGTCGGGCGAAGATGCAACCGCGCTGGGGTTCAATGCGCATGGCGGGGTGGGCTGCATCAGCGTGACCGCCAACGTGGCCCCAAGGCTGTGTGCCGAGTTTCAGGCGGCAACGCTGGCGGGCGACTATGCCAGGGCGCTGGCCTGTCAGGACCGTCTGATGCCGCTGCACGAGGCGATCTTTCTGGAACCGGGGCTGGCGGGGGCGAAATACGGGCTGTCGCGCCTTGGCCTGTGCAGCGAAGAGGTGCGCCTGCCGCTGGTCGGCCTGACCGGGGGCACAAAGGCGCGCATCGACGCCGCCATGCGGCACGCGGGGATCATCTGACCGGCATCTCTTGCTGGACAGGCCCCGCCTTGCTGTGCGAGTTTACCTTCCGGTAACCAGTTCGGTCTTCCGGGTTGCGTCGGGACTTGGCGTCGCAGCCCGGAAAATCCCTGATAAGAATAGGGCGTTGCTTTGGCAATTCTTCAGGTTTGTCGCGCTGCGATTGTCACTGTGATGCTTCTTCCTGCGACCATTCCGCGTCCTGCCGCAGCGCAGGCATGCCTGCTGAACAACGGCGGGGCAGGCACTGTCGCGGGTGCGGACGCCAGCGGAAATCTTGCAATTGCCTGTGGCAACAGCGCCTCGGCCACGCAGAGCGTGGGGGCCGCCTTTGGCTATATCGCCAAGGCCTCGGGCGTTTCGGCTACGGCGCTTGGGTCGGTTACCACCGCGTCGGGTGGCTGGTCGACCGCTGTCGGTTTTGGGTCCGAGGCCTCGGGCCAATCCTCGATCGCCATGGGTCGCGACGCCACCGCCAACGGCCCGGTGGCCATCGCCATCGGGTCGTTTTCCGAAGCTTTGGCTGATCGGTCGGCCGCCATCGGTTATGAGACAACCGCAAGCCACGCGTCTTCCGCAGCGATTGGTGCCTTCGCGTCCACGACGCGCGAGAACCAGGTGGCTATCGGGCACTCCACCAGTACGGTGACCTTGGCAGGGGTCGCGACAAACGCCAGCCGCAGTCAGCAGGAAGGCTGGATCCAGGTCGTGACGTCGGATAGTTCCGGCAACCTGGCAACGGACGCCGGCGCGATCTCGGCGACGCTGACCGGCCTTGATACGCAGGTGGGGCAAAACACGATCAGCATCACAACCCTGACCGGGCGGGCCGACGGGCAGGACAGTGCCATCAGCACGCTGACCGGGCGGGCCGACGGGCAGGACAGTGCCATCAGCACGCTGACCGGGCGGGCCAACGGGCAGGACAGTGCCATCACCACGCTGACCGGAAGGGTCGATGGGCAGGACAGTGACATCACCACATTGACCGGGCGGGCCGACGGGCAGGACATCGCCATCAGCACGCTGACCGGGCGGGCCAACGGGCAGGACAGTGCCATCAGCACACTGACCGGAAGGGCCAACGGGCAGGACAGTGCCATGACCGCATTGACCGCGCAGGTCAACACGAACGCCACCGGTATCGCTGACGTCAACGCCAAGCTGGATGCGATGGGCGGTGGATACACCAAACTGTCCAATGAAGTTCAGCAGAACCGCGACGGGATCGCGATGGCCATGGCGATGGACGTTCCCTACGTTCCCCCGGATAAGGATTTTTCCCTTGGCGCAGCCCTTGGCCATTTTGGCGGCTCGACTGCGCTTGGTTTGGCGGGCGCCTTGCGGGTGGGGACGAACGGGCAGGTTGACCTGGGAATTGGAGCGACGCGATCCTATCAGGGCGGGCGCGTCGGGATAACCTGGGCGTGGTAGGCCGACTTGCCCTTCTGGTGGCGCTTGCCGTGTGCTCAGCTGTTCCCGCCCCGGCGCAAGCCCCGCCCCTGCCTGATCAGGCTGAATTGGCGGGCCTTGTCTGGTCAACCCTGATCGCGCTGGATCAGGCGAACCGCACCGGCAACTACACCGTCCTGCGCGACCTTGGCGCACCCGGTTTTCAGCAGGCCAACACGGCTGCCGACCTTTCGCAGATTTTTGCCGCCATCCGCGCGCAGGACCCCGGCCTCGGCCGCGTGCTTTCCGCCGAGCCGGTCTATACAGAGCCGCCACGCCTGACCGATGCGGGCCAGCTTTACCTTTCGGGCCGGTTTGCGGGCCGGCCCCAGGGAATCAGCTTCGAGATGCTGTTCGAAGCCCAGGGTGGTGGCTGGCTGCTGTTCGGGCTTTCGGTGGCTCCGCTTGGGTCAACCCCCGCCGCACCATAGCCCTGACAGCCCCGTCAACCGAACCATCTTGCCAGCGCCCCGCGATCCCGGCAGAGAAGGGCGAAAATTCTTTTGGATGCAATAACGTAGACCATTTGAACCCACCGGGCCAGCCGAATTCGGGGGGCAGGCCCTGCCATGATCCCCCAACCCCGGGCGGCACCCCCCGGATGGTGGCCGCGATGGCGGGTTTCGCAGTTGAGGACATGTTCCTGAAATCCGCCGCTGTTCTGTTGCCGGTGGGACAGATCGTGATGATCCCCGGGGCGGGGGGTGGTCGGGCTTGCGGCGCAGGTTCAATCCCCGCCGCGCCGACGGCGTTCGACCTGGTTGAGGCGGATCTGGCGAAGGGCCTCGATGAAAAGGGCGCAAAGCAGGCCGAAGTTGATAAAGCCGTTCGCCGCCTCCATCCCGGCCAGAATGCGCCATTCCCGCGGAAGCACCACATCGCCCAGCCCGAGCGTGGTATAGGCCACGATCGAGAAGTATACGGCTTCTTCCGGCGTGGCAAAGGCCCCGAGCCAAAGATAGGCCCCTGCCCAGATCCAGACACCCAAGGTGATCACCCCCAGCAGCCAAAGAGAGACGCCTGCGACCAGCAGAACCAGTTTTGGCCGGTGCGGTTCACGCATCAGCCAGGGATGGCTCTTCTGGAATATCACTTCCAGCGCCATGGCCGCCATGGCTGCAAAGGTGATGTTGACGATCAGCAGAACCGTTCCGATGGCAATCTGGGTCAGCAAAGGCATCTCCGGGTCTGCGCGCACAACCGCGCAGGTTCACTATGCTACATTCGAAGGCCAGACCCAAGACCGGCAGGATCGCCGGTGCCCCAAGGCGGTGTTGCCCTGACACCGGCGCACCCCGCACCACCCCTGTCAGGGTGCTGAAACAGCACTCCGGCCGCATGGGCGGGCGCTGGCCGGGGGCTTTGGACATTTGGCTGGACGATGGGCAGCGTGGCACTGGGACGGGGGTGATGGCCCCTGCAATTGAGGCGGGGAGGGTGCTGTCGCCCGCCCCTGCACGACAGTGCCCTGTAGACCCGCAGGTCCTGGACCAACAGAGGCCAGCGCCCGACCCGGCGGGGGCGAAGCGCCCGCCGGGGGCGGGGCGGGCGCTGGCCGGGGGCTTTGGGCCCCCGGCCGGTCCTGATGCCGACG
>JADCDI010000103.1 GCA_020251025.1 Rhodobacter sp. | reverse complement strand
CCTGAAGGCAAACCGCCCCGAAACCCTGCGTGATGTGAAGGATTGCCTCACCGATGCCAATGCGTTGATCGCCGATACCCATGAGACCGCCGACACGAGACCGCCGACGCAGGCCATGGCCGGATCAAGGTCCGGCCCCAGGCCCTGATCCATGCCCTGGACAGGCTCTTTACCCAACCGCACCGCCCCGGCCACCCGCCGGTGCCCGGCCCTCGGCCAGCGCCCGCGTCACCGCCGGGGTGGCGCGCGGCGGGAAAGCCACCCGCTTTCGCCGATATCACCTCTCCTCTGCGCGCCTCTCCGCCGCGGCTTGCGCCAAAGCCGTCCGCGCCCGCCGGGCCACCGAAGACAGCCTCCAGCGGGTGCCCGACGCCACCCCCGACGAAGACCGCGCCAGAGGCCGAAAAGACCATGGCCCGGAAAATCCTGCAGCAATCCGAAAACCCGCCCTGAACATCCCCGGAACCGCAGGACCCGGAATCGCCATCCGACGAAGCCGGAAGCCATCCGCATGGTCCATGCCTTTGCAAGATCAGTCACCGGTCAGATGCGATTGCCCTGGGCGGCCATTACCCTTTGCTTGACTTTGTTGTCCAACGGGATTAACCGCACCCGATCCCGGAGGTGCATTGCTCTTCCGGTCCCGGATGTTATCCGGGATCGCCGCCCATCAGCGCGTTGCGCCCATGGGCGACGTTGGCGTTGAGGTCACTCTGATCCCTGCCGGGGCAGGGTGCAACAGGAGACGGGCCGTGTTCGAGACTTTGTCAGAACGCCTTGGCGGCGTGTTCGACCGGCTGACAAGGCAGGGTGCGCTGAGCGATGCCGATGTCGCCACCGCCCTGCGCGAGGTGCGCACCGCCCTGCTGGAAGCCGACGTTTCCCTTCCCGTCGCCCGCGATTTCGTCAAGTCCGTGCAGGAAAAGGCAACCGGTCAGGCCGTGACCCGGTCGGTCACGCCGGGCCAGCAGGTTGTCAAGATCGTCCATGACGAGTTGATCCGCGTGCTGTCGGGCAACGGCCCTGCCGATGCGCTGAAAATCGACAACCCGCCTGCGGCGATCCTGATGGTCGGCCTGCAGGGATCGGGCAAGACCACCACCACCGCCAAGCTGGCCAAACGCCTGAAGGAACGCAACGGCAAGCGCGTTCTGCTTGCCTCGCTTGATACCAATCGCCCTGCGGCAATGGAGCAGTTGCAGATCCTTGGCGCGCAGATCGGCGTGGATACCCTGCCCATCGTCAGGGGCGAGACCGCCGTCCAGATCGCCCGCCGTGCGAAGACACAGGCGAGCCTTGGCGGTTATGACGTGATCATGCTCGATACCGCCGGGCGCCTTCACATCGACGATGCGCTGATGGACGAGGTGCAGGCGGTGCGCGACATCGCCCAGCCGCGCGAAACGCTGCTGGTGGTCGATGGCCTGACCGGCCAGGACGCGGTGAACGTTGCCACCGAATTCGATGGCAAGGTCGGCATCACCGGTGTCGTGCTGACCCGGATGGATGGCGACGGGCGCGGGGGGGCCGCCCTGTCGATGCGCGCCGTTACCGGCAAGCCGATCCGCTTTGTCGGGCTTGGCGAAAAGATGGACGCCCTTGAAACCTTTGAACCGGACCGGGTCGCGGGCCGCATCCTGGGCATGGGCGATATCGTGGCCCTGGTCGAAAAGGCGCAGGAAACGTTTGAGGCCGAGCAGGCCGAACGCATGATGAAGCGGTTCCAGAAGGGTCTGTTCAACATGAACGACCTGAAGGGCCAGCTTGACCAGATGCTGAAGATGGGAGGGATGCAGGGCGTCATGGGCATGATGCCCGGCATGGGCAAGATGCAAAAGGCGGCAGCCGATGCGGGCTTTGACGACAGGATGCTGCGCCACCAGATCGCCCTGATCAATTCGATGACCAGAAAGGAACGCGCCAACCCCGACCTGTTGCAGGCCAGCCGGAAACGGCGCATTGCCGCAGGGGCGGGTCTTGAAGTGTCAGACCTTAACAAGCTGCTGAAACAGCACCGCCAGATGGCGGACATGATGAAGAAGATGGGCAAGGGCGGCATGATGAAGGCCGCCATGAAACAGATGATGGGCAAGGGCGGCCTGCCCGACCCTGCCGCGATGTCGCCCGACCAGATGGAGCAGGCCGCCCGCGCCATGCAGGGCAAGCTGCCCGCAGGGCCTGGCGGGATGGGCAAGGGGCTGACCCTGCCCGCCGGGCTTTCGGGGCTGATGAAAAAGAAATGAACCGGCCAGCGCTGATATGCGAAGTTTCTGGCGAAAATTCAGGCTTGGGGAATTTTCGCCAGAAAATTCGCCGGGCGGGGCTGCGCGCATGATCACCCGCCCGGCCCATGCCACCTTGATGCTGGCCCCGACCCTGACAACACCGTGTCTGACACTGCGGATGCCGGTGATGGCCGGTTTTGCCCATCGCGCATCCTTCTATGCCTCTGACCGATCCGTGTGGGAAGGCGGACCGCCTGATGTCAACGCCGCCTGGCGCGTCTGGGCATCCGAAGTCGGGCAATGGCCGCTGATGGGCTTTGGTCCGTTCAGCGTGGATGACAGTGCCAGCGGCCAATATCCTGGCGAAGTCGGCATCTATCGGCCGCAGGGTTACCCCGAACCCGAACTCGGCTGGTTCGTCACCCCCGCTGCCGAAGGGCGCGGCATCGCCGCCGAGGCGGCCCGCCGCGTGATGCACTGGGCGCGTGCAACCTTCGGCTGGGATCACCTTGTCAATTACATAACCCCCGGCAACACGCGGTCGGTCGCCCTTGCCAGGCGTCTGGGCGGCACGTTTTCGGCGCGCCCCGGCATCGACCCCGAGGATGTGGTTCTGGTGCATGATCTGCGGGGTCTGGCATGACAGAACCCCGTCTTCAGATGCAGCGGGGCCGCCCCTGTGGCGGGATCGAAGCGTTTTGCGACAGTTGCCACGGCATCGCGGGCTTGCAGTTGTGGTGCCATGCCGGCACCGGGAAAGCCGCATGACCGACGCCGCATCCCTTGCCCAGGCGCTGCTCAGGGACCATCGCGCCAGCATCGACAGGCTGGACGCGATCCTTGTCTACACCCTTGCCGAACGCTTCAAGCAGACGCAGGCGGTGGGCCGCCTCAAGGCCGACCACAACCTGCCGCCGTCCGACCCGGCGCGCGAGGCGCAGCAGATCGAACGTCTGGAACGGCTTTCGCAGGAAGCCGATCTTGATCCCGATTTCGCGCGGAAATTCCTGGGCTTCATCATCTCGGAAGTCATCAGGCATCACGAAAACCTGCAGAAATGACCGGGGCTTGCCCGGTTCAAACCAAACCCAAGGAGACCACCTCATGTCCATGAAGATCCGTCTTGCCCGCGGCGGCTCCAAGAAGCGGCCGTTCTATTCCATCGTTGCCACCGACAGCCGCATGCCGCGCGATGGCCGCTTTCTGGAAAAGCTGGGCGTCTATAACCCGCTGCTGGCCAAGGACAGCGAAGACCGGATCAGGATGAATGTCGAACGCATCCAGTACTGGCTGGGCCAGGGCGCGCAGCCGACCGACCGGATCGCGCGCATGCTGGAAGCTGCCGGCCTGAGGGAAAAGACCGTGCGGAACAACCCCAAGTCGGCCGTCCCCGGCAAGCGCATGGCAGAACTGGCCAGGAAAAAGGCCGCCCGCAGCGCCGAAGCCGCCGCCGAGTGATCCCCCAGCGGGCGGCCCCGGCCGGGCCGCCCGATCCCCCGGAAAGTGACAGCATGACCCAACCGGATCGCGTCTGCGTCGGTGCCATCGCCGGATCTTTCGGGGTAAAGGGCGAGGTGCGTCTGAAAAGCTTCTGCACCGACCCCAAGGCCATTGCCCGCTACGGCCCGCTCTTTACCGAAGACGGCAGCCGCAGCTTTGACGTGACGCTGACCCGCGCCGTGGCAAATGGATTTGCCGTGCGCCTGTCGGGCGTGCTGACGAAAGAACAGGCCGATGCGCTGAAGGGCACAAGCCTGTATGTCGCGCGCGAAAAGCTTCCCGCCGTTGGCGACGATGAATTCTATCACGCTGATCTGATTGGCCTTGATGTTCATGACACCGGCGGCGCGCCGGTTGGCAAGGTTCATGCTGTCTACAATCATGGTGCGGGCGACCTGCTGGAAATCACCGGCCCCGGCATGAAGACGGCGCTGCTGCTGCCCTTTACCCGGGCCGTGGTTCCGACCGTCGATCTGGCCGCGCGCCGGATGATCGTCGATCTGCCCGAAGGGCTGGCGTGATGGCCTTGCCCCCCAACCGGACGCCCAGATCACACGGGCGGCTGAACATTTCAGCCTCGGCCGTTCCGCGTGACCTGATGGAAGAGCCGCGCGTGGTTGCCTCGGCCTGGAAAGCCCGTGTGATCACGCTTTTTCCCGATGCTTTCCCGGGCACGCTTGGACTGAGTCTGACGGGCAAGGCGCTGGAGTTCGGCCTGTGGTCGCTCCAGACGTTCGATCTGCGCAGCTTTGGCGAGGGGCGGCACCGCAATGTCGATGACAGCCCGGCCGGGGGCGGTGCCGGAATGGTGCTGCGCGCCGATGTGGCGGACCGTGCCCTGCGTGCGGCTGCCGAAGGCACGCCACCGGACCGGCGGCATTGGCCGGTTGTCTGCCTGTCACCGCGTGGCACACCCTTTACCCAAGGCATGGCCCGGCGCTGGGCGGCCGGGCGGGGGATTACCCTGCTTTGTGGCCGGTTCGAAGGCGTCGATCAGCGCGTCATCGATCACCACGGGCTGGAGGAGGTCAGTCTGGGCGACTTTGTCCTGACCGGGGGCGAGATTGCCGCACAGGCCTTGATTGACGCGACCGTCCGACTTATACCGCGCGTGCTTGGGAATCAGGACTCTGCCGAAGAGGAAAGTTTTTCGGAGGGTCTTCTTGAGTTTCCGCAATACACGAAACCGCCTGTCTGGGAAGGTCGCGCGATACCCGGGGTTCTTCTGTCGGGGCACCACGCGAAGATTACCGACTGGCGCAGGGGGATGGCCGAAAGGCTGACGAAAGAACGCAGGCCTGACCTCTGGCGGGCTTACTGTGCATCGCATGGTAGGGACCCGGATGAAGACCAAGAGCTCTAGGGCGGCATCACTTCGCGGGCAGAACCGCGAAAACTGGAAAGGACCTGCGATGAACCTTATCGCGCAGCTCGAGGCGGAACAGATTGCCAGCCTTGGCAAGACTGTCCCCGATTTCAAGGCCGGCGACACCGTGCGCGTCGGCTACAAGGTGACCGAAGGCACACGCAGCCGCGTGCAGGCTTACGAAGGTGTCGTGATCGGCCGCAAGGGCGGGGCGACGATCAGCGCATCCTTCACCGTGCGCAAGATTTCTTTCGGCGAAGGCGTGGAACGCGTGTTTCCCCTTTATTCGACCAACATCGAGTCCATCGAAGTGGTCCGCCGTGGCCGCGTGCGCCGTGCCAAGCTGTACTACCTGCGGGACCGGCGCGGCAAATCCGCCCGGATCACCGAAGACACCACGTACAAAGCCAAAGACGAATAAGGACCCGGATCATGAAACAGGGCATTCACCCCGATTATCATGTCATCGACATCAAGATGACCGATGGAACCGTGTTCCGGACCAAATCGACCTGGGGCAAGCCGGGCGACCAGATGGCGCTGGACATCGATCCGCTGGCGCACCCCGCCTGGACCGGGGGCGCGGCCAAGCTGATTGATACCGGTGGCCGCGTGTCGAAGTTCAAGAACAAGTACGCAGGTCTTGCCTTCTGAGCGTCTGGTGCTTTCCATCGGATTGCACCCAACATATAGAGAAGGCGCGCCAGGGAACGGCGCGCCTTTTTCGTCGCAAGCAGGGGCCGGGACATGGCGCATATCATCGTTGTGGGGAACGAGAAGGGTGGTTCGGGAAAATCGACCACCTGCATGCATGTGGCAACGGCGCTGGCCCGCATGGGGCACCGTGTGGGCGCGCTTGACCTTGACCTGCGCCAGAAGACCTTCGGCCGTTATGTCGAGAACCGCCGCGCCCATCTGGAGCGCAGCGGACTTGACCTGCCCACCCCTGATTTCCGCGACCTGCCCGAGGTGGAAAAGGAGGCGCTCGGCCCCACCGAGAACGCCTTTGACCAGCGCCTGTCCGCAGCGATTGCAGCGATGGAAGCCGAATGCGCGTTCATCGTCATCGATTGCCCCGGCTCGCACACCCGCCTCAGCCAAGTCGCCCATTCCCTTGCCGATACGCTGATCACGCCGCTGAATGACAGCTTCGTGGATTTCGACCTGCTGGCGCGGGTGGATCCCGAAACCGGCAAGGTGACGGGTCCGTCGATCTATTCCGAAATGGTCTGGAACGCCCGCCAGCTGCGGGCGCAGGCCGGGCTGAAGCCGATCGACTGGGTCGTCCTGCGCAACCGCCTGGGTGCGCAGCAGATGCACAACAAGAAGAAGGTCGGCCAGGCGCTGGAAGACCTGTCACGGCGCATCGGCTTTCGCGTGGCGCCCGGCTTTTCCGAACGGGTGATTTTCCGCGAGCTTTTCCCGCGCGGCCTGACGCTGCTTGACCTCAAGGATACCGGGGTGGACCAGCTCAATATCTCGAACATCGCGGCGCGTCAGGAAGTGCGCGACCTGATCAACGAACTGCGCCTGCCGAATGTCACCCTCAACTTCTGAGGGTTGAGCCGCCCGGCGGCGCGTGCCATGACAGGCGCAGCCGTTCGTACAGGCCACGACATGACCAACCCGCTTTATGACGCGCTGTTCGCCCCGCTGTCCGGTCGGCACAGGCCGCTGTTGATCCTGCAAGACGGCACCACCCGGTCAGCAGACGCCTTTTTGCGGCTGATCGCGCGCCAGGCGCATGCCCTGCGCGGGGCGGGCCTGGGCAAGGGCGACAGGATCGCCGCGCAGATCGCCAAGTCCCCCGAGGCGCTGGCGCTTTACGGGGCCGCCGTTGCCCTGGGTGCCGTTTTTCTGCCGCTCAATCCTGCCTATACCCCGGGGGAGGTGGACTGTTTTCTTGGCGATGCAGCGCCAGGCGTGTTTCTGTGCGACCCCGCGCAGCAGGCATCGCTTGCCCCGATTGCCGCCCGGCACGGTGCCGCCCTGCTGACGCTGGATGAAAAGGGCGGCGGCACGCTGATGGATGCGGCCGCAGCGCAGCCTGATGGTTTCGATCCGGCCCCCTGCGGGCCGGATGATCTTGCCGCCCTTCTTTACACCTCTGGCACGACGGGCCGGTCGAAGGGGGCGATGCTGACACAGCGCAACCTTTTGTCCAACGCGCAGGCGCTGGCGCGGCTGTGGCGGTTTGATGCGGACGACGTGCTGCTGCATGCCCTGCCGGTCTTTCACACCCATGGGCTGTTTGTCGCCTCGAATGTCTCGCTGCTGACGGGGGGCGCGATGATCTTTCTGCCCGGTTTCGATGCGGACACCGTGCTGCAGCTTCTGCCGCAGGCCACGGCGATGATGGGCGTGCCCACCTTCTACACGCGTCTTCTGTCCGACCCCCGGCTTGACCGCGATCTTGTGGCGCATGTCCGTCTGTTTGTGTCCGGCTCTGCCCCGCTTCTGGCCGAAACCCATCGGGCCTTTGAGGCCCGCACCGGCCAGCGCATTCTGGAGCGCTACGGGATGACCGAGACGAACATGAACACCTCCAACCCCTATGACGGCGAGCGGCGGGCAGGCACGGTCGGCTTGCCCCTGCCGGGGGTGGAGTTGCGCCTGACGCAAGGCGACACCGAGGTTGCCACCGGGGACATCGGCCAGATCGAGGTGCGCGGGCCGAATGTCTTTGCGGGTTACTGGAAGATGCCGGAAAAGACGGCCCAGGAACTGCGCCCTGACGGCTTCTTCCAGACCGGGGACCTGGGCCGGCTTGATGCTGACGGTTATCTGAGGATCGTCGGCCGGATGAAAGACCTGATCATCTCGGGCGGGTTCAACGTTTACCCCAAAGAGGTGGAAATGCTGCTGGATGCGGTGCCGGGTGTGCAGGAAAGCGCCGTCGTCGGCCTGCCCCATCCCGATTTCGGCGAGGCAGTCTTTGCGGTTGTGGTGCCGAAGGCCGGTGTCCGGCTGGAGGCCGCCCAGGTCCTGTCTGGGATCGGCGGAAGGCTGGCACGGTTCAAGCAGCCCAAGGCGGCGGTCGTGGTGGCGGAATTGCCGCGCAATACCATGGGCAAGGTGCAGAAGAATGTGCTGCGCCAGACTTACGCAGGGTGGTTCGCGGGCTGAGCGGCGGGGGCTTTGCCCCCGGACCCCCAGGATATTTTCAAACAGAAAATGAGTTCACCCTGAATAATTTCCATGTCATTGAATTTACGTTGAAACGGGACGGTCTTTCTCGCATCTGCCTGCAAGGTTTCGTACGATTTCAGCAAAAACCCTGCAGTTCCGGTTCTGGCCATGAAGCACCGTCCGCGCCCTGAGGAACAGGATGATCTGCTGCGTCCGCGTCTGGTTGATATGATCGACCCGCGGCACGAGCTGGTGAAGCTGGCAGGCCTGATCGACTGGGAGGTGTTCGAACGGGAGTGGGCGGGGTTCTTTCCGTCCCACAAGGGGCGGCCCGCGACGGAGCCGCGTCTGGTCGCGGGTGCTGTATCTGCAGCATGCCTGGCGGCTGTCGGACGAGGCGGTGGTCGCCCGCCGGGTCGGGAACCCGTATTGCCGGCACTTCACGGGGGAGACCTTTTTCCAGCATCGCCCGCCGATTGCCCCGTCGTCGCTGACGCGGTGTCGTGGCCGGAT
>JADCDI010000102.1 GCA_020251025.1 Rhodobacter sp. | reverse complement strand
GAGGGTGCCTTTGCCCGTCCGGGCGGGGACAGGAGACGCGACCCACGTTTCCCCCGCCCGCGCGGGACTGTGCCCTGTAGACCGGCAGATCCGGGCGACACAGAGGCCAGCGCCCGACCCGGCGGGCGAGAAGCGCCCGCCGGTGGCGGGGCGGGCGCTGGCCGGGGGATTTGGGCCCCCGGCCGGTCCTGATAACGGCGTGGCGCTGTGGCAGGGGCGATGGCCCCGGCCGGAACGCAAGCGGCGTGCGCGGAAGACGTTCCCGCTTTCCGTTCCCGCAGTCCGTGCGCTTTGCACTTTTACTGGACCCGGTCAGCGCAGAAGAGACAAAAGGCCGGATGCGCCGCGCGCCGATTGCAAAAGCTGCAAGGCCGCCGTTCCACCCGAAACCGGCGTGCCGCCCTGGTCGGCCAGCGTCAGATAGCGGCGCAGCAGGGCATCCAGCTTTGCCGGATCGGAAAACTGCGTCACCGTATCGTCACCGAAGAACTGCCGCGCCCTGTCCTTGAACACACCCAGTTGCTGGTCGATATCAACCGAGGCAAAGCTTTTCGGCAGGTTGAAGGCGGTCTGGATCACCGTCCGCAGCGGGGCATTGCCCATGACGGTGAACCATTTCGTATCTTCCCCGCTTTTCCTGGCCGCCAGCGCACCGATCTCGCGTTCGGCGTTCAGCGCCAGCCGCATCGAGTCGCTGCGGCTGCCCACGGCAATCTCGAACTGGCGCTGGCTGTAGCGCGTCAGGATCTTGTCGGCAAAGTCGCTCAGCTTCGTGCGGGGCACGGAAAAATCGCCAAAGCCGAAGGCTGCGGAAAATTCCTGATACCGCTTGTCGGCCAGCTTGCTGGACAAGGCATCGGTGGACAGGGTGCCATCCTGCAGAACCTTGCGCAGAAAGAATGTATTGCCGATGTCGGCATCCAGACCGAAAGCCCCAAGCGCCACCTTCAGAAGCCGCCGGTCAGACACAAGTTGCTCGGCGGTCGTGACGGACCCGATCCGGGCGCGGAAATATGCCTCGTCGCGCCTGAACACCGGGTCCGCCTGAAAGGCCGCCTGCTGGCGGTCCTGGGTGCGCTTGAGAAAGGTCCAGCCCGCGTATCCGCCGGATGGCACCACCGGGGAAAAGCTCATCCCCGTGCCGCCGCGAACAGCCGCTCCTCGCGCGGCAAGAGGCTGCGCAGCACCTTCAGCGCCTGATAATGCTGATCCTCCAGCACGGCGGTGGTTGCAGCGCCCAGCAGGGCCCGGCTGTCGGCATCTGTCAGCACCTGGCTGAGCTGTTCAATGCCGCGCAGAAGCTGTGTGCGCGCCTCGGAGGGAATCGCATCCCCCGACAGGACAAGCTGCACCACATAGCACACCCGGCGCACCGGCGTATTCACCTCTTCGGGGTGAATGGCATCGCGCAGACGCAGGATATGGGCGTTGGGCGTCATGATGGCCAGCCGCGACCTGCGGTCGCCATTTTCGATGACCGCCCCGTTGATCAGCACCCGCTCTTTCGGGGCCAGCTTGAGGACAAGGCCCGTCATGGCTTGGTGCCCTCGCCCCTGAGCCCGCGCATGATGGCCGTGTTGATATCGATCAGAACTTCGGCAGTGGCATCCCCCGCAAGCACCTTGCGGCTGTGCTGGTCGGTGAATTCGTAAAGGTAGAACAGCCTGGCGCGCAGGGGGGCCGGCAGGGCATTGCCGGGTTCTGCCACATCGGCGGCAAGCACGGTCCACAGCTGGTGATTGTCGTGCAGGGCTGCGGCCAGGTCGGCAAGGTTGCGCCGGTCGAGCGTCGCCTTCAGGCGGTGTGTCACACGTGCGAAAAGATCGTACTCGATCCCCCGCAGG
This sequence comes from Rhodobacter sp., assembly GCA_020251025.1. Lineage (GTDB taxonomy): Bacteria > Pseudomonadota > Alphaproteobacteria > Rhodobacterales > Rhodobacteraceae > Aliitabrizicola. Next base: position 5,044 of record JADCDI010000102.1, on the reverse strand, counting down.
CTTCTGGCCGGGGTTCCCGGCGTCGCGTAGGCCGTTCGGGCCATGTTCAGTGCAGTCACAGGCTATCCTTCCCTGAATCGGATCATGCAGCCGCCCGGGGCGGCCCGGAATGAGGCGCCCCGAAGGGCGCCTCTGCCACCGGTCTGATGTTACCGGAACAGGGCCAGGATGCTTTGCGGCGCCTGATTTGCGATCGACAGCGACTGGATGCCCAGCTGCTGCTGGGTCTGCAACGCCTGCAGCCGCGCCGACGCCTCTTCCATATCGGCATCCACCATCGATCCGATACCGGTCTTCAGCGCATCGGTCAGCTTGCCGATGAAGCTCTTTTGCGTTTCAATCCGGCCACCGGCCGAACCGAAGCTTGCTGCGGCATCGATCGAGTTCTGGATCAGCGTTTCGATGTTGCCCAGCGCCGCTTCGGCACCGGCGGCCGTCTTCACGTCAATGCCGGACAGGCCAAAGAGCCCGCCCGAGGCCGTGCCACCCGCCGCCCCGGCCCGCGCCAGCGCCACGGAGGAGGCACTGTTGTTGTCGATCTTCAGAACCCACTGCCCGGAAGCGTTCTGCGCCACTTTGGTCGACACGTCGGCGATGTTGCCGCCATCGACAGCGGCCTTCAGGCCGCGCGCCACATCCTCAAAGGATTCGCCCTTGCCCGCAACATAGGTATAGGCGGTGCTGCCCACCGTCACCTGGTACCCGTCGCCTTCGTTCACCGCAGCCGAGGCCGAGAAGGTCAGCGTTTCCGCGCGTTCGGCGATGCTCGTTGCCGAAAGCGTGGCACCGGTCGCACTGCCGTTCTTCAGCGCGGTCAGGGCCACATTCTCGAATGCGCGGGTCGAGGTGAAGGTGACGACGTTGGTTGCAACGCTGGCCGTGACACCCACCAGACCCAGGGCATTGACCGCAGCACCGATCGCCGTGGCTGCCGCATCCTGGTCACCGGTGATCGAGCCTGCCGCAAAGGTCAGCGTTGCGCCGCCCACGGTCAGCGAGAAGGTATCCCCGCTGACGTCCGTATCTGCTGCAAGGGTCAGCGTTGCCGTATTGCCCGCGTTGGTCGCGGTGGCGGCGCTCAGTGTGGCATTGGCCGACAGGTCGGTGCCCGTGCCCAGCGTCCCCGCATCCATCGACAGGTCCTTGCGGTCGACAGTGATGTTCGACGCGTTGACGGTCCCGCCCGCCTGCCGGTCCAGCGACGACAGGATGCTCATGGCCTCTGTTCCCTTGATCAGGTTCTGGCCATTGAACTGGGCCGCATTGGTCACCGATGTGATCTGGTCGCGCAGCGCGCTGATATCGGTCTGGATCTTGGCGCGGTCGACGTTTTCCTGCTGTGCCGTGACGATCTTGCCTTTGATATCGGTCAGAAGGTCGGTGATGGTTTCTGCGGCCTGACGGGCCACGGCCACGGTGGACGACCCAAGCGAGAGGCTGTCCGAAATCCCCTTGAAGCCTTTGACATCCGCTTCCATGACCTTGGAAATCGCCCAGACCGCGGCGTTGTCCTTGGAAGAGCTGACGGTCTTGCCGGTCGAGATTTCGTCCTGGGTCTTGGCAAGGTTGGCGTTGATCGATCTGAGGGTCTGCAGCGCAACCATCGAGCTTGTGTTGGTCAGAATCGAAGACATTTTAGTCACCTTTCATGGGCCCGGCACTTTGTGCCCGGGCTGGTAGGGGCCATCGCGTTGTGGCATGAAGGGCGTTCTCGCCGGTGCGGATGTATCTGGCCGCGCCACCCCGGACTTGGGATGCCCTCGCATCAGGCACTGCGGTTTCTTAAGGCAAGACTAAGGCGCGCAGATCAATTCCAAGAATTTGAACCGTCTTTCCGGCAAATCGGCCGGAATCAAAGGCGCTGTGTCAACCGGATCGGCAGGCCCGGCAGTTCGTCGCGCCTGCCCTTGTCATCATAGGTGCCCGACCCGCTTTCGATCATCCGGATTTCGGCCAGCCGGCGCCGGGCAGCCCTTACCCCGCGCGCCGCAGCCTCAAGGCAGGCGGCGTTGCGCTGCGCCTTGTGACGCAACACCTCAAGGCCCGCACCATCCGCCGGGTCCAGCCGGGCAAGTTCCGTCTCCAGCGCCTGGCTGGCAGCAGCCAATCCTTCCAGCCTGCCGCTGCGCAGGGCATGGTAGACCCTGTCCAGTTCTGCCGACAGGCGGTCACTTGCCGTGTTGCGCATCGCGGTCTCCTGTCATTGCATGGAAAACACTTTCGGCCAGCCCGATGCCCCCGGCCCTGACCATGGCATTTGCCTGTTCCTGACGCAGGAAGGATGCGAACTGTTCTTCCCCCGCCCCGCCGCCGAAGCTTTGCCGCGCCGCGCCGAAACCGGCATGCCCCAGCATCTCGGCCAGAAAGCCCGCTTCGATCTGGCGCGACAGGGCATGCAGGCGCGCATCGGCATCAGGGCGCAGCGCAACCGGAACCGGCGGGGGCAGGCGGATGATATCGGTCATCGGAACCTCCTGTGGCAATCACCGGGGCGACTATCAGCGACGCGCGGTAAACAAGTTGTAAGCAATTGGCGGCATGCTGGGGCGGAACGGCAGAAAGTCGCAGGTGCCATGCAAGCGGTCTCATTTCCCTCTTCCCCGACGCCGCCCGGCGGTGCCGCCACAAACCCGCAGCCGAAATCGGCCAGCCGCGACGGCGGCGGCGGGTTCGGGCAGGTCCTGCGCGGGCTTTCGGACCAGCCCGCAGGGCCGGCGCCCGACCCCGTCGCACCGGACGGAATGCCGTCGGACCCCGCCCGGCCGGATGCCGCTGCTGCCCCGGCCGAGGCAGAGGTCAACCCGCTGCCGCCAGACCTGTTGCCGGACCTGCCGCCAGATCTGTTGTTGGACCTGCCGCCGGACCTGCCGCCTGATCCGCAAAGCTCCGATGCCCTGAACGGGACAGAGCAGCCCGAGACAGATGCGCCCCTTGCGACCGATCTTCTTGCGCTGCTGGTTACGGGGGCTGCCGTCGCTGCGCGGTTGCCGCCTGCGTCCTTTGCGATCACGCAGGCGGCAGAGGGCGCGATGACACGGCTGGTCTCTGATGGTCCTGTTGCGGGCAATGCCGTCGTCGATGCCGGGCCCGAATCAACGGGCCTTTCCGGCCCGCTGCTTTCCCCGCCCGAAGCGGCAGAGCCCGGTCGCACCCCGACACTGCCGCAGGGCTTCCTGCCGGCCGCTGGCGAGATGCGCGATCCGGACATGCCGCCCCCTTCCGCGCAGACCGGCCCGGCGCTGCGCCCCATGGCCGGGGCCCCCGTGACGGCCGGGATCAGCCTGACTGATCCGGAAGTTGCCCCAGCCCTTGTGCCAAGGCAGGAAGGTGCCGTTCCGGCGGCCTTTGCCTTTCGCAGCACGGAGCTTTCCGGAACGTCAGAGCATGAGGGGCCTGCCGCTGATCCTGTCGGGGCCGCACCGGCCCCGTCAGCGTCCGGGCCGGGCACCGCCGTTCCCGAACCCGGTCCGGCCGCAGGCACCATGTCGCTGGCCGACCTGCCAGAGATTGTGCCGCCGCCCGTCCTTCAGGGCGATGGGGATATCCAGTTTGCTGCGCCGTCATCCCTGACGCAGGCGGCATCGGCCCCCGCCCTTCACGGGGTTGGCGCATCCTTTGTCCCGGCACCTCTTGCCGCAACCCTGTCCGACCTTCTTCTGCGCCGGACCGATGGCCCGGTGGAACTGACATTGTCACCCGAAGAGCTGGGCCGCGTCAGGCTCAGCCTGTCTCCGGACGGGGACGGGCTGCATGTGACGGTTCAGGTCGAGCGCGGCGATACGCTTGATCTGCTGCGCCGGAACTCTGATCTGCTGCTGCAGGAAATCCGCGCCCAGGGCTTTTCCGGGGCGACGTTCAGCTTCTCGGGCTGGGCCGGGGACCGCCCCGAACCCCGGTCACCGAACGGCCCCGGCAGCGGCCCGGTGGCCCTGCCGTCAGACCCCGCCGTCTTTGCCCCGCCCGTGCCCCCCTCGTCTGCCTCCGGCCTTGATCTTCGTCTTTGAAAGGGTATCCATGACCGAAATCTCCCCTGTTTCCCCCGTGCCGGGGTCAGCCAAGGCGCCCGCAGCCCCCGCAGCCACCAAGGCGGACCGGCTCATCAGTTCGGATTTCAACACCTTCCTCAGGATGCTGACGACGCAACTGAAGAATCAGGATCCGCTCAATCCGATGGACAATTCGGAATACGCGGTGCAACTGGCCACCTTTTCCGGCGTCGAACAGCAGGTAAGGACCAATGCGCTTCTGGAATCGCTTGGCGCGCAGCTTGGGGTTTCGGGCCTTGCGACCTATGCGGGCTGGGTCGGCAAGGATGCGCGCGCGGACATGCCGGTCTGGTACAGCGGCACACCTGTCACCCTGGCGGCAAAACCCGATCCCAAGGCGGAAAGCGCCGAACTGGTCGTGACAAACGCGGCAGGCCTTGTCGTGGCACGACAGCCGGTCCTGCCGGGCGCGGACACCGTCACCTGGACCGGCCTTGATTCACTGGGGGCCCCCATGCCCACGGGCCGCTACACCTTCGCGCTTGAAAGCTTCGCCCAGGGGACGCGAATCGCAACCACCCCGGCCGAAGCCTATGCGCGCGTCATCGAGGCGCGCGGCGGACCCACGCCGACCCTGGTCTTCACAGGCGGGATCGCGGTTGAGGCACGCAACGTCACAGCCCTGCGCGGCGGCTGATCCGGCCTGCCGCCCGGCCGCTGCCTGACCGCAAGCCCGGCAATCACCCGTTCCGCAGGACATTCCTGGCCGGGCCCGGCAGGCGCTGGCCTTTGTCCGTCCCGGACCTGCGGGCCTGTGGGGAACCGTCCCACGCGGGCGGGGGGACCACGGGTCGCGCTCCCGGGTTCCGGCCGGAGAGACGGTCCTGTCGATTCCCAAACACCCGGTTTCTTTGGCAGGGGCCATCGCCCTTGGCCCAGCGCTGCGCCGGGATCAGGACCGGCCGGGGGCCAAAGCCCCCGGCCAGCGCCCGCCCCGCCCCCGGCGGGCGCTTTGCACCCGCCGGGTCGGGCGCTGGCCTCTGTGTCTCCCGGACCTG
>JADCDI010000101.1 GCA_020251025.1 Rhodobacter sp. | reverse complement strand
CTCGCGGCCCTCACCGCGCTGCAGAGGCTCACCCTCGACCAGACCGCCGTCAGCGACCTTGCCCCCCTCGCCGCCCTCACCGCGCTGGAAGGACTCGGCCTCAACCAGACCGCCGTCAGCGACCTTGCCCCCCTCGCCGCCCTCACCGCGCTGCAAAGGCTCGAACTCAACCAGACCGCCGTCAGCGATCTTGCCCCCCTCGCCGCCCTCACCGCGCTGCAAACGCTCGGCCTTAGCCAGACCGCCGTCAGCGACCTTGCCCCCCTCGCCGCCCTCACCGCGCTAAAGTGGCTCTGGCTCAACCAGACCGCCGCCAACGACCTTGCCCCCCTTGCTGGTCTGACCGGCCTGACGATCCTTGTGCTGGACGGCTGCCGGGTGGCCGACTTGCGCCCGATCCGGGGTCTGGCCAAACTCGGCACCATCTTCCCACCCGGTCTGCGCTTCCACGACACCCCCGCCACCAGGGCCGACGGCGCCCTCGCCCGGCTGGCCGGGATTGAAGACACCAAAGACCGCGCCCGCGAAACCCTTGCCTACCTCAACACCCTGCCGCCCTGGCCGGAACCGCTGCCCTGGGCTCCCCCGGAAACGCTGCCGGACATTGCCCCTTCACCCCCTGCACCAGACCCGGTTCCTCGAATCGATGTCGGCGCGCAGGGGCTGGACCTTGCCGCCAGTCCAATCGACGCCGCCGATCTTGCCGACCCGATCAAGGCGCGGCTCTATGCCCGCCTGCCGGACGCGGTGGCCACGCTCTTGCGCTACGGCAACCGCTATCCCGAGGTGGCAGGCCCGGCCAAGGCGCTGGCCGATCTGACGGCGATGCCCTTCGCCGACGCCGACCTTCTCGACATTCACCTGCAACTCGCCGCCCTGACCGATCTTCGCGCCGCCGATCCCGGTCGCCCGAAGCCTGAACAGCTTGATACCGATTGCCGCCTTGCGCTGGACGCGGTGCTGCGCATCGGGCCGGGCGTCACCCTGGGCCACCCGGATGTGGATGTGCTGGAAGACCGCCTTGCCGCCTTTGCCCGCACGCGCCAGCCCGCAACCGTGGCCGAAGGCGAACGCCGGTTCACCGGCGCGCTGGCCGACCGCGCCGACCTTGCCACCCCCCGGCTGCGCGAGGCGGCCGGGCAGGCGGCAAGGGCCGGGGACGAAGGCCGCGTGGCGGGGTATCGTCGCAGTCTCAGCCGCAATGTCATTCGCGCACTCGGCTTCGTTGCGGTCGGCCTGGGCGATGCGGTAACGGGGCAAGTCTTTGGCGAAATCGTTCTTGCCGCCGCGCAGTTCCTGGTGCTGCACCGCGATGCGATCATGGCCACCGCCCCGGCCTGGGGCCAGACCGGCTATGCCTGGCTGGAATACATTCTGGTCCGCGCCGAAATGATTCTGCGCGACGCCCGGTCGGGAAACGTTGAAAAAAATAAATCCGCGCCGCCAACCCCTTGATTCCAAACGCCCCAGATCATGTCCCACAGTCGGCACCCCTGAACGGCGGCTGCCCCGGACCGCTCCCCGGCAAGACCATCCCCTGGCCTTCAGGCGGCTCTCCCGGCGCAGCGTCCGGTCAGCCCTCCGGGGCCGGCGTGAATGCAGCATCATCCCCCGGCGGCGGGCGGAAGCGGCCCTTTGCCCAGTCGCCCGCCCGCCGGGGCATCGACACAGCGCAACGGCTTCACGGTCAGGTGCATGATAGCTTCGCCTTATCGTCGCAGTCAGGAGATTCACCTTAAACTGATCGCCGCACTTTGCTAAAGGGGCGCATCGATGTGCAGGTCCGGCGGGCCTGCGCGCTTGGGTGTTGCGCCCGCACGGCGGCGGCCTTGCCCCGCGACACGCAGACCGAAGATCAGTTGCCAGAACCGGAGAACAGATATGGATGGAAATGACAGCGCGACCGCAGGCAAATGCCCGGTTGTTCACGGGCCCAGAACCCTGACCTCGGCCGCGATCAGATCGAACCGCGACTGGTGGCCGAACCAGCTGAACCTGAAGATGCTGCATCAGCATTCGGCCCTGTCGAACCCCCTGGGTGCCTCTTTCAGCTATGCCGAAGAGTTCAGGAAACTGGACCTTGATGCGCTGATGCAGGACATCCACGCCCTGATGACAACCTCGCAGGCATGGTGGCCGGCCGATTACGGCCATTACGGGCCGTTCTTCATCCGCATGGCCTGGCATGCCGCCGGCACTTACCGCACCGGCGATGGCCGTGGCGGTGCGGGCGCAGGCTCGCAGCGGTTTGCCCCGCTCAACAGCTGGCCCGACAACGGCAACCTTGACAAGGCGCGCCGCCTGCTGTGGCCGGTCAAGCAGAAATACGGCAACCGCATTTCCTGGGCCGACCTGATGGTGCTGGCCGGCAACTGCGCGCTGGAGTCGATGGGCTTCAGGACTTTCGGTTTCGGCGGCGGGCGCGCCGACATCTGGGAACCGGAAGAAGACATCTACTGGGGCATGGAAGACACCTGGCTGGGCGATGCGCGCTATGCCGGCGACCGCCAGCTGGAAAACCCGCTGGCCGCCGTGCAGATGGGCCTGATCTACGTCAACCCCGAAGGCCCGAACGGCAATCCGGACCCGCTGGCGGCAGCCCGCGACATCCGCGAAACCTTTGCCCGCATGGCGATGAATGACGAGGAAACCGTGGCGCTGATCGCCGGGGGCCATACCTTCGGCAAGGCGCATGGTGCCGCCGATCCATCGGTCTATGTCGGCCCCGAGCCGGAAGGGGCACCGATCGAGGAACAGGGTCTGGGCTGGAAGAACAGCTTCGGCACCGGCAACGGTGCCAGCACGATCACCAGCGGCCTTGAAGGTGCCTGGACGACCAACCCGGTAAAGTGGGACAACGACTATTTCGACAACCTCTTCGGTTTCAACTGGGTCCAGACAAAAAGCCCGGCGGGGGCGACGCAGTGGGTTCCCGACACGGCGGATGCGGCCGGGCTGGTGCCCGACGCGCATGATCCCTCGCGCCGTCATGCGCCGGTGATGTTCACCACCGATCTTGCGCTGAAGATGGACCCGGCCTATGCGCCCATCGCCAGACGGTTCCACGAGAACCCCGATCAGTTCGCCGATGCCTTCGCGCGTGCCTGGTTCAAGCTGACGCATCGCGACATGGGTCCGCGCCAGCGCTACCTGGGGCCGCTGGTTCCGGCCGAAGTGCTGATCTGGCAGGATCCGGTCCCCGAGGTCACGCATGAGCTGATCGATGCAGCCGACATCCGCGCGCTGAAGGATCGGATCGCGGCCTCCGGCCTGACGGTGTCAGAGCTTGTCGCCACGGCCTGGGCCTCGGCCTCGACCTTCCGCGGGTCGGACAAGCGGGGCGGTGCCAATGGCGCGCGCATCCGCCTTGCCCCGCAAAGGGGCTGGGCGGTGAACGAACCGGCGCGCCTCGACAGGGTTCTGTCGGTTCTGGAAGGCATTCAGACGGCGTTCAATGCCGCGCAGACCGGCAACAGGCGCGTGTCGCTGGCCGACCTGATCGTTCTGGGCGGCTCTGTCGGCGTGGAACTGGCGGCAAAGGCGGCAGGACATGCGGTGGAGGTGCCCTTTACCCCGGGCCGGTCCGATGCGACGCAGGAACAGACCGATGTCGGGTCTTTCGCCGTGCTGGAGCCGGTCGCAGACGGCTTCCGCAATCATCTCAAGACCACATACACGGTCTCGGCGGAAGAGCTTCTGGTGGACCGCGCCCAGCTGCTGACCCTGACCGCGCCGGAGATGACGGTGCTGCTGGGCGGCCTGCGCGTGCTGAACGTCAATGTCGGCCAGTCCCGGCACGGGGTGTTCACACAGCGGCCGGAAACGCTGACCAACGACTTCTTCGTGAACCTGCTGGACATGGGCACGGTCTGGACACCCACCTCTGCCGCAGCGGCAGAATTCGAAGGCCGCGACCGGACCACGGGCGCGCTGAAGTGGACGGCAACGCGGGTGGACCTGGTGTTCGGATCGAACTCGCAACTGCGCGCCTTGTCCGAGGTCTATGCGGCAAAGATGGCCGAGAGTGCCTTCGTGCAGGCCTTCGTGGCGGCCTGGACCAAGGTGATGAACCTTGACCGGTTCGATCTGGCCTGATCGGGCCGTCTGCCTGCAGGCCGCAGGTGCCGCGCGGGGCCATGGTTTCCGGCCCGGCGCGGGTGGCAAAGCCCCGAAAGGGGGATGACCTGCGGCGGGGGCGAAAAGGCTGCTGAAACAGCGCCCCTGCCGCGGGGGCGGGTCGGGGCGCGCGTCCCGATCCGGGCAAAGGGATTGCCCATCCGGGCGGGGGAAACGCGACTTGCGTTCGAGAAGCGCCCGCCGTGGGCGGGGCGGGCGCTGGCCGGGGGCTGTGGGCCCCCCGGCCCGTCCTGATCCCGGCGGGACGCTGTGGCAGGGGCGATGGCCCCTGCCAGAGAGACCGTGCATCGCGTAATGCACAGGAACGCCTCATCGGGCGGGAACAGGAAACGCATCGCGTTTCCCCGCCCGCGCGGGACGGTTCCCTGTAGACCGGCAGGTCCGGGAGACACAGAGGCCAGCGCCCGACCCGGCGGGGGCG
>JADCDI010000100.1 GCA_020251025.1 Rhodobacter sp. | reverse complement strand
GTCCGCATAGGCGTCCTCAACGGCTACACCGCGCTCGGCATCCCCGTCACAGAGGCCGTGGGATAAGTCTGTCCGGGGAAAGGGGTACCTCGGTCGTCAGGTGATTTGCGCAACAGAGCCCTGAGCCATGCAGAAGTTCGTGCAGTATCGTTGCCATCCACTGCGCTTTGGTTTGCCATTTATCTTGGTTGATATAGATGTTATCGTTGAGAGTCCCGTCAGCATTCTCCGTCGCGTCATTTGGCTTGTTATAGGCAATATTATCTGTCCCTAAGTCCAAATCTTTATCATGAATCTCGACATAAACGAGCTCGCGGCCGTTATATCCGCTTTCACTGTAGCCGTTTCTAAAACCACAGGTAGTCTGCCATCCGATGATGTCCTGATTAAGATTCTCTACGATCCCATTCATCACACCGAGACTGGATTTATTGACCCAAACCGTACCACTCTTGATCATTTCCTGTCACTCTTTCTTGCCGGATATCTGCAGATCACTGCGTCTATCTTCTTGAACTTGCCAGAACTCAAGCCGTATCATCGCGCAACCCTCGTTGCATAGGCATTCCCTTCAAACAGCAGGAAGGAAGTCACTGAAGCTACGAGCCCTCCATCCGAGCGCGGTTCGACATACATGGATGCATTGATGAACAATGCGTTGCGATCAAGAGCATCTTTCGTTTTGGGATCTTTTGCAAATGCGAGGTAGACGTCATCAACAACCGAGGAATGTGTTATGCCATGCTCTGAAGGTTCTGACAGAATCTCCTCCGGCGGGAGGATGTCCACTCTTGTGGCGGCAAAAACTCCGATGCAGCCATTTGCCAGACCCTGTACAAAGAAATTGGCGTTCACGCCGCTCTCCTGATCGTCGGGGATGGCAATGACAACGCGATCAAATCCGGGATATTTCACAGAATCATCCACCACAGACAAATCACTCACCGAACTCGACAGGCGATACTTGCCTTCGACCGTGTATTTCCCCGGCAGCGGCACGGGGTACATGGTGATGCCCTCCAGCGGGCCGCATTCCACAAAGAAGATGCGCGGCGGAACCGGTTTGGAGAAATCGACCGCTTTCATTGCAACCTCCGCCTCTGCCCCGGCGCATCCCGCCAGAACCGCGCAGCACGCCAGCACCCGTACCACCTTTTGCACCCACCCCTCCGCCAAATCCACCCGCCCGGATCAACCCGCGCGCGACTCACGCAGCCCTCACAGGACCGTGTCCTGTCCCGGTCAGCGAATCAAGCCCTGCGGGCATTGGACAAAATGCGGGGGTCATCTTCGTCGGTGCGGCCCGTGCCAGGGTGCGTTCTTTGTGTGGGGGGGCTGCCATGGCCCTGTTGCACGGATGCTTTGAGGGGTTCATCTGTTGATTCCGGCGTAACGGCGGGAAGGCATGCGCAGACCGGACAGGCCGGCCGACAAGACCCTGAACTGGCCATCCTGCAACAAGGTGCCCAAGTTCCGGGGGTCGCAGGCGGTCTGGTCCGATCCAGACATGGCGTGGGCGGCGAAGTTGGCAGGCAAGCGCGGCAGACAGGCCGTCTGACGCGATGCGGGCGTCCAGATACCCCCCGCCGCGCACTCTGGCAAGGATGGTGGGGCCGACACCGCCGGAGCCGCGCCGAAACCGGGATGCCTTGCGCAAAACCACCTCGCCCGCGTCTCAGGGCGCGGGACCCCGGCCGCCGGGTTGCTGCGTTCCACGTCCGTGCTGTCGTTGCGAACGGCCATACCGCACGCGGATTCCCGTCACAAAGGTCGCGGGACCGCTCTGTCCGGGCACAGGGGCACTGCGGCGGTCAGCCGATCTGTGCGGCAGATCGCGGTGCATCCCGTCGCGCAGGGTCTGCAGGTCCTTTCCGCAGGTCCCGGCTGCCCGCGTCCGATCTGCCCCCTCCAACACCGGTGCCAAAGCCGGCATCCGCCGCGCCGCCCTGGCATCCCGGCGCTTCCCCGCCGCCCCGCGCAACGCCCCCGCCGTCAGATCCCGCCGCGTGATCGCGATCCCCGACATCGCCCCCCCTTGATGGAAGGCTGCGGATTCACAGAAAGAACCGCCCGGGAAGCCCCCGGGGCCTTACCCGTTGGCCCGGTTCCACCGGACCGACGACCACAGCGAAACCCCGATCAGCGCGGCCCCGCCAAGCCCGGTCAGCACCTCGGGGATGTGGATGATCGCCTGGGCATACATGATGACCGACAGGATCAGGATCGCATAGAACGCCCCGTGTTCCAGATAGCGGTACTGCGCCAGCGTGCCTTTTTCGACCAGCATGATCGTCATCGAGCGCACATACATCGCCCCGATCCCAAGGCCGATGGCGATGATGAACAGGTTCTGCGACAGGGCAAAGGCCCCGATCACCCCGTCGAAGCTGAAGCTGGCGTCCAGCACCTCCAGATACAGGAACGCCCCCAGACCGCCCTTGGCCGCCGCTTCCAGCGCCTTCTGCGAGGCGTCAAGCAGTCCGCCCAGCACCTCGACCAGAAGAAAGGTCAGCAGCCCGTAGATGGCAGAGCGGAAGAAGACCTCGGCCTTGTCCGGGTCCAGCAGGCGCGAAAACCCCAGGATCAGCGCCAGCACGAAAGCCACTTCGATGCCCCGGATCGTGGCAAACCGCGCCATGCGGGTTTCCAGCCACCGGACCCAATGCACATCCTTTTCCTGATCGAAGAAGTAGCTCAGCCCGACCATCATCAGGAAGGTGCCGCCAAAGGCCGCGATGGGCAGGTGGGCGTCATGCATGATCGCCGCATAGTCTTCGGGCCGGGCTGCGGCCAGGATCACGGCGTCAATGGGGCCGATCTTGGCCGCAATCACCACGATCAGCAGCGGAAAGACGATCCGCATCCCGAAGACGGCAATGAGGATGCCCCAGGTCAGAAAGCGGTGCTGCCATTCCGGGGTCATGTCCTTCAGCTTGTTCGCGTTCACAATGGCGTTGTCGAAAGACAGCGAAATCTCCAGCACCGCCAGAACCGCCACGATGAAGAACACCGTTGCCGTGCCCGACAGGGTTCCGGTCGTCTGCCAGCCAAGGACAAGGCCAAGAAGAAGGCCAAGGCCCGTCACGATGAAGGCCCATCTGAAATAGCCAAGGGTGGGTCTGCCCGCTATGCCCTGCATGACAGCCACCCGGCGGATGTGGAACGGCATGGGCCCCTGGTCGGGACAGGTCTGGCAGATCTGGTCATGGGCTGTGCCTCTGACGGCAGGTTTCGTTCAGTGCCGACATCGTGAAAGCGCCGCGATACTTTCACCAGAGGGGCCCGGTCACCAGGATTCGCCCGCCGTGCGGGCACCGGCAGCTAAACCCTGTCATCCGGTCAGGGCAAGCGCTTTGCGCCCTGCGCCCGGGCCGGCACGATCTGCTGGGCAATCCCCGCCGTGCACAGGTAGACCGAAGTGATCACCAGCCCCCAATGCGCCCAGCTTTGCGGATCGAAATCCACCCAGGCGGCCCATGCCGCAAAAAAGGTCCAGCCCACAACCATCGACAGCGACAGCAGGCGCCAGCGGTCGGTGCGGACGGGGTGGATGAACTTGAGGTTGGTGAACATCGCCAGGCTCAGCGCAATGACGATCAGCAGGATCGTCCATTCGCCGGGTTTCAGCGCGAACAGGACCAGCACGACCATGTTCCAGCAGGCCGGAAAGCCGGCAAAGGAGTAATCCCTGGTCTTCATCCGCGTATCGGCGAAATAGACCACGCTGCCATAGACAATCGCAATGATCGCCAGCCAGCCTGTCCAGCCGGTCAGCAGGCCCGATTTGAACAGCGCGAAGGCCGGGATGAACACATAGGTCAGATAGTCGATGATCAGATCCATCAGCACGCCGTCATAGGTCGGCCAGTTGGATTTCACGTCATAGCGGCGGGCAAGGGGGCCGTCGATGCCGTCCACCACCAGCGCCACGACCAGCCACAGGAACATCAGGCTCCACTTGCCATCGACCGCCGCCAGCATCGCCAGCATCGACAGCACCGCCCCCGTGGCGGTCAGAAGGTGGACGGAAAGGGCGTTAAGCCTGCGTGTCATGTGACCGTCATACAGAATTGTGCCCCTGTCGCAATGGGTCAGGCGCGGGGATGGGCCTTTTCGTACACATCCATGATCCGCGCCGCATCCACGGCGGTGTAGGCCTGGGTCGTGGACAGCGAGGCATGGCCAAGCAATTGCTGGATCGTGCGCAGATCGCCGCCCGCCGACAGAAGATGCGTTGCAAAGGAATGGCGCATCGCATGGGGGGTGGCTGTGGCCGGAAGACCCAGCGACAGCCGGGCCGTTTCCATCGCCCTGGCAATCAGGCGCGGGTTCAGCGCCCCGCCGCGCGCACCGCGAAACAAGGGCGCGGCCGGGGCAAGATCGAAAGGAACCAGCGCGGCATAGCGGGCGACGGCAGCGCGGGCCACCGGTATGACCGGGACCAGCCGCGTCTTGCCGCCCTTGCCGGTGATGCGCAGCACCCCGGGCAGCGGGCTTGCGGCACCGGTCAGCCCCAGGGCTTCGGAGATGCGCAGGCCACAGCCATAAAGCAGCGTGATGACGGCGGCATCGCGGGCCGCGATCCAGTCTTCCCGGGCCTGGGTTTCCACGCACCCGATCATGTCGCGTGCGCCTTGCTCGGACAGGGGGCGGGGCAGGGACCGGCGGTATTTCGGCCCGCGCGCCGACAGGACCGCGGTGGCATCAATACCCTCACGCTCTGCCAGCCAGCCCGTGAATCCCTTGACAGCCGACAGCGCCCGCGCCAGCGACCGCGGCCCAAGGCCGCGCGCCCGTTCATGGGCCATCCAGGCGCGCAGATCGGCCTGCGGCACGGTCAGCAAGGCCCCCGTTCCCCCGGCGGCGCCCCGGTGTCGGGCCAGAAAATCCATATAGCGCGCCACATCGGCACCATAGGCGGCAACGGTGCGGGCCGCAGCCCCGTCCAGCGCCCGGATATGCGTCAGCCACTGGGCCAGCGCCGCCCGCTGGCCGGGGCTGACCGCTGTCATTGCGTCGGCGGTCACGGCAGCCAGCGGCGCATCACCCGCTCTGCCACGCCGCCGAAGAAGCCCAGCAGGTCGGTGCCCTGCGCCGCCCTGAAGCGGCTGGGGTCGCCCGCGCCCAGGGCCAGAAGGCCGGGCAGGCGGCCCTCGCCGAAGTCCAGCCGCAGCAGCGCCTCGGACAGGATCGCATCGGCCTGCGCCCCATAAGGCCGGTCGGAACCGGCGGGTCTCCGGCGCAGGGTCACCGGTCGCGGCGGTGCCCCGGGTGCGGTCCCGAGATAGGCGTCGACAAAGCCGGCGTCGGTCACGCAGAGCGTTGCCCCAAGGCGCTGAAGGGCCGGGTCCTGCGGGGGCTGGCGGCTTTCCAGAACCAGCCGCGCGCAGTCCACGCGCAGGGTTTGCGCCACGTCGCTGCCCAGCACCTGCAGGAAGCCCTCGAAAGTTGCGGGGGTCAGCAGTTGCAGCGTTGCGCGATGCACTTGATTGGTGCCGGCAAGGTTATCATAGACCGCCGCGATGACCGAACGGTGCGTATCCTCCAGCCGGCCCAGCCGGGCCTCCATCCGGTCCATCGCCATGCCGCGCAGATCAACAACATTCGATCCCAGGGCCCGGTCGCCTGCCGCAACCAGGGCCGCCATCACCGCGTGATCCTGCAGGACCGCCTCCGGCGAGGAAAGAATGACATCGCGCAGATCCTGCGTGATCGTGCTGCGGTCCAAAGGGGTGTCGGATGGCCCGGGGTCCGGACTGGCGTCAGCACACATGATGTCATATCCCGTTCTTTTCAGACCGAAAAAGCGGCGGTTGCACCCCGGTGCCGGTCAGAGAATCTTCTGCCCGGTCTTTGCCCAGTCCGCCATGAACTGTTCCAGCCCCCTGTCGGTCAGCGGGTGGCTTGCCAGGGCCTTGATGACGGCCGGCGGCGCGGTGACGACATCGGCCCCGATCAGGGCACATTGCGAGACGTGGTTCGCCGAACGGACCGATGCCGCAAGGATTTCTGTCGGGTATTCGTAGTTGTCGTAGATGATGCGGATGTCGCTGATCAGTTCCAGCCCGTCCATGTTGATGTCATCGAGCCGCCCGATGAAGGGGCTGATAAAGGTGGCGCCGGCCTTGGCCGCGATCAGCGCCTGATTGGCCGAGAAGCACAGCGTGACATTGACCTTGATCCCGTCCTTGGACAGAACCTTGCAGGTCTTCAGCCCGTCCCAGGTCAGCGGCACCTTGACCACGATGTTCGGGGCGATGTCTGCCAGCTTGCGGCCCTCGGCGATCATGTCGGGGGATTTCAGCGCCACAACCTCTGCCGAGACGGGGCCGCTGACCAGGGCGCAGATTTCCCGGGTAACCTCCACGATGTTGCGTCCCGATTTCAGGATCAGCGACGGGTTGGTGGTGACACCGTCCACCATGCCAAGGTCGTTCAGTTCGGCAATGGCCTGAACATCGGCGGTATCGACAAAGAATTTCATCGGGCTTTGGTCCTTGATCCTGATCGGGGTTGCGGGGGGTGCGGCCCCGTATTAGCGCAAGACGAAGGCTGGCGAAAGGTTGGCGTGTCCCGTGGCGGATGAAGTCTTTTGCGAAGGCGCGCGCGTTGGCGTGGTGACGACCGAACCGCTGGGCGGGATGGCGGGCCTTCTGGATTACCGCGCACCCGGGGGCGGCTGCGGCACAGGCGATTTCGTCGAGGTGCCGCTGGGGCCGCGCCGCGTGGCGGGCGTGGTCTGGGGGCCGGGCGCAGGCGGGGTTGACGCAGCGAAGCTGCGCTCGGTCCTGCGGGTGATGGATGCAGCCCCGATGCGCGATGAGCTGCGCCAGTTCCTGACCCGTGCCTCTGACTACACGCTGACGCCGCTGCCTGCGATGCTGCGGCTGGCCACACGCGCGCCCGGTCTGGGGGAGCCGCCCGCACTGCGGCGCGTGCTGCGCCCCGGTCCTGACCTGCCCGCGCGGATGACAGAGGCGCGCGGCCGCGTCATGGCCGCGCTGGGCGGGTTCGGCGGGGCTGCGGTGACGCCGGGCGAGCTTGCCGCGCAGGCCGGGGTGACGGCATCGGTGATCAAGGCGCTGGTCAGGGCCGGGGCGCTGCTGGAGGAAGACGCGCCGCGCGACCTGCCCTATCCCCGGCTTCATCCCGACCTGCCGGGCGTGACGCTGGCCGGGGACCAGGTGGCGGCGGCCGATGCCCTGATCGCCGCCGTGGCGCTGGGCGGTTACTCCACCACGCTGCTGAAGGGTGTCACCGGATCGGGCAAGACCGAAGTCTACCTCGAGGCGGTGGCCGAATGCCTGCGGGCGGGACGGCAGGCACTGGTCCTGCTGCCGGAAATCGCCTTGACGGCGGATTTCCTGACGCGGGTCGAGGCGCGCTTTGGCGCGCGGCCCGCCGAATGGCATTCCGGCGTGACCGTCACCGAACGCCGCCGGGTCTGGCGGATGCTGGCCGCAGGGCAGGCGCAGCTTGTGGTGGGGGCGCGCTCGGCGCTGTTTCTTCCCTTCCGCGATTTGGGGCTGATCGTGGTCGATGAGGAACATGATCCCAGTTACAAGCAGGAAGAGGGCGTTCTTTATCACGCCCGCGACATGGCGGTGCTGCGCGCGGCGATCTGCGGCGCACCGGTGGTGCTGGCCTCGGCCACGCCCAGCCTGGAAAGCTGGGCCAATGCCGAGGCGGGCAAATATGCGCGCCTTGATCTGGGCTCCCGCTTCGGGGCCGCAGAGTTGCCCGAGATGCGGGCCATCGACATGCGCAGCGAAAAGCTGCCCCCCGACCGCTGGATTTCCGGCACGCTGGCGGCGGCGGTGACGGCCTGCCTTGCGCGGGGGGAACAGGCGCTGCTGTTTCTCAACCGGCGCGGCTATGCGCCGGTTACGCTGTGCCGGGCCTGCGGGCATCAGGTGGGCTGCGATGACTGCGATGCGCGCATGGTGGAACACCGCTTTCTCAGGCGGCTGGTCTGCCACCAGTGCGGGGCCACGAAACCCGTGCCGCTGGCCTGTCCCGCTTGCAGGGCCGAAGGCCGCATGGCCCCGCTCGGCCCCGGCGTGGAACGCATGGCAGAGGAGGTGGCGGCCCGATTTCCCGATGCACGGGTGGCGGTTCTGTCATCGGACCTGTTCGGAACGGCGCGGGCGCTGAAAGAGCAGATCGCGCTGATCGCGGGGGGCGGGGCCGACATCATCATCGGCACGCAAATCGTGGCCAAGGGGCATAATTTTCCGCTGCTGACGCTGGTGGGCGTGATCGATGCCGACCTTGGCCTGCAGGGGTCCGACCTGCGCGCGGCGGAACGCACCTTTCAGTTGATGCACCAGGTGGCCGGCCGGGCCGGGCGGGTCGGGCGCAAGGGTGTTGCGCTGCTGCAGACCTTCCAGCCCGGGCATCCGGTGATCCGGGCGATCCTGGGCGGCGATGAAGAGGCGTTCTGGCGCGCCGAGGCCGACGAACGCCGGGCGGCGGGCGTGCCACCCTATGGGCGCATGGCCGGGATCATCCTGTCGTCGCCCGATGTGACCCGTATCTTCGATATCGGCAACGAGCTGGCGCGGCGTGACGGGCCGCTGCACCGGATCGGGGCGCAGGTGTTCGGCCCCGCCCCGGCGCCCATCGCCCGGGTGCGCGGGCGGCACCGCGTGCGCCTGCTGGTCAAGGCCGACAAGACCGCGCCCCTGCAGGCGGCGCTCGCGGATTGGGTGGCGCAGATGAGGCTGCCTGCCAATGTGCGGCTGGCCATCGACATCGATCCGCAAAGCTTTCTTTAGGGAGTAGAGGCTGCTTTGGCTGATGACTTTGCCGCACCCGGCGCATCGGTCAGTGTTTGGCGGTGCCATGATGGGCTGGTTGCGTTCGTAAACGACAGTTGGTCTGCCACCGCGCGGCACCTTGACCTTTCCTCAACAGATTGCCACTTTACTTGGCAGGAAAGTTAAGGCTTATCTTAACTCATGTGTGGAACTGCTGATGCAGATTGAGGGTTACACACCACTCGGGAAACACCATGAGACGGACGAACTGCACATGTGGGTTTCTCAAACGGTGGTCGACTTTCTGCAGGCAGAGCGACGTGGAGCAAACAGACAGCATGTGGATAAGGTGGTGATGACACTTGGGAACCTCGGCCGCAACGGCTTTAGGGACCTGAGCAACAGTACCTTGTTCGTCTATGAGGGGCGGTTTCCATCTGGAAGGCCGGGCATTGCGGAGATGGCTGTGTACGCAGCGAAGTCTAACCAGCTCCGCATCTACGGTGGCATTGTGCGGATCAAGGGCCAGTCAGTTTTTCTGTGTCCCGAGGGCGCAGTGAAGAAACAGAACAAGGCAGACCAAGCGCAACTCAAACGGGTTGCCAAGATTTTGGGAGAACATCATGAACGCTGACTGGGACTTTCTGGGGCCGATGGACGAAGCCGAGCGCATCGACCTGGTTGCTGGTGGTCTGGCCGTGTCGGTTCAACTCGCTTTGCAGAAGGCGATGGTGCGGGGTGGCGTGACGCAGAAGGAACTCGCCGAGAGGATGGGCGTTTCTCCTGCCCGTGTCTCGCAGTATCTGTCCGCGCACGGTCGGAACCTGACCCTGCAAGTGCTTGGTCGGAT
Source organism: Rhodobacter sp. (assembly GCA_020251025.1). GTDB lineage: Bacteria > Pseudomonadota > Alphaproteobacteria > Rhodobacterales > Rhodobacteraceae > Aliitabrizicola. The sequence goes on along the minus strand of JADCDI010000100.1, from coordinate 2,108 downwards.
CGCCCATGCGCTGGGTGAGGACTTCGAGTTTGTCTCCCTTTACGATCTGCGTGATTTGAAGGCGAGAGCGAAGGGCAAGGACCGTAAAGTCCTGCAGCACCTTGACGTTGCCTATGACAACGAAAGGAGCCCTTGGACGGACTTGACGGCCAACATCAACAAGTTCCCGGAGAAGATTGCGGCATGACGAAGGACGTTGCGGCACGCACCAGCGATTTCAACCCCTCCAGCGAGGGCTTCGACGCTGCAACGTATGAGAGTGTTGCCCGCAGCGCCAGCCTGCGCGAGGTTCGCCTCGTGAACAGCGCTTACAGCGCCAAGGTCATGAGCTTCATGGCCTTGGAACTCGGACATGGGACGGAGTTGAAGCAGTCCTACGCTGGAACTCCGTCCGGGCACTCTTTCATGTCGGAGCGGGGCATCGCCGTAGGTAGCTACCTTTGGACTGCCGAGGTTCGGGCCGGGCGAACGAAGGCGATGAAGCTGTCAACCGAGTATATGGTGGCCTACAGCGGTCTGAAAGATGCGCCGGAGGACTATGTGGAACTCTACTTCAAGAAGCTGGCACGATTCACCACCTACCCATATTTCCGCGCGCATTTTGCGATGCATGTGGCGGCTTCAGGGCTAATGTTGGCCCCGCTGCCGTCTTTGATGGATCGGGTTGACTGAGCCCCAGCTTCAAAGCCGCGTCAGCATAACCCCGGCCACGATGGTCAGCGCTGCCAGCGCCTTGCCGGCAGTCATCCGTTCGCCAAAGGCCAGCCAGCCGATCAGGACGGCAAACAGGATCGAGGTTTCGCGCAGCGCCGCCACCAGCGCGATGGGTGCCCTGGTCATGGCCCAGATCGAAATCGCATAGGCCCCGTAAGAGGCGGCGGCGGCGAAAAGCCCGGTCAGCCAGGCACGCGCGCCGCGCGGCACCACGGCCCAGCCGCGCATCGCGATCATGCCGGTGGAAAAGAACAGCCCGTCCGCCACAAAGACCCAGGCGACATAGGCCACGGCATCGCCCGAGACGCGGGCGCCAAGACCGTCGATCATCGTGTAGCTGGCCGTGGCCACCGCCGAGCCAAGCGCGAAGGGCAGCATCCGGCGTTCCTCGCCGTCCGAAAACACGCCGCGCGCCATCAGGGCGATGCCGCCGCCCAGCACCAGGATGCCCGCATATTCCCAGCCCGTGACCTGATCGGCCAGAACCACCGCCCCGACCAGCGCCACGATCATCGGGGCGGCCCCCCGCGCGATGGGGTAGACCCGGCTCAGATCGCCCCGGTCATAGGCATAGGTCAGAAAGAACTTGTAGCAGAAGTGGCAGCACCCGGCGGCCAGCACCCAGGGCCAGACCCCGGGGTCCGGCAGCGGGCGCGTGGCGGCAATGGCCAGCCCGATCGGCACCTCTCCCAGCGAAAGGATCACCATCCCGCCCACCTTGGAGGTGCCGACCTTGATCAGGGCGTTCCACAGCGCGTGCAGGAAAGCGGCGGCGAGAACGGCCAGAAGGATACCGATGCTCACGTGGCTGCCCGTTGTCATGAAACTGTCACAAGGGGGCTACAACCTGCCCGCGTCCGGCGCAAGCGCGGGTCCGGGCCGCACCGATACCCCGCAGGACTGCCCGCAGGGCAATCGCGTTTGGGGATATGATACCGCGCTGTCGATTGAACTGGCTTCTGACCGGGTGCTGAAAAGGTGCCAGTTGCAGGGGCTGCCTGACCGGAAAGCGCGAAACTCTCGCGCCCGCGCGCGCGCTGAGCATCCTCGCAGTGGCCATCGCCTCTGCCACAGCGCCAAGCTTTGCCTTGCCCGGCCGGGGGTCATAGCCCCCGGCCAGCGCCCGCCCCGCCCCCGGCGGGCGATTTGCTCCCGCCGGGTCGGGCGCTGGCCTCTGCTTCTCCCGGACCCACCGGTCTACAGGGGACCTTCCCGCGCGGGCGGGGAAACGCGATGCGTTTCCTGTTCCCGCCCGGACGGGCGACAGCACGCTCACCGCCTCTCTGGCAGGGGCCATTGCCCCTGCCACAGCGTCCCGCCGGGATCAGGACCGGCCGGGGGCCAAAGCCCCCGGCCAGCGCCCGCCCCGCCCATGGCGGGCGCTTCGCACCCGC
>JADCDI010000010.1 GCA_020251025.1 Rhodobacter sp. | reverse complement strand
AGGGTTCCGCGCGCCGGGCGATTGCTCAACCCACGCCAGAGGGCGTAAATCAACAACCGGCTCCGATCGCGGCTGGATGAAAGACCGGTGGCAGGTCACAAGGGCAATTGCTGCGACACTTCCGCCGTAGAGAGCTTCTTCAAGTCGCTGAAGGCCGAATTGGTCTGGCGCCGCAACTGGCAAACCCGCCGGGACGCCGAAGTCGCCGTCTTCGGATACATCAACGGCTTCTGCAACCCGCGCCGCAAACACTCAGCCCTCGGCTGGGAATCCCCCGTGGCCTTCGAACAAAGGGCCGCATAACACGAACACCTGACCGGAACGAAACCGGTGCAGGTCCAGACCCCGTCGTCCGGCTCAAATGCTTGTGCCGATCAGAACAGCCACAAGGGCGATTCACGGTTTTTTCGGGCTGGTCTTTCTTGCTTCGGCCTCCCCCTGGCGCAGCAGGTCCAGAAGGATCACCTTGAACTGTTCGACCGAGGTCGATGTCAGGTCGACTTTGGCACGCAGAATTGCGCCTTGCAGCCCGTTCACGATGAAGTTGGCCATCGTGGCAGGGTCAACCGTCAAGGCGATTTCGCCGCGCGCCTCGGCCCGCTCCAACGCGCCGGCCAGGGGCGCGCACCAACGCCCGAAGGCGTCAGACAGTTGCACGCGCAGGGGTTCGCTTGCCCCCGCCACCTCGATGCTGAGGTTCCCAAGCATGCAGCCTTCACGTCCGCCCAGCGCCTTTACCCGGTCGTTCACCGCATCGATAAGCATGATGATCCGCTGCAGGACCGGCAGGCTGTCATTGTCCATCAGATCGGCAATCCCGGTCTCACCCAAGCTGACATAGCGTTCGATCGCGAGGGCAGCAAAGGCCTCTTTCGTTCCGAAATGATTGAAGAACGAACCTTTCGGCACGCCTGCGACCGCCGCGATGTCCTGCACCGCAGTCGCCGCATAACCGCGTTCGTGCAGCACCTTCTGGCCGGCCTCGATCAGTGCATCCCGCATGGAAACCCGTGGCATCGCTTGCTCCGAAACAGCTCTTGACAGAATCAAAGTGACCGGTCACTTTGGATTTGTGGAAGCATACAGTTTCCGTCCCGGAATACAAGAAAGGTTACGCTCATGCATCCCTCTTCACCCGTGCTCAGCCGCCGCAATCTGTTGCAGACCGGCGGGGCCCTTGCGCTGGCGGCCGGTGCCGCAACCGTGTCGAACATCCTGCCGGGCGTGGCAGGCAAGGCCGCCGCCGAAGCCTCGCCGGCCGCTCCGACGGTCGGGGTATACCCGTTCAAGGTCGGTGAGTTTCAGGCCTACTCGATTTCGGATGGCGGCGGGCCGGCACCGAACTTCCCGGTCTATCCGGCTTTCACCGGTATGGATGCACCGAAGGAAGAGGTCGAAGCCCTGCTGGAAAGCCACTTCCTGCCGCGCGACCTGGCGCGGGGTGACATCAACAACCTGCTGGTCGATACCGGCACGAACCGCGTCCTGTTCGACACCGGAGCCGCGGGCCTGATGGGGCCGCTTGGCGGGCTTTTGCCGTCACGCCTGGCTGCGGCGGGGCTTGATCCGTCGACCATCGACACGGTTGTTCTGAGCCACGGCCACTTCGACCACATCGGGGGCATCCTTTCGGCAGAAGGAAAGCTGAACTACCCCAATGCCACCTTTGTCATGGCCGAAGACGAATGGGCGTTCTGGACGGCCGACGACGTCGAGGCCAAGCTGGTCGCGGCGGGTGTACCCGACGGGTTGCGGTCGGCGCTGCTTCCGGCGGCAAGAGCCAACCTTGCAGCGATCAAGGACAGGATTACCCTGGTCAAGGCCGGGGCGGATGTGGTCCCGGGCGTTTCGACCATCGCCACGCACGGGCATACGCCGGGGCATGTTGCCTTCCGGGTTTCGTCGGGTGATGCCGATCTGATCAACATCGTCGATGTCGTCCACAACTATGTGACCGGACTGGCGCATCCGGAATGGACGCCGATCGTCGATCAGGATCCGGGGCAGGCCGCCGCGACGCGCGCAAAGCTTCTGGACCAGTTGGCGACCGACCGCACGCTGACCATGGCCTATCACTTCCCCTTCCCGGGGCTGGGCCATGTGGCCCGAAAGGACAGCGCCTATGAATGGGTGCCGGCCCCCTGGGTCTGGTAATCCGACCCATCCCTGACAGTCCGGCCCCCGGCGCGGGGCCGGACCTGACCCACAACCTTTTGCGGAAAGATCGAAAATGGAAAGCAAGTTCTGGTTCATCACCGGGGCATCAAGCGGCTTTGGCCGTGGCGTGCTGGAGCGCATTCTGGCCGGGGGCGACCGCGCTGTCGCGGTGGCGCGCACGACGGGGTCGCTTGACGCCCTTGCCGGGCGTTACGTCGGCCAGCTTCTGGTCCTGAGGTCGGATGTGCGGATTTCGGCGGATGTGGATGCGGCGGTCGCAAAGGCCATCGAGCGCTTCGGGCGGATCGACATCCTCTTGAACAACGCGGGCCACGGCCTGTTCGGCGGGTCCGAAGAGGTCAGCGAAACCGATCTGCAGAATGTGTTCGAGACCAATGTCTTCGGCGCGATGCGGCTCGTCCGGGCGGTCCTGCCGGTGATGCGGGCGCAGGGGTCGGGCCATATCATCAACATCAGTTCGGCCGTGGGACACGCCTCATGGCCCTTCGGCGGCGCTTATGCCGCGACGAAACACGCCATCGAGGCCCTGAGCGAGGCTTTGCAGGCCGAGGTCGCCCCCTTTGGGATCAGGGTGACTGTCATCAACCCGGGTTATTTCGCCACCGGCTTTGCGGGGTCCATGCCGATGTCCACGGCGAATCCGGCCTACCAGGCAATGCGCGACAAGGTTCTTTCCGGGTTGGGTTCGATGGCGGCCGGTAATCCGGACAAGGTTGTCGATGCGATCCTCAATGCTGCGAGCAATCCGGATGCGCCCTTTCGCCACTTCGTGGGCGAGGATGGCAAGGCCTGGGCCAGAGAGTCGCTCTCTGCCCGGCTGCAGGCGGTGACGGTCTGAGACCGAGCTTCGCGGGGATGTCGCGCGCAACGAAATCCTGCGGACATCGAAGCGTGTGGGCGGGACCATCTGGCGACGATGGTGCGGTTACCGCCGCCGAAGCCGCGCCGAAGCCGGGATGCCCTGCGTCAGGCGCCCCGGGCAGCGCCTGTCTGCGCGGGACTTCGACCGTCAGGTTGCAGGGTTCCAGGTCAGGGTCGCCGTCATCAGCGGGTTCACCGCCCCCGGCACGCCCCTCACAGAGGTCGCGGGATAACTTTGCCCCGGGGAAAGGGGACGCCCGACCATCACCCGATTTTGCATCAGAGCCTTCCCGTGGCCGAACTGATGAAGTAGGCCTTCCCCGGCACGGCCAGCCCCGCGCATGCGGGGCCGGCTTCGCCAAGAGGAAAATCCATGCCCGAAGTTTCCATCCGCCCCCTTGCCGCCCATGACGAAGCCGACTGGCGCCGTCTTTGGACCGGCTATCTGGACTATTATGAAACCTCGGTGCCCGAGGCGGTCCATGCCAGCACCTTCGCCCGGCTTCTGGGCGATGATCCGCAGGATTTCAACGGCTTGATCGCTTTGGTCGATGGCAGGCCCATGGGCCTGACCCACTTTCTGTTCCACCGCCATTGCTGGAAGACCGAGAATGTCTGTTACCTGCAGGACCTTTACGTCGCGCCCGAAGCGCGAAGCACCGGCCTTGGGCGCAAGCTGATCGAGGCGGTCTATGCCGCAGCCGACGCCAATGGAACACCTGCGGTCTACTGGCTGACGCAGGACTTCAACAAAGTCGGCCGCCGCCTTTACGACCGCATCGGCAAGCAGACAGCTTTCATTCGCTACAATCGATGATTGAAGCGGTGACTTGCGGTTAATGTTTCTGGCTGCAATCGGATCGCGATCACGGGGCTGGGCACCCCAAGCCCACAGGCCCGCTGGACAGCCATCGGGGCGGCAAACGATACGGCACCGGCGCGACACCGGCCTGCCGCGCGGAACGGCATCTATGCCATCGGTTCAGGCCGCTTTGTGGATCGGCCCGAAAACCGCTGCGGTTGCCCGCCGCGCCCATTTCGCGCCAATCCGTGCAACACCTGCGCACCGAGACGCTGTCACGGCAGATGTTCCCGGCAAGACGGGCCGGGTGATGCAACCTGTTGCCTGCGCAGGCAGGGTTGCCTGCATCCGTCCCGGCATTCAGCGGTTCTGCCGGGCCCGCTCGGCAGAGATATCGAACAGAAAGCCGGACAGGTCCACGCCTGTTTGCAGGTCTGCAAGGTCGATGCGGGTCTGGCTGCCAAGGTCATCCGTGATGATCCACTGGCGCAGGGCCGTCGGATTTGCCGTGAAGACCAGTTCGATCATGCCGTATTCGGGGTTCTTGGGATCCTGCGCCATGACCCGTGTGGTGTCGCCCACTTCTTCGTGACCCACGACCATCTCGGCCTGTGAAAGATCCACCTGCGGGGCAAGGATCAGGTTCAGCGGCGTGCGGCGCAGCGGATATTGCTCGGGCGGCTGGTTCGACTTCGGATCGAAAATCGCCACCTGCCCGCCCCCTGCCATGACAAGGCTGCGGTCCGGCGGGGCGTATTCAAACCGCGCCCGTCCCGGCCGTTTGATGTAAAGCATGCCCCTGGCCTGCGATCCGTCGGCATTGGTCTGCGTAAAGGCGGCCTGCACCGTGGTCAGGCTGTTCAGATAGCGCGACAGTTCCGCCAGCGGCAGTTTTTCCGCGGCTGCGGGCAAAGACAGCGCAAGCAGGGCAAGCGGGGCAAGAAGCAAGCGAAGCGGTTCCATGACATGATTATAGACCCATTCCGCTCATCCGGCACCCCCCCGCCGGTCACGAAGCGGCGAAGACGCATTCTGCCGCGCGGAAGGCGTGACAAGTCTGCCGATACTGGTCTGGCAGCAACGGCTTCTGCTTGGCCGCGTGGTTTGCTTTCAGTTTCTCCTGCTTTTCCGGCAGCCGGGCACTATGGCGCGGGCCGGGCGCAGTGGCACTTGCGACCTTAACCTCGGTACCCCGTGACCGGCGGGTGGACATTACAGGCGGAACAGCTATTTTGACCGGGAATGGAGGGTAAGATGATGACCACAATGACCGCTTTGGAAGCCAAGAATGCCTTTGGCCAGTTCCTTGATGCCGCACAGCGCGCGCCGGTGACGGTGACGAAAAACGGGCGCGAGGTGGGAGCAATGTTTTCGAAGGCCGACCTGGAAAAGATGGGGGCGGCGTATCTTTGGCCACCCCTCCTGGAATCGGTGCGGCTGGGCGAGGTTTCGTACGGCGAGGCCTTGCTGCGGCAGGTTACGCTGAACCGGAGGCTGGAGGAGGCCGAGGCCGATGTCGCGGCTGGGCGGGTGCATGTGGCGGATGAAGCATTTTATGACAGCCTCCGCGCCGAAATTCGTAACATCGCCGCGCGGTAGGCTTAGGACCCATTGATCTTCTTGAGGCCGCTCGGCTTGCGTGATTCAATCTCCCGAACTGACGGGGGTGATCATGAGCAACCTTTTCTGGCTGACCGACGCGCAGATGGAGCGGTTGAAGCCGTTCTTTCCAAAGAGCCATGGCAAGCCGCGGGTCGATGACCGGCGCGTGCTGAGTGGCATAATCTTCATCAACCGCAACGGGTCAAGATGGTGCGACGCGCCCAGGGAGTATGGACCGCCGAAGACCCTCTACAACCGCTGGAAGCGATGGGGCGATATGGGGGTCTTCGCCCGAATGATGGAGGGACTGGCCTCCGAAGGCTGCGAGGAGAAGGTCGTCATGATCGACGCGACCTACCTGAAGGCGCACCGCACGGCCTCAAGCCTGCGGGCGAAAAAGGGGGGCCCGACGATCAACGCGGGCGTCTGATCGGGCGCACAAAGGGCGGGCTGAACACGAAGCTGCATGCCGTGACCGATGCCAGGGGACGGCCCCTGAAGTTCTT
>JADCDI010000001.1 GCA_020251025.1 Rhodobacter sp. | reverse complement strand
CAGGACCGGCCGGGGACCCAAAGCCCCCGGCCAGCGCCCGCCCCGCCCCCGGCGGGCGCTGGCCTCTGCTTCTCCCGGACCTGCCGGTCTACAGGGGACAGTCCCGCGCGGGCGGGGGAAACGCGCTGCGTTTCCTGTTCCCGCCCGAAAGGTCAATCCCTTTCCCGGGACCGGAAAGAGTGTCCCGGCAGGCAGGGGGCAGGATTTCTTTTTCAGCAACCTGCCGGGCGGGCGCAGGCGGCCCTTTTACCTTTGGTTCCGCTGCCGCTTGATCGGGCCCACTTCGCAAACGCCGGGCACTGGCCCTGACCGCGCGCTGACGCTGCCCAAGAGCGGCGTCATCGGTCATCCGGCACAGGATTTCCTGAACGCAAAAAGGCCGGCTTTCGCCCCACAGCCGGGCATTCCGACGCAACGGCCCCTTGGCCAGGACCGCAGGTATCCGACAAGGCAAGCCGGGCGGCGGGACCGGCCCGACGTTGGCAGGTGACGTCAGACCATGCGACCGTGGCAGAATTTGAACTTTTCGCCCGACCCGCAGGGGCATGGCGCGTTGCGGGCCGGTGAACCCCAGGTCGCGGGATCCGCCCCGTCGAAACCGGCGATCAGCGGCACGCGGTCCGCAACAGAAACCGGAACAACATCCCCCGTGCCGGCACCGGCGACGGCCGGCGCAAGGGCAGGCGCAGCCGCCCGCGCCACCGCTGCGCGCGGGGCTGCCGCCGCAGCAGCCGCCTGCTGTTGCGCCATGAACTGTGCCACAAGCTGCTCTTGCTCTTGCTTGCTGATGGGCCGGACCTGCGACAGTTTCTGCGTCACGTCCATGCGCAGCGAATTCAGCATCGTCTCGAACAGCTGAAAGGCTTCGGACTTGTATTCGTTCAGCGGGTCGCGCTGAGCATAGCCGCGAAAGCCCACGACAGACCGCAGGTGTTCAAGCCGCAGCAGGTGCTCGCGCCATTTCGCGTCGATGGTCTGCAGCAAAAGCTGCTTTTCGATGGTCTTCATCGTCTCGGCGCCAAAGGCGGCAAGCTTTTCGTCCATCATCCTGTCAGATGCCTCGGCAATCCGGTCGCGTATGATGTCCTGATCCACGCCCTCTTCGGCTGCCCAGGCTGCAATCGGCAGATCAATGCCCATCGATTCGCGGCAGCCTGCGGTCAGCCCCCCGATGTCCCACTGATCGACATAGGCCTTGGGCGGCAGGTTCTGATCGACCAGATCATCGATGACCTGATGGCGCATGTCCCGCACGATTTCCGAAAGGTCCCCGGCCTGCATGATCTCCAGCCGCTGGCCGAAGATAGCCTTGCGCTGATCGTTCATCACGTCGTCGAACTTCAGCAACTGCTTGCGGATGTCGAAGTTGCGGCCTTCGACCTTGGCCTGCGCCTTTTCCAGCGATTTGTTGACCCAAGGGTGAACGATGGCCTCGCCTTCCTTCATTCCCAGTGTCGACAGAACCTTGTCCAGACGTTCGCTGCCGAAAATCCGCATCAGATCGTCTTCCAGTGACAGAAAGAAGGTGGACCGGCCCGGGTCGCCCTGCCGACCCGACCGGCCGCGCAGCTGGTTGTCGATCCGGCGGCTTTCGTGGCGTTCCGTCGCCAGAACAAACAGGCCGCCCGCCTCGATCACACGCTTCTTCTCGTCGGCATGTTCGGCTTCAATGCGCGCGCGCACCTCGTCGGGGTGCAGGTGCGGATCGGCGGCCAGCGCCTCGAGCACCTTCATCTCGACATTGCCGCCCAGCTGGATGTCGGTACCGCGACCGGCCATGTTGGTGGCGATGGTGACCGCGCCGAACTTGCCGGCATCCGCGACAATCTGCGCTTCCTGCTCGTGCTGGCGGGCGTTCAGCACGTTGTGGGGAATGCCCTGTTCCCTCAGCAGGGCCGACAGCGCTTCGGACTTCTCGATGCTGGTCGTACCCACAAGAATGGGCTGGCCCCTGACATTGGCCTCGCGGATCGCATTGATCACACCTTCGTATTTCTCCCGGGCGGTGCGGTAGACCTGATCGTGTTCGTCCACACGGGCGATGGGCCGGTTGGTGGGCACTTCCACCACACCCAGCTTGTAGATTTCCATGAATTCCTCGGCCTCGGTCGATGCCGTGCCGGTCATTCCCGCAAGCTTTTCATAAAGCCGGAAATAGTTCTGGAAGGTCACACTGGCCAGCGTGGTATTCTCTGGCTGGATCTTCACGCCTTCCTTCGCCTCGATCGCCTGATGCAGCCCGTCCGACAGGCGGCGGCCCTTCATCATGCGCCCCGTGAATTCGTCGATCAGCATCACTTCGCCGTCGCGCACGATATACTGCTGGTCGCGGTTGAACAGCTTATGCGCCCGCAGCGCCTGCGTCACATGGTGGACCAGCGTCGTGCTTTCCGGATCGTAAAGCGAGGCATCGCCCGAAAGCAGCCCGGCGTCGCGCAAAAGCTGCTCGATCACCTCGTTGCCCTCATCCGTGTAGGTCACGTTGCGGGTCTTCTCATCAACCTTGTAATGCTCGGGCGACAGGTTTGGAATCAGCTTGTCCACCGCGATGTACAGATCCGACCTGTCCTGCGACGGGCCGGAAATGATCAGCGGCGTGCGCGCCTCGTCCACCAGGATGCTGTCCACCTCGTCGACGATGGCAAAGTAATGCCCGCGCTGCGCCATCTCTTCGATGGAACCCTTCATGTTGTCGCGCAGGTAATCAAAGCCCAGCTCGTTGTTGGTGGCATAGGTGATGTCGGCCCGGTAGGCCTCGCGCTTTTCCGCATCCGGCTGATAGGGATAGACGATACCCGTCGTCATCCCGAGTGCGCCGTAGACCTTGCTCATCCACTCGGCGTCGCGCTTTGCCAGATAGTCGTTCACCGTAACCACATGCACGCCCTTGCCGGTCAGTGCATTCAGATAGGCTGGAAAGGTGGCGACAAGGGTCTTGCCCTCGCCCGTTTTCATCTCGGCGATATTGCCCTGATGCAGGAAGATGCCGCCCTTGAGCTGCACATCAAAGGCCCGCAGACCCAGCGCGCGGCGCGCGGCCTCGCGGCAATTGGCGAAGGCTTCCGGCAGCAAGGCATCCAGGCTTTCGCCCCTGGCCACCCGTTCCCGGAATTCTGCGGTCTTTGCGATGATCTCTTCATCGCTCAGCGCGGCGAACTGCGGCTCCAGCGCGTTGATCCGCGCCACAAGCGGGCGAACCGACTTGACCTTGCGGTCATTCGGGGTGCCGAAGACCTTCCGCGCGAGCGTTCCGAGACCCAGCATGTTTTCTCCGCCTGGCCGTTCCTGACAAGATCGTGTGAGGCCCGGGCCTTGCCCGCCTCCACCGCCTTCCATAGAAGGGCCAAGAAAGCCCAAGGCGCCCCGTCTCACGCGACCCGTGCGATGTAAGGGGGCGGGGCCAGACTGTCAACGCCGCAAGAGATTGCGGCACGATCAGGAGAGTGTGAGATGGTGAATTCGACGGGGTTCCTGCCGGTCCTGGCCTTGGGCCTTGCGCTGTCAGCGGCCATGGCCATGCCCGGCCATGCCGAAGGCGAAACCGCACAGACTGTGGTGGCCACCGTGAACGGGGCGGACATCACCCTGGGCCAGGTCGTTGCCCTGCGCGAGACACTGCCAAAGGAGTATCAGGCCCTTGCCGACGATGTGCTGTTCAAGGGCATTGTGGAGCAGCTGATTCAGCAGACCGCTCTTGCCCAGTCGCAGGAAGACAAGCTGACAGCCCGCGATGAAGTGATGATCGCCAATCAGCGCCGGACCTATGTTTCCGGCGCAGCCCTGCAGGCGGTCGTCGCCACGGCTGTCACCGATGCCACGATCCAGGCCGCCTATGATGCCAAATACAAGGGTGCCGCCCCGATGACCGAATATCGCGCCTCGCATATTCTGGTTGAAACCGAAGAGCAGGCAAAGGATCTGAAGGCGCAGCTCGATGGCGGTGCCGATTTTGCCGGGCTTGCCAAGGCGAACTCCACCGACGGGTCGGCGGCAGGCGGCGGCGACCTTGGCTGGTTCAGTCAAGGCATGATGGTGAAGCCCTTTGAAGACGCGGTGATCAGCCTTCAGCCCGGCCAGGTTTCGGCCCCGGTGCAGACCCAGTTCGGCTGGCACCTGATCCTTCTTGCGGAAACGCGCGATGCCGCGGCCCCGCCCCTGTCCGATGTCCGCGCCGATCTTTCGGCCGAACTTCAGCGCCAGGCGATCGAGGCGCATGTCGCCGAAGTAACGGGGGCGGCGACCGTCACCCGTGTCGAAGGGATTGACCCCGCCGTCGTGCGCAGCGAAACACTTTTCGACAAGTGATCCTGGGCGGAGACGGGCATGGGCAAGACCGATTGGAAGGCCAAAGCAAAAGCCTTGAAGAAAGCGGTGCGCAGGCTGCAAGGACCCAAGTCCGGGGCGCCTGCCGCCCCGACACCGGCAAAGGCCACCACCCCCGTCTCGCCCCTGGCGCCCGCTGCCTTTCCTGACCTGCCGCAGATCGCGGGGGTGGAATTTGCGGCAGCAGCCGCGGGGGTACGCTATGCCGGGCGCACCGATGTGATGCTGGTGCGTCTTGCCCCCGGCACCTCTGTTGCCGGGGCCTTCACCCGGTCTTCCACCCGTGCGGCCTGCATCCGGGATTGCCAGGAAAAGCTTGCCGCCAAGGTGCCCGCAGGCTCTGGTGCCGCCATCATCGTGAACTCCGGCAACTCGAACGCCTTCACCGGGGCCGCAGGCCAATCTGCGGTGCGGGCCATTACCGATGCCGTCGCGGCGGCACTGGACCTGCCGGCGAGCCGGGTCTTTTCCTCCTCCACCGGGGTTATCGGCGAACCTCTGCCCTTCGGGAGGATTACGGGCAAGATACCTGATCTGGTTGCAAATCTGTCCGGCGGCGGCATGGCGGGGGCCGCCCGTGCCATCATGACAACCGATACCTTCCCCAAGGGGGCTGCGGCCACCGTCACGGGCGAAGGCGGCGAGATCAGGATTGCCGGAATTGCCAAGGGTTCGGGCATGATCGCGCCCGACATGGCGACAATGCTGGTCTATATCTTCACCGATGCGCAAATCGCCCCGCCGCTGCTGCAGAAGATGCTGTCGCGCCAGATCGGTGACACCTTCAACGCAATCACCGTGGACAGCGACACATCCACCTCGGACGCCCTGATTCTTGCAGCCACCGGCAAAAGCAGGGCCGCAGAAATCACCGCGCGCTCGCCTGCGGCAAAACCCTTCGAAGCCGCCCTGCGCAGCGTGATGATGGATCTGGCGCATCAGGTGATCCGGGATGGCGAAGGGGCGACAAAGTTTGTCGAAATCCGTGTCACCGGTGCCATCAGCCCGCAGGATGCGCATCGCGTCGCAATGGCGGTGGCGAATTCGCCCCTGGTCAAGACCGCCATCGCCGGACAGGATCCGAACTGGGGCCGCATCGTGGCGGCGGTGGGAAAATCCGGGGCCGAAGCGGACCGGGACCGGCTGTCAATCCGGTTCGGGGATATTCTTGTCGCTGAAAAAGGCTGGCGCAACCCGGCCTACCGCGAAGAGGACGGTGCCGCCTATATGCTTTTGCAGGATCTGGTGATCGGCATTGATCTTGGTCTTGGCAAGGCCAGCCGCACGGTCTGGACCTGCGACCTGACGCACCGCTACATCGACATCAATGCCGATTACCGGTCGTGAAGATCGTCCTTGTTTCGGCGGTCGCCCTGATCGACGCCGACGGACGGGTCCTGCTGGCGCAGCGACCCGAAGGCAAGTCGATGGCGGGCCTTTGGGAGTTTCCGGGCGGCAAGGTTGAACCGGGCGAAACGCCCGAGGCCGCCTTGATCCGGGAACTGAAAGAAGAACTGGGCATAGATACCTGGCAAAGCTGCCTTGCGCCGCTGACCTTTGCCAGCCATGCCTATCCGGAGTTTCATCTGCTGATGCCGCTTTTTGCCTGCCGCAGGTGGCAAGGGGCGGCCACACCGCGCGAGGGTCAGACATTGGCCTGGGTTCGCCCGGCGGCGCTGCGCGATTATCCCATGCCGCCTGCCGATCTGCCGTTGCTTCCGATCCTGCGCGACTGGCTTTGACCGTTTGTGTTGCACGGTATCCGCATTCCGCAATTTTCGGCATCTTTACCGGCCCGCAACGAAAGATTGATGATGCCATCCTGACTGCCCCCGGGTTAGCCTTTCCACGCACCGGCGCAGATTGGGAAGAACGAAGATGCTGCGGACAATATCGTTGGGAAGCTGTGTTTCCGTGCAGGGGCTTGTGGTCAGCCAGCTTGCGGACGGAAAGATCGTGATCAAGGTCGATGAAAAGACCTTTGTGGGCTATCCTGTCGCGGGGTCCAGAACGTCCTGAACGGGCCGGGCGTCTGACAGACGAAAAGGCCGGGCAGCAGACCCGGCCTTTTCGTTTGCGGCGGCGGCCAGATGATCAGGCCAGCTTGCGCTCAACCTCTTCGCGTTCAAAGATCTCGATCACATCACCGGCCCGCAGGTTGTCATAGTTCTCAAAGGCCATGCCGCATTCCTGACCGGACTGCACTTCCTTGACCTCGTCCTTGAACCGCTTGAGCGTCTTGAGCGTGCCTTCATGGATCACGACATTGTCGCGCAGCAGGCGCACCCCGGCGGACCGGCGTGCAACGCCTTCGGTCACAAGACAGCCGGCCACATTGCCCACATTCGACACCTTGAAGACTTCCTTGATGGTCGCATAACCGATGAAGGTTTCGCGGACTTCCGCCTTCAGCAGGCCCGATGCCGCCGCCTTCACATCATCCACCAGGTCGTAGATCACGCTGTAATAGCGGATCTCGACGCCCTTCTGGTTGGCACTGGTCCGTGCGCTGGCATTGGCCCGCACATTGAAACCGATGATCGGCGCACCGCTTGCCTCGGCAAGGCCCACGTCAGAATCGGTGATTGCGCCGACACCCGAATGCAGCACGCGCACGCGCACCTCTTCGTTGCCGATCTTTTCCATCGCCTGCAGGATCGCCTCGGCAGACCCCTGAACGTCGGCCTTCACCAGAACGGGCAGTTCCGAAACCTTCTTGTCGGCCTTGGCCTTTGCCATCAGCTGTTCCAGGGTTGTCGCCGCTCCGGCGGCTGCACGCTTGTCCCTGGCCGCCTTTTCGCGGTAATCGGCAATCTCGCGCGCCTGCGCTTCGGTTTCCACGACGTTCAGCGTATCGCCGGCCTGCGGTATCCCGTTCAGGCCCAGAACCTCGACAGGTACCGAAGGCCCGGCCTCGTCGATGCGCTCGCCCTTGTCGTTGATCAGCGACCGGACCTTGCCCCACTGTTCGCCGACAACAAAGATGTCGCCCTTCCTCAGCGTGCCGTTCTGCACCAGAACCGTGGCCACCGGCCCGCGTCCGACATCCAGCTTGGCCTCTATCACGGCACCGGAAGCCGCCCGCTTCGGGTTGGCCCTCAGGTCCAGAATTTCGGCCTGAAGCGCTATGGCTTCCAGAAGCCCGTCAAGACCCTGTCCGGTAACGGCCGAAACCTCGACATCCAGCACGTCGCCCGACATCTCTTCCACAACCACGTCATGCTGCAGCAGGTCGGTACGCACCTTGGCCGGATTGGCCGATTTCTTGTCGATCTTGTTGATCGCAACGATCATCGGCACCTTTGCGGCCTTTGCATGCGCAATCGCCTCGACCGTCTGGGGCATCACGGCATCGTCTGCCGCAACCACCAGAACCACGATATCGGTCACATTGGCACCGCGCGCACGCATCGACGTGAAGGCGGCATGGCCCGGCGTATCCAGGAAGGTCAGCGTGGCCCCCTTGTCGGTCGTCACCTGATAGGCCCCGATATGCTGGGTAATGCCGCCCGCTTCGCCGGTAACGACGCTGGTCTTGCGGATCGCATCCAGAAGCGACGTCTTGCCATGGTCGACATGGCCCATGATGGTCACGATCGGCGGGCGCGAGATGCGGTCTTCATCGCTGTCCTGAACCTGGTCAATGACCTGTTCGACATCGCTGTCTGACACGCGGACCGCACGGTGACCAAACTCCCCGATCACAAGTTCGGCGGTATCGGCATCGATGGTCTGGTTCATCGTCACCATCATGCCCATCTTCATCAGCGACTTGACGACATCTGCGGCGCGTTCCGCCATGCGGTTTGCCAGTTCCTGAACCACGATGGTCTCGGGAAGCTGAACGTCGCGCACCATCTTTTCGGCACGCATGTTCAGGCCCATCGCCTTCTGGCGGGCCTTTTCCTGCTTGCGCTTCATGGCGGCCAGGCTGCGTGTGCGCCCGCCGTCGCCGGCCAGCGCATCATTCAGGGTCAGCTTGCCCGCGCGGCGCACGTCATCGCCGCCCTTGGCCTTGGCCCGGGCATCCCGATCACGCTCTTCGCGTTCCCGGTCGGTCTTGCGCGGGCCAAGGACGGGCTTTGCCGAACCCGGGGCCGGTGCCGCGGCAGCGGTACGGCCGGGGGCCTCATCGCGCGATTGCGTTCTGGAGGTGACGGGTGGCTTTCTGGCGTCTTCGGCCCGGCTGGCTTTCACCTCGGACAGGGCCTTGGCGCGTTCTTCTTCTTCGGCCTTCTGGCGCTGGGCTGCGGCGCGTTCGCGCTCTTCCCGCTCTTTCGCCTCGATCTCGTCGCGTTTGCGCTGACGTTCCTCTTCGCGGGCAACCTCTTCTGCCGCGCGTTGCAGCGCTTCGCCGGCCTCGCGGGCCTTGGCATTGCGCAGCGCGGCAAGGCGCCGTTCCATCTCTGCGTCCGATATGCCGGCGGGCCGTTTCGAGGGATCACCAAGATGCGACGGCGTCCCCGCTGCCCCGGGCACCCCGGCCGAGCCGGGCTTCGGGACGACCACGCGCTTGCGCTTGGTCTCGACCACGACGTTCTTCGTCCTGCCATGGCTGAAGCTTTGCTTCACCTGTCCGGAACGAGGGCCGCCAAGGCCAAGCGGTTTCTTGCCGTCAGTATCGCTCATGCGTTCTTCGTATCCTTCGATGCGGTCGTGCCGCCCATCTGCTTGCGCATACCCGCAAGCCGTGCCGCTTCCTCTACAACACGCGCCGTGAGTCCGCCAGCCGCAAGCGCGCCGTGTATTGCATGTTCACGGCCGAAAGCCAAACCCAATTCCCGGGCGGTCAGACAACCGACAAAGGTTTCCTTTCCACCCGGCGCATGCAGCTTGGTCTTGCCGCGTTCCGACCCGTCGCGGGCCTGGATCAGAACCTTCGCCTGGTCCTTTGCAAGCCAGTCTTTCACCTTTTCGTACCCGGCCACCGCCAGGCCCGCCTTGCGGCACAGCGAGATCAGCTCAACCACTCGCCGCGCCAGCAGCGCCTCGACATCGTCGGCCAGCATTGGCGGCACGTTGACAGGCTGCCTGGCCGCGCGCGAGAACAGGCCCCTGGCCGAAGCCTTGAGGATGGCGTCACGATCCGCCGTCACATAGATGCCGCGACCGGGCAGGCGGGCCAGAATATCCGGCACCACCTGCATATCGGGACCCAGTGCGAAGCGCACAAGACCTGCTTTCGGCTGGACGTCACCCGTGACGATACATTTGCGTTCCGGGTCGCCCCCGTCCCTGTCCTTGCCGCCGCGTGTCATGGGCGCGTCTCCGGAACCGTCTTTCAGGCCCCGGCCTCCCCGTCTTCGGCCTCGGTCTCTTCCTCGACATAGTCGTCTGCCGCAGTCGGATCGACCCAGCCCAGCATGACGCGTGCGGTCATGACCAGATGCTGTGCCTCTTCCAGCGAGACGTCGAACTTCTCCAGCACGCCTTCGTCTTTCTTGCGCTGACCGTTCTCGGTTGTCCAGCCGCCGGCCAGTTCCCAGTCGGCGCAGGTTGCGAAATCTTCCAGCGTCTTGATATTGTCCCTGGCCAGCGCCTCCAGCATCTGCGGGGTCAGCCCTTCGAAATTGATCAGGCTGTCTTCCACACCCAGGGCCCTGGCGTTTTCCAGCGCCTTCCTGTTTGCCGCTTCCAGATTGTCGCGCGCCCGCGCCTGCAGCTCGGCTGCGGTCGCCTCGTCAAAGCCGTCGATCGACAGCAATTCGTCCAGATCGACGTAGGCCACTTCCTCGAGGTTGGTGAACCCTTCTGATACCAGAAGCTGCGCCATCATCTCGTCGATATCCAGCGTTTCCATGAACAGGTTGGTCCGCTCGGTGAACTCGGCCTGACGGCGGGCGCTTTCGTCGGATTCGGTCATGATATCGATATCAAGGCCCGTGAGCTGGCTGGCGAGGCGCACGTTCTGACCACGCCGGCCGATCGCCAGCGACAATTGCTCGTCGGGAACCACCACTTCGATCTTGCCCGCCTCCTCGTCGATCACGACCTTGCTGACCTCTGCGGGCTGCAGCGCGTTCACAAGAAAGGTTGCCTGATCCTGGTTCCATGGGATGATATCGATCTTCTCACCCTGCAACTCGTTGACAACGGCCTGAACCCGGCTGCCGCGCATGCCGACGCAGGCCCCGACCGGATCGATGGAGCTTTCGTATGAAATCACGGCGATCTTCGCCCGGCTGCCCGGATCGCGTGCCACGGCCTTGATCTCGATGATGCCGTCGTAAATCTCGGGCACTTCCATCTTGAACAGCTCGGCCATGAACTCGGGCGCGGTGCGCGACAGGAAAATCTGCGGGCCGCGCGCCTCGCGGCGCACATCCTTGATGTAGGACCGGATACGGTCGCCGATCCGGTAGCTTTCGCGCCCGATCTTTTCGTTCCGGCGCAGAATGGCCTCGCCGCGCCCGTTCAGGTCAACGATGATGTTGCCGTATTCCTCGCGCTTGACGACGCCGTTCAGGATCTGGCCCTTCCGGTCCTTGAATTCCTCGTACTGGCGCTCACGCTCGGCTTCGCGCACCTTCTGCAGGATCACCTGCTTGGCAGACTGTGCGGCGATGCGGCCCAGATCAACGGGGGGAACCTCGTCGATCACCTCATCGCCAACCTTGGGATCGGCAAGAAAGGACCTGGCCTGCGCCACGGTCAGCTGCGCCTGATAATTCTCGACAGCATCATCCTCAACGACAGTCCGGATGCGCGAAAAGCTGGCGCGACCTGTCTTGCGGTCGATCTTCACGCGGATGTCCATCTCGGCCCCGTAGCGCGACTTGGCCGCACGGGCGAGCGATTCCTCCATCGCCTGGATCACCAGGTCGGGATCGATCATCTTCTCGCGGGCAACCGCCTCGGCGGTCTGCAAAAGTTCAAGCTGGTTGGCAGAGGTTATTGCCATGTCGGTGCTCCCCGTGGGTGATCAGTGTCTTGTTTCGGGCGCGCCGGGGCCGTCCTCGGCCTCATCCGCGCCTTCGGAGTCGTCAATCTCGTCGAACTCGGTCCCGTCCGGAATCCCGCTGGCCTTGCGCTGGCGCAGCATCTCGGCGATCAGCCCTTCCGTCAGGATCAGCTTGGCATCCGACAGCCAGTCGAACTTGAGCCCGATGGTCAGGGGCGCACCGGCCTCTTCGATCTCGATCAGGATCTCGTCGCCTTCGGTGCCGCGCAACATGCCCTTGAACCTGCGCCGACCGTCGATCAGTTCGCCGGTTTCCACCCGCACCTCATATCCGGCCCAGACATCGAAATCCTTCAGGCGGGTCAGCGGGCGGTCGATGCCGGGCGATGACACTTCCAGCACATAATTGTCCTCGATCGGGTCTTCCACATCCAGCACCGCCGACACGGCGGTCGAAATGCGCGCGCAGTCATCCACGACAATGCCGCCATCGGGCCGGTCGGCCATGATCTGCAGCGTCGGCGTGCGCCCGCCCATCAGACGGATGCGGACAAGCTCAAACCCAAGGCCTTCGATGACCGGCTGAACAATCCCCGCCAGGCGGCGGTCAATGGCGGTTTTGGCGACAAGATCGGACATGGGTGTTCCAGAAAATGAAAAACGGGCCGTCGGGCCCGTTTGATAGGTCCGTCGGGCACCGGGTTTGGACCCCGGCGCGCCTTTGTTGACGGGGATATACGCATCATGGGCCGAGTCTGCAACCCCCGGCCACATCCCTTGTTATGGCCGCAGGGCAGGCCACCCTGCGGATCATCCACAGACGCCGCCCGGTCCGGGCAGGGGACAGGAACAAGAGATCTGACCGTCGGGACACGTCTGTCGGCCGACCCGCCGAAGGGGTGGTCCCGCCCGCGCCGGAAGGCGGCATTCGGGGCGGCCGCTGCCCTTTTCCCCCGGGTCGCCCTTGCGGACAGGTTGCGGCCATCCTGGGGGACGCTCAGCGCAGCCCGTCCATCACCCGCACCAGTTCGGCAGAAATCCCCGGCTCTGACAGGGCATGGCCCGCCAGCGGAATAAGCCGCAGGTCAGCCTTTGCCCAGCCTTGCGCCAGTTCCCAGGCGGCGCGCGGCGGACAGATCATGTCAAGCCGCCCCTGAATGATGGATGCGGGGATATGTTCGATCCGGTGACGTTCGGACAGGATCCAGCCGTCACGCTCCAGAAAGCCGGCGTTCCGGAAGAAATGGTTTTCCAGCCGGGCAAAGGCGCGGGCATATTCCGCCGGGCTTTCGCCCGTCGCGCCTTCGTTGTTGATCGAAGCCAGCGCGTTTTCCCAGCCTGCCCAGGTGCGTCCGAACCGGCTTTCCTCCATCAGGTTGCCCGAAAACAGGCGCCGGTGATAGGCCCCGATCAGATCGCCCCGCTCTTCCTGCGGAATGGGTGCCACGAAGCGTTCCCACAGGTCGGGAAAGAAGGCTCCGGCCCCGCCGCCATAGAACCAGTCCAATTCGGCGCGGGTCATCAGGAAGACCCCGCGCAGCACCAGATGGGCCACGCGGTCCGGGTGGCTGATGGCATAGATCAGCGCCAGCGTCGCCCCCCAGCTTCCGCCGAAACAGATCCAGCGGTCGATGCCCAGTTCCGTGCGGATCACTTCTATATCTGCCACCAGGTCCCAGGTCGTGTTGGCATGAACGCTGGCATGGGGCCGCGAACGGCCACAGCCGCGCTGATCGGACAGGATCACCCGGAACACGCCGGGGTCGAAATATCGCCGCATCGCCGGGCTGCATCCGCCGCCCGGGCCACCATGCAGGACCACAACCGGAATGCCATGCGGATTGCCGCATTGTTCCACATAAATGCGATGCCCGTCGCCCACATCGATCACACGCTGATCGAAGGGGTCGATCGGCGGATAAAGAAACTCGACTGCGCGCTTTTGGCCTGATCTTTGATCCATGACGGCCCTATATAGTGCACCGAGCCTGCCCTGCCACGGGCCAAACCGCAAGGATTTCACCATGACGACCACAATCGATCCGAACGAAGTCGCCAAGTTCGAAGCGATGGCGGCCGAATGGTGGAATCCGGCGGGCAAGTTCAAGCCGCTGCACATGCTCAACCCCTGCCGGCTGGATTACATCACCAGCCAGATCTCGGCACAGTTTGACCGTGATCCGGCCGATCCCGCCCCCTTTGCCGGTCTGCGCCTGCTGGACATCGGCTGCGGCGGCGGGTTGCTCAGCGAACCGATGGCGCGGCTGGGGGCGACGGTGGTGGGCGCGGATGCCGCGCCGCGCAACATTCCGGTCGCGCGGCTGCATGCCGAACAGGCGGGGCTGGACATCGACTATCGCCTTGCCACCGCCGAAGACCTGGCGGCGGCGGGCGAGCAGTTCGACGTGGTGCTGAACATGGAAGTTGTCGAACATGTCGCCGATCCTTTGGCCTATCTCACCGCATGTCAGCGGCTGCTGAAGCCGGGCGGGCTGATGATCTGCTCAACCCTGAACCGGAACCCGAAAAGCTATGTGATGGCGATCATCGGTGCCGAACATGTCATGCGCTGGTTGCCAAAGGGCACGCATGACTGGTCCAGGTTCATTACCCCGGACGAGCTTTACGACCTGATCCGTCAGGCGGGTCTGGACCCGGTGGACCGCAAGGGCATGGTCTTCAACCCGCTGGGCTGGAGGTGGAGCCTGTCTGCCCGCGATCTGTCGTGCAATTATGTGACGGCCAGCGTCAAGCAACAGACGGCCTGACGCCCCGGTCGCCGCGGCGCGCCGCGTCAGGGCTTTGGCCTGCCCTGAAACGCCTGCCCGCTGCTGCACTGCCTGTTCTGATCGCGCGACAGCGCCCTGGCGCGGCTGCGGCGCACATGCTTTCTTGCTGGATCAGGTCATGACACAGACCACAGACCGTCAGGTCCCGCCAAAGGTTGAACGGCCCCGAAACTGAAATCATCGGTACCGTCTTCAGTTGCTTTTCCCTAACCGGTGGTCCCCTGACCAGCCGGGGAAGCCGCACCGGACGGGGTGATCGGGCGTGCCAGGGGCGGCGGCCGAAGGTCCACCACATTCCCGATCCCGATTGCGGCTGATCGCTGCGGGGCCAGTTCTTCGGCAAGGGGTGGCGGCGGGGCAGCAGGTGCCACCCGATCCGGGAACAGTTGCCGTGCCGTTTCCTCCAGCCAGGCGCACCAGCGGTAATCCAGCCATGCAAGCGGAACAGACAGCAGGATCGAAAGCCCGAAGCTGACCGCGAACATCGCCACAAGCAGGGCCGCAGGGCCCGTACCCTGTGCCGAAAGGTCAAGGTAAACCGCGCTGGACGCCGAGCATATGACCAGGGGATGCACCAGAAAAAGCGGAAAACTGATGCGGCCAAGTGCCCACCAGATGCGGCGGTCCAGCCGCCGGTAAAGCCCGGCACTGCACAGAACCGCGACGATCACCAGCACCGATCCCGCGCTGTGAAAGAGCGTGGCCGCATAGTCTTTCACCCCCGGCGGGGCCTGTGAGACCCATGCGTAAGTTCCCAGCGGCAACAGGAAGCCCAGCAGATACAGGCCCGCCCCCAGCACAGGAAGGGCAAGGATCATCGGCAGACGGGGCCGGTACCGCGACAGGACAAAGGACAGTGCGGCACCCGCCAGAAAGGGGAACAGGAAACTTGTATAAAGAAGCACCGCCGCCAGCAGAACGGCCAAAGCCCCGGCAGTTGCCCAACGGTAGCCAAGCGAAAGCGACAGCAGCATCGCGACCGGAAGCACAAGAAGGCCGCCGATCAAGGCGTGCTGCATGGTCCAAAGCAGCCCGTTATAGGTGTAGACAGGCATAAAGAACGTGGCCACGCTTTCCAGCAGTGCGCCTTGCAGATCCGGCTGAAAGTCCGCCGTCCAGCCGGAAAAACCGAAATTCTTCAGCCAGGCGCTGCCGCTGACCGCCCCCGCTTCGGTGAAATGGTACTGACCATAGCGGAACAGCAGATAGCTGCCGACCGTCGTTACCAAGACAAGGCCCGCAAGCCGTGGCAAACGCTTGCCAAAGCTGCGCGCCACCCGGTTGGTGTCGCCTTCGGCAAACAAGGCCCAGCACAGGACAAAGCCCGACAGAACAAAGCACAAGGTAATTGCTGCCGGTCCGTTCATCAGCACGAACCAGGAAGAGCCGATGATGCTTGTCTCGGTCCGGTCAACAGCAAGAAGGCCGGACGTTGCCGGCGAGAACGCAAGCAAGACGTGCTGCGTCACGACAACGAGCACCGCGATACCGCGCACAGCTTCCAGTGGAACCAGTCGGTTTGATTTAACCATTTGATAACTATATGCTTTGGCCTAATTAATATAACCCGGCCTACCGGATGAATGCAAGAAAACATTTCGTGGGCCGATGCCCCGCCATCCAGGCCAGGCCTAACCGGCTTTGCCGCGCTTTCAGACGATGTCAGTCAAGCTGTGCCGATCTGGCCCAAAGGTTGACATCCTTCTGCCCGGCGATCTGGTTGATCTGCGCCAGTTCGGTATCCGAGAAGTCCAGGTTGCTGATCGCGCCGCAGCAATCGACAACCTGTTCGGGCCTGGACGCGCCGATCAGGGCGGTGGTGATGCCGCCGTGGCGCAAGACCCAGGCAATGGCCATTTGCGCCAGGGTCTGACCCCGTGCCTGTGCCATCGCATCCAGTGCGCGAACGGAATTCAGCGCGCCTTCGGTGATAACGGCAGGATCAAGCGACTTTCCCTGGCTGGCGCGGCTGCCCTGCGGGATGCCGTTCAGGTATTTGCGGCTGCCGCCAAAGCCGGGTGCGCGACGTGCAGTCTGACGATGGTCCGGATACCCAAGTGCCAGCGGCCTTTGGCAAAACCACCCCGCGGCCGCAAATGGCCCGTATCATTCTGCTGCCGACAACCCCCGTGTCATGGCTTTGACAAGGGCGGCTACCTCTGGCGTGATCCTGTCTTGTGGTACGGCCAGAAAGCGTGCCTCCAGAAACAGCCGGACCACACCATGAACCGCCGCGAACAGGGTGCGCGCACGAAGTTGCAGCTCTTCGGGCGAAAGGTCGGGGCGCAGTTTGGCAAGCGGGTCGGCAATCTGGTCAATCAGGGCCCTGTATCTGACCACGTACCAATCAGGTGCTGACCGCCCTTCGGGCAAAGCAAGCGCAAAGACGGCAGACCACAGCATGCGGTTTTCCAGCGCGAAACGCACATAGGTCTGGGCCAGAACTGCGATGGTTTCTTCGGCGGATTCACCGGCCCGGTGTGCGCCGGCAAAGGCTGCGGCCAGCCGGTCAAGCGTGCGTGCGTTGACATGAAGGATCAGGTCATCAAGATCCTCGAAAGCGTTGTAAAGCGCGCCCAGCGCGCAGCCGACATCGGCTGTGACCTGCCTTGCCTTCAGCCCTGACAAGCCCTGTTCGCCAATTCTTCGTTCGGCGGCGTCCACAAGGCGGTGACGCAGGTTGTCACGGCCGGGTTTTTCCTGGGTTTCCATCGCGTCTCCCCGATCTTTTGAACAATGTTCAAAAATCTTCTTGAACAACGTTCACGAATCAGGCATGTTGCCCTTGTGAACAATGTTCATGTGAATGGAGGTATCAATGCTTAAGCTTCTTGTCACGATGTTTCGCGGGCGGAGCCATGACGCCGCCGACGCAATTGTGGATGCGAATGCCGTGCCGATCCTGCGCCAGCAATTGCGCGACTGTGCGCAGTCGGTTGAACTGGGGCGCAAATCGGTGGCGATGGTGATGGCCTGCTGCGAGCGCGAAAGGAAATCAGCCGAAGAGATTGCCCTGCAGCTTGGTGATCTGGAGGTGCGCGCCAAAGAGGCGCTGCTGAAGGGGCGGGAAGACCTGGCGGCCGAGGCAGCCGGGGCCATGGCCCATCTTGAGGCGGAACGTGACACGACCGCCCGTGCCATTGCCACCTACCAGACCGAGATTGCACGCCTGCGCAAGGTTCTGTCCGAAAGCGAAAGCCGCCTGCGTGCCTTGCAGCGGGGCCAGCGTCTGGCGCTTGCCACGGAACACACGCAGCGCCTGCACGAAAAAGGCCCGGTCACCATGACGGCGGGCCTGTCAGATGCCGAGGCCACCCTGAACCGGATTCAGGAACGCCAGGCGATGGCGGCAGCCACGCGGGATGCGGCCGTCGAGCTTTCGGCACGAACCAGCGCCGATGCAACCCGAGACAGGCTGGCAGCCGCAGGGTGCGGCGCGCCCCTGCGCCCGGACGCAGCGGCGGTTCTGGCCCGGCTGAAGCAAGCATCGGCGGCCAACCTGCCGCTGGCACCCTGAAACCCGGTACCTCACGGTCAACGGAACCAAACCACAGCACTTTCACCATGAACGGGCCACAGGCCCATGCATCAAACGGAGAGTATCATGCAAGACTATGCCCCAAGCAAAGTATCGGCTGCCTGGAACGTGTTCACCTATATCAACTTCGCTGTCGGTGCCTCGATGATGGCGGGCGGCATCTATTTTCTGGAAGCCAGCTTTGCCGCCAAGGGCTTTTACGCCATGGCCGCGCTGATGCTTGTCAGCTCTACCGCCGCAATCACCAAGACGCTGCGCGACAATGAGGAATCGCAGCGGCTTTACAACAAGCTTGACGAGGCGCGGACAGAACGCCTGCTGATGGAAGTCAGCGCGCAAAAGGCCGCCTGACCCCCGGACAATCCCTGCCTGCCGGGCCGTCAGGGCCCGGCAGGTTCCATGCCGTGTCAGTCAAGCTGTGCCGATCTGGCCCAAAGGTTGACATCCTTCTGCTCGGCGATCTGGTTGATCTGCGCCAGTTCGGCATCCGAGAAGTCCAGGTTGCTGATCGCGCCGCAGCAATCGACAACCTGTTCGGGCCTGGATGCGCCGATCAGGGCGGTGGTGATGCCGCCGTGGCGCAAGACCCAGGCAATGGCCATTTGCGCCAGGGTCTGACCCCGTGCCTGTGCCATCGCATCCAGTGCGCGAACGGAATTCAGCGCGCCTTCGGTGATAACAGCAGGATCAAGCGACTTTCCCTGGCTGGCGCGGCTGCCCTGCGGGATGCCGTTCAGGTATTTGCGGGTCAGAATACCCTGCGCCAGCGGCGTGAAGGCAATGGACCCGATGCCAAGATCAGCCAGGGTTTCCTTCAGCCCGTCCGTTTCGATCCAGCGGTTCAGGATATTGTAGCTGGGCTGGTGAATCAGGCAGGGCGTGCCCAGGTCTTTCAGAATGGCAACAGCCTGCCGGGTCTTTTCGGAATTGTAGGATGACAGGCCGACATAAAGCGCCCGGCCCGACCGCACGATGTAATCCAGCGCCTGCATCGTCTCTTCCAGCGGCGTGTCGGGATCGAAGCGGTGCGAATAGAAGATATCGACATAATCAAGCCCCAGGCGCTTCAGTGACTGGTCGCAGGAGGCGATCAGGTGTTTGCGGCTGCCCCATTCGCCATAGGGGCCGCCCCACATCAGATAGCCTGCCTTGGACGAGATGATCAGCTCGTCCCGCAGCCCGTGAAAATCGGTCTTCAGAATCCCGCCGAAAGCTTCTTCGGCGCTGCCGGGGGGCGGGCCGTAATTGTTGGCCAGATCGAAATGGGTGATGCCCTGATCAAAGGCGGTGCGGCAGATAGCCTGCTTTGTCTCATGCGGGGTGTCGTGGCCGAAGTTGTGCCACAGGCCCAGAGAGACGACCGGCAGCTTCAGGCCGGACGCGCCGCAACGGCGGTAAATCATGCGGTCGCAGCGGTCTTCGGCGGGGACGTAACCCATGAAGCGGTCCTTTCGGCGGGGGCGGGGCAAGGCGTGCCCCTTGCGGGTCTGGCGGTGCGATCAGACGTAACGGTTCCACAGATTCTCAAGGCGTTCCTGTCGGCCGGACACGGGCTGGGGGTTGATCCCCCTGGCCAGAACCTCTGCGGTGATCGACTCAAGCGTACCGCTTGCCAGCATCTGCCGTGCCTGGGGCGTGGCCCATCCGGCGTAGCGGGCCTTGCGCGCCACCTCCAGCTCGCCCGATTGCAGCAGGGCAGCGGCGGCTTTCAGGCCGCGTGCGCAGGTATCCATCGCACCGACATGGGCCAGAATCAGGTCTGCGGGGTCCAGCGACTGGCGGCGTACCTTGGCGTCAAAGTTGGTGCCACCGGTGGTAAAGCCGCCTGCACGCAGCACCTCGTAATAGGCCAGCGCGGTTTCAGGGACGTTGTTGGGAAACTGGTCGGTGTCCCAGCCCGACTGATAGTCGTTCCGGTTCATATCGATCGATCCGAACACGCCAAGGGCGGCGGCCGTGGCGATTTCGTGTTCAAAGCTGTGCCCGGCAAGGATGGCGTGGCCCTGTTCCAGGTTCAGCTTCACCTCTTTTTCCAGGCCGTATTTCTGCAGGAAGCCGAAACAGGTGGCGGCGTCATAATCGTACTGATGCTTTGAGGGTTCCTGCGGTTTCGGTTCCACCAGAATGGTGCCCTTGAAGCCGATCCTGTGCTTGTATTCGACCACCATGTTCAGGAAGCGGCCCATATGGTCCATCTCCTGCGCCAGGTCGGTGTTCAGCAGCGTCTCGTACCCCTCGCGCCCGCCCCACAGCACATAGTTCTGCCCGCCCATCCGGTGCGTCGCATCCAGGCAGCTTTTCACCGTGGCGGCGGCAAAGGCGAAGACCTCGGGATCAGGGTTGGTCGATGCCCCCGCCATCCAGCGCCGGTGGCTGAACATGTTGGCGGTGCCCCACAGCAGCCTGATGCCGGTCTGCGCCTGTTTTTCCGCCATATAGTCGGTGATTTCGTTCAGCGTTTTCAGATTGTCGGCGAAATTGCCGGTCTCGGGGCGCACATCGGCATCGTGCCAGCAGTAAAAGGGCACGCCCAGGATCTGGAACATCTCGAAGGCGACATCGGCCTTGATGCGGGCGGTTTTCATCGAATCCTGCGGGTGCCAGGGGCGCTGGAACGTCTGGCCGCCAAAGGGATCGCCGCCTTCCCAGGCAAAGCTGTGCCACCAGGCCACGGCAAAGCGCAGATGGTCTTCCATCCGCTTGCCCAGAATGACTTCGTCCTTGTTGTAATGGCGAAAGCCGAATTCGACATCGGAATTCGGGCCAACGTAGGTGACAGCGGGAATATCCCTGAAGAAATCGGTCATGTCAGGTCCTTGATGGCGGCTTGGGCGGCGCGGTAACGGGCGTGCCCGGCGTCGAAGGCGGATGTCAGGGCGCGGACCGGTTCGATGGTCCGGGCAATCGGGGGCAGCGTGGCAATCTCTGCCCCCGCCCCGGTGGCCGCCATGACCGCCAGGCGGGCAGCGCCGAAGGCACCGCCGAAATCGCCGGCAACCGGCAGGTGCACCGGCAGGTCCAGCGCCGTGGCAATGGCCTGCAGCCAGTAGTCGGACCGTGATCCGCCACCCACGGCAATCAGCCGGTCAAGCCGCGTTCCGGTTGCCGCAAGGGAATCGCGGCAGTCGCGGATGGCAAAGGTCACACCTTCCAGCACGGCGCGGGTGCCGGCGGCGCGGTCTGTGCCATGATCGAGGCACAGGAACGCACCGCGGATCGCGGCGCTGTTCAGCGGTGTGCGTTCGCCGCCAAGATAGGGCAGGAACACAGGCTTGCCGGGGGCCTGCAGGCCACCAAGCCGCCCGGTCAGGGTGGCCGCCGTCTCGCCGACCATGGCGGCATACCAGTTGAGCGAATCGGTCGCGGACAGCACGACACCCATCTGGTGCCAGGTCTCGGGCAGGGCGTGGCAAAAGGTGTGGACGGCTGTTTCCGGCGCAGGTTGATAGCCGTCATTCGCGGCAAAGAGCACACCCGAGGTGCCAAGCGAAACAAAAGCCTCGCCCGCCCGCACCACGCCCACACCAACACCCGAGGCCGCATTGTCGCCACCGCCCCCGGCAACGACCACGTTTGCCGCAAGGCCCCAGCGCCCCGCCAGCGCCGGGCGCAGCATGCCAGAGGGTGCCGACCCCTCGACAAGGCGCGGCATATGCCCGCGCGACAGGCCGGTCAGGGCCAGCAACGCGTCGGACCAGTCGCGCGCGCCCGTATCGAACCAGCTTGTCCCGGCGGCATCGGACATCTCGGCCACATGTTCGCCCGTCAGCCAAAGCCGCAGGTAATCCTTGGGCAGCAGCACCTTTGCAACCCGGTCCCAAAGCGCGGGTTCGTGGCGCCGGATCCACACAAGTTTCGGCGCGGTAAAGCCCGGGAACACGATGTTGCCGGTGATGCGGCGAAAGACCGGATCGGCATCCAGTTCGGCGGCTTCTTCGGAACTGCGGGTATCGTTCCACAGGATGCAGGGGCGCAGCACCTCGTCCGCGGCATCCAGCAGGGTGGCCCCGTGCATCTGCCCGGACAGGCCGATACCGCGCACCGACCCCAGACCATGTGCCGCCAGCTGGTCCATCACCTGTTCGCTGGCCGCGATCCAGTCTGCGGGGGATTGTTCGCTCCAGCCCTCAAAGGGGCGGCTGACCGCAAGCGGGGCACCGGCTTCGGCCAGCACCCGCTGATCGGAAGAGATCAAAAGGCCTTTTACACCCGAGGTGCCCAGATCAAGCCCGATGAACATCACGCTGCCTTGGCCGGCTTCTTGCCCATGATGATCATGCCAAGAATGTCTTCGTCGGTCACCTCGCCGACGTTGACGGTTCCCACAAGCTGACCGTTCTTCATCACCGAAGCGCGGTCGCAAAGTTTCATCACGTTATGAATGTCATGCTCGATCAGGAAGATGCCCAGGCCTTGCGCCTTCAGCTCGCGGATCAGTTCCGCCACCATCTGCGTCTCGTGCGGACCCAGGGCTGCGGTCGGCTCATCCATGATCAGGATCCTGGCGTTGAAATAGACGGCGCGCGCAATGGCGACCGACTGTCGCTGACCGCCCGACAGGGCCGAAACCGGAACGTTGAACTTGCGGAAGTTCGGGTTCAGGCGCGCCATGATCTTGCGCGTCTCGGCCTCCATCCGGGTTTCATCCACGAAACCAAAGCTGTTGACGATCTCGCGCCCCAGAAACAGGTTCGATGCGGCATCCAGATTGTCCGCGAGGGCCAGCGTCTGGTAGATCGTCTCGATGTTCAGCGCGCGGGCGTCGCGCGGGCTGGAGATGTCGACCTTTTCACCATTGATCAGAATCTCGCCGTCATCGGCCTGATAGGCCCCCGACAGGCATTTGATCAGGGTCGATTTGCCGGCACCGTTATGGCCCAGCAGACCCACGACTTCGCCGGGGTACAGATCGACGCTGACATGGTCCACCGCCTTGATCCCCCCGAAAGAGATCGAGATGTCGCGCAGTTCGACCAGGGGCGTTCCGCGATTGGATCTGCTCATTGAACCATCCCTGTCACTTGATGCGCTTGCGGTACACGATGTCGAGCCAGACGGCGAGAACCAGGGCAATGCCGATCACGATGCGCTGGTACGACCCGTCCCCGAACCCGATCAGCACCATCCCCGTTTGCAGCGATGTCAGAATCAGCGCCCCGATGATCGCGCCATAAATGGTGCCCACACCACCGGCCAGCGAGGTGCCGCCCACCACGGCGGCTGCGATGACATAAAGTTCGTCAAGATTGCCCATCGCATTGGTCGCACTGTTCTGCCGGGCAGACCCGATCACGGCGGCGATTCCGGCCAGCCCGCCCATCAGGGCAAAAATCTTCACGGTCATGGCCCGGGTGTTGATCCCCGAAAGCGAGGCCGCTTCGGGGTTGCCGCCAATGGCAAAGACATAGCGTCCGAACCGGGTTTGCGTCATCAGGATCGTCATGAAGATGGCCACGGCGATCATGATCAGAACCGGATAGGCAAAGCCATGGCCGAAGGTGGCGCAGACACCGGTGTTGATCGTGTCGTTCGATTCGGCGCAGGCAGGCGGTTCCTGCCCTAGGGCGGCATAGTATTTCGCGATGTTGCCGCGCGGCCAGATATAGGAATTGACGACGGCGGTTGCCCCGATGATGACCGAACAGACAAGGCCGATGACGAATGTTTCCGCCCAGACCGGGCGAAGGGCAAACCCGTGCCGCCTGCGGGCCTTGCGACCGTTGACAAAGGCCAGAACGACAAAGACACAGGCAATCAGCGCAAAAATCCAGCTGCCCGTTGTGCCGAGCGAGCCGAAGGACCCGCCGCCGATCAGGGAAAAGGTGTCGTCCAGCGGTGCGATCGTTTTGCCGCCTGCGACCAGAAACGCCGCACCGCGCCAGACAAGCAGACCGCCAAGCGTCACGATGAAGGACGGAATGCCAAGAAAGGCGATCAGCACACCCTGAAAGGCACCGATCAGCGTGCCCATCGCGATTCCGAAGATCACCGTGATGATCCAGATCGACGGGTGGCCCATGCCAAGGGCGGGTGCAAGCCATTCCACCTGCAACAGCCCCATGTACATCCCGACCATTCCCATGATCGAGCCGACGGACAGGTCGATGTTCCGCGTGATGATGACCAGAACCATCCCGGTCGCCATGATGCCGATATAGGCTGTCTGGACCGAAAGGTTCCAAAGGTTGCGCGGCGTGATGAAGCCGTTCGCATCCGCCTGGGCGGCACCAAGAAGCATGCTGGGCCGGCCAAGGACAAGGGCCGAATAAGCCTCGAACGCCAGCCAGATCAGGGCAAGGGCGCCGACCATGCCCAACAGCCGGGGGTCAATCTCGGTCGCGCGCAGAAACCGGGCGACAGGACCGTCTTCGGCACCGGGGGCCTGGGGGCGATGGGTTGGTTCGGTCATGTCTCGTCCATGAAGCTGGAAGCAGCGGCAAACCGGTAAGGACGCGCGGGCAACGGCCCGGCCAGCCCCGGAACAAGAAGGGTGCCGGCCCCTGCGGGCCGGCACCCAAGCGGTCAGGCGGTTATTCGCAGCCCTTCACACCGGCCATGGCGCCTTCACAGGCCTGTTCCTTGGTGATGTGGCCAGCTTCGATCGCCAGCGCGACGGTGTCCTTGGTGATCGCCGTCGGGTCCAGCAGGATCGCGTTCATCTCGATGCCCTTTTCGCCGCCGGAGAATTTCGTCGCACCGGGGATCGAATCCAGCGCGGCCCCGTCAGCCAGCGCCGAGGCGATTTCGCCGGCGGCCTTGCCCAGCTGGCGCGCGTCTTTCCAAACCGAAACGGTCTGGGTGCCACGGGCCACGCGGTTGATCGCGGCAAGGTCACCGTCCTGGCCACCCAGCGGAACATTCAGGCCCTGCGCGGCCAGCGCGGCGGCTGCACCGCCTGCCATGCCGTCGTTCTGGGCCAGAACGGCATCAACCGCGTTGTTGTTGGCGGTCAGGATCTGCTCCATGTTCTTCTGGGCGTTCTCGGGCTTCCAGCCGTCCGAATTCGCTTCGCCGACGATCACGATATCGCCTGCGGCAACGGCAGCGCCGATGACTTCTTCCATGCCCTGACGCAGGAAGCCGACGTTCGGGTCACCCGGGTCGCCCTTGATGATGGCATAGTTGCCCTTGGGGGCGGCGGCGAAGACGTTTTCGGCAATGATGCGGCCCACGCCGACGTTGTCGAAAGTCAGATAGAAGGTGCGGTCGTCTTCGATCAGACGGTCATAGCCCACGACCGGAATGTCTTCGGCTGCGGCCTTTTCGATGGCCGGCCCGATAGCGTCCTTGTCCCAGGCGTTGATGATCAGCGCGTCAACACCCTGTGCGATCAGCGCATCAATGTCCGACAGCTGCTTTTCCGCCGAAGACTGCGCGTCGGCCGAGATGTATTCGTTACCGGCTGCCTCGATAGCTGCCTTCATGGCCGCTTCGTCGATCTTCCAGCGCTCTTCCTGAAACTGCGCCCAGGAAACGCCGATCTTTTTCCCTTCGGCCAAAGCAGCCGACGAAAAGCCGGTCACGGCCATCACGGCGACGAGAATCGCGTTACGCATTGATATTCCCCCTATGGATGCGGCCAGCGAATGGCCGGTCCGACGGATTCGTCGGCACGGCGGCAAATTGCCGTCAATAATTTCAGTTGTCAAAATAAAATTGCCGGGCAAAACATGGTCTGTCTTAAGGATCGGGCAGTTTTCGCTGCTCTGCAGCAAAGACAAGGCCGTGCAAGTGTAAACTTGGCCATCATTAGTTCGGGAGCCGAAAAAATGCCTCTGCAGGGTCTGACAGAGACGGATGGCCGTGCGGGGTGCGGCCCGCGGATTCCGCCCCTGTCCGATACGCTGCGCCCGCTGCGCCAGCAGGTGTTTGAACGCGTCCGCGCAGCCGGGCTGATTCCCCGCGTGCAGGTGGCAAAGGAGCTTGGCGTCAGCCCGGCTTCGGTCACCACATTGACATCCGAACTGATCGAGGCGGGACTGATCGAGGAAATCGCCGCCCCGCGCGAAGGGGGCGAGGGGCGGGGGCGCCCGGCAGTGGCACTGGGCGTGCGCGCGGCATCCTGCCACGTGGCCGGGCTGAAAGTGTCGGATCAGGACATTTCTGCGGTGATCGTCGACTTCGCCGGCAACCGCCTGGCCGAACATCACGAAGAACGCAGGCCCGTCGCGCTGACGCCGCCCGAAGTGCTGGAGATGATCGGGACGCTTGTGGACAGGGTTGCGGCGAAATCCGGGATGCGCCGCGCCGACCTGTCCGCCGTGGGCATCGGCCTGCCGGGCTATATCGACAGCCCGTCGGGGCGGGTGCTGTGGTCTTCCATCCTGACCGAGCGGGCGGTGCCGCTTGCCGCACTGGCGGGCGCGCGGCTGGGGCTGCCCGTTCATGTGGACAATGATGCGAACCTTTGTGCCCTGGCAGAACTTTGGTTCGGGGCGGGGCGCGGGCGCAGTGACTTTGCCGTGGTCACCATCGAACACGGCCTGGGCATGGGCCTTGTGCTGAACCACCGCATCTACCGCGGGGCGATGGGGCTGGGGATGGAGCTGGGCCACACAAAGGTGCAGCTTGACGGCGCCCTGTGCCGCTGCGGTCAGCGCGGCTGCCTCGAGGCCTATGTCGCCGACTATGCCCTGGCGCGCGAGGCAACCACAGCGCTGAACTGGACATACAAGGACGGGCAATCGATGCGCGTCCTGCTGGAAAGCCTGTACGATCATGCCAAGGCGGGCAACCAGGCGGCGCGGTCGATCTTCCGGCGGGCCGGGCGCTATCTGGCCGTGGGACTTGCCAATGTCGTCAACCTGTTCGATCCGGCGCTGATCATTCTGGCCGGGGCCAGGATGCGCTTCGACTATCTTTATGCCGCCGATACCCTGGCCGAGATGGAGGCGCTGGTGCTCGATACCGGTCGCCCGCTGCCCACGATCGAGATTCATGCCTGGGGGGAAATGCTTTGGGCAAGCGGGGCTGCGGCACTGGCGCTGTCTGCGGTTACCGAAGGGCTGCTGGCAGCGCCCAGAGAGATCGCGGCACAATAGCGGGCACCCCCGGCTTCTGCGGTGCGGGCGGGCTGATCCGGCCTGTTCCCGCAGGACCGAACCCGGCAGGGCAAGGTCCTGCGCGGCGGCACCTTTACCGGACCGGAACGCATTGCCCTGCGAATCAGGGCGTGCAATGGTCGTCGCGCGCGGGGAGGGCTGATTGGCATTTCGTTCGCAGAAGGGTCGCCGGCTTGCCGCCGCCGCTTGCCTTGCAGGTCTGCTGGCAGGGCCTGTGTCGGCTGCGGACGAGATCCGGTTCCTGACCCCCGGGGCATCGGCAGAGCTGCAGGCAGCCCTGCGCGCCGCGTCGACCCTGCTGGCGGCAGAGCGCGAAGACCGGTCCGATGCACAGGACCTTTTCGCAGCCGCACGGGCAGAATATTCCGCCCTTCTTGCCGCGCTTTATGCCCGCGCCTTTTATTCACCGGTGATCACGGTTTCGGTCGATGGCCGCGAGGCTGCAAGCATCGCGCCGCTGGACGCGCCCGGGACGATCCGGCAGATCATCGTCACCGTCCAGCCTGGCCCGGACTTTGCCTTTTCGCAGACCCGGATTGCACCGCTTGCCAAGGGAACGACGCTGCCTGACGGTTTTGCCGCGGGCTTGCCGGCGGCAACGGGCGTGATCCGCGATGCCGCAAAAGCCGCCGTCGAGGGCTGGCGCAACGTCGGCCATGCCAAAGCGGCGGTGGGCAGCCAGGATCTGGTTGTCGACCACAAGGCAAGAACGCTTGCCGCATCGCTGGAAATGCAGCCGGGGCCCAAGCTGCGGTTCGGAACCTTCAGCATCCAGGGGCAAAAGAGGATGCGCGAAGACCGCATCCGCGCGATTGCCGGCTTTCCCGAAGGCAAGGTGTTCGACCCGGCAGCCCTGCGGCGCAGCGCCGAGCGGCTGCGGCGGACCGGGGTGTTCCGGTCTGTCAGCCTTGCCGAAGCCGAAAACCCCGGCCCCGACGGCACGCTGGATATCGGCACGACGCTGGTCGAGGATTTGCCACGTCGCTTTGGCGCGGGCGGAGAAATCTCGACCCTGGATGGTCTGGATGTGACGGCCTTCTGGATGCACCGCAACCTGCTTGGCGGGGCAGAACGGCTGCGCTTTGATCTGGCCGTCGAAAACATCGGCTCGTCCGGCAACAGGACCGATTACATCCTTGGTGCCACAGTGGAACGCCCCGCCACCTTTACCCCCGATACGCTGCTGGGCATCGGGGCAACGGCACAACGGCTGGACGAGGAAGACCAGACAATCGATCTGGCCACCCTCGGCATCACCGCCACGCAATTCGTCAGCGACCGCCTGACGCTGCGGGGCGGGCTGCAGGTGCGGGGCCAGCGGGTGACCGACCTGACCGCAGATTACACCTTTTACAACCTGGCGCTGCCGCTGGGGGCAACCTATGATGGCCGCAACGACAAGTTCAGCGCAACGAACGGCTATTTCATTGCCGCAGAACTGACGCCTTTCCTGGGGTGGAACGGCACCGGATCGGGCGGACGCCTGACCCTGGATGGCCGCGCCTACAGGGGCTTTGGGGCAGAGCGGCCCGTTGTTCTTGCCGGCCGGGTGCAGGTGGGGTCTGTCTTTGGGCCCGGGCTGGAAGATACGCCGCGCGACTATCTGTTCTATTCGGGCGGGGCGGGCACGGTGCGGGGGCATCCCTTTCAGTCGCTGGGCGTCTACGTGATCTCGCCGGACCAGCTGACAGGTGGCACAAGGTTTGTGGCCCTGTCCGGCGAAATCCGCGCCCCGGTCACTGAAAGGATCGGGGTTGTGGGCTTTTACGATGTGGGCAGTGTCGGCGTGACGGATTTCTTCGACGATCCTCAGGGCGGCTGGCAGGCCGGAGCGGGCATCGGAATTCGCTATGCCACGGGATTTGGACCGATCCGGGTGGACATTGCCACCCCGATCCAGGGCAGCGCCGGTCAGAATGCAGATGGCAGCGTGCAGCTTTATGTCGGCATAGGACAATCCTTCTGATGCGGCGCTTTGTGATCCTGGCGGTGATGCTTCTGGCCGGCCCGGTGCTGGCACAGGATGATCCGGGCTTTCTGGCGCGGTTCTTGCAGGACAGGCTGTCGGGCGCGGGCCGGTCGGTGCAGATCAGCGGGTTCCAGGGGGCGCTGTCATCGCGCGCAACAATCCGCGAGATGACCATAGCCGACGGGCAAGGCATCTGGCTGACGCTGCGGGGCGTGACGCTGGACTGGAACCGGGCGGCAGTGCTGCGGGGCGAATTCTCGGTCAATGAACTCAGCGCCCGTGAAATCGTGATGGTCCGCCCACCCGAGGCCGGGGATTCCCCGCCCTCGCCCGAAGCCAGGGGGTTTTCCCTGCCGGAACTGCCGGTTTCGGTGAACATCGGTCGTGTCGCCGCCGGGCGGGTCACGCTGGGCGCAGCCGTGCTGGGCGAACCCCTGGAAGCCACGCTGGAGGCATCGCTGCGTCTGGCGAATGGCGAAGGGCAGGCTGCGCTTTCCCTGATCCGGACCGATGGCGGGCCGAAAGGCCGATTGACCCTGGACGCGGGGTATTCGAACACCACCCGCCTTCTGGTGCTGGACCTGTCGGCCGCAGAAGACGCCGGCGGAATAGCGGCCACAAAGCTGGGCCTGCCGGGCGCGCCGCAGACGGAGCTGACCGTAAAGGGTCAGGGGATCATCGACTCGTTCACCGCACAGATCCGGCTGGCGACCGATGCGGTGGACCGGTTGGCAGGGCGCGTCTCTCTTTCCGTGGCGGAGGATGGAACGCGGGGGTTTACCGCGACGCTGGCGGGAAATCCTGCGCCATTGTTCCTGCCCGGATATGCGGACTTCTTCGGAACCGACGTGCGTCTGGACGCGGCCGGGCAACGCAGCCCGTCCGGCGCCATGGACCTGAGCCGCCTGTCCGTCCGGACCCAAGCGCTGACCCTGGAGGGAACCCTGTCGCTGGCGCCCGGCGGCGTGCCGGTGCGCTTTGCGCTGACGGGGCGCGTTGCACATGCGGCAGGAACACCCGTTCTGCTGCCGCTGGCGGGCCCGGATACGCAAGTGACCCAAGCCGGGATCGCCCTGAGCTATGACGCGGCGCAGGACAAAGGCTGGCGCGGCAGTGCCAGCCTGCAGGGCCTGAAGCACCCCGGCCTGGCCGTGGACCGCGCCCTGCTCAACGGGTCCGGGCGCATCGGAACCGGGCCGCAGGGCAGGGTGGTGGGGGCCACGCTTCGCCTGGCGGCGGCAGGGCTGCGTCCGGCCGACCCCGCACTGGCACAGGCGCTGGGCGATGCAACCACG
Organism: Rhodobacter sp.; assembly: GCA_020251025.1. GTDB lineage: Bacteria > Pseudomonadota > Alphaproteobacteria > Rhodobacterales > Rhodobacteraceae > Aliitabrizicola. The sequence goes on along the minus strand of JADCDI010000001.1, from coordinate 155,160 downwards.
GGAAAGATCAAGCTGTCCTGGCTGGAGGGGCAGCCGCTGAACCTGTCACAGCTTATGCTTGCCGGATCGGGCTATACCATCGACGCGCGGGGAAAGATCACCGGGCTTGCCACGGGGCTGGGCCTTGACGGCACCCTGCAGGCAGAGACGGGCGACCTGTCGCGCTTTTCCGGCCTTGCCGCGCGGCCGCTTGGCGGCGCTGCGGCGCTGCGGATTTCGGGCAAAGGCAGCCTTCTGGGCGGCGACTTCGGCCTGACGGGCGCGCTTGACGGGACGGACATGACTTTCGGTCAGCCCCAGGTGGACCATCTGCTGAAGGGTGCGGCAAGGGTCGGCGTTTCGGTGGCGCGGTCCGGGGCGGGAACCGAAATCAGGGCGCTGGACCTGACGGCAGGAACCCTGGCCGTTACCGCCGGCGGCTGGCTGCGCAGCACGGGAAGCGACCTTGCGGCAAATCTGCGCTTTGACGACCTGCGCGCGCTGGGGCCCGCCTATCGCGGATCCCTCAGCGGGCAGGCGCGCGTGACCGGCACGACAGGGAACGGCACCCTGACGCTGGCGGCAACGGGCAACAACCTGGGCATCGGGCAGGCGCAGGCGGACCGGATGCTTGCGGGCAGGTCCACGCTGGCGCTGTCCCTGCGGACAGAAGACGGGGCGTTGCGGATTGACCGGGCCGACCTGACGAACCCGCAACTGTCGGTCAGGGCCACGGGGCAGGCGGCAGACGACATGCGGCAGATAGACCTTTCCGCCCGGCTGGCCGACCTTGGGCTGTTCGTGCCCGAGTTTCCGGGCGCGCTGACCCTGGCCGGCCGCGCCCTGGATGACGGCGCGGGCTATGTCCTTGATCTGCGCGGCACCGGGCCGGGCAAGATCGCCGCCGAAGTGGCGGGGCGGGTGGCACCGGACGCCACGCGGGCCGATATCACCGTCACCGGCACAGCCCAGGCCGCGCTGGCCAACCCCTTCATCCAGCCGGGCAGCGTCAACGGGCCGCTGCGGTTCAACCTGCGCCTGAACGGGCCTTTTGCGCTGCGGTCGCTGTCGGGGACGGCGGCGCTTGGGAACGGCAGGGTTGCACTGCCGGTCCTGGGGCTTGCGCTGCAGGCGGTCGAGGCGCAGGTCGCACTGGCCGACGGCACGGCAACCGTGACCGCCGATGCAGGCGTGGACGCAGGCGGCAGCATCGGGCTGCGCGGCATGATCGGGTTGACCCCGCCGTTCCCCGGTGACCTGACAGTGGCGCCGCGCGACATGGTGCTGCGCAACCCCGATCTGTTCGAGACGCGGGTGAATGGCCTGGTCCGGGTTGCCGGGCCGCTGACGGGCGGGGCACTCATTTCAGGATCGCTGACCCTGCCGGAAACAGAAATCCGCGTGCCCTCTACCGACATCACGGCAGCTGGTGCCATACCGGACATCGTGCATCGCAACGAACCGGCCCCCGTCCGGGCAACGCGGGCGCGGGCCGGCCTGCTGGACAGCGAAGCGCGGGCGCGCAACGGGTCGTCACGCCCCTATGGCCTTGACCTGACGATCAGCGCGCCAAACCGGGTGTTCATCCGGGGCCGGGGGCTTGACGCCGAGCTGGGCGGCACCCTGCGGCTGGGCGGAACCACGCAGGCCGTGGTTCCCGGCGGCGGGATCGACCTGATCCGAGGTCGCCTTGACATTCTGGGACGGCGACTTGATCTGACAGAAGGGTCCATCCGGCTGGAAGGCAGTCTTGACCCGCGCCTTCGGGTCGTGGCCACCAATTCAAGCGACGGGGTGACAAGTTCGGTCATTCTGGACGGCAGCATCAGCGAACCGCAGATCAGCTTTGCCTCCAGCCCGCAGTTGCCGGAAGAAGAGGTTCTGGCACATCTGCTGTTCGGCCGGCAGTTGACCTCGCTGTCGCCGCTTCAGGCCGCCCAGCTTGCCAATGCCGTGGCCACGCTGGCGGGACGGGGGGGCGAGGGCATCATCAGCAGGCTGCGCCGGAATTTCGGGCTGAGCGACTTCGATCTTGTATCCGACGGAAATGGCGGCACATCGCTTCGGCTTGGGCGCTATGTGGCGAAGAACATCTATACCGAGGTGATCGTCGGGTCCGAAGGAACAAGCGAGCTGAACCTGAACCTTGAAGTGCGCCCGGGCGTCACCTTGCGCGGATCGGCGGATTCCGGTGGCGATACCGGCATCGGGGTCTTTGTCGAAAGGGATTACTGAGCGCGCCGGGGCATCACCGCGTTCAGGGCCGCGCCCAGCAGCACGGCGTAAGAGCTGAACCAGAACCACATCAGCAGCACCACAACCGCGCCGATTGACCCGTAGATCTGGTTGTAGCTGCCGAAATTCGCCAGATACAGCATGAAGGCGCGCGACGCGACCGCCCAAAGAAGCGTGGACAGGATCAGGCCGGGCAGAATACGCGGGCGGGTCCTGGAGACGTGGTTGGGGCCAAAGCGATAGGCCAGCGCCACGCCGAAGATCACGACAGAAAGACCCAGGATTTCATTCACGACTTCAAGCAGGCGCGTTGACTCCGGACCCAGCGGCAACACCGCCAGCAACAGCGGCACGACCACTGCCGCCAGAACCGAAACCAGCGCCACCGCGATCAGCGTGGCTGTCAGGAACACGGCCTGAACCGCGTGCCACATGCCACCGCGCGGCGAGGTGCCATAGGCGGCATCCAGCCCCTGGATCAGCGCATCAACCCCGGCGCGGGCGGACCAAAGCGCAAAGAGGGTGGACAGGACGGTGGTCGCACCGAAAACATCGCCATTTGACGAAATCAGGGCCTGGACCTGCGTATCCAGCACCTTGAAAGCATCGGCGGGCAGAAAATCCCGCAACAGCGCAATCTGCCCCCGGATCACCTCGGGGTCTGACGCAAAACCCCACAGCGCTATGACGGCCGCAGCGGCCGGAAAAATCGCAAGAAAGCCGAAAAAGGCGACCCCTGCCGAAATCAGCCCAAGCTTGGCATCGAAGCTGCGGTGCCAAAGAAGGTTCGCGGTATGGATGATGGGGTGGGAAAGACGGAACATCGGGGCCTGTCGGGTCAACCTGGCCGGGCGGGCAGGCCCTGCATTAGGCGGTCAGTGGCGGCTTTCGTCAATCAGGCGCGGCAGTCTGTTGCAGAAAACGGCAGGGCGTTGCGTGGTCATCCCGGATCGCCCAGTTCCAGCCTTGTGCGCAGTTCCCGCAGGATCGGAAGCATGGTGCGCAGCCTGGGTTCGCCCAGCGCCTGAACGATATCTGCGATCAGGGGTGTGATCGCCTGAACGGCGGCATCGCGCGCGGCACGGCCCGACGGGCTGATCGCCACGAACTTGCGGCGCGCATCATCCCAATCGGGGCGGATATGAATATGGCCGGCCCATTCCAGCTTGGTCAGCGTGTTGGTCATCGCCCCGCGCGTGACGTGGAACGCGCGCGCCAATTGCGCCGGGCTGCGTTCGTCATTGACGCGCGACAGATGGTTGAGCACGGAAAACTGCGACAGCTCCATGCCGCGCGGCAGCAGCTTGGCGATCCGGCTGCGGGCAAGCTGATCTGCCGTCAACAGTTCGCTGAACAGCGCCACGGCGATTTCTTCGGCCTTGTCGCTCATCACGGGCCATCAAAGGGTCGGTCATGCGACAGGGATGGTACGCGGGCACGGGCGCGGGCCACCTCGGCCAGATCAATCTCGGCAAAGATGACACCGGGATCGGTGCCCGCATCTGCCAGAACCTCGCCCCAGGGGGCGATGACCAGGCTATGCCCATGGGTACGGCGCCCCTTGCCCCGGACTTCGGCGTGAAAGCCGGTCTGGGCTGGGGCAAGGATGTAGCACCCCGTCTCGATCGCGCGGGCGCGCAGCAGGGTTTCCCAGTGCGCAGCCCCCGTGATGTGGTTGAAGGCGGCGGGCACCGTGATGATCTGCGCGCCACCCTGGGCAAGGCGGCGATACAGCGCGGGAAAGCGGATGTCATAACAAACCGTCAGACCCAGCATGCCAAAGGGCGTTTCGGCCAGAACCGCCCGCGCGCCGGGCCGGTAGCTTGCAGATTCGCGGTAGGTTTCCGACTCTGACAGGGTCACGTCGAACATGTGGATCTTGTCATAGCGGGCGGTGATTGCGCCGGTCGGATCGATCAGCAGGCTGCGGTTCGCAAAGCGCCCGTCGTCATCGCGCGTCTTCAGGCCCAAAGAGCCGATCAGCAGCCAGATGTCGGCGCGCGCCGCCTCGGCCCGCAGCGCGGCAAGCGTGGGATCGCTGTCTTCAGGGTGCAGGATATCCTGCTGATGCGCGCGGTCCGAGGACAGCGCATTGGTACATTCCGGCGTCAGGACAAACCCGGCCCCGCCTGCGACCGCGGCGCGCACCAGGGCAAGGGTCTGCGGCAGATTGCCGGCCGGGTCATCGGTAACGGTCAGCTGCACCAGGCCGACGCGCATCGGCTAGCCTGCCAGCAGCGGATCAAGCTTGCCCGCCTTGTCCAGAGCGTAAAGATCATCGCAGCCGCCGACATGGGTTTCGCCCACGAAGATCTGCGGCACGGTGCGACCGCCGTTCGACCGCTGCATCATCGCCGCGCGCAGGTCATTGTCGCGGCTGACATCATATTCGGTAAAGGCAACGCCCTTTTGCGTCAGCAGCCGCTTGGCGGCGTGGCAATAGCCGCACAGCGGCGAGGTGTAGATTTCAACGGGTTTCATGGCCTGATCCTTGCGCTCGCGGCGACTATAGGGATTTAGGCATCCTTCGCAACGCGCGCCAGCACCAGAACCGATACAGATGCGGCACCGGCGGCACGGCAGGCTTCCGCCCCTGCGGCCAGCGTGGCACCGGATGTCATCACGTCATCCACCAGCAGCACCGGACGGTCCTTGATCCGGGCGGCATGGCGCGGATGAATGCGGAAGGCGTCGCTGACGTTGCGGAACCGCCCCGGCCTGTCGCGCCCTTCCTGGCTGCGGGTGTTGCGGCGGCGCTGCAGCAGATCCGGGCAATGCGCCAGGCCCGCGTCGCGGGCGATATGCGCCGAAAGCAGGGCGGCCTGATTGTACCGGCGCGTCAGCAGCCGCAGCCAGTGCAGCGGAACCGGGGCAACGACCATTCCGGACTGCAAAAGCGGGCCCGCAACGCGCATCATCCACCCCGCCGCCGGTCGGGCCAGATCTGTCCGGTCGCCATGTTTCAGCGCCAGAATCATCCGCCGGGCGGTATCGCGGTACTGCACGGCGGCGCGGCCCCTGACCCAGGGCCTGGCCATGGTCAGACAATCGTCGCACAGCACCGCATGACCGGGGTCTTCACCCGGCAGTGGTGCCCCGCACAGATCGCAGACAAGGCCGCTGATGAACGCGGTGTCGCGCCAGCAGGGTCCGCACAGCCCGAAATCCTGCGTGACGGGCGCATCGCAGACAAGGCATTGCGGCGGATAGACCAGATGAAGGGCGGCTTGCATTCTCATCCCGTACCCCTTAGCTGCCCGCCATGCAGATGCCCCCGATCCTGACCGACCGTGCCGCCCTGGCCCGTTACCGCAAACGCGCCGCACGCGACCCGGCCCTGTTCCTGCAGCTGGATGCCGCCGGCGAGATACAGGAAAGACTGGGCGAGGTTAACAGAACGTTTACACAACCTGCCGTCATCACACCTTTCGCCGACCTGTGGCAGGCGCGGATGCCAGAGGCGCGGATCATTGCCGATGACGATGTCCTTGATCTGGCACCCGGCGCGCATGATCTGGTGATCCATGCGCTGTGCCTGCACTGGGCCAATGATCCGGTTGGGCAACTGGTTCAATGCCGGCGGGCGCTGCGCCCCGACGGGCTGTTCCTGGGGGTGCTGTTCGGCGGCCAGACCCTGGCGGAACTGCGCGCCTGCCTGGCCGAGGCGGAAGCTGCCGTGACAGGCGGGTTGTCGCCCCGCGTCCTGCCGATGGCCGAGATCCGGGATCTGGGCGGGCTGCTTCAGCGCGCCGGTTTTGCCCTGCCGGTGGCAGACAGCACCATCCGCACCGTGACCTATGCCGATGCGGGCAGGCTGATGGCCGACCTACGCGCCATGGGTGAGGCAAATGCCCTGGCCCGGCGGCTGCGCCGGCCGACGGGGCGCCAGATCTTTTCCCGGGCCGCCACGCGCTATGCCGCCGGTTTTCCGGCCCCCGAGGGCCGCATCCGCGCAACGTTCGAGATGATTTTCCTGACAGGCTGGGCCCCGCACGAAAGCCAGCCCAGGCCGCTGCGGCCCGGATCGGCGACCCGGCGGCTGGCCGATGCCCTTGGGTCGGTCGAACAGCCGCTGCCCCCTGCGACCCCGCACGGCAGTTGACGCCGGATCAGATGCGGTTACATCCCGGCGTGACCCTTTCGAAGACAGGACAACCCCGATGCTGGATGCCAGGGACAGTCAGGCCCCTTCCCACGCCGCTGCGGCCCTGATACCGCCGGGACAAGACCGGCTTGCCCATGCGCCGGCCGATCATCCACCCGTGCGGCGCGCCAGGATCGGCGTGCTTGTGGCAAACCTTGGCACCCCGGACAATTATGATTACTGGTCGATGCGCCGGTATCTGAACGAGTTTCTGTCCGACAAGCGTGTCATCGACTATGCAAGCTGGAAATGGCAACCGCTGCTGCAGTTGATCATCCTGACCAAACGCCCCTTCAGCAGCGGCGCGAATTACAAGCTGATCTGGAACCACGAAAAGGGCGAAAGCCCCTTGATGACCATCACCAGGGATCAGACCGCAAAGATCGCCGAGGCATTGCACGCCCTGCACGGACCGGACGTGATGGTGGATTTCTGCATGCGCTACGGCAATCCTTCCACCGGCTCCCGGGTTCGGGCGATGGTCGAGGCCGGCTGCGAGAAGATCCTGTTTTTCCCGCTGTATCCGCATTATGCCGGGGCCACATCCGCCACCGCGAATGATCAGTTCTTCCGGTCGCTGATGAAGGAAAAGCGCCAGCCTGCGGCGCGCACCGTGGCGGAATATTTTGACCACCCGCTCTATATCGATGCGCTTGCGCAATCGGTCGAGCGGGCCTATGCGGCGCTTGACCATCGCCCGGATGTTCTGGTGGCCAGCTACCACGGGATGCCGAAACGATACCTGATGTCAGGCGACCCCTACCATTGCCAGTGCGCCAAGACCTCGCGCCTGCTGCGCGAGCGTCTGGGCTGGGACAAGGGCACGATCGACACGACATTTCAGTCGGTGTTCGGACCGGAAGAATGGCTCAGGCCCTATACCGTCCAGCATGTGGCAGAGCTGGCAAAGCAGGGAAAGACGCGGATCGCCGTCATTGCGCCTGCGTTTTCTGCCGACTGCATCGAGACGCTGGAAGAAATCAACGGCGAAATCCGCGAGGCCTTTGAACACGCGGGGGGCCAGGTTTTTTCCTATATCCCCTGCCTGAACGACGACGCGGCCCATATCCGCGCCCTGGTCGGCGTGATCGAGGAAAACCTTCGCGGCTGGATCACCTGATCGGGCACCGCCGCGCTGAAAAAAACAAAAAAGACGGCGGGTTTCACCCGCCGCCTTTTCCATGATCTGTCCGGCGGATCAGTTCGAAGACGCGGCCGCGATCAGCAGCAGCAGCAGGATCGGAACAACGATGCCGGCAGCCGAAGAAGAGGTCTGCTCTTCAACGACTACGGGTTCCATCACAGGCTCGGCCATACCACCGGCGAATGCGGTAGAAGCAGCGCCCGTCAGGGCAGCGGCGAGAACAAGTTTCTTCATGTTAACCTCCAGATATTGCGCCCCACCGAATGTTTCAGAGGACGGCGGCGCGCACCCAAGCTGTACCTCGTGACCCTTTCATAAGCAGCTTGGGCCATCGATTGCAACGTGACTTCGCTGCAACTGCGCTTGCTTGTGGCGCGTGTCGTCAAATTAGCAACACCTGTGTTCCGACCTGCGCCAAACCAAACAATTCAAGGATGTGTTCATTGTAAAGGCCAATGCAGCCGCTGGACGACCGGCGGCCGATCTTGCGTGTGTCATGGGTGCCATGAATGCGGTAGGCGGGCCACGAAAGATACAGCGCACGCACACCAAGCGGATTGTCCGGGGCACCCCCTTCGACAACGGCCGGCCATTCGGGGTTACGCTTCAACATCGATGGCGTTGGCCGCCAGGTCGGATTTTCAACTTTCTGGACCACTTCCGTCTTGCCCAGCCGCGTCAGGTCATCCGTCAGCGGAACAGATGTGGGATAAAGCTTGTAGATCGTCTGGTCTTCCGACCAGAAATGCAGGGCGCGCGATTTGGTATCGCACAGGATCACGCCATTGCGCGTATTGGCAAAGTAATCCTGCCAGTCAAAGGCACGGAAAGCAGAGACGTTGCTGCGGTTGGTACTGCCCAGCGCCGCATCAGCCTCGGGCGCATCCTGCAGCGCCCAGGCAGGGGCGGCCAGACCGGCCAGAACTGCGGCACCCGCGCCCAGAAAGGCGCGCCGTCCTGCCTGAACGGGTTGGTCTGCGCTCATCTTGCACAACTCCTTTTCTTCTTCTTGGCGGCGCATTTACAATGCAAAGCACCGCACTGCAAATCAAGGCCACGTCATTGACCGGCGCAGAGATGGGTTTGAACCTTTCATCGGGTTTCGATAAGCACGCGGCTGTCGTCCTTGGGGTAAGATGAAATGAAATCTCTGTCCGCTGTGCTGCTGTGTGCTTCGCTTGTCCTGACCGCCTGCGCGGGAACCGGCCTGTCGACCGGCGGCGGTGCCATAACGGCCGGCGACATCGGCGAGATCCAGTTCAGGGCACTTGATTCGGTCAACACCCTGCGCGGTGCCAGGGGTCTGCAACCCCTGGAGCTGAACGCCCAGCTTAACGCTGCCGCCGCCACGCATTCACGCGACATGGCGGTCCAGAACCGCCCCTGGCATTTCGGATCAGACGGATCATCGCCGATCGACCGCGTCCGGCGCGTGGGATATTCCGGAAAGATGCGGGGAGAGCTGATTTCGGAAACCTACCAGAGCGAACTCGAAACCCTGTCGGACTGGATGGAGAATCCCGAAACCCGTCGTGTGATCATGGACCCGCAGGCGACCGAGATGGGATTTTCCTTCTTTCAGGAACCAAGCGGCAAGATCTGGTGGACCATGGTCACAGGCACCTCGGCGGCCTATCCGGCGACGGCGGCGATGCTGACCCCGATCCGGTGACTGTCAGGGAAAGATCACGATCGGTGTCCCGGGGCGCACCATCGCATAGATATCTTCCATCTCGTGGTTGCGCACCGCGATACAGCCTGCGGTCCAGTCCCCAAGATTGCCCCTGGTGCCGGTAAAGCCGTGAATGAAGATGTCGCCGCCGGGGCTCTTGCCCTTTGTCGAGGCATAGGCGCGATCTGTCTGGTTCGGGTAAGAGATTTTCAGGGACAGATGATAGCTGCTGCGCGGGTTGCGATGGGTGATGACATAGGCCCCTTCCGGGGTTTTGCCGTCGCCCTCGAACTTCTTGTGGCCGCGCGGCTGAAATCCCAGCGAAATGTCGTAATCCTTCAGCACCTCGGCATTGTGCAGAAGGTACATCTTCCGATCGCTCTTGTGCACCTCGACCCGCGTCACTTCCGGACCGTTGTAGGTCTTGAACTTGGAGCTGCAGGCCGACAGCCCGAAGGCCAGGGCCACAATCACAACAACGCGTAATACCCACATGGTTCCTGTTTCTGCCCGCTTTGTTTTTTTGAAAATCGATACAGCACGCGGCCCGCTGCGCAAAGACGCGATGACTCACGCTTTCGTGAGCGGGGCCGTCAGCGGCGGCTCAGGCTGAACCGGGCCACAAGTTCGACATGCGCGGCCCAGCGGAACTGGTCCACGACCTGCACCCAGTCCAGCCCATAGCCCGCCTCTTTCAGGACGCGCGCGTCGCGTGCAAAGGTGACCGGGTTGCAGGACAGGAACGCAATCACCGGAACGCGCGACCGGGCCAGCGTTGCCGCCTGTGCTTCGGCCCCGGCGCGCGGCGGGTCGATGACCACGGCATCAAACCCCTTGAACTCGTCAGGTTCCAGCGGACGCCGGAACAGGTCGCGGGTTTCTGTTGTCACGCGATGCAGCCCTTGCGCCTGACGCCAGCCCCGGTCCAGGGCCGCAAGCATCGCGGCATTGCTTTCCACCGCATGAACCTCGGCAAGGTCGACAAGCGGCAGGCTGAAGGTGCCGCAACCGGCGAACAGGTCCACCACGCGGCGCGCGGGGCCGATGGCCTCTGTCACCGCGGCCAGCAAGGCGGCCTCACCCTCGGCCGTGGCCTGCAGAAAGGCGCCGGGTGGCGGCGCGACAAGGGCCTTGCCAAAGCGCTGAAGGGGCATCCTGCGCAGCGCGACCGGCTCGGCATCCCAGGTCAGCCGGGCGATATCGAAGGTTTCCGCCACGCGCGCCAGTGCCAGGCGCAAACCGGCGTCCGGCGGCTTGCCGCCCGTAACCGCAATATCGGGGCCGCCCAGGCTGTGCGTGACGGTCAGCGACAGTTCGGCACTGCGCGACCCGCCGGCAACAACCAGCGCCTCCAGCGCCGGCAAGGCAGCCAGAAGGGCCGGATGCAGCAACTGACACTCCGCAATGGCCACCAGGGTTTGCGACGCCCGCGCGTGAAACCCGATCAGCGCGCCCCCCCTGGTGCGGCGCGCGGCCAGCGTTGCGCGCCGACGCGAACGGGGGGGCGATGTGGCGATGGGGCGAAGCGGCGCATCCAGCCCCTGACCGGCGAGGGCCCCCTTGACGATGCCCTGTTTCCAGTCCGCCACAAACGGGTCCGACGCATGCTGCATCAGACAGCCGCCGCAGGTGCGGGCATGGCGGCAAGGCGGGCGGATGCGCTGTGCCGACGGTGTCAAAATCCGGATGTTCACCAGACGGCCGCCCGCCGGATCGCCTTCGACAACCTCACCGGGAAGCACCTGCGGCACAAGAAGCTGACCGTCCGGTCCCTGCGCGATGCCGTCGCCGCGGTGGCCAAGCCGGTCAATGGTCAGGATCACTCGGCTGCTTCCCTGTCGTCCACACCGATGAAGCCGCCGGACTGGCGGTTCCAGTAGCGCGCATAAAGACCGCCGCTTGCCAGCAGCTCCTCATGCGTGCCTTCTTCAACGATGCGCCCGTCATCCATGACGATGATGCGGTCCATCGCAGAGATGGTGGACAGGCGATGGGCAATGGCAAGCACCGTCTTGCCTTGCATCACGCGGCCCAGCGCAAGCTGGATGCTGGCCTCGACTTCGGAATCCAGCGCACTTGTCGCTTCATCCAGCACAAGGATGGGCGCATCCTTCAGAAAGGCGCGGGCCAGGGCGATGCGCTGGCGCTGACCGCCCGACAGCTTGACGCCACGTTCGCCCAGATGGGCGTCATACCCCTTGCGCCCGTTGTGATCGACCATTTGCAGAATGAAATCATGCGCCTCGGCGGCCTTTGCCGCCGCAATCAGCTCTGCCTCTGTCGCGTCGGGGCGTCCGTACAGGATATTGTCGCGGGCAGAACGGTTGAACATCGCGGTTTCCTGCGTGACCATGCCGATCTGCCGCCGCAGGCTTTCCTGCGTGATGTCGCGCACATCCAGACCTTCGACCAGAATGCGGCCCGTTTCGGTATCATAAAGCCGCAAAAGCAGCGACACGAGCGATGATTTTCCGGCACCTGATGCCCCGACGATGCCAATCTTCTCGCCCGCCGCAATCGACAGGGTAACATCCTTGATCCCGCCGCGCCGGCGGCCATAGGCGAAAGAGGCATTATCGAAGTCGATGCGCCCGGTGATGCGCGGCAACTGCACGGCATCGGGCGCATCCGCCAGCGTATGGGGCACCGCCAGGGTGCGCATGCCGTCTTCAACCTCGCCCACGCTGGTATAGATGGAAATCAGGGTAAAGCTGACCCAGCCGGTCATCTGCGCGATCCGCATGGCAATCGCGCCCGCCGCCGCAATATCGCCCACGCTGGCACCGCCCTGCTGCCACAACAGCAGCGCCCCCCCGATCAGCAGCACCGGCAGAACCCCGGCCAGCGTCATCAGCGCATAGCGGAACCAAGTGGAGATGACGCCGAATTCCAGCGAGCGGTCGCGGAAGACATCCATCGCCTTCAGCGCCACGCGGTCCTCAAAGGCGGCATGGGCGAACAGCTTGACGGTTTTGATGTTGGTGATCGTATCCACGACCTGCCCCGACACCATGGCGCGCGACGCCGCCCGGGCCGCCGAGTTTTCGCGCACCCGGGGCAGGAAATAAAGGATCAGCCCGACATAGGCAACCAGCCAGACCGCAAGCGCGCCCGCAATCCGGATGTCGATGACCAGCAGATAGATCACCGACCCGATGATCGATGCCAGCGCAAAGGCCACCGTGTTGATCATTTCCGTCACCACATCGGTCACGGCGCGGGCAGCCTGCATCTGTTTCTGCGCGATGCGTCCGGCAAAATCATTGTCAAAGAAGGTGACGGCCTGTCCCAAGGTCCAGCGGTGCAGGCGGCTCAGGACCAGGGGCATCACATTCGGCCCGACGATGATTGCATTCGACGCAGCCGAGATGCCAAAGGACAGGGGGCGAAGCACCAGGTAGAAGACAAGAAAGGCCAGGAGCAGGGTGAAATGATCGGCAAAGAAGCGGGTCGGCCCGCTGTCTGCCGCCGCATCGACAACCCGGCCCAGGATCAGCGCCGACACCACTTCGGTCGCACCGGCCACGGCCGAGATGGCGGCGGCAAGGAAAAGCATCGGCCAGGCCCCGGACAGGCACCAGCGGAAAAAGGCGGACAGCCGTTGCGGCGGGGCACCTTCGGCCGGTTCGAAAGGGCGGATCAAACCGCCCAGCCTGATCAGCACACTCATTCCGCGGCGTCCTCGACGCCGATGAACCCGCCGGACTGGCGCGCCCAGAAGCGGGCGTAAAGCCCGTTCTTCGCCAGAAGCTCTGCGTGGCTTCCCTGTTCCTCGATGCGGCCGTCTTCCAGAACGATGATGCGGTCCATTGCGGCGATGGTGGACAGGCGGTGGGCAATGGCGATTACGGTCTTGCCCTTCATCACGCCGTAAAGCGTATCCTGGATGGCGGCCTCAACCTCGCTGTCCAAGGCACTGGTGGCCTCGTCCAGGATCAGGATCGGCGCGTCTTTCAGGATGACGCGGGCCAGCGCCACGCGCTGCCGCTGCCCGCCCGACAGCTTGACGCCGCGTTCGCCGACATGGGCGTCATAGCCCGTCCGTCCTTCCGGGTCTTCCAGTGTCAGGATGAAATCATGCGCCTCGGCGCGCCGGGCGGCTGCGATCATTTCGGCCTCCGATGCTTCGGGGCGACCGTACAGGATGTTGTCGCGCACCGACCGGTGCAGAAGCGACGAATCCTGCTGGACCATGCCGATCTGGCGGCGCAGACTTTCCTGCGTGACGCGCGCGATGTCCTGACCATCGATCAGGATCTGCCCGCCTTCGGTATCGTAAAAGCGCAGCATCAGCTTGACCAGCGTCGACTTGCCCGCGCCCGACCGGCCGATCAGCCCGATCTTCTCGCCAGGCGCAATGACAAGGCTGACGCCCCGAAGCCCGCCAAAGCCGCGCCCGTAATGGTGCGCGACGTTGCGCAGCTCGATCCGCCCGGCACCGAACGCCAGCGGCGGGGCACCGGGCCGGTCCACCAGGGCAATGGGCTGTGCGATGGTTTCCATCCCCTCGGCCACAACCCCCAGCGCCTGCACCAGTGAGGTGGTTGCCCACATGATCCAATATGTCATGCTGTTCAGCCGCAGCACCAGCGCGCAGGTTGCCGCAACCGTGCCGACCGATGCCTGCCCGTTGTACCAAAGGACAATCGCCCAGCCGGTGACAGAAACGATCAGCGCCGCGTTCAGAAGCGACAGCGCCAGATCCATCTTCGTCACGATCCGCATTTCGGACATGAAGGTGGACCGCGCATGTTCAATCGCCTCTTTGGCGTAGGCCACCTCTTTGTCGTGATGGGCGAAAAGCTTGACCGAATGGATGTTGGCATAGGCATCGACAACGCGGCCCGTCACCGCCGAGCGCGCATCCGATGACGCCTTGGATGCCGGGCCGGCCCGCCGCAGGGTCCAGCGCACAAGGGCCGCATAAAGCGTAAACCAGACCAGCAGCGGCAGCATCAGGCGCGCGTCCGCCTCGGCCAGCATGATGGCCGCGCCAATGAAGGTGACGACGGCAAAGGCCACAGCATCAAAGGTCTGGAACACCGCATCACCGGCGGCGGGCGGCGTCTGCATGATGCGGTTGGCGATGCGTCCGGCAAAATCGCCTTCAAACCAGCCGACCGGCTGACGCAGCACATGGCGGTGCGCCCGCCAGCGGATCATCGTGCCAAAGTTCGGCAGGATGGTGTTGTGCAGAAGCGCCACATCGATCACCGCAACCACCGGCCGCAGCACCAGCACCGCCAGCGCCACAAGGATGATTTCGGTGCCGTAGGCCGCCCAGACGGCTGCGGGCGCATCCTGCCCCAGCAGATCGACCAGGCGGCCCACATACCAGATCAGGGCAACGTCGCTGGCGGCGACGATGACGGACAGCATCCCCGTAACGGCAAAAACCGCCCGGAAGGGGCGGCAGAACTGGGCAAGAAATGGCCAAAGCCGCCGGGGCGGCGTGTCGGCCTCCTCGTAGTCGAGGTAGGGATCGACGAGGCCCTCGAAAAAACGGAACAAAGGGGGAAGCCTCTCAGCGGTGTCCGGCGGGTATAGCGCCAATCCGCAGAAATGAAAACTGCCGGAGATCAGCGCAGCAGGTCTTCGCGGCGCAGCCGGAAGCCGGATGCGATCCAGCGCGCCTCCAGCGCGGCAAGCTTTTCGCCCAGTGCCGCGCCGGAAAGCTGCGGCATCAGATCTGCGGCGCTGACCGGAAACCGCGCTGCGGCCCCTTGGGCAATGTCCTTGTCCCAACCGGGCGCAGGCGGTGTTTCCAGCAGGGCGGCCCGCGCAAGAACCACATTTGCAGCCATGTCCGGCCCGTAGCGGTAGCCAAGGGTTGCGGGCGGATCGTTCGAAGAAAGGCCGGCGCGCAGACTGTTCAGGGCTTTTGACTCGGCCCGGCTGAGGCGCAGGCGTTCCGCCGCACCCTTTCCGCCCAGCACCGCAAGACGCCGCAGCCAGTCAGGTCTGCGGCCCGCCTCCAGATGCACGAGAACCGGCAGCGCCCGGGCATCGGCACCCGGCAGCACGTGCCCCAGAAGCCCCGCCTGCGCCATGGCCGCAACCGCCGGGGCCGGATCGCGCGCCGACAGCAGCTTTCGGGTTTCCGCACCCACCCTTTCGCGCGACAGCCTGTCCAGCCCTGCGGAATGGGCGGCACAGGCCGCCAGCGCTTCGGCGTCAAGCCCAGCATGCGGATCGCCGTACCAGGCGTGAAAGCGGAAAAATCGCAGGATGCGAAGATAATCCTCGGTGATGCGCGCCCCGGCATCGCCGACAAAACGCAGGCGGCGCGCCACCAGATCGGGCAGGGCGTTCAGCGGATCGATGACCGTGCCATCCGGGGTCGCATAAAGCGCATTCATGGTGAAGTCCCGCCGCGCTGCATCCTCTTCCACACGGGTGGAATAGGCGACTGTCGCATGACGGCCGTGGGTTTCGACATCCTGGCGGAAGGTTGTCACCTCATGGGGAATGCCATCGGCAACAACCGTGACCGTGCCATGCGCGATACCTGTGGGAACAGCCCTGAGACCGGCGCCTTCGGCACAGCGCAGGACAGTTTCCGGTTCGGCATCCGTTGCAATATCGACATCCGCCACCGCTTCGCCCAAAAGCGCATTCCGCACGCAGCCACCCACCAGCAGGGCCCGATACCCCGCGTCGGTCAGCAGGGCGCAGACGGCCTGTGTCTGTGGCCGCGTCAGCCAGTCGCCCGTCACCCTCATGAGGAAAGCCTGTCTGCCAGACCGCGCAGAATCCGGGCCGTGGCCCCCCAGATGTAATAAGGGCCGTAAGGCACGGCATAATACCGCCGCCATTCGTCCTGCCAGCGGCGGCGTTCAATGCGAAAATTCGCCAGTGTGGTCACATGGGCCAGGGGCACGGTAAACACCTCTTCCACCTCGCCCGCCTCGGGCTGCGGGGTGAATTCGCCGGAAACGATGCCAAGAACCGGCGTCACCAGAAAGCCTGTGACGGTTTCGTGCTGCGGCAATGTGCCCAGAACGGTGACAAGGTCTTGCGGCAGGCCAACCTCTTCGCGGCTTTCCCTCAGGGCGGCCCCGATGGGGCCCCCGTCGCCGGGTTCTACCTTGCCGCCGGGAAAGGCAATCTGCCCGGGGTGATGCTTCAGCCGCGAAGAGCGCTTGGTCAGGATCAGATCGGCCCCCGACGGCCCGGTCTGGACAGCGATCAGCACTGCGGCGGGCCGCAGCACACGGCCGGTCGGCAGACGCAGCCGCGGATTGAGGTCGAAATCGGACGACTCCCGCATGGGCCGCGCCAGCGCCCGGGACAGAAGGCCGGGGTCAATCACGCTCAACCGCGGCCTCCTCGGCATCACGGCCAAGCGTTCCGGGATCAAACTCGTAATGGGCACCGCAGAACTGGCAATCGGCGGTCAGCACGCCGTCATCAGTCGTCATCTGGCTGATGTCCGCCGCCGAATAGATCGACAGCGACCGGCGCACCTTTTGCGCCGAACAGGAACAGCCAAAGCGCACAGGCTGCGCATCGAACACGCGTGGGCCTTCCTCATGAAACAGGCGCACCAGCAGATCGGTTGGCTGCACCGACGGGCCGATCAGTTCCAGATCCTCGACCGTATCAAGAAGCAGGTTTGCGCGTGTCCAGTTTTCGCCCTCTGCCCCGTCCAGAAGGTCGCGATGGGTCAGCAAGCCACCTTCGCCCGATCCGGCCTCCGCCGCAGCCTCGAGCGAGGATTTGGGCATATGCTGCAACATCACGCCGCCGGCGCGCCAGTGCGGCCGGTTGCCGGGCGTCTGGGACCGGCCGCAGGTAATGGCAAAGCGGGTGGGCAACTGTTCTGACTGGGCAAAATACGTCTCTGCACAGGCAGAAAGAGATCCGCCGACCAGGGGCGTGATGCCCTGATAGGGAACCATCCCTTCGCCCTGATCGATCAGGATGACAAAGTATCCCTCGCCGATCAGGGCAAAGGGATCATCCGTTTCGATACTGTCCCTGTCGAAACTGGCATAGGCGCGGATGCGCGCCGCCTGCCCGTCCTCGGTCGGGCCATAGTAATCGGTGGCGATCATTTTCACCGGTCCGGTGCCGCGCACCTGAATCGACAGCCGCCAGCGCAACTTGATCGTCTGCCCGATCAGCGCGGTCAGCAGCGACGCTTCGGCGACAAGCGCCTCGATCTGCGGCGGATAGGCGTGTTGCGACAGCACCCGGTCCAGCACACCGTCCAGCCGCGCAACGCGGCCACGGATATCTGACCTGTCAAGCTGAAAGGGCAGGACGGTATCATCCCAGGCGAGTTGTGATCCGAGCATCGGGGGTTTCCTTGCCGCGTGAGCCTTGGCATACCGCAGCAACACAGGCACGGCAACCAAAGCACCAAGGGCAGGCCATGATCAGACGCCATGGAGAGCCGCTGAAGCCCGGCCAGCGCTATCGGCGCAGGCCGGGGGTCTATGCGGTGCTGTTGCGGGGCGACAGCATCCTGACAACCTTTCAGCAGGCCCCGGTGCCCGAATTCCAGTTGCCCGGCGGCGGCATTGATGCGGGCGAACAACCGGTGACCGCCCTGCACCGCGAGGTGATCGAGGAAACCGGATGGAAGATCGATGTGATCCGGCGCATCGGTGCCTTCCGGCGCTTTACCTACATGCCGGAATACGACCTTTGGGCGGAAAAGCTGTGTACGGTCTACCTGGCGCGCCCGGTGCTGCGCCTTGGCCCGCCAGGCGAGGCGGGCCATACAGCCGTCTGGCTGCCGGTCGAAGACGCCGTGGCGCGCCTTGGCAACCCCGGCGACCGCGCCATGCTGGCTTCCCTTACAGGCTGGGGCCGCGCCAGTCGAAGATGACACCGGACACGTCATCGCGGAAATCAGGGCCGCCCGCATGGCGCTGCAGTTCCGACACCAGCGCATCCATCAGGGCCGGGCTGGTCAGCCGGGCGTGCTGCCGCAGGATGCGCGCAAGGCCATCCTCGCCCAGTTCGATGCCGGTCGGATCGGCGCATTCGGTGATGCCGTCCGACATCAGGAACAACCTGTCGCCGGGGCGAAGCTGTGCCTCGATCCGGTCATAGCCCGCCGCACCGATCAGGCCCACGGGAAGGCCCCCCTCGCCCAGGTATTCCACCACGCCATCCGCCCGCAGGACAGCCGGATGCGGGTGGCCGGCCTGCACCAGGGCGACGTGCCCGGTCATGAGATCAATTTCGGCATAGGCCATGGTGAAATACTGATCCACCTGCATGTCGTCGATCATCATGCGGTTGAAGCGGGCGGCGACAGCCTCGGGCGGAAGGGCCTGAATCTCGCCATTTGCCCCGGCAGACAGGGCATAGTTCAGTTCCGGTGCCGCCCCCGACAAATGGCCCGCAAGCCGCGCCGTCATCATCGCCGAGGCAACGCCATGACCCGACACATCGACAGCATAGAGCGCCACGCGCCGCGAATCGATGCGGAACCACCCCACCAGATCGCCGCCGACATGCCCCGAAGGCCGCAGCAGGATCGATACCGATGCATGCCCGAAATCGCGGTGGCGTTCGCGCACGAAGGTCTGCTGCACCTTTCGCGCCTCGACCAGATCGCGGTCCAGCGAATCGTATACAGCCTGAAGTTCGTCCAGGGTGGTGCGCACAAGGCGGTTCTTTTCCAGCAGTTCCTGCTGCATGGTCAGCACGCGTTCGCCCGCGCGCATGCGGGCGCGCAGCTCATCGGGGTTGATCGGCTTTGACAGGAAATCGTCCGCCCCGGCATCCAGCCCGTCGGCCACTTCGGCTTTGTCGGATTTCGACGTCAGCAGAATGAAATAGCCATAGCCGTCATGCGGCATGGCCCGGACCGCGCGGCACAGGTCCAGCCCGCTCATCCCCGGCATGCCCCAGTCGCTGAGGATCATGTGAAAGGCCGTGTCCTGGCACAGCTTCAGCGCCGCCTCGCCCGAATCCGCCTCTGTCACCCGGTACCCCCAGCGGGCAAGGGACAGCGACAGCACGCGGCGCTGGGCGGCACTGTCATCGACCACCAGAACGCGGCGCGGGACAATGGGGTTATTGCTCACTTTCGGGTCCGGAACAAAAAGGAACTCTGCCTGCACGATGACCTCCATATCGATCGTGATCCGCAGGGTTGTCCGATCCTGGTTAAGGACATGTGAAGGATAAAGAAAACGGCAGATTCTTTTTGTGCCGCCTTTTCGGATTACCGGGCGTTAAGGCTGCCGGGGCAGACTGACCCTGTGTGTAAAGGCGCAAGCCGGGGCAAGGAGAATGACATGATCGACTGGGATCGCGTGGCAAGCCTGCGCGGGGAAATCGGTGCCGCCGATTTCGCGGAGGTGGTAGAAATGTTCCTGACCGAATCAGATGCTGCGGTGGCACGGCTGCTGGCCGGAAAACCTGATCCGAGTTTGGAGGCGGATCTGCACTTTCTGAAGGGAAGCGCGCTGAACCTTGGGTTCCGGCACCTGGCGGCTTTGTGCAGCGCGGGCGAAAAGCGCGCGGCGGCAGGGGCGCCGGTGGATGTGGCAGAGGTGGCGGAAAGCTTTGCGGCAACCCGCCGGGCCTTCGAGGCCGGTCTGGGCGGCAGCCGCGCCGCCTGAGCCGGTCAGATCAGGAATTCGGCCAGCGCCTCGTCCCGGGTGATGTCGCGGTAGGTAAAGCCTGCCGCGTCCATGCGCGCGAACAGCTGATCGAAATTCTGCGCCGCCCTGGTTTCGATGCCGATCAGCACCGATCCGAAATTGCGCGCCGATTTCTTGAGGTATTCGAACCGGGCGATGTCATCATCCGGACCCAGCATCATCAGGAACTCGCGCAGCGCGCCGGGGCGCTGGGGCATGCGCAGGATAAGGTATTTCTTCACCCCGCAGTAGCGCTGGGCGCGTTCCTTCACCTCTGGCAGACGCTCGAAATCGAAATTGCCGCCGGATGTGACGCAAACCACCGTCCGGCCACGGATCGTTCCGGCCAGGTCGGGCAGCACATCCACCGCCAGCGCACCCGCAGGTTCCAGAACGATGCCTTCGATGTTCAGAAAGTGCAGCATGGTGACGCAGATGCGGTCTTCGGGGGCCAGCAGCACATGCGCCGGGTCGATCCAGTTCAGGCGGGAATAGTTGTTTGCCCCGATCCGCGCCACCGCCGCGCCATCGACAAAGCTGTTGACGCGGGGCAGGGTGTCGGGTGCGCCTGCCGCCAGGGCTGCCGTGAGGCTGGCGCCCCCCAGCGGCTCGACAAAGCGGTAGGCCGTTTCGGGGGCGCAATCGCGCAGATAGCCCGTGACACCCGATGCCAGCCCGCCGCCCCCCACCGGCAGGATGACCAGATCGGGCGCGCGGCCAAGCTGACCGAGTATTTCCACCGCAACGCTTGCCTGACCTTCGATCACGTCCGGATCATCGAAGGGCGACAGGAAATGGGCACCGGTCTGCGCACAGAACGTTTGGGCGGCGGCCAGGGTCTGATCGAAATAGTCGCCGGTCAGCACGATCTGCACCGCGTCACCGCCAAAGGTGCGGGTCTTGTCGATCTTCTGCTGCGGCGTGGTCACCGGCATGAAGATGGTGCCCTGCACGCCGAAATGGCGGCAGGCATAGGCCACCCCCTGCGCATGGTTCCCGGCACTGGCGCAGACAAACAGCCGCTGGTCCGGATGGGCGGCAAGATGCTTGCGCATCGCCGTGAAGGCCCCGCGCAGCTTGTAGCTGCGCACAGGACTGAGGTCTTCGCGTTTCAGCCAGATGTCGGCATCATACTGCTGGCACAGATGATCGTTCCGCTGCAGCGGCGTTTCGGGGAAGAGCTGGCGCAAGGCGCGGGTGGCGGCGCGGGCGGCATCGGTGAACTGGGTCATCGGGCGATTAAGCGTGCCACGCCGGAAAAAACAAGCCTCAGACCAAGGGGCGACCTTGAACGCAGTGACCGTAAACTGTGGCAGAAAGGCTGAGGCCGAGCATCAGGGCAACCCAGCCGATCACGCCCTGCCAGATCCAAGCTGGCGCAGAGAGGGGTTGGAACACAAGGCCCACGGGCAGGGCAACAAGAACAATCACCAGAATGACCAGAACCGACGCCACAAGGATGGCCAACCCATAGCCGCGCGTCGCGCGCCAGGACGCGGTCATTGACGGTTTTTCACCGATCGCGGCGGCAGGAAGGCCAAGGGAAAGTCGCAGCGAAAAGACAAGAATGACCGGCAGGATCACGACGAAAAACAGCACGATCGCAGCAGTTTCGCCCATCATGTTCAACGCTTTCAGAAAGCCCAGAACGAAACCCGCCAGAATGCCCAAAAGAAAACCCCCAACCACACTCGCCAGGATCAGCACGACCAGCGCCACAAGGTATGCCACAATCCGCGACGGCCTGAACAGCGGCAGGACTGTGCCGGGCTGTTCTTCCATCAGCACGTAGCGGCACCAGCCTACCCCGATCCAGCAACCGCTGAGCAGGAAAAACGCAAAGTAGGGCAGCACCGATTTCCAGGGAAAGACCCCGCTGCCGAATGTGCCCAACATGATCGCGTACCGCGCCATGTCACCCTGCACATCAAGCAGATAACCAAGAAGCTGCAACATAGCGGTCAGAAACGCTGAGCTGCGCAAGGCAGGCCCGATATTGCCAACAAGCTGCCGCACCGAATGGCGGAAAATTGCGAAACCCTTCACCCGGATAACCTTTTGACTGCCCGTGATCCGGTTAGCAAACCGTCTTTTTCCCTGTCAACCGGTGGTTACGACCGTTTGCTTGCCCTTGCCCGAAAAACGCGGTAACGCCCTGAAAACCTTGTGTATCAGGAGCGGGCGATGTCCAAGCCGAAGAAAGTGGTCCTTGCCTATTCGGGGGGCCTTGATACCTCGATCATCCTGAAATGGCTTCAGACCGAATACGGCTGCGAGGTTGTCACCTTCACCGCCGATCTGGGCCAGGGGGAAGAGCTGGAGCCGGCGCGGGAAAAGGCGGTTCTGCTGGGGATCAAGCCCGAGAACATCCATATCGTCGACGTGCGCGAGGAATTCGTGCGGGATTTCGTCTTCCCGATGTTCCGGGCGAATGCGCTGTATGAGGGTCTGTATCTGCTGGGCACCTCGATCGCGCGGCCGCTGATCTCAAAGCACCTGGTGCGGATCGCCGAAGAAACCGGTGCCGATGCCGTGGCGCATGGCGCGACCGGCAAGGGCAATGATCAGGTGCGCTTCGAGCTTTCGGCCTATGCGCTGAACCCGTCGATCCGCGTCATCGCCCCCTGGCGCGAATGGGATCTGACCAGCCGCACGAAGCTGCTGGAATTCGCCGAGGCGAACCAGATTCCCATCGCAAAGGACAAGCGCGGCGAAGCGCCGTTTTCCGTGGATGCGAACCTGCTGCACACCTCGTCCGAAGGCAAGGTTCTGGAAAACCCCGGGCAGGAACCGCCCGCATATGTCTGGCAGCGCACGGTTGATCCCGAACTGGCCCCCGATACCCCGGAAATGGTGGAAATCGGCTTTCAGCGCGGCGATGCCGTTTCGGTCAACGGCAAGGCGATGAGCCCGGCCATGATCCTGACAAGGCTGAACGGGCTTGGTGCCAGGCATGGCGTGGGCCGCCTTGACCTGGTGGAAAACCGCTTTGTCGGCATGAAGTCGCGCGGGGCCTATGAAACCCCGGGCGGCACCATCCTGCTGGAGGCACACCGGGGGATCGAACAGATCACGCTGGATGCCGGTGCGGGCCACCTGAAGGACAGCATCATGCCGCGCTATGCCGAACTGATCTACAACGGCTTCTGGTTCAGCCCCGAGCGCGAGATGCTGCAGGCGCTGATCGACAAATCCCAGGACCATGTCACCGGCACGGTGCGGGTGAAGCTCTACAAGGGCATGGCGCGGACCGTGGCGCGCTGGTCTGACCATTCGCTCTATTCCGAAAAGCACGTGACCTTTGAGGAAGACGCAGGCGCCTATGACCAGAAGGACGCCGCAGGCTTCATCCGCCTGAACGCGCTGCGGCTGAAGCTGATTGCAGCGCGGAATGCGCGGGTGGGTGGGTAGGGTCAGGCGGCAATGCCGCCTTCCCAATCCAGGGGTTTGACCGCTGGCTTACCCTTGCGTTCGCTGAGCCAGAGATCATGCTGCATCTGCAGGGCAAGCCAGAACCGCGCGCCGTTCCTGAACGCCTGACCAAGGCGGATCGCCATATCTGTTGATACAGCGCGCTTTTCAGCCAGAATGCCAGAGATCGTCTGCTTCGACACACCCAGATGGGCGGCAAGCTGCGTTGCGTTCATGCCGAGCGCGGGCAGGATATCTTCGCGCAGATATTCGCCGGGGTGAGGGGGTGCAAAGGGCAGCGCGCCCGGGCTAGCTTCCATGATAATCCTCCAGCGTAACATCGAAAGGGCCGTCTTTGTCCCATTTGAATGTCACTCTCCAGTTTCGGGAGACGGAAACCGAAAACGTATCGCTTCGGTTTCCCTTCAACCTGTGCCAGCCATAGGATGGCATGTTCAATTCCTCGGGTGCGGTGGCGACGTTCAGCGCGGACAGGATGCGCTTCACCTTTGGAAGCCAGTCTGGCCGAATCCCCGATCCATCGCCCGCTTCAACAAGACGTCTGAGGGCACGGCCAGATATGCGGTCAGGATCGAGCATGCAGTCAAACCGGTGGCAATCAGGGAGTCATCTGTCACGTGACGCGTGATTTATCGCCGACTGCCTTTGGCGTCAAGGCTGGGGCACAAGGCTGACCTGCTTGAGGCGCAGGTAATGCGGCAGTGCCTCTTCCGCCAAGTCTGCTGGCGCGCCGGTCAGCACGGGCAACTCACCCTCTGCGGCACCAAATCCCGTGGACTGATGAACCGCGTTGTACCAATGCGGTGCCCAGGTGCCGTCATAGGGCTTTGGTCCGGCGGGCCAGTGCAGCATGCGCGCGGTGAAGGGAATTTCCAGCGCCGCGCACAGGGCCGAAAGCGCGCCCTGCGGGTTGGCCAGAATGTCGGCGCTGTCGATCACCAGGGGCGCGCGGCCAAGCTGCTGTGCCACCTCATCGAACAACGCCGCCTGCTGCACAAAGCCGATATCGGCCAGGGTGGGATTTTCGCGTTTCCTGGCATAGCTTGCCACGACCCGCGCGGGGTGGCGGATCAGGAACACATTGTCACAAGCCTTCATGAATGACCGGTCAAAGCCGGGGATCATGTGCAGCGTCATGTGCTTTTGGTAAAACAGGCTCTGACCTTGCGGAACAGGGCCGATACAGGCGGCAGCGACCCGTGCCGGGTCCACCTCGTTCGCGGCGATGATTTCGGGCGCCATGGGATGGGCGATGCCGGTTGCCCGCAGATAGGCGGCATAGAACGGCTCGTCCCAAACCGCGCAATCCCCGCGCGCGGCGAAGCTGTAAAGAAGCGCCGTGGACAGGTTGCGCGGGCCGGACCACATCGCGATGCGCCTGGGGGCCGCGCCGGTCATGCGGCCACCAGTGCCTTGTAAAGTGTCCGCAGGCGTTCGGTCATCGGCCCCATCTGCCCGGTGCCGATCCGGCGCCCGTCGACCACACCCACGGGTGTCTGCGCGCCGAAGGTGCCGGTCAGAAACGCCTCTTCAGCGGAATAGACATCAACAAGGCTGAAATTGCGCTGAAACACTGGAATACCATTGTCGCGGCACAGCGCGATGACCTTGCCCCGCGTGATACCGTTCATGCAGTAGTCGCCGGTGCTGGTCCAGACCTGACCCTTGCGCACGATGAAGAAGTTGCAGGCGTTGGTCGTGTTCACGAACCCATGGACATCCAGCATCAGCGCCTCATCCGCGCCCGCCTTTTCGGCAGCGATGCAGGCCAGGATGCAGTTCAGCTTGCTGTGGCTGTTCAGCTTCGGGTCCTGCGTCATCGGCAGGCCGCGCATGTGGGGAACGGTGGCAAGGCGGATCGGACGCGGCAGTTCGGGGCGGGAATGTTCCATGATGATCGCCACGGTCGGGCCACGCTGCGACAGCTTCGGATGCTGGAAGGGCCGCGTCTTGACCCCGCGCGTCACCATCAGGCGGGCATGGGCATCGGTCGTCATGCCATTGGCCTTTTGTGTCTCTGACAAGGCGGATTTTACCTGATCCGGCGTCATCGCGATGTCAAGATCGATGGCTTTTGCCGCCTCGAACAGACGTTCGATGTGCTCGTCCAGGAAGGCCCAGCGGCCGTTGTAGAGCCGGATCCCCTCCCATACGCCATCGCCCAGCATGAAACCGGCGTCATAGACCGAAACCACAGCCTCGGCCTTTGGCAGGATGCGCCCGTTGACATAGATCAGGATCGCCTCGTTTCGGGCGTCTTCCTTGGCCTGGTGGCTGAATATGTGATCGGTCATGGTACCTCCGCGCTTCGGGGCAGGCTATCGCTGCGGCGGGGCGGGGCCAAGGGGGGGCGATCACCCTTGCGTGACACACGGCGTGGTGAATGGACGCCGGGCCCCTGCCATCCCATCCTAGCGCCACTGGGGAGAGTTGTAATGAAGATCCGGGTGAAAGAGGCCGTTTTTGGGCTGGGTTTGGGACTTTGGCTGGGGCTGGGCGCAGCCCAGGCGGAGCAGAAGACGGCCGTTCTGGCCGGGGGCTGCTTCTGGTGCGTCGAGAAGGATTTCGAAGCCGTGCCGGGCGTGACATCGGTTGTCTCGGGCTTTGCCGGCGGCACCACGGCCAGTCCGACCTACAAACAGGTCACCGCAGGCGGCACAGGGCACTATGAAGCGGTGCAGATCACCTATGATGAGACCAGGGTCAGCTATGCCGAGCTGTTGGAGCGGTTTTTCCGATCAATCGATCCGACCGATGCGGGCGGACAGTTCTGTGACCGGGGCGACAGCTATCGCACCGCGATCTTCGTGAACGGCCCGGCCGAACGTGCGGCGGCGCAAGCCGCAAGTGCGAAGGCAGAGCAGCAACTGGGCACCCCGATTGCGACGAAAATCCTGCCATCCAGCCCGTTTTATGCCGCCGAAGACTATCATCAGGATTACTACAAAAGCGGGGACATCATCATCACCCGCTTTGGTCCGCGCACCAAGGCATCGGCCTACAAGCTTTACCGCGCAGCCTGCGGCAGGGACGCGCGGCTAACCCAGCTGTGGGGGCCCGCCGCGGTCGGCAATTAGGCCAGGAAGGCGTTCGGTCTCGATGCCTGCGGCCGGGCCTGCGCCGCCCCGGCCTGCCTTACCCTGAGGGCAGCGACACATGGACCGCCGACCTTGCCGCCCGGCCCCCTGATGTCGTCTGGTGCTGCAAGGGTTTCACCGCCCTGCCCCATAGGTTGGGCGCGGCCAGCATGATTGACAGTCTTGGGGCCTAGGTTCCGGATCGCCGTCAACCCCCCCGCCCCCGCAGTTGCGCAGCATCCTGACGGAACCCGTGCGCGGCGGCGGGCAGGCTGCGAAATGCCGCTTTCCGCGCGGGGTGTGGTTTTGTAGGCTCCCTCCGGATGGGGGGATTTGCAATTGGCCGAAGACAGCGTCACGCCGATGATGGCGCAATATCTGGAGATCAAGGCCGCCAACCCGGGCGCGCTTTTGTTCTACCGGATGGGCGATTTCTACGAGATGTTCTTTGATGATGCCGTTGCGGCAAGCGAGGCCCTGGATATTGCGCTGACGCGGCGGGGCAAGCATCTGGGCGAAGACATCGCGATGTGCGGCGTTCCGGTGCACTCTGCCGAGGGCTATCTGCTGACGCTGATCCGCAAGGGCTTTCGGGTGGCGATTGCCGAACAGATGGAAGACCCGGCCGAGGCGCGCAAACGCGGATCCAAATCCGTGGTGCGCCGCGATGTGGTCCGCCTCGTTACCCCCGGAACCCTGACGGAAGACGGCCTTCTGGATGCCCGGCGGCACAATTTTCTGGCCGCCTGGGCCGAGGTGCGCGAGGGGGCGTCCCTGGCTTGGGTTGACATCTCGACAGGGGAATTCCGTGTGATGTCCTGCCCGCCGCTGCGCCTTGGGCCCGAACTTGCCCGGCTTGCCCCGCGCGAGGTTCTGCTGAGCGAGGCGCGCGAAGGCGCATGGTCTGAACTGGTTGCGGATTCGGGTGCCGCAGCCACGACTTTGGCGCGGTCCAGCTTTGACAGCGCGGCGGCAGAGCGGCGGCTGTGCATCCTGTTCGGGGTCACCACGCTGGACGCCTTTGGCACCTTCGACAGGGCGGATCTGTCTGCCATGGGCGCTATCGTTGACTATCTTGATCTGACGCAGCGCGGCAAACTTCCCTTGCTGCGCCCCCCTGTGGCCGAGACACAGGGCGACACGATGCAGATCGATGCCGCCACACGGCGCAATCTGGAAATCACCGCCGGCCTGGCTGGCGGGCGCGAGGGGTCGTTGCTTTCCGCCGTGGACCGGACAGTCACGGCCGCCGGCGCGCGCCTGCTGGAGCGGCGGCTTTCCGGACCATCGCGTGACCTTGGCGTGATCCAGGCACGGCTTGACGCAGTGCGGTTTCTGGCAGAACAGGGCCTTCGGCGCGATGGCTTGCGGTCCGACCTGCGTCAGGTTCCGGACATCGACCGCGCACTGTCGCGGCTGGCCCTGGATCGGGGGGGACCGCGCGATCTGGGCGCGATCCGCACCGGTCTTGCGGTGGCAGAGGCAGTGGCCGCGCGCCTTGAAGATGCACCGCCGCTGCTGGCGCGGGCGGCAGCAGAGCTGACCGGGCATTCTGCGCTGATCGCCATGCTGGGGGCCGCCCTGGTCCCGGATCTGCCGCTTTTGGCACGGGACGGCGGCTTTATTGCGGCAGGCCACGACCCCGCCCTTGATGAGGCACGCCGCCTTCGCGACGAGGGGCGCGCCGTGATTGCCGCGCTTCAGGCGGACTATGCCGCGCTGAGCGGCATCCAGAGCCTGAAGATCAAGCACAACAACGTTCTGGGCTATTTCATAGAAACAACGGACCTGCATGCAGAGCGGATGCTGAAGCCCCCGCTGTCGGAGACCTTCATCCACCGTCAGACGACAGCCAATCTGCTGCGGTTCACCACCGTGCAGCTGTCAGACCTTGAGACACGCATCCTGAACGCCGGAAATCATGCGCTTGAAATTGAAAAGCGGCTCTATGATGGCCTGAAATCAGCAATTCTTGCTTCAGCGGGGCAGATCGCCGCGACGGCGCGCGCCCTGGCCGAGATTGATCTGACTGCGGCCCTGGCCGACCTTGCTGCGGCAGAGAGCTGGGTCGAGCCTGTGGTGACGGACAGTCGCGCCTTCTGGGTCACCGGGGGCCGCCACCCGGTGGTGGAACGCGCGCTGCGCCGTCAGGGCGGCGGCACCTTTGTTGCCAACAACTGTGTGCTGACAACCGCAGAGACGCCGGCACTCTGGCTGCTGACAGGCCCCAACATGGCGGGAAAGTCCACCTTCCTGCGCCAGAATGCCCTGATTGCCCTTCTGGCACAGGCCGGAAGCTTTGTTCCGGCGACGCGGGCCCATATCGGGCTGGTGAGCCAGCTGTTCTGCCGGGTCGGCGCATCGGACGACCTGGCACGAGGGCGGTCCACCTTCATGGTCGAGATGGTGGAAACGGCAGCGATCCTGAACCAGGCCGATGACCGGGCGCTGGTCATTCTGGACGAGATCGGGCGGGGGACCGCCACTTATGACGGTCTGTCCATCGCCTGGGCCACGCTGGAGCATCTGCACGACGTCAACCGCTGCCGTGCGCTGTTCGCCACGCATTATCACGAGATGACGGCCCTGGCAGGCAAATTGCCCGGCTTGGAAAACGCGACCGTCACCGTCAAGGAGTGGGATGGCCAGATCATCTTCCTGCACGAGGTGCGGGAAGGGGCTGCGGATCGGTCCTATGGCGTGCAGGTTGCCAAGCTTGCGGGACTTCCCGCCGCCGTCATCGAACGCGCCCGCACGATCCTGGAAACGCTCGAATCAGGTGACCGCGCCGGCGGGTCACGCCCTGCGGCGCTGGTCGATGACTTGCCGCTGTTCCGGGCTGCGCCTGCACGGGCAGCTCCCGCCAGGCCTGAACCGTCTGAGGTCGAGGCGCGCCTGAGCGGAATTCACCCGGACGATCTGACCCCGATGGACGCCCTGCGCCTGATCTACGAACTGCGCAGCATGATCCGGCACTGATCCTGCCTGCTTGTGCCTGCAAGAACGCCGCCGGAAGATGCGCGCCAGAGGCGCAGAGGGCGGCGCATAGGCCCGTTTGTTGCCCTGAAGCCTGCGTCAGTCTTGGGTATTTGACGAAACGCCCACCTGAGCCGGGCGCAGCAGGCGATCATGCAGCAGGAACCCTTCGGTCATCACCTGAATGATCTGGCCCGCCCGGGTCCCCGGAAGCGGGGCCTCGAACATCGCCTCATGCTGTTGCGGATCGAAGCTGTCACCGATTGCCGGAGAGATCGGCTTGACGCCATGCCTGGTCAGGACATTGGTCAGCTCGCGCATCGTCAATTCCACCCCTTCGATCAGCGCGGCGGCCTGAAGGCGCTGATCGTCGGTGGCGGCATCGAGGGCGCGCCGCAAATTGTCGTAAACGGGAAGCATGTCACGGGCCAGACGCGAGCCGCCGTATTGTTCGGCTTCGCGCCGGTCGCGCTCGCCGCGCTTGCGCGCGTTCTCGGCATCGGCAAGGACGCGGATGAAGCGTTCCTTCAATTCGTCGCGCTCTGCGCGAAGCTGTTCCAGCTCTGCCGTGAAGGCATCTACGGAATCGGCCATATCTTCGGCGATATCTTCGGCCAATTGCTGATCCTGGGGTATGTTGCCGTCTTTTGTCATCTGTCCTTCATCCCTTGCCGCGATCAGAAACAAGCTTTCCGACCAACTGAGCCGTATAATCGACAATCGGCACGATGCGGCCATAGTTAAGCCGCGTGGGGCCAATGACCCCGACCGCACCGATGATCTTGCGGTCTGCGTTCATATAGGGAGAGACCACCAGAGAGGAACCCGAAAGCGAGAAAAGCTTGTTCTCCGAGCCGATAAAGATCCGCACCCCCTCGCCCTGTTCGGTGAGGTCAAGAAACTCGGCGATGTCGCGTTTGCGTTCGAGGTCATCGAAAAGGCGGCGAATCCGGTTCACATCCTGCACTTCGGCTGTTTCGTCGATCAGGTTTGCCCGCCCGCGCACGATCAGCCGTTCGTGCGGCTCTCCGGCGTTTTCCCAAAGGGCCATACCGCTTTCGACAAGATCGCGCGCCAGCGTGTCAATCTCTTGCCGGCGCTGGGAGATTTCCTGGCTGATCTTCTGGCGCAGGTCGCCCAGGGTGCGTCCTTCGGCCAAGGCATTCACAAAGTTCGCAGCCTCGCGCATCGAAGAAGGCGTCTGGCCGGCGGGCGGGGTAAAGATGCGGTTTTCGACCGTACCGTCGGCGAAGACCAGCACGACAAGGGCGCGGTCGGGGGACAAGCTCAGAAACTCGATATGCCGGATCGGTGCCTGCCGCTTCGGGGTCAGCACAAGACTGGCACCTTGGGTAAGCCCGGACAGGGTCGCGCCGATCTTGTCCAGCAAGGCGGGCATGTCGCGGTCATTTGCAGCAAGGCTGGCGTCGATCTTTTCGCGGTCTGCGTCGGCGACCACACCGATTTCCATAAGGCCATCGACAAACATGCGCAGACCAAGCTGTGTGGGTATCCGGCCGGCAGAAACATGGGGGCTGTCCAGCAGGCCCAGATACTCGAGGTCCTGCATCACGTTGCGGATTGTTGCTGCGCTGATCTTCTCCTGCATCGTGCGTGTCAGGGTGCGGGATCCGACAGGATCGCCTGAGGCAAGGTAGCCCTCGACGACCCGGCGGAAAACCTCGCGCGAGCGGTCGTTCATTTCGGCAAGAAGGCTTGGGTTATCTGCCATATCGGGTACGGGGCGTGTCTTTGCTGGGGGACCCGACGGTAAGGGGCCGGGGCCGGTTGCGTCAATCGGGCTTGCATCGCCGGGGCAGGGGCGGGTATCTGACTGCGGCATCAAAGGAGCCCAGCCCATGCGACCGTCAGGACGGGATTTAAGCGAAATTCGGCCGGTTTCAATCGAGACGGGGATCATGAAGCATGCCGAGGGGTCCTGCCTGATCCGGATTGGCGAAACCCAAGTGCTATGTTCGGCTTCTCTGGAAGAGAAGGCTCCACCTTTCCTGAAGAACACCGGCCTTGGCTGGGTTACTGCCGAATACGGCATGCTGCCCCGCGCGACGAATACGCGCAACCGCAGAGAGGCGGCATCCGGCAAGCAATCAGGGCGCACGCAGGAAATTCAGCGCCTGATCGGGCGGGCTCTTCGCGCGGGAGTCGACAGGGTTGCCTTGGGCGAACGCCAGATCGTGATCGACTGCGACGTGATCCAGGCCGATGGCGGCACCCGCTGTGCTGCCATTACCGGCGGCTGGGTTGCCTTGCGCCTGGCTGTCAATAAACTGCTGAAAGCAGGTGCAATCGTGTCTGATCCGATCATCGATCATGTCGCGGCTGTATCCTGCGGCATTTATGCCGGTCAGGCCGTGCTTGATCTTGACTATGCCGAAGACAGCGCTGCCGGGACGGATGGGAACTTCGTTCTGACGGGCCGGGGCCGGATCATTGAGGTTCAGATGTCGGCAGAGGGTGCAACGTTTTCGCGTGTCGAAATGGGCCAGTTGCTTGACCTTGCGGACGCGGGAATTGGCCGGCTGGTGGCAGCGCAGAGGGCCGCGCTGGCCTGAGGGGGCGATATGCGCAAGTTCACAGAGCCGCGGCTGGTGATTGCCAGCCACAACGCCGGAAAACGGGAAGAAATCGAGAGACTGCTTCAGCCCTTTGATGTCGATGTTGTCTCTGCGGCGGCGCTTGGGCTGCCCGAACCGGTCGAAACCGAAGACAGCTTCATCGGCAATGCACGCATAAAGGCGCATGCCGCGGCGCGTGCCAGCGGTATGCCTGCCCTTGCCGATGACAGCGGGATCGAGGTTGAGGCGCTGGGCGGGGCACCAGGTGTCTACACGGCCGATTGGGCAGAAACGCCTCAAGGCCGCGACTTCGGCATGGCAATGCGCCGGACGTGGGACGCCGTCGAGGAAGCCGGGGCGGATCATCCGCGGAGGGCACGGTTCTGCTGCACCCTTGCTTTGGCCTGGCCAGACGGGGAAGACGTTATATTTCAAGGGTTTGCGGACGGTATCCTGGTGTGGCCACCACGCGGGACACGGGGCCACGGGTATGATCCGATGTTTCAGCCTGACGGCCACAGCCTTACGTTCGGGGAAATGAAACGCTGGGATAAGAACCTGATCAGCCACCGCGCGGAGGCATTCCGCAAGCTTGTGGCGGGTTGTTTCACATGAAACGTCTTTCCACAGGATCGCCCTTTGAATCGGCGATGGGATATTCGAGGGCCGTGGTGAAGGGTGGCTGGTGTTTCGTCGCCGGTGTGACGGGATATGACTATGTCACGATGCAAATCCAGCCGGACATTGCGGCCCAGGGGCGGGCCTGCTTCACGACCATCCGCCAGGTGCTTCATGAGGCAGGGTTTTCGATGGCTGACATCGTTCGCGTTCAGTATACGGTGGTTGAGGCAGGTTTGGTCGATGCCTTGGTGCCTGTGGTTGCCGAAGCCCTTGGGGACGTTCGTCCGGCAGCGACCATGGTGATTGCCGGTCTGATTCGCCCCGAGATGCTGGTCGAGATCGAAGTCACGGCATTCAAGGGCTGAGCGATGGGTCCTGAAACCGATGCGGGCCTTGGGCTTTATATCCATTGGCCTTTCTGTCAGTCGAAATGCCCCTATTGCGACTTCAACAGCCATGTCGCCGAACGGATTGATCAGGAGCGCTGGCTGCGTGCCTATCTTGCAGAGATTGATCGTGTCGGCAGGAATACTGCGGGGCTGCGCCTGCAGTCGGTCTTCTTTGGGGGGGGTACACCGTCGCTGATGGATCCGGACGCTGTTTGTGCGATTTTGGACAGGGTCCGTGCCACATGGGTGGTGGCAAATGACTGGGAGGTGACACTGGAAGCGAATCCGGGGTCTGTCGAAGCCGGACGGTTCCGGGCGTTTCGGGCAGCGGGCGTGAATCGGCTCTCAATGGGCGTTCAGGCGCTGAACGATGCAGATCTGAGGCGGCTGGGCAGGCTGCATTCTGCGGCTGATGCGATCGCTGCCTTTGATATCGCAAGAGCCTGCTATGATCGCGTCAGCTTCGATCTTATCTATGCTCGGCAGGATCAGGCCCCTGAAGACTGGGCGCAGGAGCTGACCCGCGCCCTGGATATGGCTGTGGATCATCTTTCCCTGTATCAGCTTACAATCGAGGATGGCACGGCCTTTGGTGACAGGCATGCAAGGGGCGGCCTGAAGGGGCTGCCGGACGAAGACCGGTCTGCGGCGCTGTACGAGATTACCCAGGACCTTTGTGCGGCAGCCGGGCTTCCTGCCTACGAGGTGTCAAACCATGCCCGGGATGGCGCGCAATCGCAGCACAACCTGAACTGCTGGCGGGGCGGCGACTATGCGGGCGTGGGGCCGGGTGCGCATGGCCGCCTGACACTGAACGGGCGACGCTGGGCAACGGAAGGAATGAAACACCCCTGGGCCTGGCTTGACGCGGTCGAGAAATGCGGGACGGGAGAGCTTCCGAGGGATGAGATCGCGCCAATTGAGAGGGCCCAGGAGTATATCCTGATGAGTCTGAGACTGAATGAAGGTCTGGATCCTGTGCGGCTTGAGGCAATTTCGGGTCTCTCGCTGCCCCCGGCTGCGCTCATGGATCTTCGTGCGTTGGGTTTGATCACGGCGGACCACGACCGGGTGCGCACTACGCCGCAGGGCCGCATGGTACTGAATGCGGTGATTCGCAGGCTTACCGAGGAACTGGCACCCTAAACGGACCCGTCGCGGGGCAGAACGGACAGTCCGCGACACAAGAGATCAAGGTCTTCAAGGCTGTTGTACCGGATTGACAGCACCCCCGCCTCTCCGCCCGGCTCATGCATGATCTGAACGGTCATGCGAAGGTTTGCCGACAGATCAGCCTCAAGCGCGCGGGTATCTGCATCCTTTTCGAACCTGCGCGACTGTGGCCGGCCTGGCTTTCCGACAGCCGCGCCCTGCTTTTTCGCCAGGTCTTCCGCCTGACGGACCGTCATCCCTTTTGCGATGATCATCCGTGCCAATTCTGCCGGGTTGGCTGTGGTGATCAGCGCACGGGCATGACCGGCGGTCAGCTTGCCTTCGCGAATGTAGGTTTGCACCTCTTCAGGCAATTGCAGCAGACGGAGCAGATTGGCAATGTGGCTGCGGCTCTTGGACAGCGCTTCGGCCATCCTTTCCTGCGTGTGGCCGAATCGGTCCATAAGCTGCCGATAGGCGAGCGCCTCTTCGATCGCATTCAGGTCGGCGCGCTGAATATTCTCGATCAGCGCAATTTCCAAGACCTCGGAGTCTGACAAATCTCTGATTATGATAGGCAGTTCGTGAACCCGCGCCATCTGGGCGGCGCGCCAGCGCCGCTCTCCGGCGACAATCTCGTACTCTTCTGTGCCCCGTCTGCGAACAATCAGGGGCTGGATCACGCCCTTCATGCGGATCGAGGCTGCCAGATCTTCCAGCGCATCAGGCGCAAAATCACGGCGCGGCTGGTGTGGGTTTGGGAAAAGACTTTCGACCGGCACCACAGTATCCACCTGCCGGGAGGATACGGTATCTCCGGCCCCCTCTGCGGTCACGCTGACGTCGGCCATAAGCGCTGACAATCCGCGGCCCAGCCCCCGACGTTCGGTCTTTTTTTCCATCTGTTCGCCCCGCGCGTTTATGTCCGCCCGCCTCCATGCCGCAGGAGCAGCTCTTGCGCAAGAGCGCGGTATGCTTCGCTTCCTTTCGAGGAGGGATCATATGACAGCACAGGAAGAGCATAGGATGGGGCTTCGCTGACCCGGACGTTGCGCGGGATCACGACCGGAAAGACCAGGTCACCCAATGTCGCCCGCACATCTCTTTCAACCTGCTGTGCCAGGTTGTTGCGCCCGTCAAACATGGTCAGCAATATGCCTTCAATGCGCAGAGCAGGGTTCGCGCTTTGCCGAACCTCGCGGATTGTAAGCATGAGCTGTGACAGGCCCTCCAATGCAAAAAATTCGCTCTGCAGCGGCACAAGTACCGAGTCTGCCGCGACCATTGCATTTACTGTCAGCAGGTTAAGAGACGGCGGGCAGTCAATGATGACAAAATCGAAACGGTGTTCGTCCATTGAAACCTGGCGTAACGCGTCACGCAGAAGAAAGCTGCGGCGTTCTTTGGACACAAGCTCCATATCCGTGGATGACAGATCGGAATTCGCCGGAATGATGAATAGCCGGGGTATCGCCGTCTGTCGGATGGCCTCTGACGCGGGCATTTCTTCGATCAGAACATCATAACTGGTGCGATTGCGCTGGTTCGGCTCTACCCCAAGGCCGGTAGATGCGTTGCCTTGCGGATCCAGATCCACCAGCAGAACCCGTGCGCCGCCTTCTGTCAGACCCGCAGCCAGGTTGATTGCTGTCGTGGTCTTTCCCACGCCACCCTTCTGATTGACAATTGCAATTATTCTGGCGCCAGGCGGGCGCAACGGATCAGACACGGCAAAGATCTTTCAGTTTGAGCACGGCTCCCGCCGGGTCCGTAGCACTGATGTGAAGGTCCAGGTCAAATGCCCAAATCTTGCGGGCTTCAGAAACTTCGCTGTCATACTGGCTGCCCTTCGGGAACAGGGCCATCCCACCCGCCGCCAGGTGGCGATCCGCAAAGTCACAAAGCCTTCTCAGCGGTGCAAGCGCACGGGCGGAGACGATATCTGCTTGTTGAGGCTCCACATTTTCGATGCGATCTGCGTGGATCATCATTGGCACCCCTGTTTCACGTGAAACAGCTGAGAGAAACGCGGCCTTTCGCTGATCCGATTCGATCAAGACCATGTCTGCCGCATCTGGTGTATCGGCCGTAATCAAGGCCACGACAACCCCGGGAAAGCCCGCACCTGCCCCCATGTCGACCCAACGCTTGCGACCGGGCGGGACCAGCGGCAAAAGCTGCGCGCTGTCTGCAACATGACGCTGCCAAACATCAGGCAAACTCGTCGCGGAAACCAGGTTGATCGCGGCATTCCACTTTGTGAGCAACGCGACAAGAATCCGCAACCGTTCTGCGGCAAGATCACCGTAGAGATTCGGGTCCGTCATGATGCCACTTTTCGCGCAGCCTGACGCAATCTTGCAAGAATCAAGGTCAGTGCTGCTGGCGTCATACCCTCGATTGCGGCTGCCTGCGCAAGTGAAGCCGGGCGAATACGCTCCAACTTCAGGCGAAGTTCGCCCGAAAGACCGCCCAAAGCACTGTAGGAGAAATCCTCGGGGATTCTGATGGCTTCATCACGGCGGATGGATGCTGCATCTTCGCTTTGGCGCTCCAGATACGGGCTGTAAAGGGCCTCTATTGCAATTTGGCGCTGTATCTCTGCGGATTCGCCAGCAAACTCCGGACAGAGCGACGCGATTTGCGTCGCATCGGTTTCCGGCAACGAAAGAAGCGAAAAGGCAGATCGACGCACCCCATCGTGACTGACATGAATTCCCAGCGCTGCGATCGCCTGAGGTGTCAGCAGATGGGACTCCAACGCAACCCTTGTTCTTTCCAAAGCAGCGACCTTCCTGTCAAAAGCGACGGCGCGATCACCACCAACACAGCCCAGGGCCAGCCCGAATGGTGTCAGGCGCTGGTCTGCATTGTCAGCCCGGAGCGACAGCCGGAATTCTGCCCTGGATGTGAACATTCGGTAGGGCTCACTTACGCCCTTTGTCGTAAGGTCATCCACCATAACGCCTATGTAGCTGGATGTCCGGGAAAAAACCGCTTCGTCCTGTCCAGATGCACGACGCGCTGCATTAAGCCCGGCGACCAGGCCCTGGGCCGCAGCCTCTTCATACCCGGTCGTTCCATTGATCTGGCCGGCAAAGTAAAGCCCGCCTACCTCACGGACCTCAAGGGTCGGACGCAGGCAGCGAGGATCAAAGAAGTCATACTCAATCGCATATCCCGGCTGCGTGATCACTGCTCTTTCAAGCCCGGTGATCGTATGCACATAGTCTTCTTGGACAGCCGCGGGCAAAGATGTCGAAATACCGTTCGGATAGACTGTTGGGTCGTCCAGGCCCTCGGGCTCAAGAAAGATCTGATGCGACTGCTTATCTGCGAATCGCACAACCTTGTCTTCCAGCGACGGGCAGTAACGCGGCCCGACCCCCTCGATCTGTCCGCCATACATCGCGGAACGCGCAAGGTTGGACCGGACAATTTCATGCGTCCGATCATTCGTCTGAGTGATCCCGCAGGTGACCTGCCTTACAAACGGCGCCTTGTGAAGAAACGAGAACATTGCAGGCTCGTCATCGCCGTGCTGAACGCCAGCCTTCGACCAGTCAATGCTGCGTCCATCAAGGCGTGGGGGTGTACCGGTTTTCAGTCGGCCCATCCCAAGGCGCAACTCCGCCAGACGATCTGCCAAACGGACAGAGGGTTTTTCACCCATTCGCCCACCAGGCGTCATCAAATTCCCGATGTGGATTACGCCCCGCAAGAATGTCCCGGCTGTCAGGACAACCGTCTGACCCACCAGCGTCGTCCCATCGGCCAGACACACCCCGCCCACCCGGTCGCCTGTTATCAGCAGATCTGCCACCTCTCCCTCGATTACGGTCAACCCGCGCCTTTCCTTGATCTCCCGCTGCATCGCATCCCGGTACAACCTCCGATCAGCCTGGGCGCGCGGGCCTTGAACCGCCGGACCCTTGCGGCGGTTGAGCAAGCGGAACTGAATCGCGGCAAAATCGGCGACACGGCCCATCACCCCATCCAGGGCATCAATCTCGCGAACGAGGTGACCCTTCCCAAGGCCGCCAATCGCAGGGTTGCAGGACATAAGGCCAATGCCCGCCCAACTCAAGGTAACCAGGGCCGTCTCGGCACCCTGCCGCGCTGCGGCATGCGCCGCTTCACAGCCGGCATGGCCACCTCCGATGACGATGACGTCATATTGTTTCACGTGAAACACCCTCACTTGCCTATACAAAAGCGCGAAAAAACCTCGTCCAGAACGGCCTCTACGTCAATTCCCCCAACAAGGGCATCAAGCGCCCGAATCGCTGTACGGATATCCTCTGCAGCAATCTCGGTCCGAACTGCAGACTTACTTAACTCGATTCGAGCGGCTTCCAAAGCCTCGACTCCCCGCATCAACGCCACGCGGTGCCGTTCGCGCGTCAAGGTGCCGGATCCCACCGCCCGGACTGACAACTCGGCCGAGATTTGATCTACAAGCTCCTGCACGCCCTCACCCGTCAGGCCTGAAACGGCGGGGCCGCTGGCCCCAAGGTCGGCCTTGCCCCTGACCACGATATCGCCCGGCACCGGAATCATCCCCTCCGGCAATCCGTCCTCATCCATCAGAAAAACCCGCAGGTCCGCCGCCTCGGCCCGCGCGCGTGCCCGCATGATGCCAAGCTGCTCTATCGCATCGTCTGTCTGGCGCAGACCCGCCGTATCCAGCATCGTCACCGCAAGACCCTTCAGGTCCATCCGAACCTCGATGATATCGCGCGTGGTCCCCGGAATATCAGAGGTCAAAGCGGCCTCACGACCAGCCAGAATATTGATCAAAGACGACTTTCCGCTGTTTGGCCGCCCTATGATCGCCACCTCGAAGCCGTCTCGGACCCTCTCGGCGATGCGCGCGCCGTCAATCTCAGCCCGGAATTCGCCGAGCAAGGCATCCAGAATACCCACGACCTCGGGCGTCACATCAACGGGAACATCCTCTTCCGCGAAATCGATTGTCGCTTCCAGCAACGCCGCAGCGCGAATCAGCTTGCCGCGCCACAGCCCAGCCCGTTTCCCGATGGCACCGGATAGAACGCGCAGAGCCTGCTTGCGCTGAATCTCCGTTTCAGCGTCAATCAGATCGGCCAGCCCTTCAACCTGGGTCAGGTCCAGCCGGTTATTGTCCAATGCGCGGCGGGTGAACTCCCCCGGCTCGGCCTGTCGCAAGCCAGGCAACCCGGAAAGCGCCCTCAAAACAGCCCGTGTCACGGCCGTGCTGCCGTGAAGCTGCAATTCAGCCGAACATTCCCCGGTAAAGCCGGAGCCATCAGAAAACGTCAGAACAAGCCCCTGGTCAAGCACTTCGCCGCCAGACCGCAATGTCCGCAGAACCGCCCGGCGCGTCTCCGGAACATCGCCCGCAAGATGACGGACAGCATCATGCGAAGCCGGGCCGGAAATCCGGATTATCGCCACACCCGCCTTCCCTCGGGCCGTGGCTAAAGCAAAAATCGTATCCATTGAATAGCATCCGGGCCGGACAGATGGATCAGGTGTTCATGGACTCGAAGAATTCGGCATTCGTTTTTGTCTGCTTCAACTTCGAAATCAGGAACTCGATTGCATCGGTTGTGCCCATCGGATTCAGGATGCGCCGCAAGACATAGGTCTTCTGAAGGTCTGCCTTGTCCACCAGAAGGTCCTCTTTCCGGGTGCCGGATTTCAGGATGTCCATCGCCGGGAACACGCGCTTGTCCGCCACCTTGCGGTCAAGCACGATCTCGGAATTACCCGTTCCCTTGAATTCCTCGAAGATCACTTCATCCATCCGGCTGCCCGTGTCGATCAAAGCCGTGGCGATGATGGTCAGCGACCCGCCCTCTTCAATATTGCGGGCCGCACCGAAAAACCGCTTTGGCCGCTGCAGCGCGTTGGCATCCACCCCGCCCGTCAGCACCTTGCCGGACGACGGAACAACCGTGTTGAAGGCCCGGCCAAGCCGGGTGATCGAATCCAGAAGGATGACGACATCGCGCTTGTGCTCGACCAGACGCTTGGCTTTCTCAATGACCATTTCAGCAACGGCGACATGGCGGGTTGCCGGTTCGTCAAAGGTGGATGATACCACCTCTCCCTTGACCGACCTCTGCATGTCGGTCACCTCCTCGGGTCGTTCGTCAATCAGCAGAACGATCAGATAGCATTCCGGGTGATTGGTCGCGATCGAATGCGCTATATTCTGCAACAGCACGGTCTTGCCTGTCCGCGGCGGCGCAACAATCAGCCCGCGCTGGCCTTTCCCGATCGGCGCCACAAGATCGATGATGCGTGCTGACCGGTCCCGGATTGTCGGATCCTCGACCTCCATCTTCAGCCGCTCGTCAGGGTAAAGCGGCGTCAGGTTATCGAAGTGCACCTTGTGGCGCGCCTTTTCCGGATCGTCAAAGTTGATCCGCGTCACCTTCGTCATGCAGAAGTAGCGTTCGGTATCCCGCGGCGCGGCGATGTCACCTTCTATGGTGTCGCCCGTTCTCAGCGAAAACTGCCGCAGGATATCGGGAGAGACATAGATATCGTCCGGACCAGGCAGATAATTCGCCTCTTTGGAGCGCAGAAACCCAAAGCCGTCCTGCAGCACTTCCAGAACACCGTCGCCCCCGATTTCCCAGCCTTCCTCGGCATGTTCCTTCAGGATCGAGAACATCATCTCGCCCTTGCGCATCGAGGGCGCGTTCTCGATCTCCCACTCCTCCGCCATCGCCAGCAGATCCGCCGGGGTCTTGGCCTTGAGATCGGACAGGTTCAGTCGTTCATTGGTCATGGGAATGCTCGCAAAAGGATGTCCCCAAGGTGGGCCACCAAGATCATGACAGGGAAAATGCCTGGGCCGGACGGTCCCGCCGACTTCAGATACGCCCCGGATATGGCGAAGTCAACGGATCAGAACCTGACGATGACCGACAGCACGATCACCGCCATCAACAGCGTCGGCACCTCGTTCATCATCCGGTAATGGCGACCGGTCAATCTGTTGTGGCCTGCGGAAAACTCCTTGCGTCTTGTGCCAAGCCAGAAATGAAACCACGTCATGGCAAGAACAGATACGGCCTTGGCCCAGGGCCAGACCTGCGACCAGTCCACGATTCCGGGCGTCATCACCAGACCAAGTCCGAACACCCAGGCAGCAATGGCCGCAGGTCCCATGATCACCCGATAAAGCTTCAGTTCCATGGTCTGGAACAACGCATCCATATCGCGCCCGGGCGCGGCCTTCTCCGCGTGGTACACAAACAAGCGCGGCAAATAGAACAGCCCCGCCATCCAGGCGATGACCGCCATCACGTGGAACGCCTTCACCCACAGGTACATCTCTGCAAGAAAACTGCCCATCGGCCATGTCTCCGGTTCACTTCTTCTTCATAACCGGAAAAGAATCTTAAGGAAAATGTTGCAGTAGCGGTTCTGGATAACAGGATTGCCAAGGTTGCACATCGTTTTGTCCACAAGCACAACCCTGTGCGCAACACCGGGACAAACAGGAAATCCGGCCGACTTTTTCAAATAAACCATTTATAATCAATGTTTTGCAGGCATGATGTGATGTCATTTCGCTGTGGGCGATCTTGTCATTGCCGAATTTGCAACAAGAAATTCCGCCGCAGCGCCGATCCGTTATCCGCCCGTGGATAACCGCAGGCGGTCCCTGCCGGTGGGTTCGGACCTGGTCGCAATCCCCGGAACCCGCGCAACCATCCCTTGCCTATCTGACAGGAACATATCACGATTATCCACATGGTCACAGCGTCCCGACAGAGCAGAGATATCGTTCTGGCTTCCGCATCCGCTACGCGCGCGCAGATGCTGCGTGCCGCCGGGCTCGCGATTTCCGTCGTGACGGCCCGGGTCGACGAAGAAGCCATACGACTGTCAATGTCAGCCGAAGGTGCCAGTCCAAGAGACATTGCTGATGCCCTGGCCGAAGCGAAGGCGCGCAAGATTGCCGCCCGGTTCCCGGAGGCCATTGTCATCGGATGCGATCAGGTGCTGGATTTTGCCGGACAGGCCTGGGCCAAGGCGGAAACCGCTGATGCAGCACGGGCACAGTTGCAAAGGCTTCGCGGTCAGACACACCTGCTTCATTCCGCTGCCGTGCTATATGACGGGGGCAGGCCGGTCTGGCGGCATGTCGGGAAGGCACGGATGAAGATGAGGATGTTCTCGGAGGCATTCCTTGACGACTATCTGGCCCGCAACTGGGATGCAGCGCGTCACAGTGTTGGAACCTACCGTATCGAGGATGAGGGGATCAGGCTCTTTTCGGATATCGAAGGCGATCATTTTACCGTTCTGGGGTTCCCTTTGCTGCCCGTTCTGAATCACCTTTGTGACAGTGGCATCATACCGGCATGACCGACGCGCCTCGCATCCCTCTGGCCGGAGTGATCGGCTCGCCCATCGCACACAGCCGGTCCCCCCTGCTGCACGGGTATTGGCTGCAGCGCTACGGGATCAAGGCCTTCTACATTCCGATGGACGTGGGTCAGGCAGACCTTAAGGAAGCCTTGGCGGTGCTGCCCAAGCTGGGCTTTGTCGGTTTGAATGTGACAATTCCGCACAAGGAAACCATCCTGTCCCTGGCAGATATCGTCACTGATCGCGCCGCCCTGATCGGTGCTGCCAATACGCTGATTTTCCGCAAGGATGGCAGGGTTTTCGCAGACAACACCGACGGCTCCGGTTTCATCGCAAACCTTCGCCAGCATGCGCCCGGATGGGCACCGTCCGCAGGCCCCGCCGTGGTGTTCGGTGCCGGCGGTGCAGCCAGGGCCATTGTCGCGGCACTGACCGAGGTCGGCGTGCCGGAGATCCGGGTTGCCAACCGGACCCGCGCCCGCGCAGAGGCGCTCAGATCCGACTTCGGCGCAAAGATTCATGTCTACGACTGGGCACAGGCGGAACTCTTTCTGGAGGGGGCTGCGACAATCGTAAACACCACCGCGCTTGGAATGACCGGCAAGCCCGAACTCAGGGTACCGCAGGCCTCGCTCAATCCGAAGGCACTGGTGACAGATCTGGTTTACACACCGCTGCGGACCGCCTTTCTCGATCAGGCAGAGCAGGCCGGATGCACGGTCGTCGACGGTCTGGGCATGCTTCTTCACCAGGCGGCCCCGGGGTTTGAAAGGTGGTTCGGAACCCGGCCCGAAGTTGATGCGGCAACGCGGGTCGCCGTCCTTTCCTCATGACCGCCTTCCGGCTTGGGCTTACCGGCTCCATCGGCATGGGCAAGTCCACCACAGCCGCATTCTTCGCGGCAGAAGGCGTGCCGGTCTGGGATGCCGATGAGGCGGTGCACCGCCTTTACGCCGAAGGCGGCGCGGCGGTTGCACCGCTTTCCGCTTTGTTTCCGCAAGCCGAAGTGCGGGGGGCGATCCGCCGCGATGAGCTGCGCCGCGCCATCGCAGAAGATCCCGGCGCATTGCCCAGGATAGAGGCTGTCGTTCATCCGCTTTTGGTGGCAGACCGCGCCCGCTTCGTTGCCGGAACCCCGGCGGATATCCTGCTTCTGGATATCCCGCTTCTGTTCGAGACCGGCGCAGAGGCAAGCGTGGATGCATCCCTTGTCGTCACCGCGCCACCAGCACTTCAGCGCGCCCGCGTCATGGCCCGGCCCGGCATGACAGAGGCGCTGTTCCAGACCCTGCTTGCAAAGCAGTTGCCGGACCGGGAAAAGCGGGCACGCGGCACGCATCTGATCGAAACGCTCAGCCTTCCTTCGGTCCGGGCCTGTGTGCAGGCCCTGATCCGGTACATAAGGGAAACCCATCATGCGTGAAATTGTTCTGGATACCGAAACGACCGGATTAGAGCCTGCCGAAGGCCATCGGATCGTTGAAATCGGCGCGGTGGAACTTCTCAATCATGTCCCCACCGGGCGCACATTTCACCACTATATCAATCCACTGCGCCCGATGCCGAAGGAAGCCTTCGAGGTTCACGGTCTGGGCGACGATTTCCTGCGCGACAAACCTGTGTTCAAGGCAGTCGCTCAGGCTTTTCTCGACTTCATCGAAGATGCCACCCTTGTCATTCACAACGCGGCCTTCGATATGAAGTTTCTGAATGCCGAACTGGCCTGGGCCGGGCTTCCGGTTCTGGCGGCGGACCGGGCGGTTGATACCCTTCTGATCGCGCGCAAAAGGTTCCCCGGTGCACCCGCCTCTCTTGATGCGCTTTGCCGGCGCTTCGGCGTGGATAACTCCTCGCGCGAATATCACGGCGCGCTCCTCGACAGCAGGATCCTTGCCGAGGTCTATCTTGAACTTGTCGGCGGAAGGCAGCCCGATCTGGTGCTTTCCGGGCCGGCAGGCGAAAAACCGGACACCGCCAGCGGCACCGCCTGGCGGCCAGGACCGCGCCCGCGCCCGCTTTCGCCGCGCATCACCCAGACCGAAGAAGCCGCCCACGCCGCCTTTGTGGCAG
The DNA here is from genome assembly GCA_020251025.1 of Rhodobacter sp. Lineage (GTDB taxonomy): Bacteria > Pseudomonadota > Alphaproteobacteria > Rhodobacterales > Rhodobacteraceae > Aliitabrizicola. The sequence continues at coordinate 110,713 of JADCDI010000001.1, read as the reverse complement.
CTTTGGGCCAAGCAGCCTTGTGGTCTGAACGGGTCTGATCCTCAGGCCTGGGAGGCAGGCGGTTTCTTGGCCTCGGCGCGGCGGGCAAGCTCCTGGCGGTACAGTGCCATGTAGTCCACCGTGTCCACGTTCAGCGCCGGGAAGCCCCCATCGCGGGTCACGTCCGAAATGATGCGGCGCACAAAGGGAAACAACATGCGCGGACATTCGATCAGCAGAAAGGGATGAAGCTGCTCGCCCGGCACGCCTTCGACCAGAAAGATACCGGCATATTCCAGTTCCATCAGGAACAGGTTGTCGCCCGTCGCCTTGTTCTTCGACGTGATGCGGAACTTGTTGATCACCTCGTACTGGTTTGGCTGGGGGCGCGTGCGGGCATCCAGGCTGACCTGAACCGTGACGTCGGGCTGAACTTCGCCGCTCATCAGCCCCTTCTGCGCGATGGCGTTCTCAAAGGACAGATCGCGGATATATTGCGCCAGAACCTGCATCCGTATCTGGGCGGGGGTCTCCGCAGCGGCGCTGCCGTTTGCTTCAGTCATCAAGGTCTCCTGCTTGCGGTCACTTCCGGCTCGCACGCTGTCTAGCAGGTCAGATCGGCGCGCTCAATGCCGCGTCCAGCCCGAGGGTGGCTTGCCGCCGTCGTTGGGCAACTCTTCCCAGGTTGCATCAATCACCATATCGGACTTGGGGCGTGGCTGCGCCATTCCCGAAGCTGCCGCCTTAGCGGCGGAATACAGATGTGCGGTCACCGCAGCCTGGGCCCGCCGCTGGGCAAGGCGCATCACCGCGTGCCGCACCGGGGGAAGCAACAGCAAAATCCCGCAGACATCGGTAAAAAAGCCGGGCAAGACAAGCAGGGCACCGGCCACCACGATCAGAACGTCCGAGGCAAGGGCATAGGCCGGGTTGCTGCGGGTCTGCAGCGCCACTTTCAGGTCGCGTTGCGCGCGCTCTCCCTGACTGCGGATCAACCAGATGCCGAACGCGCCCGTTCCGATCACAATCGCCAGTGTCAGCCAAAGGCCAAGCCAGGCCCCGACGGTGACGAAAAGCGAAATCTCGATCAGTGGAAGACCAAGGATCAGGGCAAGCAGCCACATCTCATCTGTTCTCTTTCCGGGTCTGGCGGTGGACTTGGGCCTTTCCCTTCCCTACATAGGGCAGGATGTGGCAGGTTAACAACCCACGAGCAACGCGATCAGAGGTCTGAATGGGCAATTCCGTGCTTCAACTGCTGGTTCTGGCCGGTGTGGCCATCTTTCTGATACTCAAGCTGCGCTCTGTGCTTGGCACACGCGAAGGGTTCGAAAGGCCGCCCGCACCTCTTGAAGACCTGCGCGCGCGTCCGGCCAAACGCGACTTCGAAGTGATCGAGGGCGGCCCGGACCGCGACATTGTCGATCATGTGCCGGACGGCAGCGCAGCGGCCAGGTCGCTGGCGGCGATGAAGCTGGCCGAGCCCAGCTTCTCGGTCAGCGAGTTTCTATCCGGTGCCCGCAGCGCCTACGAGATGATCCTCATGGCCTTCGAGAAGGGCGATCTCGCCGGGATCCGGCCATTTCTGTCACAGGATGTCTTTGCGACCTTCACCGAGGTCGTCGAAGCGCGCGAGCGCGAAGGCTTGACCATCGAATCGCATTTCATCGGCCTGCGGGAGCTTGCGCTTCAAAGCGCAACCTTCGACCGGGAGTCCAAGGAGGGCGAGATTACCGTGCGCTTTGTCGGCGAACTTACATCGGTTGTGCGCAACAAGGCGGGCGAGGTGGTTGAGGGCAGTCCGACGGCGATCAAGCGACAGCGCGATCTGTGGACATTTGCCCGCCGGATGGGGGCAGACGATCCGAACTGGCAACTTGTCGCCACCGGAGAGTGACAGGATTGCGATGCGTGCTGCGGCGCAATTCGTCTGTGACGGTATGTTGGCCGCGATGAATGCGGATTGGCGCCCGGGCGCGCGCCCGGTCAGCACTGCGGGGCGGATGATCGTGCCGCTGCCCGCAGGTTGCGCCTGTGCAACGCCTGAAGACCCCTGAAACATGGCGCGTCGCCGGACCTTGCGACCCGAGGAGGAGGACCTCTGGCAGGCGGTGGCCCGCACGGCGCAGCCGATGCATCCCGGAAAGGGGCAGGGTATGCGTTCGGGCGGCGATGACCTGCCGCCGGTATTGGCAAAGGAAAAGGTGCTGCCGGCCCAGCCCGCGCTGGCGACATTCCGGGTCGGAGAGAAAGCCCGGACGGCCCATGGCGATGACCTGCGGCAGAATGCGTTTGGCCGTCCGCCTGCGGCCCCGCTGCGCATGGACGCCAAGGCCTTCTCCCGGATGTCGCGGGGAAAGCTGTCCCCGCAAGCCCGGATCGACCTGCACGGGCTGACGCTGGCGGCGGCGCATCCGCAGCTGATCGGATTCGTGCTGGGCGCGCAGGCCAGGGGTCTGCGGCTTTTGCTTGTCATCACCGGCAAGGGGCGGCGACCCAGCGATGACGGCCCCGTCCCCGGACGCAATGGCATCCTGCGCCATCAGGTGCCGCTATGGCTGATGCAGGCCCCGCTTGGACCTGCCGTTCTGCAAGTGACAGAGGCGCATTTTCGGCACGGCGGCAGCGGTGCCTTTTACGTCTACCTGCGGCGCCCCCGGTAGGGGGCCTATGGCCGCGTCAGTTCGTTGTTGATCGCCACGGCCGGGGACACGACGATTGCGGTGGCTTTTTGCGCGGTCAGAACCAGCCCGGGAAGCAGGCCCACCCGCCCGGCCCTGTCCTGGTCAAGGGCAGCCTGCACACTGCCCATATTGTTCAAAAGCGTGATCAATTCCGGAGAATCGCCGATGGTGAAATGGCCTGATCCTGTCGAATAGGCTGCAATATCTATCACGCGCACATCCAGGTCGGACACCTGTTCGATGTCGCTGATGTTGCCCAGTCGGTTCGGCTGCCCGGTGATGAAGGATGACAGGCGCAAGGCCCTGTCCCTGCTGGAGGAAAGTATCAGAAAGGGCTGGGGCAGGTCACCAAAGGTCGACGCCTGCGACTTGAACACCTCAATATCGATGTCCGGCGAAAGAAGAACAACGCCCGCCAGATAACGGCGCAGTTTGCCGGCGTCGCGGATGTCCATCTGACGCAGCGATTCGACCAGCAATTGCGCGCCCATCGAATGACCTACAACTATGATTTCCTGGGCACCTGCGGCCACGACCTCGTTGAACAATTTCTCAAAGCCGTCGCGCGCATACAGCGAGGAATCCCTGTCATGGATGTATCCAAGGGCATGGCCTGCCGAAGGCCAGGAATAGTGAACCGTGACGCGCGGAAGGTCCAGGTCGTGGGACAACTGCGCAAGCCGGTACAGCCCTTCGGCGAAGGTGTTGTTGAATCCATGCACAAAGATCAGGGCGCGCCGCCTTGGCCCCTCTTCGTCGCGCATCGCCACATGAAGATCCCGGCGGAAGTCGGCGCTTGAAGGGTAGATCACGTCATCTGCCGTCACAAACTCTGTATAGGGGTCCGGTGCGCGCCCCTTTGGCGGCCACCTGATTTCTCCGGGCGCGCGAACCGGGGGCACGGAAATGTCAAAACGTGCCAGCGACAGAATGGGAGACCTTTCTGCCCCGAACGATCCCGTCGCCGGATCATAGGCGCGGGTGGTTCCGACAAAGATCGGCTCTATCGTTCCAACAGCGCGGGCTGCGGGATCAACCGTTACAACGCCGCGCTGACCACAGGCGGCAAGGCCGCACAAAGCCGCGACCAGAAGAACGACCTTCCGCATCATCTTGCCACCCCTTCTGCCGCAGGTTTGTCCGTCAGCCCGGCAAGACCATGGCCGTCCGGCAGAAAGGTCGTCAAGCCTGCAGCACCGTCAAAGCACATAGCGGCTGAGATCTGCAGAGCGGGCCAATGCGCCCAGGTTCCTTTCGACATAGGCGGCATCGACAATCACCGCATCGCCGGACCGGTCCGGGGCCGAGAAGGACAGCTCTTCAAAGACACGCTCCAGCACCGTGTAAAGCCGCCGCGCCCCGATGTTTTCGACCGAGGCATTCACCTCTGCCGCGATATGGGCCAGCGCCGCAATCCCGTCCTTCGTGAAGGTTACCGTCACCGTTTCTGTGGCCATCAGGGCGGAATACTGGCGCGTCAGCGCGTTGTCCGTCTCTGTCAGGATGCGGATGAAATCCTCTTCGGTCAGGGGCTTCAATTCCACGCGGATCGGCAGGCGGCCCTGCAGTTCCGGCAGCAGGTCCGACGGTTTGGCGATATGGAAGGCCCCGCTGGCAATGAACAGGATGTGGTCTGTCCTGACCGGCCCGTATCTGGTGGACACCGTCGTGCCCTCGATCAGCGGCAGCAGGTCGCGCTGCACGCCTTCGCGGCTGACATCGGCCCCCCGCATGTCGGACCGGGCACAGACCTTGTCGATCTCGTCGATAAAGACAATCCCGCTGTCCTGCACGGCGGCCAGCGCCGCTTTCGTGACACTGTCATCATCCAGAAGCTTGTCGGCCTCTTCGCCGATAAGCAGGTCGTAGCTTTCCGCCACCGACAGGCGGCGGCGCAGCTTGCGTCCGCCAAAGGCCTTGCCGAACAGGTCCTGCAAGCCTTGTATCTGCTGTTCCATACCGGGTATCGCGCCCATGGTCGGCAGGCCGGGCGACGGTTCGGCCAGTTCCAGCTCGATCATCGTTGCATCCAGCTCGCCCCGCTTCAGCCTGGCGCGGAACATCTCGCGGGTTTGCTCGCGGGCGTCCTTGCCTGCCAGGGCCTCGATCACCCGGTCCTCTGCGGCGCTGTGGGCGCGGGCGCGCACCGCTTCGCGCATCTGGGCGCGGGTCTCGACAATGGCGGAATCCATCAGATCACGGATGATGCTGTCCACATCGCGGCCGACATAGCCAACTTCGGTGAACTTCGTCGCCTCGACCTTCAGGAAGGGCGCCTTTGCCAGCCTGGCCAGGCGGCGGCTGATTTCGGTCTTGCCCACCCCGGTCGGCCCGATCATCAGGATGTTCTTGGGATAGACCTCGTCGCGCAGATCATCACCCAGTTGCTTGCGCCGCCAGCGGTTGCGCATGGCCACCGCCACGGCGCGCTTGGCATCGTTCTGGCCGATGATGAAGCGGTCAAGCTCCGAAACGATCTCGCGCGGGGTCAGGGTGGTCATTTCCGGGTCCTGTAAGCCAAATTCAGGGGCGATGCCGTCCGGCACGACTTTTCAAGGAAAGTCACCTGACCATAGGACGGTGCCGGATCGACAGCGGAAAGGTTAACCAGGTTCTCGAAGCAGACCCGGAAAGCCGCATTCTTTCCCCACCCACGCCTGTTGCAGCAGCTCTTTCCGGACGGAAAGATACAGGAAGTGTCCCGGACCATCTGCGCCCTGCTCATCCCGTGATCGCCTCCAGCGTCAGGTTGCCATTCGTATAGACGCAAATCTCGGCGGCAATCGCCATGGCGCGGCGGGCGATGTCTTCGGCGGGCAGGTCTGTCGTCATCAGGCCGCGCGCCGCCGCCAGCGCGAAATTGCCGCCCGAGCCGATGGCGGCCACGTCATTTTCGGGTTCCAGAACGTCCCCCGCCCCGGTGATGACAAACAGATCGCGCCCGTCGGTGACGATCAGCATCGCCTCCAGGTTGCGAAGGTACTTGTCCATCCGCCAGTCCTTCGCCAGTTCCACACAGCCGCGCGCAAGCTGGCCCGGCAGGCCTTCCAGCTTCTTTTCCAGCCGTTCCAGCAGGGTAAAGGCATCGGCGGTGGACCCGGCGAAACCCGCCACGATATCGCGCCCGCCCGGGGAAAGGCGGCGCACCTTGCGCGCCGTGCCCTTGATCACCGTCTGCCCAAGGCTGACCTGACCATCGCCCGCGACCACAACCATGCCGCCCCGCCTTACCGCAAGGATGGTCGTGCCGTGCCAGCCCGGATAGCTTTGGTCCGCCATTGCGCCCCTTTCGTCACACCGCCCGGCTTGGGCGCACACACCACGGCCCGCGCCGCAGGCGGCGCGGCGCGGTCAGATCGCAGAATTGATCCAGTTTGCAAGCGCCGCCTTGGGTGCCGCGCCGACCTTGTTCGACACAACCTGGCCATCCTTGAACAGGAACAGTGCCGGAATTCCGCGCACGCCAAGCTGTGCCGGGCTGTCGGGGTTTTCGTCGACATTGACCTTCACGATCTTGACCCTGCCGCGGTATTCGGCGGAAAGTTCCTCCAGCGCGGGCCCGATCTGGCGGCAGGGGCCGCACCATTCGGCCCAGAAATCGACAACCACCGGAATTTCGGACTGGCGGACTTCGACATCAAAGGTGGCGTCGGTGACATGCGTGGTTGCCATGGTGGTCTCCAATAAACAAAGCTTGGTCTGAACCTATGGACGGGGTCATGCGCCGTCAAGGGAAGCCGGCCCGGGGAAACCGGCCCGCTGCAGGGCCGCCATGACCAGCGCGCGGGGCAGGGGCATAAGCCGTGCTGTGGCTGTCCACAGGATGGCCACCTCTGCCTTGCGGTCCGGATAGATCTGGTCCAGCAGCAGCGCATAGGCCCCCATCTGCCGCAAAAGGCCTTCGGGCACGGCTTCGGGGGTGTCCGGCACCAGGCGGTTCGATTTGTAATCCACGGCAAGAACACGGTCGGGCAAGACAATCAGCCGGTCGATTGTGCCCAGCGCCCGCTGGCTGCCCAAATGCCCGGTGACGGTCACTTCCGCCAAAGCATCCGGCGCAAACAGCGCGGCCAGGGCCGGATCGCCAAGAACCGCAGTGGCCTCTGACAGAACCTGCCCGACATAGGCGGGCTCCCCGGCCACCAGCCCGGCGGCGATGCCGGGCCAGTCTGGCCTGGGGTAAGCGGGAAGATGTTCCAGCAGCAGATGCAGGTCGGTGCCGCGCTGTTTTGCCAGCGCCTCCAGCGCCGGGTCCGCCTCGGCGGGCAAGACCTTTGCGCCGCCAAGGTCGGATGGCGACAGCGGCGGCAGGGGCCGGTCGGCAGCGGGGGCCGGGTGCCGGACCCAATCGGGAATGATCCCCGGTCCGGCGACGGGAACAGGCGGCACCGGCACGGGGTCGGGCCAGCGGCCATGACTGTGGCGCAGCGTCCCGTCCGGCAGGGCCACCGCACCGGCAGCCTCCATCCCGGCGCGGACGATGTTGTGCCAGCAGGCCCTGTCACTTGTGTCACCGGCACCGGCCACAATCAGCCAGGATTGCGCCCGGGTCATTGCCACATAAAGCAGGCGCAGGCTTTCCGCCGCCTCTCTCTCGCGCCGGGCGGCCATTGCCCTGGCCAACTGGTCCGGGCTTTCCTCTGGCGGCATGCGCCAGGCCACGGGGCCTTCGGGCAGCGGCAAAAGCTCGGGTCCCGGTTTCGCCTTGCGGTCCTGGGTTTCGGGCAGGAAGACGACCGGGGCCTCCAGCCCCTTGGCACCATGCACCGTCATCACCCGGATGCGGTCCCCGGCAGAATCCATCTGCCGCTTGACATCCACGTCATCCGATTGAAGCCAGCCCAGAAAGCCGGTCAGGCTTGGCACCTCGGTCCGTTCATAGGCCAGGGCCTGCGTCAGCAAAGCATCGATCCCGTCCTCGGCCTCGTCCCCAAGGCGGGCCAGCAGGCTGCGTCGGCCATCATGCCGGGTCAGGGCGCGTTCGATCAGATCGAAAGGCCGCAGGAAATCGGCCTGATCGCGCAGGTCATGCAGGATCGCCAGGGTTTGCGGATGATCGGCCTGCCGGTCGCGCAGCGCCGACCACAGAAAACCGCTGCGGCCCTGCGCCAGATCGTAAAGCTGCGCCTCGGTCCAGCCGAACAGCGGCGATTTCAGCGCGGCCGCCAGCGACAGATCGTCTTCGGGCGTTGCCAGAAAGGAAAGCAGGGCCGCAAGGTCGCGCACCGCCAGTTCCGCCCCCAGCTTCAGCCGGTCCGCCCCCGCGACAGGCAGGCCCGCCGCCTTGCAGGCGCGGATGATCTCGGCAAACAGGGCCGAACGCCGCTGGACCAGGATCAGCACATCGCCCGCCCGAACCGGGCGCGTGCCGCCATCGGCCGGAATCTGTTCGCCCCGTGTGATCATGCCGCTGATTTCAGACGCGATGCGCCGCGCCAGAACGGATACGGGGTGTGCGTGCGAAATCAGGTCGGTCGGGTCAAACCAGTTTTCCGGTTCGGGATCCTGTCCGGCGGGAAGGGCGGGCCAAAGATCGACCCGGCCCGGCATGTCGGACTTGAAGGCGATATGCCTGACCCCGCCGCCCAGATCACAGCCCCGGCGCGCGTCAAACGTCAGGTCCACCACCGACAGGATCGCGGGTGAGGATCGAAAGGAATAATCCAGTGTCAGATCAGCCAGATGGGTTTCAACCTCGGCCAGCCTTGTGCTGAACTGTTGCTTCATGGCATCGAATGCCGTCACGTCGGCACCCTGGAACGAATAGATCGACTGCTTCTTGTCGCCGACGACAAAGATCGTGCGCGCGGTGTCGCGCGCACCCCGGCCGGCGGTGAACTCCTGCGCCAGAAGCTCGATCACGCGCCACTGTTCCGGGCTGGTGTCCTGGGCTTCATCGACAAGGATATGGTCGATGCCGCCATCCAGCCGAAACAGCACCCATTGCGCCACCGAAGGATCGGTCAGCAAGGCGCGCGCCCTGCCGATCAGATCGTCGAAATCAAGCCAGCCCCGCATTGCTTTTCGCCTGTCATATTCCGGCAGGAACAGCGCGGCAAAGCGGTGCAGCGCCAGCGTCCGCTCTGCCGCCATCAGGGCCAGCCGCCGGGGCCGGGCGGCCTCGACCCGCAGCATCAGCGATTGAAGCGGATCGCGAAGGGGGCCAAGAGCGTTGCGCAGCTCCTTGGTGGGGAAGGCATCGGTCTTGGCCGCAAAGGGGGCCTTCGTATCCTTGCCGAAAAGAAGCAGATCCTCCAGAACGCAAAGCCCCGGAAGGTCGGGTTCGACCCGGCGCAACCGTGCGGCCGCAGCGATGTCGGTGCTTTTTCCGGCCGCAAGGCAAGGGACAAGCTGCCCCAGCAGGTCACCCTCGCTGCCCAGAAAAACCCCTGCGAGCAATGTCTGTACCGAAAAATCCGGCGGCAGTCCGAACAGCCGCAGGGCACCTGCCCTGTCCAGCGGGTCTGCCAGCAGGGTGCGGGACCGGGCGATTTCGTCTGTCAGCCTGTCCAGCGCTTCGCCGGTGAACAGGCCGGCCAGGTCTGCAAAGGCATCCGGGGCCAGATGATCCGCCATTTCCTCGACAATCGCGGCGCGCAGCAGCTTTGCCGCGCGGTCGTCCATCTCGGTGAACTGCGGGGAAACGCCCGCTTCCAGCGGAAAGCGCCGCAGAAGCGAGGCGCAGAAGGAATGGATCGTCTGAATCCGCAATCCGCCCGGCGTTTCAAGGGCGCGCGCAAACAGGCGCCGCGCCTGCAACAGGGTCTCCCGTCTGACCGGGCCATCCACGCCAAGCCCGCCCAGCGCGGCGCGCAAAGGAACCTCATCCAGCATGGCCCAGCCTCCAAGGCGGCGGAACAGACGGTTCTGCATCTCGGACGCGGCGGCCTTGGTATAGGTCAGGCACAGGATGCGCTGCGGCTCTGCCCCGTTCAGCAGCAGCCGCGCCACCCGGTCGGTCAGGACACGGGTCTTGCCCGACCCGGCATTCGCCGACAGCCAGGTCGAGGCGGCGGGATCGGCCGCCTGCACCTGCCGTTCGCTTGCCGCGTCGCGCTTCATCCGACATCCCCGGGCATGGGGCGGTCTGTCATGTCCCATTCGCCGAACCGCGCGAGGTGATCATAGTCGCCGGGGAAGCTGGTCTTGAAGACCGCCCGGCGCGAGGCATAGCCCTGCCGGGGCGAAAGGTATTGTCCGACAAGCCGGTGCAGGTCGCCCCACACCCCGGCAAGCAGGTCTGGCGTGATTTCCGTGCTTTCCACCTTTGCCGCCGCATTCACCCCGACGTAGCTGATCCGTGCGACCCGCCTTGCGCCAATTGTTTCGAAGGCACCCCGTTCCGCCATGGCGGCTTCCAGCAAAAGCTGCTTTTCGAACAGCCTCTGTTCCTTCGCCGTGGGCGGCGTGCCGGTTTTGTAATCAAGGATGTGCAGGGTGCCGTCGGGGTATTCATCGATGCGGTCAGGCCTGGCAGTCAGGCAGAAGTCAAGCGCAGGCAGCGTGATGCTGCCCTTTGTTTCCATCAGCACCGGCTGGCTGCCTGATCCGGCCTCGCGCAGCAGGAAGGCACCCGCAGCACGGTCCAGCCGGGCGCGCCACAGACAGCGGGCAGCGGGCCAGGGAACCTGTTCGGCCAGGACCCTGTCGGCAACCGACATAAGCCGCGCCCTGGCCTCGGCCAGTGTTTCCGGCCCGCGCCCCGTGACGAAGCGTTCCAGAATGGCATGCAGCACAGACCCGCGCATCAGGGCGTCGGGTGTGGGCCACAACGGATCAAGCGGCCGCAGGCGCAGGATGTACCTGGCATAGATCGCATAGGGGTCGCGGATCAGCGTCCTTATGGCCGTGACCGGCAGTTCGCGGGGGCGAACCGCCGCCGGGGGCCGGGGGGCCGGGCGCAGGGCCGCCGGCACCGGGGCCGCAGGCCGGTCGATGGCTGCGGCAAGGGCCAGCCAGGCCACCCCGCGCGCTTTCATCGCGGCAAGGGCCAGCGGCCCGCTGCGCTCTGGCAGGCCTTCCATCAGATTGACCAGCCGGTTGATCCAGCGCGAGGGCACGGTCTCGGCCTCGGCGCTGCGGATCGACCGGCTCAGAACAACCTCTTTGGCGGCGATGGCCTGCTGATAGTCGTGTGCCGACAGCCCGATCTGCCGTTCGGGCAGCAAAAGGCCCGCCGATTTTCGCATCTGCCGGTTCAGCCAGGGGTCCGGCTGCGGAAGGCCGGGCCAGGTGCCGTCGTTCAACCCGCCCAGGATCACGAGGTCTGCCTGGCATTCGCGGGCTTCGCGCGGACCAAGAATCTTCACGCCCGGATGTCCCTGAACAGAATCGCGCACGTCGCCCTGCGCAAGAACCGCCGCGAACAGATTGGCATAGTCTGTCGGGGAAAGCGGCCCGCCATGGGCCGCCTCGCGGGCCAGAGCCTGTGTGGCATCCCATGCCGCCTGCCCGGCCTCGCGCAGCCACAGCCCGCCCGTGCCGGACCCGCCCGCGCCCCGGGCCAGCAGTTCCGTCAGGGCAAGGTGATGGGCGACATGGTCCTGCAAGGGCCGCGTGCCCACGTTCGCTGTCGTGTCGATCACCCCGGCGATCCAGTCTGCCCAGGCGGTGGCATCGGCATCGCGTTGCCTTTCGGCCCAGTCCCGCAGGGCCGCACCATCGGGAAAGGCCGGCCCGCTGCGGCGCAGCCGCAGTTCCAGATCGCGGGTCAGGCGCAGATGGTTGCCCCGGTCTGCGCCGGTGGCGGTCAGCGGATGCTTGAGCAGCGTCAGCAAGGCCTCTGGCGTTAGGGCGCGGCCGAACAGCGCGGCCACATGGCGCAACAGGCGGCCCGGGGCCGACAGCGCCAAGGGCTTGCCTGCGCTGTCATCGGGGACGATACCCCAGCGGTCCAGCGTGGCCGTCACCTGACGCGTCAGCATCCTGTCCGGCGTGATCAGGGCCACGGACCGCCCCTGTTGCGCAGCCTGACGCAGGATCAGTGCAATCGCCGAGGCTTCTGCCCTTGGCCCGGGCGCTTCGATCAGCGTCAGATGGGATGTGGCCTGGCGCAGGTCGGGCAGGGACTGCCCTTCGGTCAGCCATTGGTCGGTGACCGGGGCCGGGCGCAGGGACAGCGACACAAGCCGGTCAACCGCCCGCCTTGGGGCGGGTTCAGACCAAAGGCGCACGGCGCTTGGTTCCAGGCCAAGATGATCCAGCAGGCGACGGAAGCGGAACTGCGGATGGTCTTCCGCCGTCAGGGCATCCGTCATGCCCGACCAGACATGCAGGGGCATGTCGAAATCAAATCCCGGCAAGACCAGTGCACCCTGCGGCAGCGACGCGACCGCCTGCATCAGCAGCGCCGTTGTCCCGCGCGACCCGGTCGATCCGGCAACAATCACCGGATGCGGCGGCGGGGCCGCTGCCCAGCCCGCCGCAAGCGCCAGCACGGCGCGGCGCCGGGCAGCCATCTGATCGGCCGGATCAGAGGCACCGAAAAAAGGGGCGATGATGCCCAGAAAATCCTGCGTGCGCTTCCAGTGGGCAGAGTGATCCGACACGTCCAGCGCCGCCAGGGCATCCGGCGAAACACCTTCGTCCTGCATTTCGTCCATCAACCGGGCAAGACTGTCTGACAGATCATAAAGCGCGGTTCGCGGTGCAAGGTCTGGCTGCGCCTCCAGCAGCCGCAGGATCAGTTGTGAAAGCTCCAGCCTGCGCCGCAAGGGTGATACCGCGGGCGGCCCTGCCACCGGATCGGTCACCAGGCGCAGCCGGGGCAAAAAGGCCGCTCCGTGCGCAGCCAGAACATCGCGCACCGCCCGGCGCATCCGTGTCGTGTTCAGATACAGCGTCACCTGCGCCATCGCTTCGGGCGGGCGGCCCGCCATGCGGGCTTGCAACCCGGCCACCAGGGCGGCCGGAAAATCCGCACCGGGCGGCAGGGCGAAAACCCGGGGGCCGGGGCCTTCAAACATCCGCGCGTCCGGACAAAAGCCGTTCGGCCTGCGCAATCGATGAAGGCCGCCCGACATCACACCATCCGCCGCGATGGATCAGGCCGTGCAGCCGCCCTGCAGACATCATCCGGTCCCAAACCAGGTTCAGCGAAAAGACGTCGTCCGGAATGCCGTCAAGCGCTTTTGTCGCGATGATCTGTGCCCCAAGAAAGACAAGACCGGCGTTGCCCGTCCCGGCGTGGCGCGAAAGGCGGCCGTCGCCATCCATCGCAAAGTCCGCCCCAGGGCCATGCCCGGTGGCCTTCGCGACCGGCGCAAGCAAAAGCAGCGCATCCATCCGCCTGTCGTCCCAGGCGGCATCCAGTTGCGTCAGGGGGTTTTCCCCGGTCCAGACGGCATCAGAGTTCAGTGTGCCAACCGCACCCGGCCCCAGCAGCGGCAAGGCGTGCCGCAAGCCACCGCCGGTTTCGAGGATCTTCGTGCGCTCCCACGAAAGCAGAACCGGGCGGTCTGCCAGATGCCTGGCCAGCTGATCGCCCAGATAGTGCAGATTGACCACGATCGGGTCCGCCCCCGCCGCAAGGGCCTGATCCAGCGCATGATCGATCAGGGGCCGCCCGGCAACACGGATCATCGGTTTGGGCTGCGTCGCCGTCAGCGCCCCCATCCGCGTCCCGAACCCGGCGGCAAAGATCATCAGGGCGCGGGTCTGGCGCATTGCCTGCGGATCCTTTCAAGGCGGCTTGCGGTGGGGTCCGGCAGAAGATCTGCGCAAAGCAGGGACAGATCGGCAAGCGCCGGATGTGACAGGTTCTGTTGCAGCTGCGTCCAGACGCGGGGGATCAGCGCGACATAGCCCGGCTTTCCCATATCAAGGCACAGCCGGGCAAACACGCCAAGGATACGCAGCGCGCGCTGCGCCCCAAGCACGGCATAGCTGGCAGCAAATCCTGCTTCGTCCAGGCCCTTTGCGTCAACAAACCGCCGGATCATCGCCGCCTGCACATCGGGCCTTACGTCGCGCCGGGCGTCCTGACACAGCGACACCAGATCATAGCCGGGCTGGCCAAGCTGGGCGAGTTGAAAGTCCAGCAGCCCGACACGCGCCACCCCGGCCCGCTGTGGCAGCCACAGCAGGTTCTCGGCGTGGTAATCGCGCAGGATCATCACGCGCGGGCCATTGGCATGTGCTTCCAGTGCCGCCTGCAGGGTCTGGCGGAAAAGGCCGGTGTCAATGCGCCCGGCCGTGATGGCATAGCGGTACCAGTCAAGCGCCACCGCCGCCGCCCCGGCCCAGTCTGCCGCCCCGGCATCGGGCAGACCGGGTGCGGGCCTGTGCGACTGCAGGTGGATCAGCACATCGACCGCAGCGGCATAAAGCACCGGCTCGCAGGATGGGTCCTGATCGGTCAACCGGGCGAAGAGGTCATCGCCAAGGTCTTCCAGCAACAGAAAGCCGCGATCGCGGTCTTGCGCGATGATGCCGGGGGCCGACAGCCCGAGGGCGGTCAGATGCCGCGCAATGGCAACAAAGGGCCCCACATCCTCGCCCCGGTCCGGGGGCGCATCCATCAGAACGGCCGTCTTGCCCGCGCCGGTCAGCCGGTCATAGCGGCGGGCCGAGGCATCGCCGGCCAGAAAGCGGCGTTCGGCCCCGGCCCAGCCCGCCCTTCTCAGGAAGGCAGCCTTGCGGTTTTCGCGGTCAGGCATGTGCAAACCCGCCGATCCGCGACAGCCGCCCGGCCCAGTCGGCACTTCCGGTCAGAAGAACGCTGCGCCCTTCGCCGTCCTGCGAGAAGCTGAGGCGCAGGGCAGAGGCAGGCGCGGCGCGGCCAAGCCGCTCGGGCCATTCGATCAGACAGATTGCGCGGCCGAAGGCATCATCAAGACCAAGCTCGATCACCTCGTCCGGGTGACCCAGCCGGTAAAGATCCGCATGCCAGATCTCGCTGTCCCCTTCGCCATAGGTTTGCACCAGGGTGAAGGTGGGCGAAGGCACCTCTTCGGGGCGGCCAAGCCTTGCCTGGATGACAGATCGCGCCAGATGCGTTTTGCCGGACCCGATCGGGCCTTGCAGCAGCACGGTATCGCCGGGCCGAAGATTGCCAGCCAGCCAGCGCCCCAAACGCTCTGTGTCATCGGGCGCAGCAAGATGAAGCTTTGTTTCGGGCCGGTGATCGGACATGGCCCAAGTCTTAGCGGTGGCCGGGCGCGCTGCAAGCGGCAACGAACGATCCGGGTCAGGCACTTCGCCGCGCGGGGGCCTTCGGTTCCGGGGCGATCCTGCGCGCCCTGGCGGGCGATACGCGGAACGCGATCATCGTGGCCCCGCCGGGAAGCGGGACGAACCGGCAGGTCAGGGACCGGCCATCGACACGGCGCGCCGTTGCGGACCATTCCCGGCGATCCCCCAGCGTTCCGACAAAGGTTTCAACCTGCGACCACAGTTTCGAAGGTGCCGTCTGCTCGCGCCAGTGCGCCGCCAGCGCGACGATGCTGCTGTCGGCCCCGACGAAGCCGGACGGATCATGGCCCCAAAGCTCGGCATAGGCCGCGTTCGACATCACCAGCAGGCCCGCCGCCGAGAAAACGGCAACAGCTTCGCCCACCGAATCCAGAACGGACTGGCCCAGTTCGACATCGGCGCGGTAGCGCCGCGTGCGGGTGGTTTCTGTCGTGATATCCTCGAACAGAAGTGCCAGCGCCCCGTCCGGATGCGGACGCCCCAGAACCCGGTATGTCTGTGCGCCGGGAAGATGCCAGACCTCTTCGTAGATGCCGGAACTTGCTTCCTCTTCGATTTCGGCCATGCGCTTGCGCCATTGGCGGTAATCTTTTGGCTCCGGGATCATCCGAAGCTCTCTCATGCGGTCCAGACAGTCGCTCAGCATGGGGCGGCTTGTCAGGAAATCGATCGGAAGGGTCGTCAGGTCCAGAAGTGCCGGGTTGAACAGGGCCAGGCGCCGATGCCTGTCAAAGATTGCAAGACCGATCGGAAGATGCGCAAAGGTCTTGGTCAGTGTCTGGGTGAACTCGCGCAGCGATGTTTCGGCCTGCACCAGCGGGGTGATGGGCAAACCGAAAACGATCCTGCCGGCGGGGGCCGTACTGACGGTTGCCTCGATCCAGTCGGTACCGTCGGTGCCGGTGTCTATCTGAATGCGCTGCCCATCCAGGACCGGCCCCGGCGCAAGCCTGGGCATCGGCCAGCCCTGGGACTCTTCTTCGGAAAAATGGCTTTTGGCGCGCAGCATGTAATCCAGATTGCTCCACACCGGTGTGCCTTCGGCATTTTCCAGCCAGATCGGAAAGGGTGCCTTGGCCGTGATGTCGCGCAGCATCGAAAGCTCTGCCGCCATCGCGCGCTGTGTCATCGGGTCGATCATGGCGAACTTGCCATCGTCCTCTGGCCCGCTCAGACTGAGCCGCGTCAGGCCCCCCCGCCATTCGGCATGAAGGGTCAGGCGGCCCTCGCTTTCGGATGGCAGGGAATCCATCACAAAGCGGCCTTCGCGGGCAAGAGAGGCGATCCGGTCTTCCACCTGCGGAAAGCGCACCGAAAGAAAGGACATAAGGCGCTGCCAGGCCGAACCTTGAAGGGGTGCCGCTGCCAGCATCGAACGCGCCGCCGGCGAAGCGTCGATCAGGGTTTCGCCGTCAAACAGCAGGACCGTGTCCGAAGGCGCATCAGCAAACAGCCCCTGCGCGGTGACAGATCGCCGCGGGGACAAAAGGGCCAGGGTCCCAATGCCGATGAACGCCGCCGCCAAAGCCGTAAGGGCAATCGCAAGGGCCATCGCCCAACCAAACACCATGACCTCACCTTACGCGCAAAGGTTGATCTTGGTAAGCTATTTCTTCAACCATTAACAGATGGTAAATGAACGGGCAGCTTCAGCTGTCAAGTGGCCGGTTTGGTCCAAGCGCGTCGGCTTCGGGGGCGACGATCACCCGCTTCGGCCATCTGACTTCAACGATCGCCCCGAACCGGTCCGGCTGTTCGGCGCGCCTGAGGAAGGGATCCGACCCGTTCGCAAAGCTGAGCTCGGCCCCCGACCGCTCCAGCAGCGTTTTGGCGATGAACAGACCCAAGCCCATGCCTTCGTAGTCGGGCCGCTGTCCGGTTTCCTGCGCCGCGGGCCTGCTGCGGACGAAAGGATCACCGATCCGGCCAAGGATGTAAGAAGGATAGCCCGCGCCGTCATCGATGATTCGCACCGAGATGAAGCTGTCTGTCCAGGTCGCATCGATCCAGACCCGGGTCCGGGCAAAGTCCACGGCGTTCTGAACCAGGTTGCGCAAACCGTGGATCACTTCGGGGCGGCGCAGGATGGTGGGCTGCCTGTCGCCGCCGTTCGTGCCGGGAAAGACATCGAAGGCCACGGTCTTTCCCCGGCCAAGATGCGGCTCGGCGGCTTCGCGCAGCACCGCCCCAAGCGGAGCTTGCCGCAGGTGAAGGTCGTCTTTCCCCGCACGGCCCATCGACCGCAGGATATCGCGGCAGCGGTCTGCCTGGGCGCGGATCAGCTCGGCATCCGCGCGCAGGTCGGGACGGTCTGCCAATTCCTCGACAAGTTCGGTGCTTGCCAGCTTTATGGTGGCAAGCGGCGTCCCCAGTTCATGGGCCGCTGCGGCAACGACGCCCCCCAGATCCGTAAGTTTCTGTTCGCGCGCCAAGGCCATCTGTGTGGCAAGCAGTGCGTCCGACATGCTTCTGATCTCGGTCGCGACGCGCCGGGAATACAGGGCCAGAAACATGATCCCGATCACGATGGACAGCCAGAAGCCGAATTCGAAAACGGCGGGAACCTGCAGGATCGTCCCGTCCGCAAAGCGCAGCGGCAGGTTGAAGACGGAAATCACCGAAATCAGGCAGATGGCAGCCAGACCAAGCAGAATGGTCGTGCGCAGTTCCAGCGCGCCGGCCGAGATTGTCACGGGCACAAGGATCAACAGGGCGAAGGGGTTGTTCAGCCCGCCCGTCAGGGCCAGCAGGATGGCAAGCTGCGACAGGTCGAAAAGCAGCGTCAGCATCGCGCCCGCTTCGGAAAAGCGTTTGTTTCCCGGAAAGACAAATGAGGCAACGAGGTTTCCGGTCACCGCCGCGCCAACCACCAGATAGCAAAGCCCAAGCGGAAGCTGCATTCCGACGACACGATCTGCCACGGTCAGCGCGGCAAGCTGGCCGACGATTGCCATCCAGCGCAAAAGGACAAGCGTGCGCAGACGAATCCATTCGCTGCGGGTATCGCGATTCGCTGGACCAATGCCTGAAAGCGCCATAAACGGGCTGTACCATATTCCTGAGACCGGTTCCTGTTACGCCGCCGCAGGGGCCAGGGCAATCCGGCAGGGCACCCATGGACAAAAGGCAAAGGATGACAAGACTGGCGGCTGTGCTGGCAGGACTTGCTGTTGTAACCGGTATCGGGCTGTCCGCCTGGTACATCCGGTCGGCCGGGTCCGGTGACCGCTTTGCAGAGTGTCGGCAAAGCCGGGTGTCGGGCGGTGCCGGTGCCATAGGCGGTCCGTTCACCCTGACGGATCAGAACGGCAATACGGTGACGCAGGCCGATGTCATAACTCAGCCCGTTCTGATCTATTTCGGCTACACCTTCTGCCCCGATGTTTGCCCGCTGGACAACGCACGGAATGCCGAAGCCGCAGATATCCTTGAAGAACGCGGCATGGACGTTATCCCCGTCTTCATCTCGGTCGATCCCGCCCGGGACACGCCGGAGGTGCTGAAAAGCTACACCGAGAACCTGCACCCCCGCATGATCGGTCTGACGGGAACCGACGGGCAGATCCGCGCTGCGGCCGGGGCCTACAAGGCCTATTTCAGGGTCCAGCCGGCAGAGGACGAGTTTTATCTGGTGGATCATTCCACATTTACCTACCTCGTCCTTCCCGAAATCGGCTTTGTGGAATTCTTTCGCCGTGAAACCACACCGGATGAGATGGCCGATCGCGTGGCCTGTTTCCTTGGCAGGATGTAGTTCGATTTGACCCGCCGTCGAAACGACTTACATCCCCGGCGCACGAACAGAAAGAGCGCACAATGGCTGACCTTGCCCCTGCCGAGCTGGACGAAGACCGTTCGCTTCTTCTTGTTGACGATGACGAACCCTTCGTGAAGCGTCTTGCGAAGGCCATGGAGAAACGCGGTTTTCTGCCTGAAACTGCAGAAAGCGTTACAAAAGGCAAGGCGATTGCGCTTGCCCGCCCGCCCGCCTATGCCGTCGTGGATCTGCGACTGCAGGACGGCAACGGACTTGACGTGGTCGAGGCACTGAGAGACAAAAGGCCCGGTTGCAGGATTGTTGTCCTGACGGGTTATGGCGCAATTGCCACCGCCGTGGCCGCAGTAAAGATCGGCGCAATCGATTATCTTTCAAAGCCTGCCGATGCAAATGACATCACGCGCGCGCTGCTTTCAAACGGCGAAGGCATGCCGGCGCCGCCGGACAACCCCATGTCCGCAGATCGTGTGCGCTGGGAACACATTCAGCGCGTTTATGAGCTTTGTGACCGGAACGTGTCAGAGACGGCCCGGCGACTGAGCATGCATCGCAGAACCTTGCAGCGCATTCTGGCCAAGCGAAGCCCGAAATAGCTGCTGATTGACTTCGGCGGACTTCCGCAGTCTTGACGATTTAAATCTTGAAAGGGCAATCCGATTTGCATAACAGTCCTTCTGTCCCAAGGAGGATTACAGGAATGCACATTAATCTTAACGAGCTATCGCTGAAAGACCTGAAAGATCTGCAGTCCCAGGTCACGAAAGCGATTTCCACATTCGAAGACCGCAGAAAGAAGGAAGCCCTTGCAGAGCTTGAAGACAGGGCACGGTCGCTTGGCTTCTCTCTGGCCGAGCTGACGGGGGCCGCCGTCAGCCGCAAGCGGGCCCCGGCGACGGCAAAATACGGCAACCCTGCCAATCCGTCCGACACCTGGTCAGGACGCGGTCGCAAGCCCCGCTGGTTCGAGGCGGCCCTGAATGCCGGAAAGACACCCGAAGATCTTGCGATCTGAAGACTTTGCCCTTGCCTGAACGGCGGCACCACACCGGATCGAACCGGGTGCGAAGCACAGTTCAGGCGGGGTGAATGGCCCCTGCCGGTGCCCTGTCCTGCTTCCGACCGGCCCGGTCTTGCGCGGGCACCGCAGCGGCGCCAAGGGTGTCATCCATCCGGCGCATTGGTCAGGGCTGCGTGGCGTTTCAGGAACGCTGACCTGACCTGGGCTGGCGGGCGAAGCTGAATGGCCAGGCCCGAAAGAACCTGCGCCTCTGGCATTCCGAACAGACGGTCGGCCTCGTCTTTGCGAAAACCGGCAATGTGGACAGCCTCCATCCAGGCCGATATCCGGTCTGCCCGCTTGATGGCTGTCTTGACCGGACCGGGCAGCACAGAGGGCAGGCCAAAGCGCAGGTGAACCGCTGCGGCAAGCCGCTCGTCAAGGGCACCATACCCTGGCCCCACTGCCGCTTTCACGGGGCTGATCATGTCTCCGATCACATATTCCGGGGCATCGTGCAGAAGGGCGGCAAGACACCACTTCAGCGGAGCCTGCGGATTCATCCGGCGGAAAAGCTGTTCAACAAGCAGCGAGTGTTCAGCGACCGAATAGGGCCAGTCGCCAAGGGTCTGGCCGTTCCAGCGCGCGACAAAGGCCAGACCATGCGCGATATCCTCTATCTCGATATCCACCGGGGTCGGATCCAGCAGATCAAGCCTGCGCCCCGACAGCATTCTTTGCCACGCGCGTGCCGGTGCCTTCGCCATGCTGCCCCCGTTTTGCGGCAACATGGCGGTTCTGTGCCGCCTGCTCAAGCACCGTCACATCTGAAGAACGATCCGCCCGTCGATCTTGCCTGCCTTCATCCGGTCGAAGATGGCGTTGATGTTTTCCAGCCGGTCCCAGCTGAAATGCGATGCAACCTTGCCTTCACCCGCGAATTCCAGCGCCTCGCGCAGGTCGTTGCGCGTTCCCACGATTGATCCGCGCACCGTGATCCGCTTCAGCACAATCTCGAATATCGGCAGCGGAAAATCCCCTGGCGGCAACCCGACAAGAGACATGAATCCCCCCCGCCGAAGCATGCCCACCGCCTGCCCGAAGGCCGAATTGGAAACGGCGGTGACCAACACCCCGTGAACGCCGCCGATCTGGCTTTGCAGTTCGGCTGCAACATCGATCTCTGCCGCATTCAGCGTCAGGTCGGCCCCAAGACTGCGCGCCAGCGCCAGCTTGTCTTCTGCAACATCCACTGCAACCACATGCAGGCCCATTGCCCTGGCATATTGCACGGCCATGTGGCCCAAGCCGCCGATGCCGGAAATCGCCACCCACTGCCCTGGCTTTGCCTCGGTTTCCTTCAGACCTTTGTAAACGGTGACGCCCGCGCAAAGCACCGGTGCCGCCGCCCCGAAATCCAGCCCGTCAGGAAGCAGCCCCACATAATCTGCATCTGCCCGAACAAAGTCGGCATAGCCGCCATCCACCGTATAGCCCGTCATCTGCTGGCTTTCGCACAGCGTTTCCCAGCCGCCCACGCAGTGCGGACAGCGGCCACAGGCCGTATGAAGCCAGGGCGCGCCGATGCGGTCGCCTTCCTTCAGATGCGTCACACCCGCGCCAACGGCGGCAACCTCGCCCACGCCTTCGTGCCCCGGAATGAACGGCGGATGCGGCTTGACCGGCCAGTCGCCGCAGGCCGCGTGCAGATCGGTATGGCACACGCCCGATGCGCGCACCCGCATCAACACCTGCCCCGGGCCAATCACAGGCACCGGCACCTCACGGATTTCCAGCGGTGCGCCCAACCGGGTGACAACCGCAGCCTTCATCGTTTTCGGCAGTGACATCTTTCACCTCCATTCTGCCTGTCGGCGCAGCCTGCACCAATGCCCGCGCGCGTGCCTTGATATCGATCAACCCTGAGGCTCTTCGGCGTTGCCCGCCATCGGGGCAACTGCTATGTGACCTGCCCAAAGCAAACCCGTAGCGGAGGCTGCCATGAAAGACTTCATCGTCAAGGATGCTGCACTTGCCGCCTTCGGACGCAAGGAGCTGACCATCGCCGAAACCGAAATGCCTGGCCTGATGGCGCTGCGCGAGGAATTCGGCACATCCCGGCCGCTGAAAGGGGCCCGCATTGCCGGAAGCCTGCACATGACGATCCAGACGGGTGTTCTGATCGAAACCCTGACGGCGCTGGGTGCTGACGTGCGCTGGGCCTCGTGCAACATCTTCTCGACCCAGGATCATGCGGCGGCGGCCATTGCCGAGGCGGGCGTGCCGGTTTTCGCAATCAAGGGCGAAACCCTGGAAGATTACTGGGCCTATACCGACATGATCTTTCAGTTCCCCGAAGGCACCTGCAACATGATCCTGGATGATGGCGGCGATGCCACCTTGTACATCCTGATGGGCGCAAGGGTTGAGGCCGGCGAAACCGATCTGATCGCCGTTCCGACCAGTGATGAAGAGGTCTGCCTGTTCAACCAGATCCGCAAGCGCCTTGCGGCGTCGCCCGGCTGGTTCACCCGGCAGCGCGATGCGATCCGCGGCGTGTCCGAGGAAACGACCACCGGCGTTCACCGGCTGTATGACCTGCACAAGAAGGGCCTGCTGCCCTTCCCGGCGATCAACGTGAATGATTCGGTCACGAAATCCAAGTTCGACAACAAGTATGGCTGCAAGGAATCGCTGGTCGATGGCATCCGCCGCGCCACCGACACGATGATGGCCGGAAAGGTGGCGGTGGTCTGCGGCTATGGCGACGTGGGCAAGGGGTCTGCCGCCTCTCTTCGCGGGGCCGGGGCGCGGGTGAAAGTGACCGAGATTGATCCGATCTGCGCGCTGCAGGCGGCGATGGATGGCTTTGAGGTGGTGGTGCTGGAAGATGTGGTGCGCGATGCCGACATCTTCATCACCACGACCGGCAACAAGGATGTCATCCGCCTGGAGCATATCCGCGAGATGAAGGACATGGCCATTGTCGGCAACATCGGCCATTTCGACAACGAAATCCAGGTCGCCGCCCTGCGCAATCACAAATGGACGAACATCAAGGATCAGGTTGACATGATCGAGATGCCGTCCGGCAACCGGATCATCCTGCTGTCCGAGGGGCGTCTGTTGAACCTTGGCAATGCCACGGGTCACCCGTCTTTCGTGATGTCGGCCAGCTTTACCAATCAGGTCCTGGCGCAGATCGAGCTTTGGACGAGGGGTGCCGATTATGCGCCCGGCGTCTACATCCTGCCAAAGCAACTGGACGAAAAGGTGGCGCGCCTGCACCTGAAGAAGATCGGCGTCAAGCTGACCGAGCTGAAGCCGGATCAGGCCGCCTATATCGGCGTGTCCGTCGAAGGCCCGTTCAAATCCGATCACTACCGCTACTGATGCCCGCCGCACCCGGACCTTTCCGGGCGCGGCTGCTTCGGATCGATCCTGTCACGCCACTGGCGCGGGCCGTAGCGGGCAGGTTCATGCTTTCGCACTTCGCTTTGTGGCCTTGTGCATTCCGCTTGACCTCGCAGGCGCATCCATATCACGCTGATGCGGGTGGCACGATTGTGCACAATGGCTGTGTGACATGACGGGTCAAAAGGAGGGAAACGCATGAGCAAAAGAGACGAACTGATTTCAAGATATGCCGAAGATCTGCGCACCAAATGCAGGATAGAACCGGACATGGCACTGCTGACCAAGGTGACAATCGGTTGCGGCCCGGCGATTTACGATGCCGATTCCTCGACCGTGGCCGGTACCGAAACCTGGGAACTTGAAACCATCAAGGCCAATTTTCTGATCAGGAAACTTGGCCTTGCGGATAGTCCGAAGCTGATGGAAGCAATCAGGGCTGTCATCGAAACCTATGGAAAGTCCGACCGCAACAAGTATCGCGCGGTCATCTATTACATGCTGGTGAAGCACTTTGGCAAAGACGGCGTTTACGGCTGACGGTCCCGCAAGGCGCACCTTGCCCGTGCAGGGGACGCGCGGGCGCGGGCGCTTTGGTAAAATTCGCCGTTCTTGCCGTTTGCGTGATGCAAGGCCGTTCCGTAAATTCACGACATCAGGGCAGGACGCCCGGGACCTTTATCGAACACGTGTGGTGCGAAGGGAGCACGTGGGGTGGATGGAGGGTCCCGTCGGGGTCGGGGCCCTCCATGTTCAATTGCGTCGGACAAGACCGCTAGGTTTTCTTGCAGCGCCGATGATGGCCTGCGCAGGCCGCAGCGGGATCGGAACCCTCAAGGATCCACCCCGCCCATCCGGCAGATGATCTGCCATTCGTCTTCTGTCACGGGCTGCACCGACAGGCGGCTGTTGCGAACCAGAACCATGGCCTCAAGACCCGGCTGCACCTTGCAGGCGTCCAGGGTGACGGGCCGCAGAAACGGCCGCAGCGCGCGCAGCCTCACGCAGTCCCAGCGCGGATCATCTGTGCTGCTGTCGGGTGCGCTTTCCCGGATCACTTCAACGATGCCGACAACCGCCTTTCCGATGTTGGAATGATAGAAGAAGCCGAGATCGCCGCGCTTCATTGCGCGCATGTGGTTGCGCGCCTGATAGTTCCTGACACCCTGCCAGTCTTCCCCGGCGTCGCCCTTCGCCACCTGATGGTCCCATCCCCAAGTGTCAGGTTCGTATTTGAAAAGCCAATACGCCATCAACCGATCACCTTCTTCCATTCCCTGATCGCAACAGACTGGAAAAGCCCTGCTTTCGCATAGGGATCGGCTGCGGCCCATGCCCTTGCCTCGTCCAGTGAGGCGACGGACAGGATGACAAGGGAACCGGTCATGGTGCCGGTTTCGTCCAGAAAGGGCCCGGCCATTTCCACCACGGCGGATGCGGCGATATGGGCAAGATGGGCCTCCCGGTTCTCAAGCCGGGTCTGAAGCGCGCCGGGTTTGTCGATACAGATCAGGGCTACACGCATGTCTCACTCCTGTTTCAGCGGTCTGGAAAGCAGCACGTTGGACCTGTCAGGCACCGGCGCAACGGCCAGTTCCGTTGCAGATGCACAGCCGCAAGAAAGGCCGATCACGCCTTTGACCCCCGCTTGCCTGATCCGATCAACGCGGGCGCGGTCTGATCCAGCGGCCAGCGCGGGCGGGCTGCAAGATCAAGGCCATCGACATGGCCGTCGCGATACTGCTCGATCCCGGCCCAGGCGATCATTGCGGCATTGTCGGTGCACAGCCGAAGCGGCGGGGCAACAAAGCGCACCCCGTCCGCATCGCAGACCCGCATCAAGGCGCTGCGCAGCGCGGCATTGGCCGCAACGCCGCCGGCGACCGCAAGAACAGCGTCCCCGGGCCGGGCGGCCAGGTAAAGAACAAGCGCACGACGCGCCTTTTCCGCCAGCACATCCGCCACCGCCGCCTGAAAGCCGGCGCACAGATCGCGGCGATCCTGAACGGTCAGCCCGCCCTTTTCCGCCACCAGGGCATCGCGGGCGCGCAGCAGGGCGGTCTTGAGGCCGGAAAACGAAAGATCACACCCCGGTCTGTCCAGCAGCGGGCGGGGAAAGGCAAAGCGGCGCGGGTCGCCGGGGGCCGCTTCGGCCTCTACCGCCGGGCCGCCCGGCTGTGGCAGGCCAAGAAGCCTGGCGGCTTTGTCAAAGGCCTCTCCCGGGGCATCGTCGATCGTGCCGCCCAGCCTGCGGAACGCCTGCGGACCACAGACGATCAGAAACTGGCAGTGCCCGCCCGAGGCCAGAAGCATCAGATAGGGATACCGCAACCCATCGGTCAGGCGCGGGGTCAGCGCGTGGCCCGCCAGATGGTTCACCCCGACAAGCGGCAGTCCCGTTGCGGCACAAAGCCCCTTGGCACACATGACACCCGAAAGCACGCCACCGATCAGTCCCGGCCCGGCAGTCACCGCGACAGCATCCAGGTGCCCAAGGCCAAGCCCGGCTTCGGCCAGGGCCTTTTCAATGCACAGGTCCAGCCGTTCCACATGCGCGCGCGCCGCCAGTTCCGGCACGACACCGCCGAAGGGCGCATGAAGGGCCGTCTGCGACTGGATGACAGAGGACAGGATTTCAGGCGGCATATCCGCGCGATGGCGCACGATGGCGGCTGCGGTATCATCGCAGCTGCTTTCCAGTCCAAGAAAGGTCAGGGTCTTCTGCATCGCGTGCCGATTGCCAGTGTGATCCCGCGCAGGTAACACCGCTGGCATGGCCCGACAATCCCGGCAGGTCCAGATGCCTTCCATCCTTCTGACCCGGCCCGCAGCGGCGGCAGACCGCTTTGCCCGGTCGCTGCGCGCCCGCTTCGGATCGGGGATTCGCATCGTCATCTCGCCTGTGCTGACGCCAAAGCTTCTGGCACCGCCCATTCCCTCAGGGCCCTTCGCGGCGCTGGTCTTCACGTCGGAAACCGGTGTTGCGGGGTTTGGGCAAGTCTCTGCCGACAGGCATCTGCCCGCCTGGTGCGTGGGCGACAGAACCGCCGCCGCCGCGCGCGAGGCGGGCTTTGTCACCAGATCGGCGGCGGGCGATCTTGGGGCGCTGGCCGAAGCGATCCGGCGCGCGGGGGTGACAGGCCCCCTGCTTTATGCCAGGGGCCGGGACACGGCGGGAAGCCTGTCCAAAATCATGAAAACATTCAACATCACCGTGAAGGAGATGGTTGTTTACGAACAACAGGCCACCCCCCTGACAGCAGAGGCCACAGCACTTCTGGCGGATGACAGACCGGTTCTTGCGCCGCTGTTTTCGCCCCGCACCGCCGCCCTCTTCTGCGCCGAACCGCCGGTGCAGCGCCGCCTTGCCCCCCTTTTGATCGCCGCCCTCAGCCCGGCGGTTGCCGCTGCATGCACCGCCGCGCAAGCGCAGCAGACGGTCTGCGCCACCCGTCCGGATGCCGAAGCCATGCTGGAGGCGATCAGAAGTCTTCTTGCCACAGCCGCGCAGCCTTGATGCCAGGATGGTGCAGGGCGTAAGGTCTGGATGAAGTTCAGGCCTGAAGGCCGGTCAGCCAACAAGGACACCCCGATGCCAGTCGACGAGAAGCGTTCCGATGAGGACACCCGTGACGACAATACCCGGGCGGACGACAGGGCAGAAGCGGACCTGATCTCGGACGCGCTGGCAGAGCCTGCGTCCGGGGCGGCCCCGCCGCCGCCGCCGCGCCGGCGCGTGGGGGGCAGCGCATTTCCGGGTATGGTTCTGGGCGGAATTCTGGCTGCAGCCGCAGGCTTTGGGCTGGCCCGGGTGGTTCCGGGCGGCTGGCCGCTTCAGGACAACTCTGCGCTTGAGGCACAGATCAAGGCGCAGGCGGATACGCTGGCAGCCATGACTGCGCAGCTTGAGGCACAGATCAAGGCACAGGCGGACGCGCTGGCAGCCTTGAACGCGCAGCTTGCCGATCTGGCGGCGCGTCCCGTGGGGACGGCCCCGGATGACATTGCTGCCCTGAAGGCAGACCTTGAAAAGCGTCTGGCTGACGTGCCCGCCGTGACCGATCCCGCACCTCTGATCGCCCGGGCGACCGAGGGGATCGAGGCCTTGATCGCCGCCCTCGACAGCCGTCTGACCCAGATCGAACTGCGTCCCGCCGGCGCTGGCGGGGCCGCATCGGCAAGCGCGCTGGCGGCCTATGACCGCCAGTTGCAGGACCTGCGCGCCCAGATTGCAGCCCAAAGCGCGCAGAAAAGCGATGCCGCCGCCCGGATCGAGGCCATCGCCGCCGAAACAAAAGCACAGCTCGCCGCCGCAGCCCAGGAAGCGGAACGCCTGAAGGCCGAGGCACAGGCCACAGCCCGCGCCGCCACCATCGCCGCCGCGCTGGGCCGCATCCGTGCCGCATTGGAAGCCGGCGGGCCCTACAGCGGGGCTGTTGACGATCTGACAGCCGCAGGTGTGCAGGTTCCTGCAGATATCGCGGGCTTTGCCGGATCGGGCGTGCCGACCCTGACGGACCTGCAACGCAGCTTTCCCGCCGTCGCACGGGATGCGCTGACTGCGGCCCTGCGGGCGCAGACAGCCACCGGCTGGGGCGACAGGATTGCGGCATTCCTGCGCACCCAGACCGGTGCCAGGTCACTTTCCCCGCGCGAGGGGAATGATCCGGATGCAATTCTGTCCCGCGCAGAGGGGCAGCTTGCAAATGGCGATATTCCCGCCGCCCTTGCCGAACTTGGCACCTTGCCCGCCCCGGCAAAGGACATTCTTGCGCCCTGGGTCGCAGATGCCACGGCCCGGCTAAAGGCGATTGCGGCCCTGTCTTTGCTGTCAGCCGCCGCTGCGGAATAGGGAAATTCCTCATGCTCTGGTCACTGATCAAGGTTCTGGTCTTCATTGCGCTGGTTGCCGCCCTGACCCTGGGGGCCAGTTTCCTCCTTGAAACCGGTGGCGGCATCCGTGTGGCCGTTGGCGGCTACGAATTCACGCTTGGGCCTTTGCAGGCCGTCATCCTGGCGCTTGTTCTTCTTGGGGTGATCTGGCTGGTGCTGAAGGTGATCGGCTTTGTCGTGGCCGTGATGCGCTTTCTGAACGGTGACGAAACCGCGATTTCGCGCTACTTCGACCGCAACCGAGAGCGCAAAGGCTATCAGGCCTTTGCCGAAGGGATGATTGCCCTGGCCTCCGGAGAGCCGCGCACGGCCATGTCGCGCGCCACGCGGGCCGAAAGACTGCTGGCGCAGCCGGAGCTGACGACCATCCTGACCGCTCAGGCCGCGCAGGCGGCGGGCGATACCCGCAAGGCCATCGAAGCCTACAAAACCCTTCTGTCCAACCCGAGGTCCCGCTTCATCGGCATTCGCGGGCTGATCCAGCAGAAACTGGCCGAAGGAGATCGGGAAACCGCGCTGAAGCTGGCAGAAAAGGCCTTTGCCTTGAAGCCAAAGCACAAGGAAACGCAGGATCTGCTGCTGGAACTGCAGGCGGAAAGTTCCGATTGGACCGGGGCACGGGCCACGCTGGGGGCCAAGTTGCGGGCCGGTCACATCCCCAAAGACATCCACCGGCGGCGCGATGCCGTGCTGGCCCTGCAGGAAGCGCGGGCGATCATCGATGACGGCTCCACCATCCAGGCGCGCGAAGCGGCAATCGCCGCGCACCGGCTTTCGCCCGACCTGGTGCCGGCCGCCGCCATGGCGGCGCGCAGCTATATCGCCAATGGCGATACCCGGAATGCGACCCGCCTGCTGAAGAAAGCCTGGGAAAACGCGCCCCACCCTGATCTGGCCGCCGCTTTTGCCGAAATCGTCCCTGATGAGACGCCGTCCGAACGGCTCAGGCGGTTCCGCACCCTGACATCGGTGCGGCCCGACGATGAGGAAACGCGCCTGCTGCTGGCGGAACTGAATCTGGCAGCCGAAGATTTTCCTGCCGCCCGCCGGGCGCTGGGCGATCTGCCCACGCGCCATCCGACGCGCCGCAGCCTGGCCATCATGGCGGCGGTCGAACGCGGCGAAGGCGCGGACGAGGCGGTTGTGCGCGGCTGGCTGGCCCGCACCCTGACCGCCCCGCGCGGGCCGCAATGGGTCTGCGACAAATGCCAGAACATCCACAGCGAATGGACCCCTGTCTGCAGCAACTGCGGCGGCTTCGACACGCTGAGCTGGCGCGAACCGGCGGAAGGTGTGGGGCCAAGCGCCACCCAGACAGAACTTCTGCCCCTTCTTGTCGGATCGCCCGCCCCGACCGCGACCGACGACGCGGAACCTGCCGACCGGCCCGCATGACCGGTGCCAAAGCCCGCCCGCAGCGGCACCGGGACACCGCCTGCAACAACGCGGGTCCCGTTCGGGCCATGCGGTAAGCTGATGCGGCGCTGATCTGCCGGGACAAGGTGCGCGATCACCCGGCCGTGCCCGCAGAAGAACCCGGGGCCCGCAGGAGGCAGCCGCATCGGCTCCGGTTCGCCCCGATGCCACCGCGCGGTGGCCGAACACACCGGAAAGGTGAGAGAGGCATTGACTCGGAATTCGTTTGGAGTCCTGCGCGCTTGTCCCCGATTCGCGCGCGGGTTACACTGCGATTCGACGGGGAGGAAGCGTTCGCCGATGGAGAAGTTGCACCAGAGTTTGGCGCGTAGGTCGCTGACGGTTGCGCGCATCTCCGGCCATCAGCTTGGCTCGTGGGGGGGTGTCGGTGCGGTATAAGAAGGCGCCGATCCTTGAAGCTTCCCTTGAGTTTCGGTGGCAGCCGGAAAGGCCGCTGGATGCCATTCGTGCTTCTGCGGGACTCCACGCATTTTCGGAGTTCGAAGCCCCGAAAGAGCGCAAGCTGGTCCACGCCACGCTTGACCTCCAAGGGGGCGAGATCAGTCACGAGAGCAAGAAAGTTGGTTTCGAGCTTGCCCTAAAGGACGGCTCGCAGATCGTCATAATCGAGTCGGACAAGTTCGTGTTTGTCCAGCGCGCGCCATATGATCAGTGGCAGACCTTCTCGCAACGGGCGCTAAGCCTTCTGGAACCCGTCGCCGCTAGCCTCGGTGTCAGCGAGTTCAGCCGGATCGGAATTCGGTTCGTGAACCGCATCGACATTCCTCAGATCGGCGGTGCAAACGTCAACACAGATGACTACATCACGGTCAGTTTCAGTGGGCCGCGGACGGACAAGGGTGTGGTGCATGAATTCCAGATGCGAGTGGTCAAGCCGACCCTGAAAGACGGCATCTCCTACGGATTAGGTGTCGCCACTTCCGGTTCGTTACTGCCGGACCACACCAGCATCATACTGGATATCGACGTATTCACCGAAGGGCCGACTCCTGCCTCCGGCGGGGTCTTTGCAAAGGTCCTGTCTGAGATGAGGGACGAGAAGAACGAGATATTCCACAGTTGCTTGAAGAAGCCAGCGGTTGATCTGTTTGGAGGGGTTGAGGAATGACTTACGTCGATACTGGACGGTTGGGTTACGGGACCCAAGCAAGCGGTGGGTCCTCATCCTTTGCGGACACAGTCGTGGATGGTTTTCGGCGTATGCTGAGTCCCGGCCAGGCTGGTCGCGTCGTGCTCAAGGTTGACCGAACCATATCTCCGGGCACGGACCGCGAAAGGCGATTGGAGGAGATCCAGCGATTCATCTCCAGCAACTCAATGCACCTTCCAAAAGGTTTCGCGGTGGGCCTGAACGGCCAGTTCGCGAACATGATGGCGGATGACGCTTGGGAGGAGGTGGATGCCTATCCGTCCATGCACTCACTGGAAACATTCCTGCTGATGCTGCTTTCCACAAAGGCCACGCAACGGCCTGGGATTGGCACCAATGGTCGGGGGTCCATCACAGCATTCTGGCGCGATGGTGAGAACAGGCTCACGATTGACTGTTTGCCGTCTGGAAACACGCGCTGGGTCCTTACCCGGGTAAACGCAAAGGGGGAGGTTGAACGGGCTGCGGCTGAGTGCCAGCCGGACCGTCTCTGCGAAGTGCTGAACGCTTACGGGCCCGAGGTCTGGTTTGGTCAGTAAAGGCGATGAGCTTCCGAACCCGAGCACGGTTGTACGGTACGTCGGGTTAAACCAGATGGAGCACTACGGCGATAACGTAGTCGGACCTTTGCCGACCGCGTTCGAGGGCCGAGCGACTGACGACTCGTTGTCAGTGACCTGGTGCGAGTACTTTGTAGGTCACCCTGACCACCAGTTGCGGTGCGCTATTGAGACTATCCGTAGCAGCATGAACGTGAAGCCGAAGGCCTGCTTTTGCGTTGCCCGAACCGATGACTTGGCTGCGGCAGGCGCGACGTTCGGCAGGGCACCGAGGGCAGTGTATCTTCCTGTGCCCCGTAACGACGCGCATGCGGGAATCTATGACGTGATGCCGGCCGATCTTGAAGCCATCACTGAAGGCGAACTTAAGCTGCTCGAACTCCTTGCAAGAGAAGCTTGGTCTCGTTCCCTGACAAGGGAAATGGCCGATGCACTGCCACTGGCCCAGTGCGAGAAGTCGCCGGATGTGTCGTAGCGCAGCACCATCCTAAGCCACTGATTCTGCCTTGCGTTCCGGTGCTCCGTCGTTTAAGCGAGGCAACGCGTCGCCCCAATAGCTCAGCTGGTAGAGCACTTCATTCGTAAAGCTCAGCGCAAATCCCAAAAATAGCAGAAATATCCAATAAAATATGGGTATTTTTTAGAAATTTGTTGTATAGAAATCGCTATACAACAGCTTCTGGTGCACAAACTGGGCTCATCTGTGAGGGTCGAGATGACAAAACAGGACCGGACCGCCCCAAAGCCCGGCACGCTGACAAAGATACCTGGCTATAACACACTCACTATCTACCAGATGGAAGCCTCACCGTTCTGGTACGTGCGCATGTACGAAGAAGGGAAGATCTACCGGCGCAGCACAAAGACGACACACAAGCAGGAAGCTGTTAGGTTCGCCAAGAAGTACTTCGGCGAAGTTCAGTTACTTAAGATGAAGATGCTGCCCGCGAACCGCGAAAGCAGCTTTGAACTGGTTGCCCGCAGTCTGCAGCAGGACAACAAGGCCAGGCTCGTCAGGGCGGAAATCTCGCACACGAAGTTCAACTATGACGCTGCTAGGCTTGAGAAAGATCTCATTCCAGCATTTGGCAACATGCGCTTGGGGGACATCACCTATGCAGACATGTCAGCCTATGTGAGTAAGCTGAGGGAAGATCGTAATCTGGCCAAGAGCAGCCTGAAGGTGCATGTGTCGCACCTGAAAACCGTGTTCAAACACGGGCATCGGATTGGTGTGATCGCTTCGCTTCCGGCGTTTCCAACGATTAAGACGGAAGACATCGCCCGTCCTTGGTTCAATTCCAAGCAATACGATACCCTTCAACGCACAGCCCGCCGATGCATCGGCAAGTCGTTCAAGCAGAAGACCCAGAAAGGTGTTCCACTGCGTAACATCCCAGTGACGCAGGAGCTGTATGATCTGATCCTGTTCATGACGAACACGTTCATACGCCCTACGGACATTAAGGTGCTCAAACACAAAGACGTCGCCGTCGTTCGCAAGGACGCAACTTACCTGCGGCTGACGCACGCAAAGACTAAAGGGCACTCCAACCCGATGATCTCCCTACCGAGTGCGGTGAACACATATGAGAAGATCAAGGCACGTCAGGTCGCTGAAGGGTACGGCAAGCCGGATGATTATGTCTTCCAGCCTGAACGCGGCGAGAAGCAACGTGACTATGCCTTGCGGTCGCTCCAGCGGCAGTTCGAGCAGGTCCTGATTGAAGCCGGATTGCGGACAGATGAGCACGGACAGACACGTTCGTTGTACAGCCTCCGGCACACATCGATCATGCTGCGACTGCTGAACGCCAAGAACCTCGACACGCTGACGCTGGCACGTAACGCCCGCACCTCGGTGGAGATGATCGACCGATTCTACGCCAAGCCCCTGACCGCAGAGATGAATGTGGACCTCCTGCACAGCGTTCGGCGGCCTCGCAAGGCAAAGGAGCCAAAGATCGTCATCGATGACGAGGAAGATGCCGCCTAAGCGAAGAAAAATGCCGCCGAGAAGGCATGACAGGTCTAGGCATCGCCGTCATCATGTTGTAGGAGACGCCTCGTCGCCGCTGTAGCTCAGCTGGTAGAGCACGTCATTCGTAATGATGGGGTCGGGGGTTCGAGTCCCTTCAGCGGCACCAGTAAATTCAGAGGGTTAGCGGCGGTTTGCGGCTAACCCTTTTTGATTTCGAGCGGCCTCTATGCAAAGTCAGCAGGTCTGGTTAGCGATAGCCCGTGTCGAGCTGAAATCAGTTAGCAAAATGCGTCTTCCAGGGTGCCCGATCTGGTCTAAACAGGTTGCGTGCACACGGCGACGGAAAATCAAAAATACGACGCTGGCTCATATAATTAACATTTTCTGAACCAAGAGCTTAAGTCACTGAGGATATTGGGCGATTTTTTCGAAGATCTCCGGTTGTCCTCCTTTGGTTCAGGAAACATGTTATAATACAACATTTCATGCACCAAGAGGGGCAAGATGAAGCAGGCTCCGGTCCTCACAGAGCGCGACGCGAAGCGGGTGCTCCTTTACTGCAAGCAGACGGCATTCCCTGATCGCAACCGCTGCGTTTTCATGCTGGGCTACCTAGCTGGGATGCGCATTGGCGAAATTGCTGCCCTCAGGATCGGTGACGTGCTCACTGCGGAAGGCGACGTGCGTGCAAGCATCCAACTCGCTGCGGCGCAGACTAAGGGCAACGAGGCACGGACGGTGTTGCTGAATGCGCAGTTGCAGGCCGAGCTGGGCGCCTACGTAGACAAGTTGCCGGAAGTTGCCAAAGTTGCGGCAGCTCCTTTTATAACTAGCAAATCTGGCAAACTATTTTCGGCGAACGGGTTGTGCCAACTGATGCTCAAACTGTACGACGATGCGGGTCTTGACCGCGCCACATCACACAGCACCCGAAGAACGTTTATTACCACGCTTGCCCATAAGGGGGTCAACGTGAGGGTACTTGCTGCTTTGGCTGGCCACCGTAGTATCGGAACAACTCAAAAATATATTGACCTCAACGATAACATCCTGCGAGCGGCCGTCGAGATGATGTGACGATAATGCCCGCGACCGGGAGGTTACCGAGGGCTTAGCCGCCGCTGCCTTCAAGATTACGAACCGCAGCCGGCATCTGCTAGTTGTGCGTCCCGATTGCAACACCGCCAGAAGTGCTTTGTGACGTTCATCTATTGACCCGGCGATCTAGCCTTGCGACACTTGTCTACTGATGCCGTAGGCGCATCTCGGAAAGTTGACGAAGTGACTGAAAACAATGGATGATCTGCGGCTGCATGATTTCTCTGACCTGTCACTAGCGGAAGCTGTGGCGGTTATCGAGAGCGAGATCCGCAACGAGTACCTGCAGGACCACTCCTATCCTTGGGTGATCGGGTACTCTGGGGGCAAAGACAGCACCCTTGTAGCTCATTTGGTTTTCAAAGTTCTGCTCGAGCTTCCGAAGAGCAAGCGCATGCGACCTGTTCACATCGTTTCGAACGATACCCTGGTCGAAAGCCCGCTTGTGATCCAGCACGTAAAGACAAGCTTGGATCAGATTATGAGTGCGGCAACTGCGCTACGCCTTCCCATCCATACCGATATCACAAAGCCGGATGTTACGCAGACTTTCTGGGTAAACTTGATTGGAAGGGGATACCCGTCCCCAAACCGGACTTTTCGGTGGTGTACGGACCGGATGAAAATCCAGCCCACCAGTACATATATCAAGTCCAAGATTGCTGAGGCAGAGAACGTCATCCTGTTGTTGGGAGTGCGTCGATCAGAGTCGGCCACTCGTGCCGCTTCAGTAAAGCGGTACGACAATGGTGAACGACTGAACCGCCACAACGACCTAGCTGGATGCCTTGTTTTCCGACCTATTGTCGAGCTAACCACAGAGGACGTGTGGGAGTATCTTGCTGAGCATGATGCGCCATGGGGCGGCGACCATCGGAAGCTCATTAAGCTTTACAGAGATGCTGGAGGAGGAGAGTGCCCGGTCGTTACTCAAAAATCTGACGCACCCTCGTGTGGGTCCTCTTCTTCGAGATTTGGTTGCTGGACATGTACCGTTGTGGATAAAGATAGGAGCCTAGAAGGCTTCGTTGAGTCAGGTTTCTCCGAATTTGGGGCATTGATCGACTTCAGGGATTGGCTAGTGACTATCCGGAATAATCCGGACAAACGACAAGCACGCCGTAGAAACGGTTCTATTACTATTACATCGACAGGAACCTATGTGCCTGGTCCGTTTACATTGGGTACCAGGCACGAAATTCTGGATAAACTGGTTAGTATGCAGGATGAGTTGGAAGTTGAACTAATTGCGCCGGAAGAGATTGAAGAAATTCGTAAAATTTGGGCCGCCGAACTGATGAATGAATCACGGGAAGCTACAGTTCACACGATCAAGAAGGGCAAGTAATGGCACAGAACGTCGTAGTTCTTCTCGATAATCCAGAGGGTCGTTCGCTCGTCCGTGAGGAATGCATCGAAAACAAGATCAGCTTTCCGGAGTTCGTTGAACTCATCCAAGCTGAGGTGGAGCAAACTGGAAAGCAGAGAAAAAGGGGACTTTTTGACTCCTTTGACGATATCCTCGACCGAATTGAACTGGGGGACTGAACTTGTATCTGAAGAGTATCTCCCTGCGCGACTGGAAAGCTTACGCTCTTGCCAACTTTGATTTTCCTGCGCCGGACAATGGCAAGAACATTGTCTTGATTGGTGCCCAGAACGGCTTCGGAAAAACCTCGCTATTCGAGGCAATCGTCCTGTGTATGTTCGGAAAAAGTGGCATGCCTCTTGTCGCTCGGTCTCCGTTTGCCGGAGACGACAGGCAACGTCTTGCGACTTCATACCGGAACTTTCTCGAGAAGGCGCTGCACAGCGGTGCCATTGACGTCGGCCGCTCATCTTGTTCCGTCAAGCTAGCCTTTGTCGATGAGGGCGAGGAAATCGAGATCCAGCGCATCTGGCACTTCAGCGAAAAGGGCCAGCTAAAGCCAGCTGATGAGGAAGTAAGAATATACGAAGGCCCAACGAAGACCATTGTCGGACCGGGACCAGGTGATGATGGCGATGACCTCGAATGGTATCGCGATTACATAGCCAGGCGCTTCTTGCCATACTATCTTGCGGCATTCTTCCTGTTTGATGGCGAGCAAGTCAGCGCTTTTGCGGAACGTGAGATGGCTGCACAGGTCCGCTCTGGTATTGAAGGTTTGCTGGGTATTCCGATACTTAAGGAGTTGGCTCAGGACCTGCGGCAGTACGCTCGGGTTCGGAAGGGCGAGGTAAATAACGTAAACGACAACACGTTGGAACGCCTTGAACTTGAACTCGACAACCTGAACTTTCAGTCCAAGAAGCGGAAAGAACGCATCGAGGAACTCGAACCAGAACAGGTTACTCTCAAAGAGCAGCGCGAGAAGCTGACCAGAGAACTAGCTTCCTTTGGGGCGGGTTCCCAAGCCCAGTTTCAAGAACAGTTCGAACGGCTGAACCGTCTACAGCGTGACGTTGAGGATGGCAAATCCCATCTCGAACGGCTTCTTTCGCAGGACATCGCTATAGCCCTCTCTGGGAAAGGTCTGCGGGAACTTCTTAAGGACGAGCTGCGCGGGGAGATCGTGAGAGAGAAGTGGTTGGCAGGACGCAAACAAGGCGATGCGAACCTCTCTACGTTCCTCGATACCGTGCGACTATCCCTTCAAAAAGTTCATCCCAACCTGAATCCTGATCAGGAAAGTGCCGTCGTAACCATCGCGTCTGAAGCCTGGGAGTCTCTCTGGTATCCACCGCCGGAGAACGTGTCGAAAGACATTATTCATCGGTATCTGAACGAAATGGAGCGTCTCAAGGTGATCGATGCCCTCGATGACCTTGACGAACTTGGTGCGCCTACCGTCGTTGAACTCTTGGACCGGATTTCGAGCAGTGAAGAAGCTGCCTCACGGCTCCAAAAGGAGATCACCCGAACAGAAAGCATCACCCCACATATCGAGAAGAAGAAGACGGAGCTAAATTCACTTAACACGCGGCTAAGCGAAGTTGACCAAGAATTGGGTGCACTTCGGAGGGAAGTTGCATCCTTCGACGCAGATATCTCCAAGAAGAATGCGGAGTTGGCCAAACTCTCGGGACATTGGGACCAAGCTAAACCGTCTTTGCGTCGAGCCAGTAGAGCTTTGAAAGTAGCTGCGATGGTTGATTCAATTGTCGCACAGGCTGTTCCAAGCCAGATTTCGGCCATAGCCAAGGCCATGACAGATGCCCATCATTCGATGGCACACAAGAAAGATCTGGTTGACCGGATCGACATTAATGAGGACTGCGAAGTCAGGCTCCTCAGCGCACAGGGCATCGATCTGCGAAACTATGACTTGTCTGCGGGAGAAAAGCAGATCTTTACGCAGGCACTCATTTCGGCCGTTGCTTCGGTGTCGAAGCGTTCGTTCCCGATGGTCATCGATACGCCATTGGGTCGACTCGATGTTGCACACAGAAAGGGTGTACTTAATCACCTTGTTCAGAGAGGACATCAGGTCATTCTGCTTTCGACAAATACTGAGGTCGTCGGTGAGTACCTTTCGGAAATCGAACCCTACGTTCAGAAAAAATACCTCGTGACCTTCGAACGCGAAGGAGACATTGGTGTGTCCTCGGTAAAAGAGGGCTATTTTTCAAATGGGGCTAACTGATGACATTTAACATCGTTGATGTTGCCGGGGCGAACTTCCGCACTGATGAAAAGGCCGACGAACTAAATACGGAATTCATGCGCCGCCTTGGAATGAAAAAACGCTACTTGCCAGCAAGGTTGGCCCTTTCGCGGTCTCTTGGGCTTACTAGCAGTCCCAACCCGATAGCTGCCGAGGCCGAATGGGGAAAGGCCATTAAGGGAGATACGCTGTTCGGTACTGGAACACAGCTAATGACCTGGGTATCCCTTGTTGTCCAACATTCCCCGTCCAATGAGTATGATATTAAGGTGTTAACAGGTAATGTCGCAGCGCATTGGAAACGTGGTCTTGAACTGCTTGATGCCGATTGGAAACAATCTGGAGAAGATGTTTTCAAATTTGTAAGGCGGCTTGTCGATCACGCTGAACTGCCGCTGTCTGGAAAATTCAAATCTTTGGAGCAAGGTGGCGGCCTTGATGTGTTTGTGAACGAGGGGCTTCTATCGGTTCCCGTCGGCGAAATCTCTAAAGAAGCAAACACGGGTGCTGAACTCGAATGGACACTCAACGGTCCAGGATGTTCGCCGCATAGCGCCATCATGGGTGGCGTTGGTTCCGGCAAGACGCGAACTGCGGTTGCAGTTCTCAAATCGATAAGAAAACAAGCGCCTCTGCCTATAATTGCTTTTGACTTTAAGGGCGACCTTGCAACTGACGAGGCTGGTGGTGGCTACCATTTGGACCAGCTTTTCGAAGCGACGGTCATTGAGCCACCAAAGTCTCCAGTTCCCTTGGATGTCCTTTCACTCCGGTCGAGGGATGACATCGAGGTGTCTCAAGCTGCTTCTCGCTTTAGGGAGTCCTTCTCGCGACTGAAGGGTGCAAAACTTGGCGATAAGCAAAGAGATGCTGTTTACGAGGCTGCTGAACGTGCACTGCGTAGCAACGTCCCCTGTGAACTGGACAATTTCCGCGAGGAGTTGCTTAACGTTTATGGCGAACGTGAGATGAAGGAGGACGGCGCAATCGCCGCTGCGCGAGAGGTCTGCCGCTTCCCTCTCTTCGTCCCAACCATGCCGCCGGAGGAATTCTTTAAGCGTTCGTGGATTATCAAACTCCCGCCTCATGTCGTCGAGGAAAGCAGAAGTATTGTTGTAAACTTGGTTCTCGACGCACTTGACCAATATTTGAACAGTCTTCCTGACGCCCCTGTCGCGGCGGACGGAAGCCGAGGCATGCGCATCATTGCGATGGTAGATGAAGCGCATCGGATCCTTGGAAGCAAACTCCCGTCTCTGTCTAGCTTGGTAAGAATGAGTCGTTCAAAAGGCGGCGCCGTGATGCTAATTTCCCAAAGTCCAGACGATTTTTCTGGCGAAGAAGACGACTTCCTCAGCGAAATGGGCCTTGTGGCGGCATTTTCCACTAATGCGCCTTCGAGAAATGCAGCACGTATTCTTGGGAAAGGCGCTAACCTCGCTACCCTATCGACTGGGCAAGCATTTGTGAAACGGCGAGGCGACGGTGCCGCGAAAAAGGTACAGTCGTGGTCTGCGAAGTGAGTTAAGACTTCCTGATGAGGAACTCGTGGCTAACCTCGAGTTCCTTAGTTTCGATGAGTTCGAAGGCAAACTGTTTGCACATATGCGGAATGTCTATCAGTGCCACTGGGTCGGTCGTGCGAACTAGAAGCGTTTGGCCCTTTGACATTTGCCTCAGAGCCTTTTTGGCTTTGATTACCGGCAATGGGCAAAGGACGTTCGTTGCATCAACAGTCTGGTCAGGCATCATTCATCTCCAAGAGTGCTCTGAACTACACCGTCGCCACGGTGGACACAACGGACGAAGGGATTGAGCACCATGAGCAAGGTGACGAACAAGTTTCCTTTGGAATTGCGTGAATGTGCGGTCTGGTTAGTGTGCTACAGCGAGGGTCAGCATGGCTTGCGATGGCATGAAAGGCCTTTGGTTTCCGGAACCTGAAGATAGACCCGCCCTAAAAGAAATCTGACAACAATCAATGAAGTAAGGTGGTTTGGGCTCAGGACTTGTTGAGCAACTTAAGCGTTGAGTTGCGACTGAAATGCAAGACCGATTGCTTCAGCTTTCAATCTTTGTCGCCACTGCTTCTGCGAGAGCTCCTTAAGTGGCTGAAGTTACCCACAACACAAAAAGAAGCCCCGCCGTTTCCAGCGGGGCCCTGGGCTGCGTCTTTGCCGTGGGATCAGTCTTCTTCGCTGCGGTCGGGTTCATAGAAGTTACGGTCAATCAGCCCGTTGAACTTGGTGCGGTTCTGTTCGAGGATTTCGCGCCCTTTCTTCGGGCCAGCATCGAAGATCTGGCGCACGATGCCAACGCACTTGGACAGCTTCGGGGCGATGATGTGATCCTTGCTAGCCTGCTGCGCATCGATGATCCGATTGGCGAGCAGGATGGTTTCGCGCAAGGACGCATAGTTGTGCAGCATCATCAGCGTGTTGCTGAGGTTGTCGCGGCAATACGGCGATTTACCCCAAGACGCGACGTTGATGTCGCCCAAAGTCAGCTTGTTACCGATGGCACTCGGCCAGGGCCACTGCACAGGGCTGCGGAACATGCGCTTGTGGTCGGGCGCATATTCCGTGGGGAGCAGGAGCGCCTTATCGTTGAAGTTCGGCAGGCTGAACACGCCGTTGGTGCGGATCAGGGTGCACGGGGTGGAGGTGTCGAAGCTGATCCGAAGATCGCAGCCATTCGCATTCAGGCCGCGCTGCACCGCCGTGAGCAGGACGGCAACCCACAGTTCATTGGTGCCGAGCACGTGAACCCATTTCTTGTTTTGGATGGTGCCGTCTTCCATCATGCGAAGCAGCAGCGAGATAACGTAGGTGAAGGTCTTGCGCATCTTGCCCGCGATGGCCCAACCCTCGCAGAAATCGAAAGGCTTAACGGCTTCATACCATTCATAGCCGGAACCATGGCTGTTGGCCTGCACCACATTGAGCCACGTCACTTTGCCGCGCACGTGCTCCTTTTCGAAGAAGCGCAGGTTGTCCAGCGTGCGGTCAAGGCAGGCCGAAATGGTCTTGAAGGGATAGTCCGGCTTGCCAACATTGCCCGACGGAATGTCGAGGGTCATCGACATGTCCGCCCGCTTTTCGATCCAGTCGAGGATGGCCCCCCTATCACGAATGTCGTCGATCTTGCCGGTCTGCTGGGCGATTTGCCAACCGCTGCTATCGGTCAAGAGACACGTGCTGGCGCGATCACGTTCGGTGATGATGCCGGTATCCTTAATCCGCAGAGCCTGCCCGGCGCTGCTCATCACATGGGGCGCATAGAAGACCCGGTTGTTGGGGTCGAGGAAGTTAAGGTCCTCATTGCGCAGACCATAGGGCAGTTCACGCTTCCAGTTGCCGAAGTGGATGTCCGTAGCATACTTCGGGCTGACGCTGAGGATGTAAACCGCCTGATCCAGCGGGGTCGGATCGTTGGGGATGACTTTCGGGCCCGGGATGGTTTCGGTAGTTTTCGAGGCGAGTTTGACGAGCGAGTTGTCCATGGGGACCTCCATTAAGTTGCTCAATTTGTGGGGATTGGGTCGGCGAATGGACGGGGGAACCTGAGGCTCCCCCGTCATCTTGATTAGGCCGCCTTGATCTTCTTGGTCGGGGCACGTTTGGTGGTCGCGGCAGCGAACTGCGCCGCCGCAACGCGGCTGACCGTGGCCGCTTGGTTCTTCGCAGCCAGCGCCGCCAAGATATTCACCGCAGGCTTCGGGCCCGCTTTGGCGAGGCGCTTGGGGTTCAGGATCCCGCCTTCCATCACCGTCGGCTGGAAGATGGAATAAGTGCCCAGCTTATCCGCCCAGGTGACCGCCAGCAGGCCATCTTCGTCAAATTCGAAGACGAACTGATCCACCATCAGACCCATCAGCTTTTCCACCAGAGCGATCAGATCACCGGGGCGGAATTCCAGTTCGATGGCAGCATTCACTTCGGGCATGACATCGTGATCGACGTCGCCCTTTGCGGGCATATTCAGAACAAGCACCCCATCTTCATACTTCAGGGTCGCCGTCTTGGCGTTCTTGTTGGGGGCCTTGCCGGACTTAGCCCCCGACAGAACCTTCTCCCAGAAGTAGAGGAGGGCATCGCGGCCCACGATCAGGCGGGTCTTGACCTTCACGGTCTCGACATCAACCGTCTTGTAGACGCTGTTCGGGCCGACCTTCGACCAGAACAGCGTTTCCTTCAGCTGAGCGCCATTCGCCTGCACCAGCGCACGGTTCTCCAGATGCCATCCCAGAACGCTCTGCGCGAGGGCTCCGCCAGCGTTGCGCGGCGCAGCATCGGGCGCGAGAGCGGTGAAGCGGCGATACAGCGGATCGTCAAGGCGGTTGGTCAGCACCTGCAGATACTCATGCGGCAGCGCGACCATGGCCGGCACGGTGCCGATCTTGGTGGTTTCATGGGGAGCAGCATGAACCACCACGTTCGCCGAACCACCCTGCTGCGACAACAGCATCAGGGTCTTGCCGCCCTCACCCGGGCGCATCACCAGCTTGCGCTCCTTCTTGCCATCGACGGGCTTGCCCACGAAGCCACCCACCAGCGTCCCCAGGTTCAGAACACGGCGCACGAATTCCGCCGCCGGGTCCGCCGAGATCGCCGGGGGCTCGAAGGAGGAGACCATCTTGGTGATCTGAGCCGCCGTCACCGGCGCTTCCCCCACGATCTCAACGGTGTCGCCATCGGTGCGAGCCAGGAAGACCGCGTACCCGTCGGCCTTAGTCTTGACCGGGATCGCGAAGGTGCTGAGCGGCGACATCGCCTTCACAGCCGCTTCGTTTTCTTCCTTAGCCTTCGCCGTCAGCGTCTTGACCTCTTCCGCATTGCCCCCGGACTTGCGGGCCTGCTTGGCCTTGACCTGATGGCGGAGCGACACTTCGTAGCCGCCCGCAGCTTCGAGCTCGGCAACGATGGAAGGCACATCGACCGGCGTCCCCGAGCTGCACTTGCCGTGGATGAACTCGCAGACGGTGGCGTAGCGCGACACCAGCGAAGCATCCGCCGATTCGTCGAAGCCAAACACCAGCTTCACGACCATGGTGAATTCGTTGGCCATCTTGGGCTTCTCGATCTTCACCTTCTTCTTCGGCGCACGCTTCTCGTCGATCAGCTTGCCCAGGGCATTGATCCGGGCGATGGCGTCGGTCTTCAGTTGCAGAGCATGCGCATCGTTGCCTTCGTAAAGCGCATCATGCTTGGAGTCCAAGGCGCCAGCGCGGTAGTCGCGCACCTCCTTGCGATCCTTTTCCACGCCCTTGTTGTAGGCATCGATGACTTCATTGGCGTGCTTGACCTGCTTTTCGAACCACGCCTTGCCAGCCGTCGACTGGGTCTCAACCCAGATCATGTAGCACTGGGCCGCCGCGTGCATCGCGCGGTCCTTGGACGTGCGCAGCTCGTTGCGAGCGTTCGCCATCATGGCGTCCAGATTGACCGTCGTATTGGCCACGGTCTTGGCCTTCATCTTGCGTTCCGCCATGGTAACCTCCGTATGGCAAGACGACACGGAACTGTGCCGCCACCTTGCCTGCTAGGAGTTGGGAAGGTGATTCGATGTCGGACCTTGAAAGACGTTTTCATGATCCGACACAGCGCAGCGACTACGGGGTAAAGGCAGTTGAGCTACTCAAAGATCACTTCAGACGGCAAAGATCTGGTGTATCGTTTTGCACCGCCCCAGACCAATCTCGACAGAACGGGCAAGAAGAAGCCCATCGATGAACGTGGATACGGTCCCAAGTTCCCCGACGCCCTCAGCCAGTTCACGTCATCCGTGTACTACTACTGGTGGGAATTCTTGCGCCTCAGCCCGGATTACTTGGATTGCTGCAAGCGAAACGGCCTGTATCCGGACAACGACCCAAAACACTTGCACCTCCGTGAGCTCTACAAGGACTTTGGAAATATCCACGAATACAGCGTCTCGCCGGACGAAAGTTTCAGGCTCTGGTGGATTAGTCGGGGATGGCTACTGTTCACTGAGCCAAACGAAGAACCCGATGCAAAGATACAGACTAAACCTTTCTCGGACCACGATGATACTGGGGATCGGATTTATATCTCGATGCAGAGGGATATGGACCCAAAGCTCCTTCACAAACAAGTAAAGGATTATCTAAATCAATTAGCCAGCGAGCAAGCTGGGGCGAGCTCCAATAAGTCGAAGGCTTTATACCAACCTCGTCATCATAAGCTAACGGCTCTTGCCAAGTATCTCGCGATCAAGAAAGCGCAAATTAAGTATCTCAATGAAAATGGCAAGCTGCCAACTAACGAACAGCTGATTGATTTGGCGGGAGTTGTTTTCGCAGGAAGCGACGATGTTTTTATAAGGCCAGAAGGTCAATCATATAAGAGTGGCGGGAAGCGAAAAGCTGGTTCGGAAGGGATTATTGCAGCGGACAATATAATTAAGTACGTTGTTTATGGCAGGTTTCCCGTGACGGAAGTAGACCAAGATTTTGATGCCATGAATGAATTTGGAAAGCTTCGCTACTTCCCAAAGACATCAAGCTATTTGCGCTTCAGCAGTTCTTGGTTGCGGAAAATAGATAGATTTGGAAAAGACTTCAGCGATTTATCCCCTGTGCGGCAGGACGTTCGCCCGCCATTGCACGAAATTGCTGCTCGCCGCAGACTGAATGATTTGTCTTAGTTATGAGCCCGTGCCTGACAGCACGTTCTGCTAGCTTGGCTGTATCGCACTCATCGTGCTCACTTGCCTGCACTAGCGTTTTCCTGCTTGAGCAACTCAACATCTGTTTGGTTGGTCGAAGTGTCAGTGACGTTGCTGATGTGTTTGATCTTCTTATGCTTTG
This sequence comes from Rhodobacter sp., assembly GCA_020251025.1. GTDB lineage: Bacteria > Pseudomonadota > Alphaproteobacteria > Rhodobacterales > Rhodobacteraceae > Aliitabrizicola. The sequence goes on along the minus strand of JADCDI010000001.1, from coordinate 66,074 downwards.
GTCAAACCTTCAGCTACAGCAGCATCTAAATGCCGCTCCTTGAACGCCTTATCCCAGCGCCTCGCTAACTGGGGGACGCATAAATTACGAAGCGCAGTCCTTGGTGTCTTCACACGTTTCTTTGACTGCGCTTCAACCTCAACGCCTTGCTAACTGAGGAATGTGTTGGAATTCAGGGACCAACCGCCCACTATCATAAATGAGTATTTCGAAGTGATATTGTGCCAAACTGACCGACCGGGTTTCGGCCTTGAGCTGAAAGAGCGGCCTTCACACAGTACTGCTGATAGTTGCCGTTTACGGGCTCGCACCAAACTAACCGATCTTTGAATTCTTCTTTCGCATGACGGTTCATCATGCCGCCCCAGACCTCTTTGATTGCCTGTATCAGTATTTCATCGTCGAGATGTTCAGGCGTAGAAATAACACCATGTGCATGCCAGCCCACATAGATGTCCTTCTCAAGCGTAATCAGGCGACGCAGCATAGGGCGTTGCCTCTTTGGAATGTCTGCGAAGATTACTTTCGACAAGACATTGAAAAGCACAGCGACCTGCTGTTCCAACCAAAGCTCATCATAACCTTGATGGTCATAGCGCAATTTCAACGGCGTGTGCAAAGTCAACGCGATGTCCCATTTTGGCCCAGCGTTTACCCATTGCATCAGCTGCGTTTCAATCGGTTTGTTTAGGTTATCTCGGGCTTGTTCCCGTTGGAGTGCTGCGCGAATAGCGTTCAGCTTCTGATCCTTATCTTGGATAATTTTTCCCTGCATGATTTTGCCTTGCATAAATACAATGCGATTGTCGCACTGATTGTATTTATACAACTGCGCCCCAATCGATTTGTTTATTGAGGTGAAATATGCAGATTTATTTTGTCTATGATCAGGTGCATCAATTGGGAGCCGTGCGCACCCGATCCGAGTTCAGCGAGAAATGGCTTGGACGCGAGCGAAGTTATCTGACGGTGCTGAAGGCCAAGCGCCGGAAGCCAAGCTGTGTCGTCTGGGCCACTTGTGCTGTCAGCCTGTTACGGGCTGCGGATGCTGCGGCCAACGATAACGCTGCGCCCCGAACCGATGCCGGGATGATGTTTCGTTCGCTAGCCAATCGCTGCCTTGACGAACTGCTGACTGAAGGCTTGCGCAATAGGGAGGTCGGGCATGATCACCAACATCATTGACTGCCGGGACCATCGCTTTGTCGGGGCGCATGTGGCGGCCAGCGTCGTGCAGAGCGAATATGCCTTGGCCACCGACTATCCTGATTTCAGTGGCATGTCTGACGCATCGCCCTTCTATGATGTCGAGACGGACATCAGCGTGGAAGATGCGGTGATCTGGGCCGGGCAGTATCAGTGCGACGTGGTGTTGTTCCTGCATGATCGGCACTGTCAGGATTTCGACAGCGACCTGATCCTTGTGCAGATCGAAGCGACCTACGCCGCTTTGCGCAAGGCCGAAGGTTTGCCCTACTACGGCTACATCCCCGGTGTCGTTGATGGTTTCCGGCAAGCCAGCATGTTCCGGGTGTCGCCATGAGCCTGTCGTTTCGGTTGGCCTTAGAAATCGTTGACCATAGCTGTGCTGACTTGTGTTCACGGGGGTACGGCCATGGATGAAGCAGCGTTTGAACGGCAGTTGCAGCATTTGCTGTCACATCGCGCCGAACCCTTGTCGGGCTGGGTGTTGCAGATGGCTCTGAACTTGGATGCGGAAACATGCTACCCCATCGTTGTGTCACTGCATAAGGCAACCGATTTCCGGCGTTCCGTGGTGATCGCAGTGCTGACGGTGAAATCACTCGATGAAATCCAAGCTGCCCTTGGTGCTGGCGACCAGCGACAATCCATGCATCATCTCTTCCATGACGACATCCGATCCGTGCTGCGCAAGGTGTTCGGGTCTATGCCGGGCCTGGCTACGGCTCTGGGCAAGATGGGCGGCGACCCTTTCGAAGACCCCGGCCATTACGATGTGCTTTTGACCCTGCTGACGCCGGGGGCGATTGAGGATCAGCGCCAACGTGCCTTGGCATTGCGTCATTCTTCGACCGTGAACTCCGATCTGGTAACGGCACTGGCAAGACTTGACCGCGAGTTGGTGCATCCGATCTTGGCAAAGCTGTTTGATGGCGAAGCAACTGCGGACACCGCCAATGCCATCCTGCGTTATGTCGAGCGGCTGTCTTCAACCCCGATCACCACAGATGACCTGATCCAAGTGTCCAAGGGCGCAAGGTCGATGCGGTTTCAACTGTGGGCAGCGAAGTTGGTGGCCCGCAAGGCCGACCTGTTGCCAGCGGGGCCACTGGAAGATCATCCGGACTTTAAGCCCCTCAACGATGCCAGGCAGTTCGCCGAGATCGGGCAGAGGTTCCGCAATTGCCTGTCTTCGCATGTCCTGCGGGCGGCGATGGGCCGCGTGGCGTTTTACTTGGTCAAAGATAACCCGGACCTGATCGTGGAACTTGTGCAGCATCGCATGGCAGGAAAAGCCATCTGGGTTCTGCAAGGCATCCACGGTTATGACAACCGCCCCGTCAGTCTGCGCCATCGTCGTGACATCGTGGACTTGCTGCGCCTTCGCGGAATTACGGAACTGGCACCGGGCTATGATGCACGATTGAGCCCGGAACTGATCAGCGTGTTGGCAGCGGACAACGCCGACGATCTGTATTAACTTGGCGACACGCAGCGCCACCGCATAACGTGCGCCCACTTCTGCGTGAAGGCGAACGACGGGCGCTGTACATGGGCTGGATGTCGTTCCAAGGAAGACAAGGAAACGCACCATGGGTGCTTTGGAGACGACATGGACCTGAATTCGCTTTCGCTGGCTGAACTTAAAAAGCTGCACAAGGATGTGGCAGCGGCCATCGCCAACTTCGAAGATCGTGTGAAATCCAAGGCCCGTGCGGAACTGGAAGCCCAAGCTCGCGCCATGGGTTTTAGCCTCGCAGAACTTGTAGGCGTTGAAGCACCGCGCAAACGTGCACCTGCTGCTGCCAAGTATGCGAACCCCGCTAACTCGGCTGAGACCTGGAGCGGGCGTGGCCGCAAGCCCGCATGGTTCGCGGCGGCTATCGCGGCAGGTAAGACCCCGGACGATTTGGCGATCTGATCGAAGAACAACCACTGCTGCTGTGTTGGCGTCAACGACGCACGCAGCAGCGCCTACAGTGGGTGTCAGGGGATGGGCCGCTACTCATGGTGCGACTAGCCAATTTCGGCGCTGTGCATGCGCAAGACGCATCGCTGTCAACGAACCGCATTAAGATGATGAACGTGCTGTTCGTGGTTGGGACAGATTTTCAGGTAGCTATCATGAGAATTGTCTAGGAATTACAGATGTTTGGCCGCAAAGCATGTGCGTGACATGCAGCGAGAGGCAAACATGACGGTACTTAAGACACTCAAGTTCATCGAAGCGCCCAATCTGAACAAGGCCGATCCCCGCGAGCAACGTCGCCAAAAGTTGGCTGCTCAACTTGAGCAACAAAAGCAGATGCTGACTGACCCGGCCTTCACGGTCATGCAGGTCAAGTGGGCCAAGGATGAAGCCGGAGCCAAGGTCCGCAAGGAAACCCCGAAACGCCTGCGGCGCTGGTGGCAGGAAACGGGTGACAACAACTACGTCCTCGTTGTCCGCTACGGTACGAAGCCCATCGAGTTCGAGAAGGGCAAGCCCGCAATCGCGGCTGTCGGCAAAGACGGTTTGGTCAAAGTCATCGATACGCTGATCGCTGCGACCAAATCGGGTGAGCTCGACGAACTGCTTGCTGTCGGGCGCAAGGCATGATGTACTTCGTGAAATAGGCTGCAAGTATGTAAGTGAATTCAGGTACTTGCAGTCTATTTCTGGAACTTCACTATACAACAAACTATACAAAAATGCACCTAACGTATTGTTTTAGATAACAGTCTATAACATTCGTAATGAAGGGGTCTTCGGTTCGAATCCGGATTGGGGCACGCGCTGAATGTGTGCCATCCCGGCTCATCACATCGCGACAAACCCTGTCGGCGGCCTTGATGCCCGTATCGCCAGCGGGATGCGGGTCGCACGATGGGATGGAAAGAAGCCGGGTCTTGCCGCAGTTGCCGTTTCTTTCAGAATGAACGCGATAGCCCCGCCCTATTCCACCGTCACTGATTTCGCCAGGTTGCGCGGCTGGTCCACATCGGTGCCCTTGGCGGTGGCGGTGTGGTAGGCCAGAAGCTGGGCGGGTATGGCGTAAAGGATCGGGGCCCAAAGAGGCGCGACTTCGGGCAGGGTCAGGCTGCGCCACACACCCGATCCGGCCTCGGCCACGCCCCGGGCGTCCGAGATCAGCAGCACCGGGCCGTGACGGGCCATCACTTCCTGCATGTTGGACACGGTCTTGTCGAACAGGGCGTCACGCGGGGCCATCACGATCACCGGCACGCGGGCGTCGACCAGCGCAATGGGACCGTGTTTCAATTCGCCGCCCGCATAGCCCTCGGCATGGATATAGCTGATCTCTTTCAGCTTCAGCGCGCCTTCCAGGGCCAGCGGATACATCGCCCCCCGCCCCAGAAACAGCACATCCTGCGCCTTGGCCAAATCCTCGGCGATCGCGGCCACATCGCCTGCCAGACCCAGCGCGTGGTTCATCAGGCCGGGCACCAGGCGCAGCGCCTTGAGGTGCGCGGCCAGGGCAGCCGGGCCAAGCCGGCCCCGGTCCGCCGCAGCCTTCAGCGCCAGAAGGCCCAGCACCAGAAGCTGGCAGGTAAAGGCCTTGGTCGAGGCGACACCCACCTCCACCCCGGCCAGGATCGGCAGCACAAGGTCGCTTTCACGGGCGATGGATGAGGTCGGCACATTGACCACGCCGACCACCCTTGCCACCTTGCCGCGGGTATGGCGCAGGGCGGCCAGCGTATCGGCCGTCTCGCCCGACTGGCTGACAAACACCGCCCAGGACGCGGGGGACAGCGGCGGTTCACGATAGCGGAATTCCGACGCGATATCGACCGCGACCGGAAGGCCGGCGATCTGCTCGAACCAGTATTTCGCCACTTGGCAGGCATAGCTGGCGGTGCCGCAGGCCACCAGCGTCAGGCGGTCCACCCCGGCAAAGTCCACCTGCGGCAGGTTCAGGGCCTGTCCGTCGGCTGTCAGGTAATGGCGCAGGGCATCGGCCAGAACAACCGGCTGTTCGGCAATTTCCTTGGCCATGAAATGCTTGTAGCCGCCTTTTTCGATCCGGGTGGCATCGATCTGGATGGTGGTCGCGGCCCGTTGGGTGGGGCGTCCTTCGGCATCAAAAATCTCGGCCCCGGCGCGGGTGAGCACCGCCCAGTCACCCTCTTGCAGATAGGTGATCTGATCCGTCATCGGGGCAAGGGCAATGGCATCGCTGCCCAGGTACATCTCCCCCGCGCCGTGCCCGATGGCCAGCGGGCTGCCTTTGCGGGCCGCGATCATCAGATCATCCTGACCGTCGAACAGAAAGCACAAGGCAAAGGCCCCGTGCAGGCGTGTCAGGGTCTGTTTTGCCGCCTCGACCGGCGACAGGCCCCGGTCCAGATGCATCCGGGTCAGAAGGGCCACGGTCTCGGTATCGGTCTCGGATTCAAAGCCGCAGCCTGCGGCGGCAAGTTCGCTGCGCAGTTCGCGGAAATTCTCGATGATCCCGTTATGCACCACGGCCACGCCGCCCGCCTTCTGCGGATGGGCATTGGCCAGCGTGGCCGCGCCATGCGTGGCCCAACGGGTGTGGCCGATGCCGGATTTGCCCGCAAGCGGCGCATGGACCAGCAGGTCTGACAGGTTCATCAGCTTGCCCACCGCGCGGCGCCGGTCCAGCCGCCCGGCATTGACCGTGGCAATCCCCGCCGAGTCATATCCGCGGTATTCGAGCCGCTTCAGGGCCTCGACCAGAAGGGGGGCAACCTCGTTCCTGCCCAGGATGCCGACAATTCCGCACATGAATGCCACCTTGCCATGCCTTGCGTATGCGAGGCAGAACCGGGCCTGCCGCACGGCCCCGGGGCCGTTGTACCTGCGGGACAATCCGCTGCAAGGGCGGCCTGTTCACAAGACCTTACGCCGCGTTTCAGGTCAGCAGCACCCTGCGCGGCACTTACGGCACCGTGCGGACAGGGGGGCGGGGGCGCAGGGCAGGGCCCGTTTCCCGCCCCGGCAGGGCGGCGGCGGAACCTGCCGCGATGCCGCCCCGCGCATCAGGGCGCGGTGCCTTGCTGCGCCTTCAGTTGCAGGCGCCGCGCATGCAGGATGGGCTCGGTATAGCCCGAAGGCTGGACGCGGCCCTTGAACACCAGATCACAGGCGGCCTGAAACGCCAGCCCGTCGAACCCCGGTGCCATCGGCCTGTAGGCCGGATCGGCTGCGTTCTGCGCATCGACGACCGCCGCCATCTTGCGCATCACGCCCATCACTTCCTGCGCGGTGACAATGTCATGGTGCAGCCAGTTGGCGATGTGCTGGGCGGAGATCCGGCAGGTCGCGCGGTCTTCCATCAGCGCGACGTTCTGCAGGTCGGGCACCTTGGAACAGCCCACCCCCTGATCGATCCAGCGCACCACATAGCCCAGGATGCCCTGGGCATTGTTCTCGACCTCGCGCAGGCGCTGCTCATCGGTCCACTTGCGATAGGCGGCCAGCGGTATGTCCAGCACCGTATCGACATAGGCACGCCGTCCGCCGGCCTTCAGCCGGGTCTGCACGGCGAAGACATCGATCCTGTGGTAATGCAGCGCGTGCAGGGTGGCTGCCGTCGGGCTGGGAACCCAGGCGCAGGTGGCCCCGGCCTTGGGATGCTCGATCTTCTGTTCCAGCATGGCTGCCATCAGGTCGGGCATCGCCCACATGCCCTTGCCAATCTGCGCGCGGCCCTGCAGCCCGCATTCCAGCCCGATATCGACATTCTGGTTTTCATAGGCGGTGATCCAGGCCTTGCGCTTTATGAAATCCTTGCGGCTGAAGGGGCCTGCTTCCATCGAGGTGTGAATCTCGTCGCCCGTCCGGTCCAGAAAGCCGGTGTTGATGAAGGCAACCCGGTGCCGCGCCGCCCGAAGGCATTCCTTCAGGTTGACCGAGGTGCGGCGTTCCTCGTCCATGATGCCCAGCTTGACCGTGTGCTGCGGCAGGCCCAGAAAACGCTCGACCCGCGTGAAAGTCCGGTCGGCAAAGGCCACCTCGTCCGGCCCGTGCATCTTCGGTTTCACGACATAGATGGACCCTGTCACCGAATTGCCCCCGTCGCGCGCAAGATCATGCAGGGCGATCAGCGTAGTGATTGCTGCGTCCATCAGGCCTTCGAACACCTCGTTGCCGTCCCGGTCCAGGATCGCCGGATTGGTCATCAGATGGCCCACATTGCGCACCAGCATAAGTGCGCGGCCCTTCAGCGTCACCGCGCCGCCGTCCGGCGCGGTGTAACGGCGGTCTTCGTTCAGTTTCCGGCGGATCACGCGCCCGGCTTTTTCAACATCGGCCTCCAGCGTGCCGGTCATCAGACCAAGCCAGTTGCCATAGGCCAGAACCTTGTCTTCGGCATCCACACAGGCCACCGAATCCTCGCAGTCCATGATCGCGGAGATGGCGCTTTCCATCTGCACATCCGCCAGGCCCGCCTGGTCGCGGCTGCCGATGGGATGGGTGCGGTCGAAGACCAGGTCCACATGCAGCCCGTTGTTCACCAGCAGCACCGCATCGGGGGCCTTGGGGTGCCCGCGATAGCCCACGAATTTCTCCGGCGACATCAGCGGCATATCGTCGACCAACAGCGCGCCGTTGTGCACATGGTAGCGGCGGGCATCGGCATGGCTGCCGCCGGCGATGGGAAAAGCCTCGTCCAGAAAGACCCGGACGCGCGCCACAACCCGCGCGCCGCAGCCCCGGTCATACCCGCCCTTTGGTGGCGCGCTGCCCATGGCATCGGTGCCGTAAAGCGCGTCGAACAGGCTGCCCCAGCGGGCATTGGCGGCATTCAGCGCATAGCGCGCATTGGTGACCGGCACCACCAGCTGGGGCCCCGGCACCAGGGCGATTTCAGGGTCTGCGGGGCCGGTCGCGATCTGAAAATCCGGCCCTTCGGGCAGCAGATAGCCGATTTCCTGCAAGAACGCCTTATAGGCTTCGTGGTCATGCGGGCGGGCGCGATGCGCGATATGCCAGGCGTCGATCTTTGCCTGCAGGTCTTCGCGCCGCGCCAGAAGCGCGCGGTTTTCGGGGCCAAGATCGTGGATCAGTGCCGACAGACCCGCCCAGAAAGCATCGGGCGCAACACCGGTGCCCGGCAGCGCCCGGTCTTCGACAAATCTGGCCAAGGTGGTGTCAACCTGCAGCCCGTGCAGTGTCTTCCGGTCTGCCATGAACACTCTCCTGCCTGGCCGCGCGCGCCAGCCTATGCAGGCCCGATCCCGGGCGCAACCACCCACCGCGCATGGCAAAGATCGCGGGACGGGTGTGCACCCGGCGCGCAAGGCCACGAACGGCGCTCCCACCGCCCCGCTGTCCGATTTTCACGCCAAAGCTTCGGCGCGCGCGCGGCCCCCGGCAGATCTCAGCCCAGCGCATAGCCCGCGCCGCGCACGGTGCGCAGCGGATCATTGCCGCCAAAGGCACACAAGGCCTTGCGCAGCCGGCCGATATGCACATCCACGGTGCGCGTATCGACATAGATGTCGCGGCCCCAGACCCGGTCCAGCAGTTGCTCGCGGCTCCAGACCCGGCCAGGCTTTTCCATGAAGGTTGTCAGCAGGCGGAACTCTGTCGGACCCAGCTTCAGCACCTTGTCGCCGCGATAGACCCGATGGGTCTCTGAATCCAGGCGGATGTCGTCATAGCTCAGAACCAGCCCCACCACCGACGGCCGGGTGCGCCGCAACTGGGTGCGCACCCGCGCGACCAGTTCGGCCAGCGAATAGGGCTTGATCATGTAATCATCCGCGCCCGTCTCCAGCCCGCGCACCCGGTCCACCTCTTCGGACCGCGCTGACAGCATGATGATCGGAACGCCCCGGGTTTCGGGGCGCATCTTCAGTCGGCGGCACACCTCGATCCCCGATACGTTGGGAAGCATCCAGTCCAGCACGATGACATCCGGGGCGGCTTCTTCGACCAGCATCAGCGCCTCTTCGCCATTGCTGGCCTGCGTTACGCGAAAGCCCTCTGCCTCGAAGTTATAGGACAGAACTTCGCGCTGGGCCGGTTCATCTTCGACCACAAGGACACAAGGCTGATCGGCCGGTGCCATCACTGGCTTCCGTCAAGCAGGGTGACGGATGTGATATCGCCCTTCACGCGCGGCTCTTCCGGCATCGCCCCGTTGACCAGATAGATCACCTGTTCGGCGATCCCGGTGGCATGGTCGCCCATACGCTCGATGTTCTTGGCGATGAAATGCAGATGCATGCAGGCGGTGATGTTGCGCGGGTCTTCCAGCATATGGGTCAGAAACACCCGGAACAGCGAATTGTACATCTGATCGACGTCACGGTCACGCCGCCGCACCTCTTCGGCCAGTTCGACGTCGCGCTGGATATAGGCATCCAGCGCATCTTTCAGCAGCAGTTCCACCGCCTTTGCCATGCGATTGATGCCGCCCGCCGTATCGCCGATGGGCGACATATGGGCCAGCACCGTGGACCGCTTTGCCAGGTTCTTGGCATAATCGCCGCAGCGTTCCAGACTGGCGGCGATTTTCATTACCGTCAGCGCCGTGCGCAGATCGCCCGCTGTGGGCGAGCGCAGCGCGATCAGCCGGGCGGCTTCGGTGTTGATCTGGTCTTCCAGCGCATCCACCGCCTTGTCTGCGGCGCGGACACGTTCGGCCAACTCCTCATCCCGGCTTTCCAGTGCGCGGGACGCGTCAAGGATGGCCGCCTCTACCAGCCCGCCCATTTTCATGATCATGGCCTGGATCGCCTCCAGGTCACGGTCAAAGGCCGAAGCGATGTGCTTTTCGGATTGCATCAGACTCTCCCTCAGCCGATCCGGCCGGTGATGTAGGACTCTGTCCGCGGGTCCTTCGGGTTTGTGAAGATCTGGCCGGTCTCGCCGAATTCAACAAGATAGCCCAGGTGAAAGAACGCGGTGCGCTGGCTGACGCGGGCGGCCTGCTGCATCGAATGGGTGACGATCACCACAGAAAACTGGCTGCGCAGCTCGTCGATCAGCTCTTCGATCTGTGCCGTTGCAATGGGGTCCAGCGCCGAGCAGGGTTCGTCCATCAGCAGCACCTCGGGCGAGGTGGCGATGGCGCGCGCGATGCACAGCCGCTGCTGCTGGCCACCCGACAGGCCGGTACCCGGCGATTTCAGACGGTCCTTCGCCTCGTTCCAAAGGGCCGCCCGGCGCAGCGATGTTTCGACAACCTCGTCCAGTTCGGCCTTGTTGCGGGTCAGGCCATGAATCTTCGGGCCATAGGCCACATTGTCGTAGATCGACTTCGGAAAGGGATTGGGCTTTTGAAAGACCATGCCGACCTTGGCGCGCAGCTGCACCGGGTCAACCTTCGGATCATAGATGTCTTCGGAATCGATCTTGATCGATCCTTTGACAACACAGCCGTCAATTGTGTCGTTCATCCGGTTCAGGCAGCGCAGGAAAGTGGATTTGCCGCAGCCCGACGGCCCGATAAAGGCTGTGACGGTCTTGTCCAGAATATCGACATCCACATCCTTCAGGGCGTGGTTCTGGCCGTAAAAGACCTGAACCCCACGGGCCGTGATCTTGCTTTCCATGCTGTCCACGACTCTCTCCGCTATTCTCATATCGTTCATGGCTGGGGTACCTACCAGCGGCGTTCGAAACGGCGGCGCAGGATGATGGCGACCGCGTTCATGACAAGAAGAAAGACAAGCAGCACGATGATCGCGCCAGAGGCCCGCTCGACAAAACCGGGGTCGCCGCGCACGGTCCAACTGAAGACCTGTACGGGCAGGGCCGAGGCAGGGTCGAAAAAGCCGTCAATCGGCATGCCGGGATAGTCGCGCACGAAGGCGACCATGCCGATGAGCAGCAGCGGTGCCGTTTCGCCCAGCGCCTGGGCCAGACCGATGATCATGCCCGTCAGGATGCCGGGCGCAGCCAGCGGCAGAACATGGTGGAACACCGATTGCAGCCTGGATGCACCCACGCCCAATGCCGCATCGCGGATCGAGGGGGGCACGGATTTCAGCGCGGCCCGTGCCGGAATGATGATCCGGGGCAGGGTCATCAGCGTCAGCACCAGGCCGCCGACGATGGGGGCCGATTGCGGCAGACCGGCAAAGTTGATGAAGACCGCAAGGCCAAGGATGCCGAACACAATCGACGGCACCGCGGCAAGATTGGCGATGTTCACCTCGATCAGGTCCGTCAGGCGATTCTTGGGGGCGAATTCTTCCAGATAGACCGAAGCCGCCACGCCGATGGGCAGCGACAGCACCAGCACCACGATCATCATGTAAAATGATCCGATGATCGCCACGCCCAGGCCCGCAGCCTCGGGGCGCTGGTCAGAGGCGTCGGGGAAGGTGATGAAGCCCCAGTTGAAGCGCTGGGCCATGATGCCCGCCTCTACCAGTTGTTGTGCAAGCACAAGCTGCCCGGGCTTGATGTTGCTGTCCAGCCTGGCGCTTTCCATCGTCACGCGGCCCTTGAAGAAACCGTCAACGCGGCCATTGGCCAGAATTTCGAAATCGATGGTCTGGCCGACAAGATCCGGATTGGCCAGAACATGGTTGCGAAGCTGTGCAGGTGCCTCCAACGACACGATCCCGGCAATGTCCTTTGGGGTCAGGCCGTCGGTGGAGATGCCCTTTTCCTTGATCGCTTTCGTCAGTGCCGCCTGGATCACGGCGGCATAGCCGACTGTCGTTACCTTTGCCATGGCGGCGGGATCACGCGTGCCCGACTTGTCCAGCTTCGCTTCGGGAAGTTCGATCGGGATCGTCAGGAAAGTCTGTCGGAAGGCCGGGCTGCCGATACTGATGATCGAGAACAGCAGCCAGACCAGCGCCAGCATCGACAGCGTGATCGCCACGGCACCACAGGCCTTGAAGCGCGCTTCGGCGGCGTTCCGGCGTCTTGTAAGCGCATCCTGCGTCAGCAGCGATCCGCGACGCGGTTTCGACACCGGCAAGGCGGCAGGGCCGCCGGAAACGTCGGTCATTCGTATTGCTCCCGGTACTTTCGGACGATGGCAAGCGCGATGACATTCAGACCAAGGGTGATGATGAACAGCGTCAGACCAAGCGCAAAGGCGACAAGCGTTTCAGGCGACCCGAATTCGGTATCGCCGGTCAACTGGCTGACGATCTTCACCGTGACCGTTGTCATGGCTTCGAAGGGGTTCATGCTCAGACGCGCTGCGGCGCCCGCCCCCATCACCACGATCATGGTTTCACCGATGGCCCGGCTGGCGGCCAGCAGGATGGCCCCGACCACGCCCGGCAGGGCGGCGGGCAGCACGACCTTGCGGATCGTCTCCGACGGGGTGGCCCCAAGGCCAAGCGACCCGTCGCGCATGCTTTGCGGTACCGCGTTGATGATGTCGTCCGACAGCGAGGAGACAAAGGGTATGACCATGATTCCCATGACAATACCCGCCGTCATCACCGAAGATGAGCTGTTGCCCAGCCCCATCGGCTGGGCGAACCAGTCGCGCAGCAGCGGCCCCACCGTGATCAGCGCGAACAGGCCGTAGACGATGGTCGGGATGCCGGCCAGAATCTCGATCAGCGGTTTCACAAAGGTGCGGAACCGGCGCGAGGCATATTCCGACAGGTAGATCGCAGACAGAAGCCCGATCGGCACAGCAACCAGCAACGCAATGACCGACACATAAAGCGTGCCCCACAGCAGCGGCAGGATGCCCAGGCTGGACCCGCCGCCGAACCTCGGGCTCCATGTGGTGCTGAAGAAGAAATCCCTCGCCGGGTACAGCTCGAAGAAATGCCAGGTTTCGAAGACCAGCGAAAAGATGATGCCGAAGGTGGTCAGAACCGCAACAAGGGAAGCCCCGATCAGCATCGCGATCACGAAACTTTCCGAAACATTGCGCGCCCGGAAGGCCACAGAAATGCGCGACCGGGCAAAGACAAAGCCGACGGCGGCAGCGGCCAGCACGGCAAGGGCCATGCCGATGCCCAGGCTGCCTTTCAGCGCCCGGTATTCGCGTGCGGCCTCAAAGGTGTACTGCGAAACGTCCGCACCCAGGGCCACGCCGACACCGGCCAGCTTGCCGCGCAGATCCGTGGCACCGGCCTGCAATGTGTCGAGGTCGGCCTGCCGCAACGCGCCCTGCGCGATGGCCAGGTCCAAACCCGAGGCAACGCGCCGCACATCTGCCATGGCCAGTTCGCGCGCGGCCGCATCATCAGCTTCAATGTTCGGGATCAGGGCTGTGACCCTGTTCTCGATATAGACCGGCTGCGCCAAGAGCCAGAAAATCATCAGGACAAACGCGGGAACGGCGGTAAACAGAAACACCGATTGTCCGTGGTAGGACGGCAGCGAATGCAGCTTGCGGGCATCCCCGCCGGCGACCGAGACCGCCCGCCTGCGGCCCAGGATGTATCCGGCAATCGCCACGGCAAGAACTGTCAGCGAAAGAAGTCCGGCGCTCATGGCATATCCGTTTCAGGAAAGGGTCGCGCAGAAAGGGTTCGGGTGGCACCGGGGTGCCACCCGGGGGTCATGTCACTCAAGCGGACCCATCACGGTTCCGGCCGCAACGGCGGCCTGGGTTGCCGCCAGTTCCGGATCGGGGACCAGGCCATAGGCGGCCAGCGGGCCGTCCGGGCCCGCCATATCGTCGGACACGAAGAAGTCGATGTATTCCTGCAGCCCGGGGATCACGCCGAGGTGGGCCTTCTTGACGTAGAAATACAGCGGGCGCGACACGGGATAGTCCCCGGCGGCAACCGATTCAACCGTCGGCACAACGCCGTTGATCGTGGCAACCTGCAGCTTGTCGGTGTTGTTCTGGTAGAACGACAGGCCGAACACGCCGATGGCGTCCCTGTTCGCGGCGATGCGCGACAGGGTTTCGGTGTAGTCACCGTCAATATCCACGGCAACGCCGTCGGTGCGCAGTGTCATGCAGGCCTTGGCGGCGTCTGATTTCTTGGCGGCTTCATCCGCACCGGCAGAGGCGGCGAAGAAAAGATCATAGGCCCCGGCTTCCTTGCAGCCCGCCTCGATCACCTTGGTGTCGAACACCTCGCGCGTGCCGTGCTTGGTGCCGGGAATGAAGGCCAGGATCGGCTTGTCGGCCAGGGCGGGGTTCACTTCGGCCCAGGTCCTGTTCGTGTTGGCCACCAGGGCACCGTCCCGGACAACCTGCGCGCCCAGCGCGTTGAACCAGTCAAGAGGGGTAAAGGCATAGGACGGGCCGGCGATGTCGGACGCGAAGACAATGCCATCATATCCGAAGCGGACTTCCATGATCTCGGTCACACCGTTCGAGGCGCACAGATCAAGATCCTTCTGGGTGATGCGGCTGGAAGAGTTGGCAATGTCGATGGTGTTTTCGCCCACACCTTCACACAGCTTCTTGCGGCCGGCACCCGACCCGCCAGATTCGACAACCGGCGTCTTGAAGTCAAAGTTTTCGCCGAAGGCTTCGGCCACGATCGTGGCATAGGGAAGCACGGTCGAAGACCCTGCAGTCTGAATATTGTCGCGCGCGTACCCGGTCGTGGCAGCCACGGCGGCCACCGCAACGATGGATGCGCCGAGTTTGACGGATTTCATGGCAATCTCCTGTGAATGCATGTGCCGGCCAAGGGGCCTGCGCCTTTCCCCTAGGCCAGTCCGGCGACAGGTATGCGACGTTTTTGTAACAGAGATGTGACGGCCTGCGGCGGCGCGGCCCTGCACAGACAGGGTGCGGCGCTGCGGGGGTGACAGCGGTGCCTGTTTGCCCCATCTGCTGCGCAACGCCGCACCGGATGCGGCCTGTTGGAGGGCAGCATGACAAAACCCGCAATTCCCGGCATTCACCATGTGACGGCCATTTCCGGCCCGGCCCAGGCCAATGTCGATTTCTATACCCGCACGCTTCGCCAGCGGCTGGTGAAAAGGACGGTCAACTTCGATGCGCCCGATACCTATCACCTTTACTACGGCGACGACATCGGCTCGCCCGGCACGATCCTGACCTTCTTTCCCTTTGCCGATGCCGCCCCTGGCCGCGCCGGTCCGGGCATGGCCAGCGCCTTTGCCTATGCCGTGCCGAAGGGCGGTTTTCAGGCCTGGATGGACCGGCTTGCGCAGCACGCCGAAGATTGCGAAGGCCCGTCCGAACGGTTCGGACAGCGTGTGATCACGCTGCGCGATTCCGATGGTGCCCCGGTGGAGCTGGTGGAAACAGACCGCGCAGGCGCTGCGCCGCTGGACGGCTTTCATTCGGTGACCCTGTGGGAACGCGATCCCGGCCCGACGGTGCGGCTTCTGACCGAAGTTTTCGGCTATCGCGAGCAGGGCCAGGAAAGCGGTCACGGCGTCGAACGGCTGCGCCTTGTCGCACCGGGGTCCGAGCGCGGCAACATCATCGACGTGATTCGCACCGAAACCCCTGCAAAGGCGCGCCCCGGTGCGGGCACGATCCATCACATCGCCTTCCGCGCCCGCAGCGACATGGAACAGCGGGATTGGCAAGAGCTGTTGGCGGCCCATGGGCATCCGGCCACCCCGGTGATCGACCGCCAGTATTTCAACGCGATCTACTTCCGCGAACCGGGCGGCGTGCTGTTTGAAATCGCCACCGATCCGCCGGGCTTTGCCGTGGATGAACCGGTTGCGACCCTGGGCCAGGCGCTGAAGCTGCCGCCGAAATACGAAGCGATGCGCGATCGCATCACGCAGATCCTGCCGCCCCTGAAGGTGGCCTGATGCAGCGCGCCGGCCCCCCGGCAGGCCGCGCCCGTGCGGGCATTGTGCTGGCCCACGGGCGCGGCGGTTCGGCGGCAGATATTCTGGGCCTGCTGGCCCATGCCGCCCTGCCCGATGTCGCCGCCATCGCCCCCGAGGCACCGGGCCGAAGCTGGTGGCCAACCAGTTTTCTGGCACCGATGGCCCGGATGCAGCCTTATGTCGATGCGGGTCTTGCGGACCTGCGCGGTGCCGTGGCCCGGCTGGAAGCGGAAGGTCTGCCGCGCGACCGCATCTGGCTGGCCGGGTTCAGCCAGGGGGCCTGCCTGGCGCTGGAATCCTTTGCCCGCGACGGTGCCGGGCTTGCCGGGGTTTTCGGGATGTCCGGCGGGCTGGTCGGGCTGGCGGATGCCCCCGGTGGCCCGCAACCGGCCCTGTATGGCCACATGCCGAAACGGCTTGACTATCCGGGCCGGCGCGACGGGGCACAGGTCTGGATCAGCGTGCATCAGCACGATCCCCATATCCCGCTGCAACGCGTGCAGGACAGCGCTGCGACCCTGACTGCCATGGGTGCCACGGTGGAAACCCGCGTCTATCCAGGCGGGGGACATGGCGTGCTGACGGATGATCTGGCGGCGCTGCGCGCGCGGATCAACAGATAAGGCGCTGCGCGCGCAGCGGCCTGCCGCCGCGCCAGACCTGGCGAAGCTGCCAGTCGTCATCGAGGTGGATGAAATCAGCCGCCCCCCCCGGCACCAGCCGCCCTGCCTGCGCCCCGATCAGCTGCGCGGGCACGGACGTGGCCATCGCAAGCGCCCGTTCGGCGCTGATCCCCACCGTCCGGACCATCACCCGCAGGGCCTGTGGCAAGTTCAGATCGGCCCCGGCCAGGGTGCCGTCTTGCAGCGTCAATCGACCCTGATTGCGCAGAATGCGCCGCCCGCCCAAGCGGAATTCGGTCTGATCCGTTCCTGCCACGCACATCGCGTCAGACACCAGGAACAGCCCTTCGGGCCGCGCGGCCAGGGCAATGCGCAGCACCTCTGGCGCCACATGGATGCCGTCCGCGATCAGCCCGGCGGCAATCGTTCCGCTCAGGACAGCGCCCACCAGCCCCGGTTCGCGGTTGCCCAGCTGGCTCATCGCGTTGAACAGATGGGTGACGCAGCGCGCGCCTGCGGCAATCGCGGCATTGGCCTCGTGCAGGGTGCAATCGGCATGACCCAGGCTTACGACGATCCCCGCCGCGCACAGCCGCCGGATCTGTTCCGGCGTGACCGCGCAGGGCGCAACTGTCACTATCAGCGCAGGCAGGCTCTGCGCCGCGTCGCACAACAGTGCCAGATCGCCCTCTGTCATCGGCCGGATCAGGCCCGCCTCATGGGCGCCCTTGCGGCGCGGGTCCAGATGCGGCCCCTCGAGGTGCAGGCCCAAGAACCCCGGCACGCCCTGCCGTCCGGCTGCCATCCCCGCAGCGATGACCTGTTCCGTCGCCTCCGGCGTGTCGGTGATCAGCGTCGGCAACAGGCCGGTCGCGCCAAGCCCGGCATGGGTGGCGCAGATATGGGCAAGGGCATCCACATCGGTGGTGCCGTCTACCGCCACCCCGCCGCCGCCGTTCACCTGCAGGTCGATCAGCCCCGGCGCAAGGATGCCCCCCTCCAGCGTCACCCCGGGCCCGTCGGCTGCGCCCAGCGCCACGACCTGACCGTTCTCCACGACAAGGGCCGCACCGTGGTGCAGCCGTGTTCCGTCGAAAATCGCGGCCCCCGTGAAGGATTGGCGCATCACATCGTCTCCGTCACCTTGCGCAGGTGCGGCGGCGTGTCGGGATCGAACCCGCGCCTGCGCGCCAGACCTTCGATAAAGGCATAGAAGCTGACCGCAAGCACCAGCGGGGCCACCAGCGGATGCAGGCCGGGCACCGAAGGCAGTGTGACTGCCCCTTTGGCCGCCCCGCCGGTGACATAGACATCGGCACCCTGCGCGGCCAGCCGTTCGGCCGTTGCCACCACATGGGGCAGGGCGGCATCCCCGACCCCCATGGCGAAAACCGGAAAGCGGGCCTGCACAAGGGCGCTGGGGCCGTGCAGCACTTCGGCTGCGGAATAGGCTTCGGCGTGCAGACCGCAGGTTTCCTTGAATTTCAGCGCCGCCTCGCTGGCGATGGCAAAGCCTGGCCCCCGCCCCAGCACATAAAGTGACTGCGCCCGCGACAGCCGCCCCGACAGCGGCGACCAGTCCAGCGTCAGCGCCCTGGCAAAAGCCTCTGGCAGCCCGGCGACGGCGGCCCTCAGCGCCGCGTCCTGCTGCCATTCGGCCAGCAGGGCAAGGGCGGCCAGCACACTGGTCACAAAGGTCTTCGTCGCGGCGACACTTTTCTCCTCTCCCGCCTGCAGGGCAAGGCAGTGGGCCGAGGCCTGGGCCATCGGCGCGTCGGCAAAGTTGGTGATCGCAATGGTCAGCGCCCCGCCCTTCCCGGCTGCGCGCATCATTTCCACAATGTCGGGACTGCGGCCCGACTGCGAAATCCCGATGCAGGCCGCACGGTCCAGCCGCAGCGGCCGCCCGTAGATCGAGGCGACCGAAGGCCCGACAGAGGCCACGGGAACCCCCGCCAGAAGTTCCGAGGCATATTTCAGATAGGTCGCGGCGTGGTCGGACGATCCCCGCGCAACCGTCACCAACAAGGCCGGATCCAGCGCGCGAAGGGCATCGGCGGCCCCGGTTACGGCCCCGGCAGACCGGTCAAGAAACCGCGCTGCGGCCTGGGGTATTTCTGCAACCTCATCGGCCATGAAACTGGGGGTCATCAGGCTGTCCTTTCCCTGTCTGGCGCAAGCGTCAGCTCAACTGCAAAATCATAGGCGTCGCCGCGATAAAGTGACCGGGTGAATTCCACCACCCGCCCCGAGGGCAGGTAGCTGACCCGTTCAATCCTCAGCCCTGCCGCGCCTTCGCAGACACCCAGAAGGTCTGCATCGCGCGCCCCAAGGTTGGCCGCCGAAATGCGCTGCACGGCCCGTGTCGGACGAAAGCCGCGCGTTTCCAGCACGGCATAAAGCGATCCGTCCACCGTTTCGGGGTCTGGCAGGATCAATGACGACAGGGCCGCGCGTTCGATCGCCAGCGGCACGCCATCGCTGCGCCGGACACGGTCCAGGCGCGCCACCCGGTCCCCCGCACCCAGCCCCAGCGCCATCACCTCTTCCGGGGCGGGCACATGCAGCGCCCGGCCAAGCCAGACCGATTCAACCGACCGGCCGCGCCGTTTCATGTCTTCGGTAAAGGATGTGAGCAGGGACAGAGCCTGTTCCAGCCGCTCGACCTTCTCGGTCTTCGGGGCCACAAAGGTGCCCGATCCGCGCCGTTGCAGCAATTGTCCCGAACCGACAAGCGCCTGAACGGCCTTTCGCACCGTCACGCGCGACAGGCCCGTCATCACCGCCATATCGCGTTCCGGCGGCAGGCTGTCGCCCGGTGCAAGACGTCCGGCACCGATGGCTTCGGAAATCCGCCGCTGCAGTTGCAGGTACAAGGGCCCCGCACCCGCCGCATCAAAGCCGTCGGGGGAAAAGAGCCGGTCCATCATCCGGCCTGCCGTGCCAGCCACAGGGCCCCGTCCAGCGCCGTGCCCGATGCCTGACGCACCGTCCAGAGACCTTGCAGACGTGCCGCAAATACCGGCCCAAGCCCGCCCAGGAACACCACGGGCAGATCCGAATCGCCCCGCAGCCGGGTCACACAGGCCCTGACATGCGCGTCGGCTAAGGCCATCACAGCCCGCGCCGCCGGATCGTCCGCGTCCACGACCCCTGGGGCCAGCGCCGCCATGTCACCGGGGCGTGCGGATTGCGCAAAGGCGATGATGCCATCTGCCCCGCCGTAATCGGCCAGCAGACCGGACAGAAGGGGTGTCATCGCCCCCATCCCGTCGGCTGCCCGCAGGCTCCGTGACAGGATGCTGCGCCCGATCCAAGCACCCGATGCCTCGTCGCCCAGGACCAGGCCCCACCCCCCGATCTGCACGACACTGCCCGCGCGCTGCGATGCAAAGACAGACCCGGTGCCGATTGCTGCGACCACGCCATCGCTGTCGTGCAGCGCCCCCTTCACCGCGATCAGCGCATCGCTTTCCACCCGCAACCGGGCAAAGGGCAGGCCCGCCGAAAACCGCGCCACACTTTGCGCCACGTTCGCCCCCGCCAGCCCCATGACCGAGCAAAGCTGGCCCAGCGTGGCACCGGCCGGCAGTGCCCGTGTTGCTGCGGCCAGGACATTGGCCCGCGCCCCGTCCGGGTCCGAGGCGATGTTCGATGGCCCGGCCCGGCCTTCGCCAAGGATCCGGCCCGCGTCATCGCAGACCGCCGCGCGGCAGCCCGTTCCCCCCCCATCGATCCCAAGAAACAACGCCATGGCACCTCACCCCGTCGAAGATACCAAAACAATACCAGATGGGAAGAGGATTCTCGCATCGACGTTCTTTGTCGCCGCTTTGGCAAGAATTCACAAACCCCCTTTACAATTGGTATTAGTTTGGCATTGTTTCTCAAGCACAGGGAATCGCATGGCACTCCGTCGTACCGAAGGCGTTCATCCATCTGCCGCAGGTCTGCAGGACGTGCCGTTGCACGATGTTCTGGGGCGGCTTCATGCGGCCCAGATGTCTGCCGCGGGTGCCGTCGTTCCGGCATTTCCCGCCCTTGAACGGGCCGCCCGCGCCGCAGCCGACGCGCTGCGCGCCGGGCACAGGCTGGTCTATGTCGGCGCGG
Source organism: Rhodobacter sp. (assembly GCA_020251025.1). GTDB lineage: Bacteria > Pseudomonadota > Alphaproteobacteria > Rhodobacterales > Rhodobacteraceae > Aliitabrizicola. Next base: position 45,446 of record JADCDI010000001.1, on the reverse strand, counting down.
GCAGCTCGGGCCTGATGGCGCTGGCCGATTGTCTGGAACTGTTCGGTACCTTCGGCATTCCGCCGCAGCGCACCCCGATGCTGTTTGCAGGCGGTGCCGGGGCCCTTCTGACCATGACCGGTGCCGTCGAAGATGATCCTTCCCTGGCCGCCGCCGATCTGGCGGGTCTGGACCCGCAGCCGGGTGACGTGCTGCTGTGCCTGTCCGCTTCGGGGTCCACCCCCTACACGCTGGCTGTTGCGGCAGGTGCAAAGGCCCGCGGGGCCGTCATCGTCGGGCTGGCGAATGCCGAAGGCTCGGCGCTGCTGTCGCTGGCGGATATTCCCGTCCTGCTTGACACCGGGCCCGAAGTTGTTGCCGGGTCAACGCGCATGGGGGCTGGCACGGCGCAGAAGATTGCGCTCAACATGCTGTCAGTGCTGGTCGGGCTGCAACTTGGCCATGTGCATGAGGGTTACATGGTCAACGTGATCGCCGACAATGCCAAGCTGGTTGACCGGGCCGCCCGGATCGTGGCGGCGCTGTCGGGCACCGACCCGGCCCGGGCCGCAGCGGCCCTGACCCTTGCCGGGGGTGCGGTAAAGCCCGCCACGCTGATCGCCGCCGGGGCCACGCCCGATGCGGCGCGGACCGCCCTTGAAACCCACCACGGCCATCTGGGCCCCGCCCTGGCCGCATTGAAGACCAAATGATCAAGCCACCGGGCAAAGCCCGCCAACAGGGAGACGACCATGACCACCAGAACGCTTCGCATCGCCCTTCTGACAAGCACGCTTCTTGCCGGGGCCGCGCAGGCCCAGGACGTGACGCTGACCATCGAAAGCTGGCGCAACGATGACCTGACCATCTGGCAGGACACCATCATCCCCGCTTTCGAGGCGCAGAATCCCGGCATCAAGGTGGTTTTCGCCCCTTCGGCCCCGGCGGAATACAATGCCGTGCTGAACTCCAAGCTTGATGCAGGCTCGGCCGGCGATCTGATCACCTGCCGGCCCTTCGACGCCTCGCTGGAGCTTTACAACAAGGGCAAGCTGGCCGATCTGACCCCGCTGGCGGCGATGGCCAACTTCTCGCCGGTGGCGAAATCCGCCTGGCAGACCGATGACGGTGCCGCCACCTTCTGCGTGCCGATGGCCTCGGTGATCCACGGCTTCATCTACAACGCCGATGCCTTTGCCCAACTGGGCATCGAAGTGCCCAGGACCGAGGCGGAGTTTTTCGCAGCGCTCGACAAGATCAAGGCCGACGGCACCTATATCCCGATGGCCATGGGCACCAATGACCAGTGGGAAGCGGCCACGATGGGCTACAACAACATCGGGCCGAACTACTGGAAGGGCGAAGAGGGCCGTCTGGCGCTGATCAAGGGCGAACAGAAGCTGACCGATCCGCAATGGGTCGCCCCCTTCACGCAACTGGCCAAGTGGAAGGACTATCTTGGCGACGGGTTCGAGGCGCAGACCTATCCCGACAGCCAGAACCTTTTCACCCTGGGCCGCGCCGCGATCTATCCCGCCGGATCGTGGGAAATCTCGGGCTTCAACGCCCAGGCGCAGTTCAAGATGGGGGCTTTCCCGCCGCCGGTCGCCGCCGAAGGCGACACCTGCTATATCTCGGACCATACCGACATCGCGCTGGGCCTGAACGCGGCCAGCCCGAATGCAGAACAAGCCAAGGTGTTCCTCGAATGGGTCGGCTCGCCGGAATTCGCGACGCTTTATGCTAACGCCCTGCCGGGTTTCTTCTCGCTCAATTCGACACCGGTCGAAATGGCCGATCCGCTGGCGCAGGAATTCGTAAGCTGGCGTGACAAGTGCCAGTCCACCATCCGGTCAACCTATCAGATCCTGTCGCGCGGCACCCCGAACCTTGAAAACGAAACCTGGAACGCCAGCGCCAATGTGATCAAGGGCACCGAAACGCCGGAAGCGGCGGCCGAACGCCTGCAGGCCGGTCTGGCAAGCTGGTACGCGCCGCAGCAGTAAGCGCCAGGCGCGCAAAGCGGGGGGCCTGCCGCCCCCCGCACCCCCCCCTCTTGCCGGTGTTTTCCCCGAAAAGAAGACAAAGCCCGAAGGTCAGGGAAGGAGCAGCCCCAGTGTCTGGCAGACGGCAGATCCGCTGGCACATCGCCGTGTTTCTGGCCCCGGCGGTGCTGGTCTATACCGCCATCATGATCGTGCCGCTGTTTGGCACGCTGAACCTGTCGTTGTTCAACCAGACGCCCGAGCGGACGAAGGAATTCGTCGGGCTGTCCAATTTCCGAACCCTGTTCGGCGATCCGCGCTGGTCCGGCGCGTTCTGGAACGCGCTGGGCAACAACGCCTGGTTTTTCGTGGTGCACATGCTGGTGCAGAACCCCATCGGCATCCTGCTGGCCGCGCTTTTGTCTTCGCCCCGGCTGCGCATGGCGGCCTTCTACCGCACGGCGATCTTCATTCCCACGATCCTGTCTTTCGTGATCGTCGGCTTTGTCTGGAAGCTGATCCTGTCGCCGATCTGGGGCATAGCACCCGGGATGCTGGATGTTGTTGGCCTCAAATCGCTGTTCGCGCCCTGGCTGGGAAAAGAAGACTATGCCCTGACCGCGCTTGCCCTGGTCTCGGTCTGGCAGTTTGTCGGCATCCCGATGATGCTGATCTATGCCGCCCTTCTGACCATTCCCGACGAGGTGCTGGAAGCCGCCGAGATGGACGGGATCACGGGCATGAGCCAGTTCTGGAAGATCAAGCTGCCGCTGATCCTGCCGTCCGTCGGCATCATCTCGATCCTGACCTTTGTCGGCAATTTCAATGCCTTTGACCTGATCTATGTGGCCCAGGGGGCGCTGGCGGGGCCGGATTTTTCCACCGATATCCTGGGCACCTTTCTGTACCGCACCTTCTTTGGCTTTCAGCTGCAACTGGGCGATCCGCATATGGGGGCCACGATTGCAACGGCGATGTTCGGCATCATCCTGATCGGGGTATGCATCTATCTGTTCGGCATCCAGACGCGGCTGCGCCGCTATCAGTTCTGAGGGGTCCATGGCACAGGCCCGCATCTCCGCCGGTCAATCCATCGCCGCCCATGCGGTGCTGATCACCTATACGCTGATCGCGCTGTTCCCGGTTTTCGTCATCCTCATCAACAGCTTCAAGTCGCGCAAGGCGATCTTCGCCGAACCCCTGGCCCTGCCCACGCGCGACACTTTCGATCTGATCGGCTATACGACCGTGCTGAAGCAGGGCGATTTCTTCGGCTATTTCCAGAATTCGATGATCGTCACTGTCGCCTCGCTGTTCTTCGTGCTGATTTTCGGGGCGATGGCGGCCTTTGCGCTGTCGGAATACCGGTTCAGGGGCAACCTTTTGACCGGGCTTTATCTGGCGCTGGGCATCATGATTCCGATCCGCCTGGGCACGGTGGCGATCCTGGAACTGATGGTGGCCAGCGGTCTGGTGAACACGCTGATGGCGCTGATCCTTGTCTACACCGCGCAGGGCCTGCCGCTGGCGGTGTTCATCCTGTCGGAATTCATGAAACAGGTTTCGGATGATCTGAAGAACGCGGGCCGCGTCGACGGGTTGAGCGAATACACCATCTTCTTTCGCCTGGTGCTGCCGCTGGTGCGCCCCGCCATGGCGACAGTGGCGGTCTTCACCATGATCCCGATCTGGAACGACCTGTGGTTTCCGCTGATCCTGGCCCCGGCGGAATCGGTCAAGACGATCACGCTGGGCAGCCAGGTCTTCATCGGGCAATTCGTGACCAACTGGAATGCGGTCCTTGCCGCACTGTCGCTGGCCATTCTGCCGGTGCTGGTGCTGTATCTGATCTTCTCGCGCCAGTTGATCCGGGGCATCACCGCAGGAGCTGTCAAATGATCCGTGTTCTGGTTGCAGGCCTGGGCAACATGGGGCGCAGCCATACGCTGGCCTATCATCACGACCCCGCGTTCCAGATCGTGGGGCTTGTGAACCGGTCTGCCGTGGATTTGCCGCCAGAACTGCAGGGCTATCCGCTGACAGCGGATTTCCCCGAGGCGCTGCACAGGCTGAAGCCCGATCTGGCCTGCATCGCCACCTATTCCGACAGCCACGCGGACTATGCCGTGGCGGCGATGCAGGCGGGGGCGGATGTGTTCGTGGAAAAGCCGCTGGCAACCACGGTGGCCGATGCGCGCCGGGTGGTGGATGTTGCCACAAGGCTGGGCCGCAAGGTGGTGGTGGGCTACATCCTGCGCCACCACCCCTCATGGCAGCGCCTGATCGAAGAGGCGCGCGCACTGGGCGGGCCTTATGTGTTCCGGCTGAACCTGAACCAGCAAAGCAGCGGCCCGACATGGGAGGTGCACAAGGCCCTGATGCAGACCACACCGCCCATTGTCGATTGCGGGGTGCATTATGTCGATGTGATGTGCCAGATCACCGATGCCCCACCGGTCGAGGTGCGCGGCATGGGCCTGCGCCTGTCCAGTGAAATCGCCCCCGGAATGTATAACTACGGCCATTTCCAGGTGATCTTCGCCGACGGCAGCCTGGGCTGGTACGAGGCCGGCTGGGGCCCGATGATGAGCGATACGGCCTTTTTCGTGAAGGATGTGGTCAGCCCGAACGGGGCGGTTTCCATCCGCATGCCGGATTCGGCGCGGTCGGATGACATTGACACACATACCAGAACCTCGCTGCTGCGGGTGCATAAGGTGGCGTCGGGGGATACCGACATCAGCATGGCGGACGAACCCGGCCACCAGGCGCTGTGCGACCGTGAGGCGGCCTATGTCGCCCGTGCAATCACCGGAAATCTGGATCTGACGCGCCACATGTCGGACGCCGTCCAGTCGCTGGCGATCTGCCTTGCGGCGGATGAAAGCGTGCGGTCCGGCCAGCCCGTGAAACTGCAGGAGTCGCCATGGGCGCGCTGACGCTGAGAGGTGTGACGAAATCCTTCGGGACCGTCGATGTCATCAAGGGGGTCGACCTGACGGTGCAGGAAGGCGAGTTCTGCGTCTTCGTCGGCCCGTCGGGCTGCGGCAAATCCACCCTGCTGCGAATCATTGCCGGGCTGGAAGATGCCACGGCGGGCGAGGTGGCCATCAACGGGCGGCGCGTGAACGAGGTTGCCCCGGCCAGGCGGGAAATCGCCATGGTCTTTCAAAGCTATGCGCTTTACCCGCACCTGACCGTGCGCGACAACATGGGGCTGGCGCTGAAGCAGGCGGGGGTTGCCCGGGCCGACATCACCGCCTCGGTGGACCGGGCGGCGGATATGCTGGCGCTGGGACCGCTGCTGGACCGCCGTCCGGCAGAGCTTTCGGGCGGCCAAAGGCAGCGCGTGGCGATAGGCCGGGCCATCGTGCGCAGGCCAAGGCTGTTTCTGTTCGACGAACCCCTGTCGAACCTGGACGCGGCCCTGCGGGTGGCGACCCGGATCGAGATTGCGCGCCTTCACCGGCAGCTTGGCGCGACCATGATCTACGTGACCCATGACCAGATCGAGGCGATGACGCTGGCCGACCGCATCGTGGTGTTGCGCGCCGGCAAGGTGGAACAGGTCGGCGCGCCGATGGAACTGTACAACAATCCCGCCAATACCTTTGTTGCGGGCTTCATCGGCAGCCCGCAGATGAACTTTCTGAAAGCGGGCGCGCTGGGCTTGCGGTCAGACACCCTGGGTGTGCGCCCCGAACACATCGCCCTGTCCCGCGATTCGGGCCAGATCGCAGGCACGGTGTCGCATGTGGAAAAGCTGGGCGGCGAGACACTGGTCTATGTCAACACGCCTGCCCAGGGCCTGCTGACCGTCCGTTTGTTCGGCGAGCATGACTATGCCGTGGACGAAACCGCTTTCCTGACCCTCGATCCGGCGCGGGCCTTTCATTTCGATGCCGGCGGGCTGCGGATACGCGAAGGCGGGTGACAGCGGGGCAGAACGCCGGAGGGTTTCCTGCCGGTTCGGCCTGTGATGCACATTGGGGGCGCATCTGCAGGCCGGCGGTCATGAAGGACCGGCCTTTGCCGCGTATCCGCGCACGGTGCTTCCGGGTGGCCTTGCCCCCTGCGGCAGGCGCGGCCCGATGTCCCGGCCCCCGCGCCAGCGGTGTGCCCCTTGCCAAAGCGCTCGCGCGGTCTGGCAACGGCCCGGCGGACCTTCCGCTGGAAGGTCCGCAGACCGGGCCGGTGAAGGATGACGGCGCAGAATCGACGCATGAGGAACCTGTCGCGCGCCGCCGCGCCAAGTCTGATGCGGTTCGGCAGATCGCTGCCCGCGATGCGGACTGTCCAGCCGCTGGCCGCAAACGCAAAACACACGGGAAGGTCGCGCGGTGTCCAACCAACGGAATTATCGCGCTGCCATATATTGCGTCCGACATGGCCCGGATCTGCTATGGCGGCGTCAAATCAAATGCCTGCAAGAGGATCGCGATGCGTCTTCGCGAAGACAGGACGCCTGCACTTCGCGATTTCGATGCAATCGTCGTGACGAACGGTTTGACGGGCCGACGCATTCGTGTATCGATTAACGCACTGACTGGTTACTACACGGGGCGGCTGGGCTGCGATTTCTGGCAGGACGATTTCGATGACCATCTACGGCATGCAGCACATCGGCTTTACGGTGCCCGACCTGGACCAGGCGGTCAGCTTCTTCAAGGTGCATTTCGGCGCGGTGGAATGCCTGTCCACGGGACCGATCGATGTGGATGACACCTACATGCGCCGTCGCCTGGGTGTTCCCGGCTCTGCCCGGATCGACGACATAAGGGTCCTGCGCGTGGGGCAGGGCACCAACCTGGAACTCTTCCAGTACTCCGGCGACCCCGATCCGACGGCCGGGCCGAAGCGCAACAGTCAGCCGGGCGGCTTTCACCTGGCGTTCCAGGTCGACGATTGCAATGCAGCCGCCGACAGGTTGCGGGCCGCCGGGGTCGAGGTGCTTGACGGCCCCAATTGCGTCGATGCCGGTGCGATGGCCGGTCTGACCTGGTGCTACCTGAAGGCCCCCTGGGGCCAGTTCCTTGAGATTGTCAGCATGGATGGCCCGCTGGGTGCCGAACGCGCAGGGCAGCCGCCGCAGTGGTCTCCGGTCACGAACCGTTAAGGCCCAAGGCAAGGGACCCGGTCATGCCCCAGGAAATCGTCATCCCTGCCCGCCAGACCTTTGTGCTGGACAGCTATCAGGACGCACCCTTGCAACCCGGTCAGGTCCGTGGCCCGACCTTGTTCACCCTGATCAGCCAGGGCACCGAAATCGGCTGGGCCAATGGCGATAACTTCCCGATCCGTCCGGGCTACGCTGCCATCTTCCGGGTTGACGAGATCGGCGAGGGCACGACCGGCGTCGCCTGCAAAGAGCTGCGCTTTGCGATGGGCTGCCACCGTGCGACCCAGACGCATGATGCGCGGCATACCCTGGCCCTGCCGCAAGGGCTGGACCCGGCGGCGGCGGTCCTTGCCCGGCTGATGGGCGTGTCGATGACCACGTTGATGACGACGCGGGCGCGGCCCGGAGATCAGGTGATCGTGACCGGAGCCGGTCCTGTCGGCTTTCTGGCGGCCCATCTGTTCAACCTTTCGGGCTACCGCGTGACGGTGGTGGACCCCGACCCCGTCCGCCGGGCGCAGGTGGCGGGCAGCGGCCTTCCGGCGCTGTCCGCCATGCCCTTGGGTCAGGCCCCCTATCAGGGCAAGGTGGCACTGATCGTCGATTGTTCCGGCCATGAGGGTGCCGTTCTGGAAGGGTGCCGGATTGTGCAGCGAAGGGGCGAAGTCGTTCTGGTGGGCGTCCCCTGGCGCAAGCTGTCGGACCATTCGGCGCATGATGTCATGCAGGCGGTCTTCTTCAACCATGTCCTGTTGCGCTCTGGCTGGGAGTGGGAATTGCCGGTGCACGGCCGCAGCTTCGAATGGGACGAGCTGCTGGAAGGCTACAACAACGCTGCCCACTCCATCTTCGGCGGGTTCGAGCGGGCGATGCGCTGGCTGGCGGAAGGGCGCATCCCGCTTGCGGGTCTGATCCATCGCGCCACGCCCGACGATCCGGCGGCCCTTTATGCCGCGATCCAGGCCAGGCAGATCGCCGAGCCATTCGTTTTGATCGACTGGGGGGCGACGGCACCATGATCGTTCACATGGCAAGCCTTTCCAGCACATCGGCGCTGCGGATCGTCGGGGCGGCACTGGCCGAGGCGGCGCGGCAGGGCTTTTGCGTTGCTGTCTGCGTGGTCGATGCACAGGGCCACACGCTGGCCTCGGCCCGGATGGAGGGGGCAACGCCGCCGATCCTGACCTTTGCCGAAGACAAGGCCTATACCGCCGCGACGATGCGGCGCGCCACTGCGGCCTATGCCGAGCGCATGGCAGCGCGTCCGTCGCTGACCCTTGGCTTGTCCACGCGGCAGCGGCTGCTGCCCTGGGGCGGAGGGTTGCCCATCGTGCATGACGGCAAGGTGGTGGGCGGTATCGGCGCGTCCGGCGCGCAGGAGCCCGAAGATGTTGCCTGCGCCGAAGCCGGACTGCGGGCGCTTGGCCTTGGCTGGGACGTTTGAGTCTTCAGGCCGCGACCAGCCGCAGGATCGTATCGATGTTGAAGCGAAGACGCTCTTCCAGCGCCGGTTTTGCCATCAGATCACGTTCGAAAACGATCGACCCGGTAAAGCGGTTGGTCAGGTAGTAATATCCGATTGCAGCGATGGTGATGTTCAACTGGACCGGATCGATCCCGGCGCGGAAATCGCCCGAGGCGACGCCGCGCTCCAGGATGCTGCCCACCATCGAGACGAGTTTGCGGCTTACGATCTTGATCACCTCGGATTTCTTCAGGTGCCTGGCGCGGTGCAGGTTCTCACTGTTGACCAGGGTAATGAATTCGGGGTTTTTCAGGTAGTAGTCCCAGGTAAAGCGTACCAGACGCTCCAGCGCCTCCCTGGGGGCCAGATGATCCAGATTCAGCTTTTGCTCGGCGGTGCGGATGTCGACATAGGCGTTCTCCAGGATCGTCTGGAACAGACCCTCCTTCGATCCGAAGTAGTGGTAGATCATCCGCTTGTTGGCACGGGCCTTTTCGGCGATCACGTCAACGCGCGCCCCGCCCAGTCCGTTCTTGGCGAACTCACGCTTGGCGGCGTCAAGGATGCGTGCCTTCGTCGCCTCGGCATCGCGCACGCGCGGTTTTGCCCTGGCTCCGGCAGGCTCAGTCGGTGCGTCTGTCGCTTGGTCCATGGTCTTCCGGCTGCGGCGTTCTGACAAAGGCGTTCAACCTGCTTACACGCACCTTCGCAAGTTCGTCAAAACAGAATCTGCGCGGAAACTGTGCAGCAGCGCCCGAAGAATTCTCTTGACTCACACCTTGCCAGAAAAGTAACCAGTTAGTGCATTATCGAGAGCGGACGGGGTCGCTGACCCTTCTCGTAACGCTGAAGCCTCGGCCACGAATGGGTGGCACAGATCTGGAAAAACCGGGAGGAAACCAATGTCCACGTTCATCAAGGATTTCATCCAACGCGAAACCATCAGCCGCCGGAACTTCCTGTTCGCCTCTGCGGCCGGTCTGACCACGGCTGCGGTGCCTGGCGTGTTCGGGCGCGGTGCGGCCATGGCGGATTCGGGTGGCTGGGCGTTGGCCTGGTCTTACCGTGACCGCGCTTCGGCCTACTGGAACGCGATCGTTTCGGGCGGCGAGGCCTATGTTGAAAGCCTCGGGCTGAGCAGGGACGACATGACGAACCTTATCAACGAAGGTTCGTCGGAAAAGTCGCTGGCCGACATCAAGGCCTTCCTTGCCAAGAACTCGGGCAAGGGTGCCATAGCCTGCGACCCCAACGACAGCCCCAACGCCCGCCCCGTGGTGGAAGCGGTGCGCGAGGCGGGCGGCTATATCTCGACGATCTGGAACAAGACCGACGACCTGCATCCCTGGGATATCGGCGACAATTATGTGGCCCATATCTCCTGGTCGGGCGAGGCCCCCTCGGAGCAGGCGGCGCGCATCCTGTTCGACAAGATGGGCGGCGAGGGCGGCGTTGTGCACCTTGGCGGCATCCCGGCCAACATCCCGGCGATCGAGCGCCTGAACGGCCTGAAGAACGCGCTGAAGGATTATCCCAATATCGAACTGCTGGATGCCCAGCCTGCCGACTGGGACACGACCAAGGCGGCTGAACTGATGGCCAGCTACCTCACCCGCTATGGCGACAAGATCAAGGGCGTGCATTGCGCCAACGACAACATGGCCTATGGCGTGATCGAGGCCCTGAAGGCCGAAGGCATAACCGGCATGCCGATCACCGCCTTCGACGGCAACCCCGAGGCGGTGGATCTGGTGATGAAGGGCGAGCTTCTGGCCACGGTCTTCACCAACCCGCATTGGGGCGGGGGCATTGCGCTGGCGCTTGCCCACCAGGCCGCCATCGGTGCCTTCAAGCCCTCTGAAGAGCCCAAAGAACACCGCGAGTTCTACGGCCCCTCGATCCTCGTCACCCCGGCCGATGCCGAGGCCTTCAAGAAGAGCTATCTTGACTCGACGCCGAAGTACGACTGGAACGACCGCTGGGGTCTGTCGGCCGGCGGCATCGTTTACAGGTAAGTCACCACACAAACGGGGGTGGCCGGCGCTGTCGGCCGCCCCTTTTGCCAAAGGGCGGCAGGGGCCGCCAAGGGGGGAGGCGTGTCACAACTTCTGGACAGGGACCGCCTGATCCGCTGGGCGCCCCTGCTGGTTCTTGTCGGTCTTGTGATCCTGTTCGCGCTGGTCAACCCGGCCTTCCTGTCACAAAGAAACTTTGCCCGCATCGCCATCGCCGCCGCCCCGGCCCTGATGGTTGCCATCGGCGTGACCTTTATCATCATCATGGGGTCGATCGACCTGTCGATGGAGGGAACGGTGGGCCTGACAGCCGTGCTGTTCTGCTTCATCTTTCTTGCCACCGGCGGCACGCTGGCCACCGGTGGCTGGCTCGCCATTCCCGCCATTCTGCTGGTTGGCGCGCTCATCGGCCTTGTCAACGGCTTGATCCACGTCCGCCTGCGCATCCCTTCCTTCATGGCCTCGCTGGCGCTGGGCTTTGTGGGTACGGGTGCCGCGGTGCTGCTCACGGGCGGCAACATCGTCAAGATCGAGGACGACACCTTCCGCGCCCTTCTGACCTGGCGCATCGCGGGCTTTCCGCTGATGGTCTATGTCGTGGCCGTTCTGACCCTGCTGGCCTCGTTCATCCAGTCATACACGACACTTGGCCGCAACTTCTATGCCGTGGGCGGGGGCGAGGAGTTGGCCCATGCCTCGGGCTTGAACGTCCGCCGCGTCCGGATCCTGGGGTTTGTTCTGGCGGGCGTCTTCTACGCCGTGGCCGGGATCCTGCAGGTCGCCAAGCTGGGGCAGGCCGAGTCAGTTTCGGGCGCGAATTTCATGTTCATCTCGATCACCTCGGTTGTGGTCGGCGGTGTGGCGCTGTGGGGCGGCATCGGCGGGGTCTGGAACACGGTCGTCGGTGTGCTGATCGTGAACGTTATCAACAACGGCATGGTGGTGATCGGCCTGCCCGATTACCTGCAGGACGGCATGCTGGGCCTTCTTGTGATCGTGGCGGTCGTGCTGTCGACCGATCGCCGGTCGGTCAGCTTCGTGAAATGAGGGCGCTGCCATGTATCAACTGAGGGCAGTCGACAAGAAATTCCCCGGGGTCCATGCCCTGAAGGCCGTGGACTTCGAGATCAGGCGTGGCGAGATCGTCGGCCTTGTCGGCGAAAACGGTGCCGGAAAGTCCACCCTGATGAAGGTGATCTACGGTGCCTATCAGCCCGACGCTGGCACCATCTCTGTCGACGGCAAGTCTGTCCGCTTCCAGAACCCGCGCCAGGCGATGGAAAAGGGCATCGGCATGGTGTTTCAGGAACAGTCGCTGATCCCGAACCTGACGGTGATGGAGAACATCTTTCTTGGCTACGAACAGCAGTTCGTGCGGCTTGGCGTCATCAACTGGCAAGCCATGTCCAGCGCTGCAAGGCAGCAACTTGCCAAGGTCAAGCTTGATATCGACCCGGCCACCGTCACCTCGGCCCTGTCCTTTGCGCAGCGCCAACTGGTGGAACTGGCCAAAGTCCTGACGCTGGAAGAACGTGTCGACGGCGATCTGGTGATCCTGCTGGACGAGCCCACCAGCGTGCTGGCCGAGGATGAGGTGAAAATGCTTTTCACCATCGTCCGCGACCTGACCAAGCGCGCCTCCTTCATCTTCGTCAGCCACCGGATGGACGAGGTGATGGAACTTTCCGACCGCATCTATGTCATGAAGGATGGCGCGGTGGTGGATGTCGTCGCCCACGGCGCAGCGACGGTCGGGCAGATCCAGCACAAGATGGTCGGCCGCAGTGTCGACCGCGAGTATTACCGCGAGCAGCGCCAGAAACCCTACGATGCCGCGAACGTGCTTCTGGAGATGGACGGGATCGCGCTTCCCGGGCGGATCAGGGACATCAGCCTGACGCTGCACGCGGGCGAAGTGCTGTGCCTTGTGGGAACCGAAGGCGCGGGACGCGAGGCGATCCTGCGCACGATCTACGGAATGCGGACCCCGGTTTCGGGGACGCTGAAGATCAAGGGGAACGTGATCCGCACGTTCAATCCGCAGGCAGCCGTGGCGGCTGGTGTCGGCTATGTCCCGCGTGAGCGCAAGGTCGAGGGAATTGTCGCGGGCATGACCGTCTACGAGAACATGACGCTGTCGCAGATGGGGCGCTATTCGCGCGCCGGGGTTCTGAATGTGGCGGCAGAAAAGGCGCTGGCGCGCGACTGGATCGCCAGGCTGTCGATCAAGGCCCATTCCGAATATGCCGATTGCGGCAACCTGTCGGGCGGCAACCAGCAGAAGGTCGTATTGTCGAAATGGCGCTCGGGCGGGTCGGACATCATGCTGCTGGACCATCCGACGCGGGGTCTCGACATCGGGGCCAAGGAAGACGTCTACGAAATGATCCGCGACATGTCGGATGACGGTGTGGGCGTGATCCTTGTGGCCGACACCCTGGAAGAAGCGATCGGTCTTTCCCACAGCATCATCGTCCTGAAGGACGGCACCATCCAGCAGCGGTTTGATTGCAAGCCCGGGGCAAAGCCGACGCTTTATGACCTGCTGCACTTCATGATCTGACGGGCAAGAAGATGGACCTGCAACGCCTCAAGCCGCACTTCCCCTGGATCACGCTTCTGGTCCTGGTGGCCTTTGTCGGCATGACCGACCCGAACTTCCTGAGGCCCGCAAACCTTCTGTCGCTGGCGGGCGACATCGTGCCCCTGTTCATCATGGCGCTTGGTCTGACCTTTGCCATCTACATCGGCGGGATCGACCTTTCGGCGCAGTCCATGGCCAACATGATTACCGTCGTGGCTTCGGCCTATCTGGCCAGTCTTGGGCTCTGGGTGGCGGCACTCTGCGTGGTCCTGGGCTTTGGCCTGGGCCTTCTGTCGGGGTTCATAACGACACGGCTTTTCGTGCCGTCGTTCATCTCCACGCTTGCGGTGGGGGGCGTGTGCTTTTCGGCCGCGCAGTGGCTGTCGGGCAACCGGGCGCTGAACATGGATGCCGACCAGCGCGATGCGCTGTTCGGCTGGATGATCGGGCGCACGGGCATCATCCCGAACGAGCTTTTCATCGCCGCAGCACTGCTTGCGGTTTGCCTGTTCATCGAACGGCGCACCACGCTGGGCCGGGCGCTGAAGGCCGTCGGTGCAGGGGAACTGGCCGCCGCCGCATCGGGTCTGAATGTCACGCGCTACAAGATGCTGGCCTTCGCGGTCTCGGGCGCGCTGGCCGCCATCGCGGGCCTGCTCTTCAGCGTCAAGCTGTCCGGTGGTGCCCCGACCATCGCCAACGGCTTTCTCTTGCCGGCCATCGTGGCCGTGCTGGTGGGCGGCACACCCCTGACCGGCGGGGTGGGGGGCGTGCTCAACACCGCCATCGGCACGATGATCGTGGCCGTCATCCGCGCCTCGATGCTGTACTTCGGGGTGCAGGCCACACAGCAGCAGATGGTCTTCGGGCTGGTGCTGATCGTGGCCATCGCGCTGACCATCGACCGGTCCAAGCTGCGCACGGTGAAGTGACGTGGGCAAGATGCTGGCCGCCGTCCTTGTCGAACCCCGCAAGTTCGACCTGCGACAGGTCGACATCCCCGCCGCAGGCCGGGACGAGGTTCTGATCCGGGTGACCAGGACCGGCATCTGCGGGACGGATGTGCATATCTTCAGCGGCCACTACGCGGCGGACCGCCTGCCGCTGGTGCCGGGACACGAATTCTGCGGCACGGTGGCGGTTGTCGGCAGGGATGTTCGCCACCTGACGGAAGGTCAGGCTGTGGTGGCCGATATCAACATCGGCTGCGGCACCTGCTATTGGTGCCGCCGCAACGAGATTCTGAACTGCCCCCTGATGACGCAGGTGGGCATCGGCCGCGACGGGGCCTTTGCCGAATATGTCGTGGTGCCCGCGCGCCTGGTCATCCCGGTTCCCGACGGTATGGCACCCGAACTGCAGGCGCTGGCCGAGCCTGTCGCCTGCGTGATACGCGCCGCGCGCAAGGCGCGCCTGTCATTCGGCCAGTCGGTCGTGGTGCTGGGTGTCGGGCCCATCGGCAACCTGCATGTGCAGATGCTGCGCCTGTGCGGGGCGGCCCCGATCATCGTGGCCGACCTGAGCGCTGCGCGTTGCCAAATGGCGCTTGCGGTCGGCGCAGATGCTGCAATCAGCGACCCCGCCGCCCTGAAGGCCGAGGTTCTGGCCCGCACCGGGGGGCGCGGGGCGGACCTGGTGATCGAAAGCGCCGGCTCGCCCCGGCTATACGCCCTGGCCTTCGACCTGATCCGCAAGGGCGGCCATGTCGCCTTCTTTGGCATCACCGGACCGGGCGACACCGTTCCCGTCGATATCCTGCGCACCGTGCTGGAGGAAAACAGCCTGAAAGGCAGCGTGGCCGGCATGGGCGAGGACATGCACGATGCCCTGACCCTCCTCGCGCATGGCCGCTTCCGTACCGAAGCCTTCACCGGCTGCACCTTCGCGCTGGCCGATATCCAGTCTGCCTTCGACAGCCTTGCCGACCGACCGGGTGATCTGAAGACCCAGATCCGCATCCTTCAAGCGGCGGGCCATTGACAAGAAAGTAACCGCACGGTTACACGATTGCAGCCTGTCAACCGTCCTTTCCGCCGGAGGTTCCCATGGATCAGCGGACCAGACTTCACAGCTTGCCCCCTGCCCCGCGTGAGTTCGGCTTCTGGATGGATGGTGGCTGGCACGGCGGGCGCGACCTTTTTGAACGCAGCTCTCCCGGTCACGGCGTCGCCGTCACGCGCATTCCCAGATGCACGGTGGCCGACCTTGATGCCGCCGTCGCCGCCGCCCGCCGCGCGTTCGAGGACCGCGGCTGGGCCGGGCTGTCCGGGGCAGAACGGGCGGGCGTCCTTCTGCGCACCGCCGAAATCCTTCGCCGCCGCCGCGACGAGATCGCCTATTGGGAAGTGCTGGAAAACGGCAAGCCCATCTCGCAGGCCCGGGGCGAGATCGAACACTGCATCGCCTGCTTCGAGGTCGGCGCCGGGGCCGCGCGCCTTTTGCACGGCGACAGCTTCAACTCCCTTGGCGACGGCCTTTTCGGCATGGTCCTGCGCGAACCCGTGGGCGTCGTCGGCCTGATTACGCCCTGGAACTTCCCCTTCCTGATCCTGTGCGAACGTGTCCCCTTCATCCTCGCTTCCGGTTGCACGATGGTGGTAAAACCCTCTGAGGTGACCAGCGCCACCACGCTGATCCTGGGCGAAATCCTGGCCGAGGCCGGTTTGCCCAAGGGTGTCTACAACGTCGTCACCGGGTCGGGCCGCAGCATCGGTCAGGCGCTGAGCGAACATCCCGACGTGGACATGCTGTCCTTCACCGGATCAACCGCCGTGGGCCGTTCGGTCGTTCATGCGGCTGCTGACAGCAATTTCAAGAAGCTGGGGCTGGAACTTGGCGGCAAGAACCCGATCATCGTCTTTTCTGATGCCGATCTGGAAGATGCCGCCGATGGTGCGGCGTTCGGGAACAGCTTCAACACCGGGCAATGCTGCGTCTCCTCCAGCCGCCTGATCGTCGATGCCCGCGTGGCAGACGAGTTCGAGGCGATCCTGGTCCAGAAGATGAAGAAGATCGTGGTGGGCGACCCGCTGGACGAGGCCACGCAGGTGGGCGCAATCACGACCGATGCGCAGAACGAAACGATCCTGTCCTACATCGAGAAGGGCAAGGCCGAGGGGGCCAGGATCCTGACGGGCGGGGCCGCGATGGATTTCGGGCAGGGCAGCTATATCGCGCCCACGCTTTTCTCGGGTGTTACGCCGGACATGGCCATCGCGCGGAATGAGATCTTCGGTCCCGTGCTGTCCTCGTTCACCTTCAACTCGGTGGACGAGGCGATCCGTCTGGCCAACGATACCGTCTACGGGCTGGCCGCCAGCGTTTGGTCAAAGAACATCGACACCGCGCTGACTGTAACGCGCCGCGTGCGGGCCGGACGGTTCTGGGTCAATTGCATCATGGCGGGCGGTCCCGAAATGCCGCTGGGCGGGTTCAGGCAATCCGGCTGGGGCCGCGAGGCAGGGACCTACGGCGTCGAGGAATACACGCAGGTCAAGTCGGTGCATGTGGAGATCGGCAAGCGCAGCCACTGGATCAGGTGACATGGCGCAGGGCTTCGACTATGTGATTGTCGGCGGTGGCTCTGCAGGCTGCGTTCTGGCTGCACGACTGACCGAAGACGCTTCGGCCAGGGTCTGTCTGATCGAGGCCGGAGGTCCGGACAGGAACCCGCTCATCCATATGCCGGTGGGCTTTGCCAGGATGACCACCGGCCCGCTGACCTGGGGACTGGTCACTGCGCCGCAGAAGCACGCCAACAACCGCGAAATCCCCTATGCGCAGGCCAGGGTCCTGGGCGGCGGCTCTTCGATCAACGCCGAGATTTTCACGCGTGGCCACCCCTCGGACTACGACCGCTGGGTCGCGGAAGGGGCCGAGGGCTGGGGCTTTCAGGACATTCAGAAGTATTTCCTGCGGTCCGAGGGCAACACGATCCTGTCGGGCGGCTGGCATGGCACGGACGGGCCTTTGGGTGTTTCGAACCTGCCCAACCCCAATCCGACCAGCCGCGCCTTCGTGCAAAGCTGCCAGGAATACGGCATGCCCTACAACCCGGACTTCAATGGTCCGCAGCAGGAAGGTGCAGGCATCTACCAGACGACCATCCGCGGCAACCGGCGCTGCTCGGCCGCTGTGGGCTATCTGCGCCCCGCGTTGAGACGGCCGAACCTGACACTGATCACAGGTGCCCTGGTGCGGCGGCTGTTGATCGAAAAGGGCCGGGCCGTCGGCGCCGAATATTCCACCGGTGGCGCACCCGTCACCGTCCGCGCCGGGTCCGGGGTGATCGTGACTTCGGGTGCCATCGGCAGCCCCAAGCTGATGATGCTTTCGGGGATCGGCCCGGCGGCGCATCTGAAAAGCCACGGGATCACCGTTGTCCAGGACCTGCCCGGCGTCGGTCAGAACCTGACCGACCATTTCGGGATCGACATTGTGGCCGAACTCAAGGGCCACGACAGCCTGGACAAGTACAACAGGCCGCTTTGGGCCGCATGGGCGGGTGCGCAATATGTCCTGTTCAATTCCGGCCCCATCACCTCGAACGTGGTCGAAGGTGGTGCCTTCTGGTATGCGAACGGCCCCGGTTCGGCACCTTGCCCAGACTTGCAGTTCCATTTCCTTTGTGGCGCGGGGGCCGAGGCGGGGGTGCCTTCGGTACCGAAAGGTGCGTCGGGCATCACTTTGAACAGCTATAACCTGCGCCCCAGGGCGCGCGGCTCTGTCACGCTGCGCAGCGCCGATCCGGCAGCCACGCCCATTGTGGACCCGAACTTCCTTGGCCACGCCGATGACCTGCGGATGTCCGCCACGGGCGTGAAGATCAGCCGCGAGATTTTCAGCCAGCCCTCCTTGCAGAAATTCATCAAGGACATCCGCTTTCCCGACCGGGATGTGCGGACCCAGGCCGACCTTGAGGCCTATGCCCGCCAGTACGGCCGCACCTCATATCATCCGGTCAGCACCTGCCGCATGGGCAAGGATGACATGGCCGTCGTCGATCCGCAGTTGCGCGTGCGGGGCATCGACGGGCTGCGCATCTGCGACAGTTCGGTCATGCCCTCGCTGGTGGGATCGAACACCAACGCGCCGTCGATCATGATCGGCGAGCGGGCCGCAGATCTGATCCGCGGCAACCGCTAGGCCACCTCCCGGCCGATGCGTGACCTGGGGCGGTCCCCGAAGGCCGCCCCGATTTCGCCTCAGTCGAAGTCGGGGGCGTAGGGGATCCGGTTCTTGCCGATGATCCGGCAGTTCATGGCCGTCATCGCGTCGATCCGCGCCATGTCGATCGATGACAGGGTGAAATCCATGACGTCAAAGTTTGCACGGATGTTCGCCGCCTTTGTCGACATGGTGTTGATCGCCACACCCTTCTGCAGGATCCAGCGCAGCACGACCTGACCCGCCGACTTGCCGTAGCCCGCGCCGATTTCGGCAAAAAGCGGATACCTGAACACCTCGCCCCGCGCGACCGAGGAGTAGGCGGACAAGGGAATGCCGGTGTCATTCGCCGCCTTCAACAGCTTTGTCTGATCCAGCAGCGGATGGAACTCGACCTGGTTCGTCACCAGCGGGTCCGACACCACGGTCTTGGCAAAGGCCATCATCGCGGCGGTGTAATTCGACACGCCGATATGCCGGGCATGCCCGCGATCCCTGGCCGTTTGCAAGAGCTCCAGCGATTCCCGGATATCCCCGCCGGGCGTCGGCCAGTGCAGCAGAAGGATGTCCACATGATCGACCCGCAGCTCCTTCAGCGACCGCTCGACCGAGGGCATGAACCTGGCCTTGGTGAAGTTTTCGACCCCGACTTTCGTGGTGATGCAAAGCTCGTCGCGCGTCAGCCCGCAGCCGGCCAGCGCAAGGCCGGTGTCCGCCTCGTTCTGGTACATCTGGGCTGTGTCGAAGGCGCGATAGCCGGCCTCTGCCGCATCGCGGACCGCCTGACGCAGAACGTCGCCCTTCAGCGGGAACGTACCGAATGCGCGTTGGTGGGTCTTCTGGAAAGTGATGTTCACCGGTGGCGCTCCTTCTGTCCAAGTCCTTGAAATTCGTTCCTGCGACCGGGTATTAGTGGCTTGATCCCGGGCCGCCATCTTCGCTATCTTAATAACCGGTTAGTTACTAAAAGCCAACCGGGAAGGAGACAGCCCGTGTCCAAAGTAAAGTCTGCCGCCGGGGCGGCGCGCCTGGTCAAGGACGGGGCGGTGGTGGCTGTGAACTCGTCCTCGGGTCTTCTGTGCCCTGATGACGTGCTCAAGGCGCTTGGCCAACGCTTCCTTGCCGAAGGTGCCCCCCGGGGGTTGACCACCATCCATCCCATCGCTGCGGGCGACATGTTTGGCACGAGGGGCGTCGACCACATCGCCCACAAGGGGATGATCACGCGCATCATCGGCGGTTCCTACCCTTCGGGTCCCACCAACGCCGATCCGCCGCTGATCTGGCAGCGCATCCTGGCCGGGGATGTGGCGGCGTGGAACGTGCCTTCGGGCATCATTTTCGACATGCTGCGCGAAGGGGCGGCCAAACGGCCCGGCGTGCTTACCACGGTCGGGATGGACACTTTCGTTGATCCTGAACAGGACGGCTGCGCCATGAACGCCTTGGCCCGCCAAAGCCCGCTGGTCCGGCGGGTGGAATTTGACGGCGACACCTGGCTGCACTTCCCGGCGCTGCGCCCGGATGTGGCGATCATCCGCGCCACGACTGCGGACGAGAACGGCAACCTTACCTTCGAACACGAAGGGGCCACCCTT
Organism: Rhodobacter sp.; assembly: GCA_020251025.1. GTDB lineage: Bacteria > Pseudomonadota > Alphaproteobacteria > Rhodobacterales > Rhodobacteraceae > Aliitabrizicola. Next base: position 25,535 of record JADCDI010000001.1, on the reverse strand, counting down.
GGCGCGATGGAGATGGCCCTCTCGGCGCGTAATTCCGGCGGTATCGTCATCGCCCAGGTCAAGCGCATCGCCGCCGCCGGCACCTTCCGCCCGCACGATGTCCGCGTCCCCGGCATCCTCGTTGACGTCATTGTCGAAGCGCCCGACCAGTTGCAGACCACCGCAACACCCTACGACCCGGCGATCTCGGGCGAGCTGTTCCGGCCGCTTCACACCTTCCGCATGGCCGAATTCAATGTCGGCAAAGTCATCGCGCGCCGCGTGGCGAAGGAGATGCGGCCCGGCTGGGCGGTCAACATCGGTTTCGGCATTTCGGCCAACGTCCCCCGCATTCTGCTGGAGGAAGGCCACCACGGCAAGGTCACCTGGGTCATCGAACAGGGTGCGGTTGGCGGCGTGCCGCTTTTGGATTTCAAGTTCGGCTGCGCCGCGAATGCGGAGGCTTTCGTCGCCTCTCCCCACCAGTTCATCTACTTTCAGGCGGGCGGCTTTGACTGTTCGCTGCTGTCCTTTCTTGAAATCGACGCCGAAGGTTCTGTGAATGTCAGCCGCCTGTCAGCCACACCGCACCGAACCGCCGGTGCCGGAGGTTTCGTCGACATCACCGCGCGCGCGCGCAAGATCGTCTTCTCGGGCAGCTTCAATGCCGGGGCAAAAATGCATATCGGGGATGGCAAGCTGGTCATCGACGCAGAAGGCAGGATCGCCAAGATCGTGCCACGGGTCGATCAGGTCAGCTTTTCGGGGAAACGCGCGCGGATGCAGGGCCAGGACATCACCTATGTCACCGAACGCTGTGTGCTGCGGCTTTTGGAAGGCGGGCTGATGGTCACCGAAATCGCCCCCGGCCTTGACCTGCAACGCGATGTGCTGGATCAGGCCGCAACGCCGCTTGCCGTTGCGAAGGACCTCAAGACAATGGACGCGCGACTGTTCCGGCCCGAACCGATGGGCCTTGAACTGTGACCGACCCCCGGCTTGACCTTGCCATCTCGGAAAAGGTGGCGCGTCTGACGATCCGCAGGGCCGACAGGCACAACGCGCTTGATGCCGGGATGGTCGACGCGCTGCTTGCCTTATGTCGCCAGATCGAACGCGCCGGGGTCTGCGCGGTCGTCCTGACCGGCGAGGGCAGCAAGTCCTTCTGCGCCGGAGGCGACATCGCCAGCTGGTCCAGCCTGTCGCCGGACGACTTCGGCCGTCATTGGCTGCGCGACGGTCACCTCGCCTTTGATGCGCTCGCCCGCCTGACGGTACCGGTGATTGCGGTGCTGAACGGCCATTGCCTGGGCGGGGGGCTGGAGCTTGCCGCCTGTGCCGACCTGCGCATCGCCGAGGCGCATGTGAAGCTTGGCTTGCCGGAAACCGGCCTCGGGGTTATTCCCGGTTGGTCCGGCACTCAGCGCGCCGTCCGCCGCTTTGGCGCGCAGGTCGTCCGCCGCATGGCCCTGATGGGAGAGGTCTTTACCGCCGACCAGGCCCTGGCACTGGGGATCGTCGATCAGGTTGTGCCGCAGGGCCAGGGACTTGCGGCCGCAGATCAGGTTATCGGGCGGCTTCGCGCGCGCGCGCCCCGCGCCACCGAACTGACCAAGATGCTGATCAACGCCGCCGAGGCAGAGGAACGGGAACGCGTGATCGAGGCGCTGGCCGGAACCATCGCCGCAGCCTCGCCCGATCTGGCCAAGGGGCTTGCCGCCTTCCGCGACAAGCGCAAACCCGATTTCTGAAGGGATTGGGATGATCCGCCAGAATGTGGCGCTGCGCTTGCGCGCCGGGGCCGCGGCGCAAAACTTGCGGCACTTTGACAATCTGTCTGCCGGAACCCCGCTGCACCGGGGTTCAACAGTATCTTGCAGTTCCACCTTTGCGGGTCCCAGGTCCGGCATGCCGGCCTGGACGATCCCCGGCACAAGGTGGTTGGCGGCTGGGCGGTTGGCGCACCGAAAGGCGGGATCGATGGCGTCGCCCAAGCGGATGTCGCACCTTGATGCCGGGGGATCGGCCGTTTCTGCTGTCGCTGTTTTGCGCCGCCGTGCAGGCGGTCGATCACGCCATGACCCTTGGGAACACTTGTCCGCCCCGGCGCGGCCGGGCCATGAAGGCCGGCCGGCAGGCAACATCCGGTTATGACGGAACCGGCGCATCCTCGCGCAGCAGGCCCTTCTGTTTCAGGGCCGCCCAGAACTCTGCCGGGATCGGCTGGCTGAACCAGGCCAGGTTCTGCTTGAGCTGTTCCACCGTCCGCGTGCCGGCACAGAACGACGGCACCGCCGGATGGGCCACCACGAACTGCAAGGCCGCCGCCGGAAGCGGAACGCCGTACTCGGTGCAGACCGCCTCGATCCTGGCGACCTTCTCCATCACATGCGCCGGTGCCGGGGCATAGTTGTACTTCGCCCCGGGCTTTGCCCCCGTCGCCAGGATGCCCGAGTTGAACCCGCCCCCGACCAGAACGGCCGCACCGCGCTGTTCACAAAGCGGCAGGAACTTATCCAGCGCCTCCTGTTCCAAAAGGGTATAGCGACCCGCCAGCAGGAAGCAGTCGAAATCCCGCTGCTTCAGCGCCTCATGGCAGACCTCCCATTCATTGACGCCCACACCGATGGCGGTGACCACCTTTTCGCCGCGCAGCCGCTCCAGCGCCTTGTAGCAGCCGTCCATGGCCTGCCTGAAGACCTCTGGCTGGTCCTTGCCGCGCGTGAAAACGTCGATGTCGTGGATGAAAACGATGTCCATCCGTTCCAGCGCCAGCCGCTGAAGACTGTCCTCGAACGTGCGCATCGTGCCATCGTAGGTATAGTCGAACTCCATCCTGAACGGCGCGCCTTGCGTCCAGGGCGCAAAATCGATCGTCTCGCGCCTTGCCGGGACCAGACGCCGCCCGACCTTGGACGACAGCACGAAATCGTCACGCCGCTTCCAGCGCAGGTTCTCGCTGGTGCGCAACTCGGCCAGTCCGTGCCCGTACATCGGAGCGGTGTCGTAAAAGCGGATTCCGGCGTCCCACGAGGTTTGGAACATCGCATCCGACGTTGCATCGTCAATGGGCCGGAACAGGTTGCCGACCGGTGCCGTGCCGAAAGCAAAGGTTGTAACCTTCAGCCCCGACCGGCCAAAGGTGCGAAGTCCGCTTGGCTGCATGCATCCCCCCCATAAGTAACCAATCAGTGCATTACTGTCAGGTGTGCCTTGGTCTGGCAAGGGAAATGATCAGAGGAATCGCTTGACCGGGAAATGGCCCGCCATTACGTAACCATATAGTTACTAAGGGGCGCGAAGATGGTTTTGACCGAAATACAGGTCCAGGTGCGGGACATGGCGCGCGGCTTCGCCGACGGGGTGATCCGCCCCATGGCCGAGGCGCTGGATCGCGACGAACGTTTCCCGCAAGAGCTTTACCTGGAAATGGCCAAACTGGGTCTCTTCGGGATCGGGGTGCCGGAGTCGATGGGTGGTCCGGGCTTCGACACGCTGACCTATGCCGTGGTCATGGAGGAGCTGTCGCGCGGTTATGCTTCGGTCGCAGACCAGTGCGGGCTGGTCGAGCTGATCTCGACCCTTCTCGTGCAGCACGGCACCGAGGTGCAGCGCAAGCTTCTGGCGCCGATCCTGGCGATGGAGACGAAGGTTGCCTACTGCATCACCGAACCCGAGGCGGGGACGGATGTTTCGGGCATACGCACAACGGCACAACGGGATGGTGACGGCTGGCGGCTGAACGGTGGCAAGATCTGGATTCACAACGCTCCCATTGCGGACCTGGGCTTCGTTCTGGTAAAGACCGACAAAGAAGCCGGGAACCGAGGCATGTCGATCTTCATCGTCGACCTGCACGCGCAGGGTGTCGAGCGCGGCCCGAAGGAACACAAGATGGGCCAGCGCGCTTCCCAGGTCGGGGCGCTTACCTTCACCGACGTGCGGCTTGGTGCCGATGCCCTGCTGGGCCAGGCCGGTCGCGGATTTCACATGATGATGAGCGTTCTGGACAAGGGCCGCGTCGGCATCGCATCGCTTGCCGTCGGGATTGCTCAGGCGGGGCTGGAGGCGGCGGTTGAATACGCGGGAACCCGCAAGCAGTTCGGCAAGTCGATTGCCGAATTCCAGGGCGTGCAGTGGCTTCTGGCCGATATGGCAAAGGATATCGAGGCCGCACGGCTGCTCGTCCGTTCAGCGGCCACGAAGATCGATCTCGGGCAGGATGCGACCAAAGCCTGTTCCATGGCCAAGTGTTTTGCCGGCGACATGGCCGTTGCCCGGACGGCGGATGCCGTGCAGGTCTTTGGCGGTTCGGGCTATATCCGCGGCTTTGAGGTGGAGCGGCTCTATCGTGATGCCAAGATCACCCAGATCTACGAAGGCACACAGCAGATTCAACGCATGATCATCGCACGCGAATTGCTGAAGAAAGGTGCGCGGGCATGACGCCCGTCGCGCTTGTCACCGGTGCCTCGCGCGGGATCGGGCTTGGCGCGGCGCTGGCCCTTGCCCGCGAAGGCTTTGCGGTCGCACTGAACGGCTTGCCCGATGATGCAGATCTGGCAGACGCAGTCGAAAGGGTGCGTGCCCTTGGGGTCGATGCCTTGGCCGTTCCGATGAATGTTGCCGACATTTCGGCCCATGCCGGGGCGCTTGAACGGGTCGAGGCAAAGCTGGGTCCGCTGACGACGCTGGTCAACAACGCGGGCGTTGGCGTGATGAGCCGGGGCGACCCGCTGGAGGTGACGGAGGCGAGCTATGATCGCTGTCAGGCGGTGAACGCCAAGGCGCCGTTTTTTCTGACCCAGGCCTTCGCACGCCGGGTGATCGGACGGGAACGGAAGGTGTTCCATGCCGTCGTCAACATCACGTCGTCGAATGCTGTTGCCGTGGCCGAACCCCGCGTGGAATACGCCGTGTCCAAGGCTGCCGCAGCGATGGTGTCGAAAGCCTGGGCGGTGCGTCTGGCGCGCGAGGGGATTCACGTCTACGACGTGCAGCCGGGCCTGATCGCCACGGATATGACCGCGCCGGTCATCGACAGCTACCGCGCCCGGGCCGAAGCCGGGCTGACGCTGCTGCCGCGCGTCGGCACGCCCGGGGAAATGGGTACCATCATCGCAAGCCTTGCCGCCGGGCGGCTTCCCTATACGACGGGCCAGGTGATTGCCGCCGATGGCGGGCTTCTGGTTCCGCGTTTCTGAGAGGATTGGTCATGAAGATCGCGCTTCCCGATGCCAGCGGGCGAAGGACGGACTACACCCTGACAGGAACCCCGATTTCTGCCGGACGGCTGGGGCGCGATGCGTCCCGGGTGGTCTTTTCTGCGGCGCATGTGGTTGCCGATCCCTTTACGGCGAACGACCCGTCGGGCCGTGCGACGCTGGACTGGGCAAAGACGATGGCCTTTCGCCACTATCTGGCAGGGCTTGGCCTTGGGATTGCCGAGGCGATGGATACCGCGCAGCGCGGCATGGGGCTGGACTGGTCCGGGGCGTTGGAGCTGATCCGCCGCACGCGGGAAGACCTGCCGGATGCGCTGGTTGCAAACGGCTGCGGGACTGACCACCTGGACCCCGCCGATGCGCGCGGCATCGATGACGTGATCCGCGCCTATCTTGAGCAGATCGAGGCGATCCAGAAGCTGGATGCCCGGATCATCCTGATGGCCAGCCGTGCGCTGGTGCGGGTTGCGAAGGGGCCTGCGGACTATGTGCAGGTCTATGACCGGGTGCTTGCGGCCTGTGACAGACCGGTCATCCTGCACTGGCTGGGCGAGATGTTCGACCCGGCCCTTGCCGGCTACTGGGGCAGCCCCCGGTTCGGGGATGCGCTGGAAACGGCGCTGGAGGTGATCCATCGCAACGCGGCCAGGGTGGACGGGATCAAGATCAGCCTTCTGGACAAGGACAAGGAAATCCTGATGCGTCGCCGTCTTCCGTCGGGTGTGAAGATGTATACGGGCGATGATTTCAACTATCCCGAACTGATTGCAGGTGACGACCAGGGCTACAGTCACGCGCTGCTTGGTATCTTCGACCCTCTCGCCCCGGCCGCCGCGCATGCCGTGGGCCTGCTGGGGCAGGGGGATGTGGCAGGCTTCCGCGCCACACTCGACCCGACCGTGCCGCTGGCCCGCCTGATCTTCCGCGCGCCGACGCAGTATTACAAGACGGGGGTCGTCTTCCTGGCCTGGCTGAATGGCTTTCAGGATCATTTCATCATGCCGGGGGGCGCGCAGGCCATGCGCCCCCTGCCTTATTTCACCGAAGCGTTCCGCCTGGCGGATGGCTGCGGCCTTTTGCGCGACCCCGGCCTTGCGGTGCACCGGATGAAGACACTCCTTGCCCTTTACGGGGCGTAAGGTGAGGGATTTCACGAAGGGCCACCCGGCCCTGGCCCTGAACACGGCAAGCCTGGGCCACAACCTGGACGGGGCCGGGGCCGGATGGTCGCCCGAACGCGTGATCGATGCCTGCGCGGCGCGCGGCTATGGCGGGATCGTGTTCTGGCGGCGCGAGATCGGAACGCGGGCGGTCGGGATCGGCAATCGCGTGCGGGCCGCCGGAATGCAGGTTGCGGGCCTGTGTCGCACGCCCTTCCTCGTGGGGCGCGAGGCACCCGCAACGGATGACGAGGCGCGCGCGAGCATCGACATGGCGGCGGGTCTTGGCGCGCCGGTCCTGACCATCGTCACAGGCGGCACCGAGCCCGGCACAAAGGGGGTGGCCGAGACGCAGAAGCGTCTGGCCGACCGGGTGGCGCGGCTTGCCCCTTATGCCGCCGAACGGGGTGTCGCGCTGGCGCTGGAGCCGCTGAACCCGATGTTCGGCGGCAACCGGACCTGCCTGTTTACCGTGGCAGATGCGCTGGCGATGGCCGAAGCGGTGGGCGCACCGAACGTCGGGATCGCTGTCGATGTCTATCACGTCTGGTGGGACAGGACCCTGGCCGGGAGCCTGGCCGCCGCGAAGGGCAGGGTGCTGGGCTACCACCTTTGCGACTGGCTGGAAAACACGCGTCACATGCTGCTAGACCGGGGCATGATGGGCGACGGTGTCGCCGACCTGCGCGCGATCCGGCAGGCCGTGGAAGAAGGGGCCACCTATGACGGGTTTTGCGAGGTCGAGATCTTTTCGGCCAGGGATTGGTGGACGCGCGATCCGGCCGAGGTGCTGGATGTCATCGCCGGGCGCTTCCGGCAGTTTTGCTGACTTCAAGGGACAGGGGATAAAACCCCTGGTCCCGGCCAGACGGGTGATCGGCTGCAACGTGACGGGGCGCGACAGGGCAGACCGGCAGGGGGGTTGATCCGGCGAAAGCCGGGACGGGCATGAACCCCTTCGGCGTGATCGCGCTGAAAGATACGATCCGCCTTAAGGAAAAGGGTGTCGTGACCAAGGTCGTCCTGGTTGCATCGCCCTTGCCAAGTCGTTGCAGGCCAGCCGCGCCGGAATCCAGGTACATGCCGCCCGCCCTGGCCGGATGGAAACGGATCGCCCTGCCCGGCATCAACGTGACGCGCGGGAATGCCGCAGAAAGCTGCCACAACCTCTGGTGCCAGTGCGAACCGGATGATGTGTTGCGCCCGCTTGGGCTTTCCGGGTGAAGCGGTGCATAACCGTTGGGTTTCTGTTGCATAACGGCCAGCCGGACAGCACCCTTGCGCAAGCAGGGGGAATCATGCCGGGACTTCTTGACAGATTGCGCGGCGGGCTTGTCGTTTCGTGCCAGCCGGTGCCCGGAGGGCCGATGGACCGGCCCGAGATTGTGGCCGCATTCGCTCTGGCCGCTTTGGCCGGCGGGGCTGCCGGATTGCGCATCGAAGGTACCGAAAACCTGCGGGCGGTGCGAAAGCTGACCCCGGTGCCCATCATCGGCCTGGTCAAGCGCGACGTGCCGGGCAGTTTCGTGCGGATCACGCCTTTGCAGGAAGACGTGCTGGCCCTGGCGGAGGCGGGCGCAGACATCATCGCCTTTGACGCGACGGACCGTGATCGTCCGGTGCCCCGGGCCGGCCTTGTGGCGGCGATCCACGGCGCGGGGTGCCTTGCAATGGCCGATTGCGCGTTTCCCGAGGATGGCATCGCTGCCCATGGGCTGGGGGTTGCGGTGCTTGGCTCCACCCTGTCCGGCTATACCGGCGGGCCGGTTCCGGAGGCACCGGACCTGCATCTGGTGACAGCCCTGCGCAAGACCGGTGGTTTCGTGATTGCCGAAGGGCGCTATCACAGCCCTGCCCTGGCGGCGCGGGCCGTTCAGGCGGGTGCGGACGCCGTTGTCGTGGGGTCCGCCATTACCCGCACCGAACATGTGACCGGATGGTTCGCCGATGCCCTCGCGGCAGCAGGTGCTGCGCCAAAAGGAACGCAGGATGCGCCGTCGCTGGCCGTTGATCTGGGAGGATCCAAGCTGCTGGTGGCCCTGGTTCAGGGGGCGACGGTGCTTGACCGGATCGAAGCTGCAACCGACCGTGATGCCGGACCCGAGGCCTGGGTGCGCCAGATGGCCGACCTTGCCCGGCCCTGGACCGGGCGCTTCGCCAGCGCGGGCGTGACGGTCACCGGCCTGATCAAGGACAACCACTGGCGCGCCCTCAATCCGGGGACCCTGGCCTTCGAAGGACGCTTTCCTTTGCACCGGGCGGCAAGCACGGCTTTGGGCGTGCCGGTGGCGCTGGCAAATGACGCGCAGGCTGCGGCCTGGGGCGAATTTGCCCATGGCGCCGGCGAGGGCAAGGATGTTGTCTTCCTGACCGTCTCGACAGGGGTTGGCGGCGGGGTCGTTGCCAACGGTCGTCTGCTGCAGGGGCGCGGCGGGGTGGCGGGCCATTTCGGGCAGGTCATGCCCCTGCCGGAGGGCGACGGGACCAGGTTCGAAGATGGTGCCTCGGGCCGCTGGATTGCTGCCGAGGGGGCGCGGCTTGGTCTGCCGCCGGATGCGCGCGCGGTCTTTGCGGCGGCCGCCGCCGGCAATGCCGCCGCCGATGCCGTGATCGAGACGTCGGCGCGCCGGGTTGCCCGGCTGGCCCACGACCTTCAACTGATGTTCGATCCGCGCTTCACCGTGATCGGCGGTGGTGTCGGGTTGGCTTCCGGCTACATCGATCGTGTGGCCCGGGCGGTGGCGCATCTGCAGCCTTTGGTGCGCCCCACACTGCGCTCCGCAGCGCTTGGCAGGGATGCCGGCGTCATCGGAATTGCCGATCTTTCAAGACAAAGACAACCAAACAGAGAGGAAAACCCATGACCTTCAGGACCTGTCTCCGCGCCGGTGCCGCAGCGCTGGCACTTGCAGCAGGCGGTGCCGCCAATGCCGAAGTGACCGTACTCGGCTGGCCCGGCGGCCCCGAAGAAGCGGCCCTGCGTGCCGTGACCGAACTTTACAACGCCAAGGCAGATCTTGCAGAGGAAAACAAGGTTGAACTGCTGTTCACCTCGCGCGACGGTTTCTTCGACAAGCTTCAGGTCGACCTTGCCGCAGGCAGCACCGCCTTTGACATCAACCTGATCGCCACCTATTCGATCGGGCGCTATGCGCCGTTCATGGAACCGGTCACCCTTTCTGACCAGGCCGGGGCCGTCTTTGGCGATACGGTCCTCAAGACCATGCAGTTCGACGGTCAGCAGTATGGCGTGCCAACCGACCTGTCGCTGCACTTTCTTTACTATCGCACCGACCTGATCGACGCGCTTCTGGCCGATGACGCCGCAAAGGCGAAGTATTCGGAAATTGCGATGAAACATCTTGGCAAAGCGCTGGAACCCAAAGCCCCCGCCGACTGGACCTGGGAGGATTTCGTTGCCAACGCGCTTTACTTCACCCAGTCGATCAACCCCGAAAGCCCCACCCGCTATGGCACGGTGATCCAGGCCAAGAACCTGTTGTTCAACATGATGGTGTTCCATTCCTGGCCGCGCAGCTATGGCGGCAACTGGATGGATGACACGGGCGCGATCACCGTCGACAGCGAGGCCTTCCGCACCGCGCTGTCGCAGGCCAAGATGCTGTTTGACCTTGGCGCGACCCCGCCCGATTCCACATCCTATGAATATGCCGAGGCGAATGCGGCCTATGCATCCGGCCAGGTGGCGGCCATGGTGCAATGGAACGCGGCGGCGGGCGAGTTGACCGCGGCGCAGGCCGCGACGGGGACCACCGCGCCGCCTGCCGGTCCGGACGGGCGCTTTACCCATATTCATGGGCTGGGCCTTGGTCTGAACAAGGCCGCCGAAAACAAGGATGGTGCGATTGCCTTCCTGCAGTGGCTGTCCACCGAAGAGGCCGCCCTTGCCTACGCCAAGGCGGGCGGTGCGCCGGGCCTTGCGTCAGAAACGGCGGCCAAGCTGGTGGCTGACCGGCCCGATCTGGTTCAGGTCGGTGAATATGCCTCGACCTACGGCTTTGTGATGAACGGCGGCACTTCGGAAAATGCGCTGTCGGTCTATGAAGCGCAGGCCAAGGAGTTCACCGGCTACTGGGCGGGTACCCAGGATCTGGACACGGCGCTGAAGAACACCGCCGCAGCGATGACGGATCTGCTGAAGTGACAGCAGCGGGCACGGGCGGCATGATCTGCCCGTGCCTGACCCGAGGAGTGGACATGACGCCGGGACGATCTGTCGAAAACGCCCTGCTTGCCGGGCCCCTGGTGCTGTTCCTGCTGGCAGTTCTTGGTTTTCCGACCGTGCTGAGCCTGGTCTACGGCTTTTCCGAAACCGGCTTTCAGACGCTGACCGCACCACAATTCTCGGGGTTGAAGAACTTCCGGGATGCTACTGCCGACCCGACTTTCTGGCAGGCGGCCTGGTTTTCCCTGCGCTTCGGGGCGATCACGGCGCTTTTGCAATGCGGGCTGGGCCTGGCCCTTGCGGTCTATCTGGCACCCCTGGCCCGGGCGCATGGCTGGACGGTTGCCATCCTGATCATCCCGATGATTGTGGCCCCGGCGATGATGGGTCTGATGTATCGGCTGGTCCTACACGAATTCGCAGGTCCTGTTCCCCATTACCTTTACAGCTGGTTTGGCTGGTCCCCGTCGTTCCTTGGCCCGGCAAACGTGTTCAAGACCGTTGTCGTGGCCGAGACGCTGCAATGGACTCCCTTCGCTTTCCTTCTGTTCCTGACCGCCTGCCAGTCAATCCCGCAAGACCTGCGAGAGGCGGCGGCGGTTGACGGCACCCGGCCCTGGCGGCTGTTCTGGAAGATCGAACTGCCGCTGATGATGCCCACGGTCTTCGTGGCGCTTTTCATCAGATTCATCGACGGGTTCCGGGTTTTCGACAACATCTACACCCTTGTCGGCGCGGGTCCGGGCGGGTCCACCACCTCGATATCGATCTACATCTATGAAAGCTTTCTGCGCCGGGGCGAGATCGGCAAGGCACTGGCGGCCGCCATCCTTCTTTTTGCCACGGCCTTTGTGCTTCTTTCCGTTGCGCAGCGGCTGCTGCGGGGGCGGGCACCATGAAGCCGCGCCTGACCCTGCGCTGGATCGTCTTTGCCATCGCAGCTTTCGCGATGAACTTCCCCGTGCTGGCCACCCTGATCACCGCCTTCAAGCCGCCGGGCGAGGTGTCGCGGAACCCCTCGCTGTGGATCAAGGCCCCGACGCTGGAGAACTTTGCCACGGTCCTGACGGTCAGCGACCGTTTGAATGTCTACCACTATCTGTGGAATTCCTCTGTCGCCGCCCTGATCGGGGCCCTGCTGCCGATGATCGTGGCCTTTCCGCTGGCCTGGGCGATGGTGCGGCGCGGCACCGGTCGCGGCGTGCTGTTTCCGCTGGTGGTGAACCTGCGCGCGCTGCCGCTGATCATCTTTGCCATCCCGCTTTACATGATGTACTCGGTCATCGGCCTGCTGGATACCAGACTGGGGCTGGGCCTGATCCTGGCCGTCGTCAATCTGCCTCTTGCGCTGCTGATGCTGGTCAACGCCGTGGCCGAAATTCCGGCCGAGATCGAAGAGGCGGCATATATGGACGGTGCCCGAGTGCCGCGGCTTTTGATCAAGGTCGTCCTGCCGCTGTGTCGTCCCGCGCTGATCACCACCTTCGTTTTCGGTTTCATCACGGCATGGAACGAGTTTCTGTTCGGCCTGATTCTGACCACCCGCGATGCCGTGCCGATGACGGTCGGGGCCTCGTTCTTCTTTGCGACCTCGGGCGGCGGAGTCCAATGGGGTACCGCAGCGGCTGTGATGGTTGTGGCCGCGCTGCCCCCGCTGGTACTGGGCCTTGTGATGTACCGACGGATCAGCGGCTCGATGGTTGCAGGGGCGGTCAAGGGATAGAACATGGCGCAGCTTCGCATCGAAAACCTGACCAAGCGCTTTTCCGGACAGATCGTGACGCGCGACGTGTCGCTGGTGGTCGATGACGGCGCATTCTGCGTGTTCGTCGGACCGTCGGGCTGCGGAAAATCCACCCTTCTGCGGTTGATCGCCGGGTTGGAATCCGCAGATTCAGGCCGCATCTTCGTCGATGGCCGGGATGTGACCGATGCCCCGGCCTATGACCGTGATCTGGCGATGGTCTTTCAGACCTATGCGCTTTATCCGCATATGTCGGTGCGCGACAACATTGCCTTCGCCCTGCGCACTGCCAAGCGGCCCGAGCCTGAGGTCGCCGCCAAAGTCGCCGAAGCCGCCCGTATCCTGCAGCTTGAACCCTGGCTTGACCGCAAACCCGCAACGCTGTCCGGCGGCCAGCGCCAGCGTGTCGCCATCGGCCGGGCCATCGTGAAAGCCCCGAAGCTGTTTCTTTTTGACGAACCCCTGTCCAACCTTGACGCTGACCTGCGTGTCCACATGCGGGTGGAGATTGCCCGGTTGCACAAGAACCTTGGCGCAACAATCATCTACGTGACCCATGACCAGGTCGAAGCGATGACGCTTGCCACAAAGATCGTCGTCCTGCGTGACGGCAGGATCGAACAGATGGGCAGCCCGCTGCAGCTTTACGACGATCCCGACACCGTATTTGTCGCAGGCTTCATCGGCAGCCCGAAGATGAACTTTCTGACCGCCCGTCTGCAGGGCGGATATCTGATGCTCTCTGAATGCGACGGGCAAAAGATCAGATGTCCGGAGCCTGGATTGGCCCTTGCCGAAGGGGCCGGGGTGACCGTTGGCCTGCGACCGCAGGTCCTGGGGCGTACCGGGGACCAGTCACTGGAAGTGACGGTCGAGATCGTTGAGCATTTCGGCTCGGACTCTCTTGTCCATGCCCGCCCTGCGGGGTCCGCACGGCTTCTGACGGCGCTTGTGGACAATGGACGCGAACTGGCCCCTGGCCAAAAGCTTGAAGCGCGCTTCCGGACAGAAGACCTGCTTTTCTTCGATCAGGCCGGACAACGGATAAGGTGATGCGGAAATCCGGCGGCTTGGGCTGCGGCAGGTCTGCCGGATTGATCCGTGTGGTCGGGCAAGCTGGTGCGCCAGGCGGTATGTCCTTCAGCGCGTGCAGGCGGCAGCACAGGGGGGCCGTATCTTTCTGGCCGCAGACAGCGGGCTGAAGCCTTGCAGATCTGGCAGGGTGCAGAAAATGCAGCCGGTCCGCCTGCAGGGCGGGATCAGGAAACGCAACCCGCGTTTACCCCGCCCGCGCGGGACGGTGCCCTGTAGACCAGCGGGTCCGGGAGGGACAGAGGCCAGCGCCCGACCCGGCGGGGGCGAAGCGCCCGCCGGGGGCGGGGCGGGCGCTGGCAGGGGGCTTTAGGCCCCCGGCCGGTCCTGATCCCGGCGCAGCGCTGTGGCAGGGGCGATGGCCCCTGCCAGAGAGGCGGGGGCAGCGCCTTCGCCCGTCCGGGCGGGAACAGGAAACGCATCGCGTTTCCCCCGCCCGCGCGCGACGGTGCCCCGTAGACCGGTCGGTCCGGGAAACACATAGCCCAGCGCCCGACCCGGCGGGGGCGAAGCGCCCGCCGTGGGCGGGGCGGGCGCTGGCCGGGGGCTTTGGGCCCCCGGCCGGTCCTGATCCCGGCGCTGCACTGTGGCATGGGCGATGGCCCCTGCCATTGAAGCGGTGATAACGCTTTCGCCGTTCCGGGCGGGAACAGGAAACGCGACCTGCGTTTCCGGGGTCCTGCCCGAAAGGGGCAATCCCTGTCCCCGGACCGGGAAGAGTTTCCCGGCAGGCAGGCGGTCGGGCTGCTGTTTCAGCGCCCTGCCGGGCCGGCTCTCTGACAGGCAAGTCGCCTTGTTCATCAAGCAGTGTATCGAGGATGCGGTGCCCCGACCCGGATTGCATTGCCCGAAGCGGAGCGGCCGGCGCCCGGCAGCGTCAGCGCCGAAATGGCGCGCATCGCCAGATGCCCGCCCCTGGCCCCACCCCGGCCGGTCAAGGCGCGTCCCAGCTTCTGGCAGCTTCCTTGATGTGCGCGACAAAGGCCTGCACCTTGGGTGTGCGGTGAAGATCGACATGGGTCACCAGCCAAAGCGGGACGTCCCACTCGGGTCGCGACGGCATGATCTCGATCAGGTCCGGGTCGTTCTGTGCCTCGTGAGCGGTCAGAAATCCGATCCCCGCCCCGGCGCGGATCGCGGCGGCCATCGTTGTGCTGTCCGAAGTGACAAAGCTGAAAGCCTCGTCGCTGACCCGGTCGCGCAGCCAGCGGTGGAACGGTGCGCGCCGCGCCTCGCCATGTACCGTCACAAAGCGGTGCCCGGCGAAACCGGCCTCGCCGGCCGGGGCACCATGGGCCCGGACATAGGCCCTTGCGGCGTAAAGACCGGCGCGCATCCGCGCCAGCGGCTGGACGATATTGTCGGGCTCTTCGGGAATGGCCCCCGCACGCAGGGCGACATGCGCCTCGCCATATTCCAGCCGGAACACCCGGGTGTCTGCCATGAAGCAGACCCTGACGCCGGGATGTGCCGCCTGGAACGAGACAAAGACAGGGGCCAGAAGCGGTGCGACGCCGGCGATGGAGGTGACAAGAAGCTCGCCCGTCACCGTATCGACCTGGCCCCGGATGCGGCCGGCCAGCTGGCTGAACTGGTCTTCCGTGGCCAGGGCGACCGCCTGCAGGTCCCGGCCGGCCTCGGTCGGGGTGTAGCCGCGGGCATGGCGCTGAAACAGCTTTGTTCCCAGCCGTTTTTCCAGCGCGTCGATATGGCGGATCACGGTTGCATGATGCACGCCCAGCGCTTCGGCGGCACCCGAAACCGTGCCAAGGCGGGCCACATGAAAGGCCGTGCGGATTTCATCCCAGTTGTCGAACCCCATGCCCGGCCCCTTGCCCGCTGGTGCCAGCGCCCCTGCGCGCCGGTGCCGAAGCTAGCCGCAATCGCCCCGACTGCAAGGGCAACCCGCCGGGCCGGTGCCTTGCGCGGGCCGTGCCGGCGGCCAGGGGGGCAGGCCGGGCATGCCGGATCGAAAGCGGTCATGGGGCAGGCCCGCTTTTCCGTCGCGACCGTGCCCCGCATGGCCGCCGGGCCGGTTGCCGCCTTGGCCCCCGTCGCGCAGGGCCGTGGTCTTTGCGTACCCTTACGGCCTTTCCCGGCGGGTCAGGGCAGCCTCCGCGCTGTGATAGGCGGCCACGGCATCGCCGCCCTGCGCCGGATCAGCCACAAGGGAGCGGCGCCATTCTTCGGCCCGCGCAAGACGTTCTGCGGGCAAGATCTCGGTCAGGGTGGTCAGCCGGTCGGGCGCGCCGCGCAGGTGCTGCAGCAAACGGTGCGAATGCAGGATCGTCGGGCGGGCATCCAGCGGTTCCCACGCGTCCAGCACCGTCACGCGCCGCAGGTTGAACTCAGGCGGAAGAACATAGAACCGCAGGTCGCTGGACCACAGCAGATCGCGAAGGGTCGGCTGATCCCGCGGCTTTCCGGCCGCAGCATAGGCCTTCTGCCAGTCCCGCAGAAAGCCGCGCATGACTGTTGAGCGCCGGTACAGCATCACCCCGGCGTTCATTTGCGGAAACGCATAGGGCGGAGATTCGGTGGCCCCCTCGCGGATCAGATCCGACGTGCGCCGAACGTCATGGGCAATCGCCAGTTCGAACCGGGTCAGAATCTCGAAAAGGTCATCCAGGGGCGCAAGGCACAGGGTGTCGCAATCCAGATAAAGCGTCCGGTCGAAACGGGTCGCAGGCAGGCTGGCCAGTTTTGCTGTCGGGCCGCCAGGGATCGGCTTTACGCTGTCGAAAAGCCCGGTGCCCATCGCCTGATCGGTGAAAAGATCGATCGGGATTTCCGGATTCAGCGCCTTCAGACTGCGCGCCGACTGCACGGCAAGGTCCAGATAATCACCACCCTCTGCCACGTAGATCACACCATCGGCCATGCCACTGCCCCCTCGTCACAATCTGCGGCCCCAAGCCGCTGCCCGCAAGGGTAGTGCCCGGCTTTGCGCCGGCCAGTCAGGGGAATCGCATTTGGGGATTTGATGTCGCGGTGTCGATGGAACTGGATTCCGGGGCCTGTGGACATTCAGGATTCCCGATTATGTCCTCGGGCGTGATGTAGTTTCTGGGTGAGGTGGTCACCGGCGATGTTCGGTTAGGGTCTGTCTTTTGACCCCAACCCAAGACCGAGAGGACCACCGACATGGTGAACCTGCGCGACCTCGTCGGGAAGACCCCTGGCGCCGCTCTTCTGCGCGGGATGATTGGCTTTGCCGCCGGGCGGCTGATGGAACCGCAGGTTGCCGCTGTGACGGGCGCGGCCTGTGGCGGGAAGGAGCCGGCGCACCTGGTGCAGCGCAATGGGTATCGCGACAGGGATTGGGAGAGGCGCGCCGGGACGGTCGAGCTGCGCTTTCCGAAGCTCGGCAAGGGCAGCTGCTTTCCGGGGGTCCTCGAGCCGCGCCGAATGGCGGAGAGTGAGCCCGCGAACGCCAACGGTCCGGGAGAGCGGGCGAACGCTGACCGCGGTCATTCAGGATGCCTGTGTTCAGGGAATCCCGACGCGGTCCTTGGACGACCTGGTCAAGGCGATGGGCATGTCGGGGGTCAGCAGGAGCCAGGTCTCGCGGCTGTGCAAAGAGATCGATGGCAAGGTGAAGGCGTTTTTGAAACGACCTCTCGAAGGCGGCTGGCCCTGCCTTTGGATCGACGCCACCTGCCTCAAGGTCGGTCGCGGCGGGCGGATCGTCTCCGTCGCCGTCATCATCGCAACCGGGCTGAACACCAACGGGCCGCGCGAGGTTCCGGGTTGGGCAATCGGCACTTCCGAGGCCGAGCCGATCTGGACAGAGTTCCTTTGCAAGCTCACGCGACGCGGCCTGCGGGGTGTGAAGCTGGCAATCAGCGTGGCACATGAAGGCATCAAGGCCGCTGTCTCCAAGGTTCTCGGTGCCACCTGGCGGCGCTGCCGCGTCCACTTCCGGCGCAACGTCCTTGCCCGGGACGGCAAGAGCGGGCGCCGCGTGGTCTCCGCCTTCATCCCCACCGCCTTCACCCAAGACACCGCCGAGGCCGCCAGTGCTCAATGGCATGCCGTGGCCGACCAGATATGGCCCTGGGTGCACAAGCTCGCCACGCTGATGGATGACGCCGGACATGACGTGCAGCCCTGAATGTCCTTCCCTAAGGAACAGCAGGCCAGGCTGCATTCCACGAACCCGATCAAACGGCTGAATGGCGAGATCAGGCGGCACACCCACGGCGCCGGCATCTTCCCGAATGACGATGCCATCGTCCGTCTCGTCGGGGCATTGCGCCTGGAGCAGAACGACGAATGGGCTGTCCAGCGCGCCCGCTACATGACACTGGAAACCATCGCGCCAACGGGCGATGATCCTGTGATCAGCTTGCCCGCAGCGGCAGCCTGATCAAGCGGGCCCGCGCCGAACATCACGGTGACGATCAGCGCAAGCTACACCACTCCACGGGACAGCATCGGAAACTCGTGCACCTGCGTGCGCCTTGAGCATCGTGGCAGGGGCCATCGCCCCTGTCCCGGCGCCACACTGCCCCTTGTCCTGCCGGGGGCCAAAGCCCCCGGCCAGCGCCCGCCCCGCCCCCGGCGGGCGCTTCGCCCCCGCCGGGTCGGGCGCTGGCCTCTGTGTCTCCCGGACCTGCCGGTCTGCGGGGCAATGTCCGGCGCGGGCGGGGGAAACGCGGGTCGCGTTTCCCCCGGCCAAAGGGCCAATCCCTGTCCCCGGATCGGGACGAGGGCAATGTCCGGCCAGCGGGCGGATCGCGGTTTCAGCCCGGCCTTGACGCCCCGCCTTAATGCAATGTCACTTGACTTGTGTCATGGACGCATCCGTCAGCCTTCCCCATCCTTGCCAGTGACGGCAGAGGTGTGCGGGTGGACGGCGAAACCAAGACTGTGCTGCGTGTAAAGGCGCTTTCCAAGGTCTATCAGACCGGCGACGTCGTTGTCCCGGCGCTGAGGTCTGTCGACTTTCAGGCCTTTGCAGGTGAATTCGTCGTCATCCTGGGGCCTTCGGGTTCGGGGAAATCCACCTTTCTGAACATCGTCGGCGGGCTGGACACGGCAAGCTCGGGTCAGGTCTGGTTCGGGGATATGGAGTTGACCGCGCTGGACGAGGGGGGCTTGACGCGCTACCGGCGCGATCACGTCGGCTTTGTCTTCCAGTTCTACAATCTCGTGCCCAGCCTGACGGCACGGGAGAACGTACAACTGGTGACCGAGATATCGCGCAACCCGATGACGGCCGATGATGCGCTGGCCCTTGTCGGCCTGTCCGAACGGCAGAATCACTTCCCGGCCCAACTGTCCGGCGGGGAACAGCAGCGTGTGGCCATCGCCCGGGCGATTGCGAAAAATCCCGGACTGCTTCTTTGCGACGAGCCGACCGGGGCGCTGGACAGCGCCACGGGTGTGCGGGTTCTTGAGGCGCTGGCCCAGGTCAACCGGAACATGGGTGCGACCACCCTGGTCATCACCCACAACGCCGCAATCAGCGAAATCGCAGACCGTGTCATCCGCTTTGCCGACGGGCGGATTGCCAAAGAAACCGTCAACACCGCGCGGAAAGTTCCGGCGGAGGTCACATGGTGATTTCGCCCCTGCGCCGGAAGGTCCTGAGGGACCTGCGCCGTCTCTGGGCGCAGGTTCTGGCAATTGCCCTGGTTCTGGCGGCAGGCGTGGCCACGCTCATCCTGGGAAACGGGGCCTATTCGTCACTGACCGAAACGCGCGCCCGCTATTATGACACCAGCCGGTTTGCCGATGTGTTTGCCGATGTCACCCGCGCCCCGCGTGCCCTGCTTGCCGAAATCAAGGCAATTGACGGGGTGCTGGACGCCGAAGCGCGCATCGTGAAGCTTGCCCGTCCGGATCTGCCCGGGATGGCTGAACCGGGGTCTTTGCTTGTTGTCTCGCTGCCCGACCTGGGCGGGGCCGGGATCAACCGTCTGTACCTGCGGCAGGGCCGCATGCCCGATCCCGGGTCGCACCGCGAGATCCTGCTTTCGGAAGGTTTCGCCTTGGCACATGGTTTGGGGCCGGGTGCCCCCTTGACCGTGATCATGAACGGCAGAAAAACGCAGATGCTGGTGACGGGCATCGCCCTTTCGCCGGAATTCATCTATGCGCTTGGCCCCGGAGACATGATGCCTGATCCGCGCCGTTTCGGGATCGCATGGGCACCGCGCGCGTCACTTGAGGCGGCCTTCAACCTTGACGGGGCCTTCTCCAACGTTGTGCTGAAGGTGTTGCCGGGCGTCCCGGCCGACCGGGTGATCGCAGACCTTGACCGTCTGACGGCCCGCTATGGCGGCACGGGGGCAACGGCACGCAAAGATCAGATATCGCATGCCTTTCTTGACGCAGAACTGAAACAGCTCAGCGCCATGGTAAAGGTTCTTCCGCCGATCTTCCTTCTGGTCGCGGCGATGCTGGTGAACATGACCCTGTCGCGCCTTGTCACGCTGGAGCGCGAGCAGATCGGCCTTTTCAAGGCCATAGGCTATTCCTCGCGGGCGGTGTCTGTGCATTATCTGGAATTTGTCCTGTGCATCAGCCTGATCGGCATTGTCATCGGCCTTGTTGCCGGGGCGTGGCTTGGGGCGGGGCTTGCCGGTATGTATGCCCGTTTCTTCTCGTTCCCCTTTCTGGTCTTCACAAGGGATCCGCAGGTTTACGGCCTTGCAGCCCTTGTCGCCGTCACGTCTGCGGTGGGCGGTGCCTTGCGAAGCGTCGGACAAGTGGCGCGATTGCCGCCTGCGGTTGCGATGCTGCCTTCAGCACCCCCCGCTTTTCGCAGCAGGCCCGGCCGGTTCCGCCCCTTTCCCGGCTTGCGCCAGACCGGCGTCATGATTGCCCGCCATCTCTGCCATCGGCCTGTCCGGACGCTGTTGAGCATCTTCGGCGTGGCGATGTCGGTTGCGATCCTTGTGGCGTCGCTGTGGTCGACAGCTTCGATCAACCTGATGGTCGATGTCACCTTCTTTCGGGCGGAACGGCAGGACGCGCTGATTGCCTTCGCCACACCCCGGCCTGTGCGGGCGGTCTTTGCCGGACGCAGTCTGCCCGGCGTTCTTGTTGCCGAACCGTTCCGCACCGTGCCGGCACGGATCAGCCATCGCGGCCTGTCCAGGCGGGTGGCGGTCACGGGCAGGCCGCAGGAGCCGCGGCTGTCGCGCGTTCTGGCACCTGACTTGCGCCCGATGTCAATGCCGGAAACGGGCCTGATCCTGTCACAGGCCCTGTCCGGGGCACTTGGCGTGCGCCCGGGCGACCGTGTCACGGTGGAATTCCTTGAAGGGGCGCGGCCAAAGGTGACCCTGCCGGTCAGCGGCCTCTCGATCGGCTATGTGGGCCTCGGTGCCGCGATTGATCTGTCCGGGCTGAACCGGATCATGGGCGACGGCATGCTGGTTTCGGGCCTGAACCTGATGATCGATTCCGCCGGGCAAGACGCCTTCTTTGCCGCCGTCAAGGCGGCACCCCGGACAGAGTTCGTGACGCTCAAATCCATGACCGTCACGCGGTTCAGGGAAACGCTGGCCGAAAACATCACCGTGATGATTACGGTTTACGTGAGTCTGGCCACGATCATCGCGGTGGGCGTTGTGTACAACTTCGCCAGGATCGCCCTTTCGGAACAGGGCCGCGAACTGGCAAGCCTCCGCGTGCTTGGCTTCACACGGCGGGAGGTTTCGGGAATTCTCATGGGGGAACTGGCCATTGTCGTGATTGTGGCACAGCCGCTTGGCTGGGCGATCGGCTATGGCATCGCCAGTGCGATGGTGGCGGCCTTTTCGTCTGATCTCTACCGCGTTCCCTTCGTGATCGGACGGGATGTCTATGCGACGGCCAGTCTGGCCGTGCTTGCCGCAGCACTTGGGTCGGCCTGGCTGGTCAGGGGCCGGATCAACAGGCTGGACATGATCAGGGTTCTGAAGACAAGGGAATAAGACATGCGCCTCCTGGTCCTGTTGCTTGTGGCCGTGACCACCCTTGGCCTGGGTGTCTGGGCCTTTCTGCCGCGTCCGGTCGATGTCGAACTTGGTGAGATCGCCCTTCGGACCATCGATGCAGCCATCGAGGAAGAAGGCAAGGCGCGCATCCGCGAAGTGTTCACGGTTTCCGCCGGCATGGGGGGCAAACTTCACCGGATCAGTCTTCATGCCGGGGATGATGTAAGGGCGAACGAGACGGTCGTCGCCCTGATCGGGCCGGCTGCCCCGGCCCTGCTTGATGCGCGCCAAAGGGCGGTGGCCGAGGCCGCAGCCGCAGCCGCAGAGGCATCGGTCCAGCTTGCGCATGCCCTGCTTGCGCAGGCGCAAGCCTCGCTCGAGTTCAAATCCTCCGAGGCGGATCGCTCGCGTCTTCTGTACCAGAAATCGGCCATCTCCAAGCGTCAGCTTGACAGCATCCTCCTGGAACAGAAAACAGCTCTTGCCGCGCTGGACAGCGCGCGTGCCAACCTTGCCGTGCGCGAGCGCGAACTTGAAAGCGCGCGCGCCGTGCTGTCTTCCGATGAAACAGGCGGTGTTGAACGCTGCTGCGCCGAACTCGTCGCCCCGGTGTCCGGCAAGGTCCTGCGCGTTCTGACCGAAGACGAACAGGTCGTCTTGCCCGGAACACCGATCATCGAAATCGGCGACCCGGCAAACATGGAGGTCGTCGTGGACATTCTTTCGCGCGATGCGGTGCGCGTCCGCGAAGGCAGTGATGCCTTGATCACCGGATGGGGCGGCCCGCCGATCACCGCCAGGGTGGAAACAGTTGAGCCATCGGCGGTGACGAGGGTTTCCGCGCTTGGGATCGACGAACAGCGGGTCGAGGTCGTTCTGGCGCTGACCGGGGACGACAGGGAGCGAAGGCTTCTTGGCCATGGCTTTCGTGTCATTGCCCGCATCGTCACCTGGCGGGGCGAGGATGTTCTGTCGATCCCGGTCGGGGCGCTGTTCCGCGAGGGATCCGACTGGGCAACCTTCGTGCTGCGCGACGGCAGGGCGCGGTTGCAGACCCTTGGGATCGGCGAACGCAACGATGCTTTCGCGCAGGTTCTGTCCGGACTTGAAAGCGGCGACAAGGTGATCCTTCACCCGGGTGACCGGGTTGGCGACGGCGTTTCGGTCCGCCCGACCGGGGTTGCCGACTGACAGGGTCCCGACGGCACGCGTGCCCGGCACCCGGCTGTCACCTGCGGGGGCTGCGTTCAGGGCCCGTGCGCCGAACGCAAAGGGGCCGACTTGCCCCTGGCGGGGTTGCCCCGCGCAACAGGCGGCAGATCACCGCTTTCACGTTCCCGCATGACCCCTGTCGTGCGCAAGGCGCGGCGACAGCCGGACGTGCCCTGCCGCCTTCCTGTGCCCATGCCTGTGGCCGACGAAGCCGATAACCCGGCTTGGACCTTCTGCAGGAACCGGCTTGCCCGGTCTGGCCGCCCCCTTTGTCTGGCAGGTCGGGGCGCGCGCAAACCGCCATTTCAGACTTCGCAATCCGGCGGGCCGCGGCCCCGCTCCGGTGATCCGGAGGCCGCCTTGCCCGGCCGCCTTGCCCGACGTGGCAGATCAAGCTGCTTGCATCAAGTTGTCCGGCTTTGCAGCACCACCCTTTTCGCCAACATTCCCCTGGCCGGAAAGGTCAGCAGATGTCATCGCTTTCTCTGCCCCCCTGCCAAATGCTCGGGCAACCTGGCCGGCCGGCCGGCCTTGCGCGGGCGTGGCGGGCCTTCTGTCACACCCTTGGGACAAGGTCCGAATGCGCCGGGCGCAATCCCTTCCCCGGGCGCGGGCGCTTTGTGATCTCGGACGGACCCGATGACCTTGACCGCAGCACCCCGGTCGGCCCAGATACCGCCAAAGGAAAGGATCAGGATGACACCCCCCATCGTCGGGCGATGTCTGTGCGGCCGCATCGCCTACCGCGCCATCGCCGCCCCGCTGTGGCAGATGCATTGCCATTGCGAAAGCTGCCGGCGCGCCACGGCGTCCGGCTTTACCTCGTTCTTTGCGATTGCGGATGGGGCCTGGCACTGGACGGCAGAGGAACCGGCGCTGTTCCGGTCGTCGCCCGGGGTCGAGCGGCGCTTTTGCGGCACCTGCGGCACCCAGATGGCCTATCGCAGCACAGCAGCACCCGCCGAGATGCATTTCTACGCCGCCACGCTGGACGATCCCGCCCGCTATCGTCCCACGGCCCATGACCACGGTGCAGAACGCCTGCCCTGGGTGGTTCTGTGCGATGGGCTGGCGCAGATATGACGCGGCCTTGAAGCCCCGGCGCGGCGCAACAGATTCCACCCGACATGCATGAAAGCCCCTGATGACTGACCTGACCCTGCTTGGAATACCGGGTGCCCTGCGGGCCGCATCCACCAACCGCCTGCTTCTGGCCGAGGCGCGGCGCAGCTTCGGCCCGGCGGTGATGACCGAAGCCGACCTGCGCCTGCCGCTGTACGACGGCGACCTTGAAAAGGCGCAAGGCATCCCGCCCGAGGTGCAGGCCCTGGCAGATCAGATCCGGGCGGCGGATGCGGTTGTGATTGCAACGCCGGAATACAACAAGTCCTTTCCCGGCGTTCTGAAGAATGCCCTCGATTGGGTCAGCCGTACAAAGGGCGGTCCGTGGCGGGACAAACCCGTGGCGATCATTTCCGCCGCCGACGGGCGCGGCGGCGGCGACCGGTCTCAGTTCGCGCTGCGCCTTGCGATGGTGCCCTTCCGCGCCCGCGTGCTGCCGGGACCGGAAGTGATGGTGGCAGAGGCATCGAGCGCCTTCGGCCCGGACGGCAGGCTGAAGGACGAGCGCTATGTCAGGGCGCTGACCGAGTTGATGGCGTTGCTGCGGGCAGAGGCGGGGCAGCGGGGCTCGGCCGGGCCCTGACGCAAGACGTCGTGCTGACCGGCTGAGCATTTGAGGCCGAAGGGGAATCCCGAACGGGTCCCAAAACAGGCAAGCTTTCCCTCAGAACCCCTGTTCCCACTGATGCCGGTGCGCGCGCGGCGCTTGGGATTTCCGCCGCGATCAATCGCATGTACGGGTTTGTCTCTGACACCCCAGATGTCATGACCGGCGACCACGCGGAACGCTGGCTTCAAGGGACCATGAACCACCCGAACGCCCGGGTCATCGAAGAAGACGGCAAGCTGGTTGGGGAAGTCCGGCTGGACAACCCTGACAAGGCCGACAGCCGTGCAAGACTGGCCATCGGGCTGTTCCATGAGCGCCATCTTGGCAGGGGTATAGGACGCAAGGCGATAGACCTGGTGTTGCAGCGGGCTTTTGGTGCCTTAGGCCTGCATCGGGTCGATCTGCGGGTCCTGTCCTTCAACATCCGTGCAATCCGGTGCCATGAAGCCTGCGGCTTCAGGCGTGAAGGGATCGGGCGGCAGTCTGCGCTGGTCGGCGGTCAATGGCATGATGACTGGATCATGGCCATTCTGGAGCAGGATTTCCGTGACCGTACGGCCGAAAGAAAGGCAAACCTGCAAGAATAGCGGTCGCCAGCCACCCCTTGCCCGCAAGCAAGGGGTCGCAAGTGCCACCCGGTCGTGTCTTGTGGTGACCGCAAGGGCAAAGGGCGGCCTGCACGGAAGGGGAAAAATGATCCGCCCCCGGCAAGGTGCCTTGGGAATGCCAGCCCCACGGGCTGACTGACCGGAACGCGGGAAGATCCTGCGCGCTCCGCGCGCTCTGGCCGGGGTCATCGTCCCGGCCACTCGCCGCCTGTTTCACCCGCCCGTCCCCGCCCCCCCCCGGCGGGCGCTGGCCTTCTGCTATTCGTAGACCTGCCGTTCTGCGGGGCACCGTCGCGCAGGGGCGAAAACAGTTTCACCGCTGCAATGGCAGGGGCCACCGCCCCTGCCACAGCGAAGCGCCGGCATCAGGACCAGCCGGGGGCCCAAAGCCCCCGGCCAGCGCCCGCCCCGCCCCCGGCGGGCGCTTCCCGCCCGCCGGGTCGGGCGCTGGCCTCTGTTTCTCCTGGACCTGCCGGTCTACAGGGCACCGTCGCGCGCGGGCGGGGGAAACGCGATGCGTTTCCTGTTCCCGCCCGGAGAGGCGAAGGGACCTTCAACGCTTCAATGGCAGGGGCCATCGCCCCTGCCACAGCGTCCCGCCGGGATCAGGACCGGCCGGGGGCCAAAGCCCCCGGCCAGCGCCCGCCCCGCCCCCGGCGGGCGCTT